>NZ_JBVHPV010000007.1:0-377915 GCF_055567715.1 Streptomyces sp. NPDC026377
TGTGGGAGAGTAGGACGCCGCCGAACAATCTTTAGCCTCAACCCCCGTGCCCTTTTGGGCCGGGGGTTGAGGCATTTTTGCGTTCAGGACCCGTTCGGATCGGCCTCGCACCCCTGTGCACTCGTGCCCTTGCGCTGCCGGTAAGGTCAGGGGGCATCGTTGGCACGTTCACAGGAGGCCCCCGGGTGGAGGTCCAGGAGACTCGCGTTCAGACGGACCGGGTGCTCACCATCCCCAACATCCTCAGCATGGCGCGCCTCGTCGGCGTACCCGTGTTCCTGTGGCTGATCCTCCGCCCCGAGTTCGGCGGGCCCAAGAGCGATGGCTGGGCATTGCTCGTCCTGGCGCTCAGCGGTGTCAGTGACTACCTGGACGGCAAGCTCGCCCGGCGCTGGAACCAGATCAGCAGTCTCGGCCGGCTGCTCGACCCGGCCGCGGACCGGCTGTACATCCTTTCCACCCTCGTCGGGCTCACCTGGCGGGAGATTCTGCCTCTTTGGTTGACCGCTGCCCTTCTGGCCCGGGAGCTGATGCTTCTGGTGATGGTGGGAATCCTCCGCAGGCACGGCTATCCGCCGCCGCAGGTGAACTTCCTGGGTAAGGCCGCCACCTTCAACCTCATGTACGCCTTCCCGTTGCTACTGCTGAGCGATGGAAGCGGATGGCTCGCGGATCTGGCAGCGATTTTCGGATGGGCGTTCGCCGGATGGGGTACAACTCTGTATTGGTGGGCAGGGATCCTGTATGTGGTTCAGGTCCGCCGGCTGGTCAAGGCGGACTCAGAGGCCGATTGAGCTCGTCGGCGGTCCTTCGGAGCCGAGGGATCCGCGCTTGATGCCAGGGATCCCACCCGGACGGGTGCAGTCGGCTAGACCGTTGTCTCGTCAAGGAGGACGCTTCCGACATGAAGGCCGTCGTGATGGCCGGTGGCGAAGGAACACGCCTTCGCCCCATGACCTCGAGCATGCCCAAGCCGCTCCTGCCGGTGGCCAACCGGCCGATCATGGAGCATGTGCTACGGCTGCTCAAGCGGCATGGGCTGCATGAAACCGTCGTAACCGTGCAGTTCCTGGCCTCGCTGGTCAAGAACTACTTCGGCGACGGAGAAGAGCTCGGAATGGAGCTCACCTATGCCCATGAGGAGAAGCCGCTCGGCACCGCGGGCAGCGTCAAGAACGCCGAAGAGGCCCTGAAGGACGATGCCTTCCTCGTCATCTCCGGTGATGCCCTCACCGATTTCGATCTGACGGATCTCATCAACTTCCACAAGGAGAAGGGCGCACTGGTCACGGTGTGCCTGACCCGGGTGCCCAACCCGCTGGAATTCGGCATCACCATCGTGGACGAAGAGGGAAAGGTCGAGCGCTTCCTGGAGAAGCCGACCTGGGGCCAGGTCTTCTCGGACACGGTGAACACCGGAATCTATGTGATGGAGCCGGAGGTCTTCGACTACGTCGAGGCCGACACGTCCGTCGACTGGTCCGGTGACGTCTTCCCTCAGCTGATGAAGGAGGGCAAGCCGATCTACGGCTATGTCGCCGAGGGCTACTGGGAGGACGTGGGCACGCACGAGAGCTATGTGAAGGCGCAGGCCGACGTCCTCGAAGGCAAGGTCGATGTCGACATCGACGGCTTCGAGATCTCGCCAGGCGTCTGGGTCGCGGAGGGCGCCGAGGTCCACCCGGACGCCGAGCTGCGCGGCCCGCTCTACATCGGCGACTACGCGAAGGTCGAAGCCGGTGCCGAGATCCGCGAGCACACGGTCATCGGCTCCAACGTCGTCGTGAAGGAGGGCGCCTTCCTCCACAAGGCGGTCGTCCACGACAACGTCTACATCGGGCAGCACAGCAACCTGCGCGGCTGTGTGATCGGCAGGAACACCGACATCATGCGGGCGGCCCGGATCGAGGACGGGGCCGTCATCGGGGACGAGTGTCTGGTCGGTGAGGAATCGATCATTCAGGGCAATGTCCGCGTCTACCCGTTCAAGACCATCGAGGCGGGCGCGTTCGTCAACACCTCGGTGATCTGGGAGTCGCGCGGCCAGGCCCATCTCTTCGGGGCGCGCGGTGTCTCCGGCGTCCTGAACGTGGAGATCACCCCGGAGCTGGCGGTACGGCTGGCCGGTGCGTACGCGACGACGCTGAAGAAGGGCTCGACCGTCACCACGGCCCGTGACCACTCGCGTGGTGCGCGCGCACTGAAGCGCGCGGTGATCTCGGCACTCCAGGCCAGCGCCATCGACGTACGCGATCTGGAGAACGTGCCGCTGCCGGTGGCCAGACAGCAGACCGCGCGAGGCAGTGCCGGTGGCATCATGATCCGGACCTCGCCCGGTGTGCCGGACTCCGTGGACATCATGTTCTTCGACGAGCGGGGCGCGGACCTCTCCCAGGCCGGGCAGCGCAAGCTGGACCGGGTCTACGCCCGTCAGGAGTACCGGCGTGCGTTCCCCGGTGAGATCGGTGACCTGCAGTTCCCGAGCAGCGTCTTCGACTCGTACACCGGATCGCTGCTGCGCAAGGTCGACACGACCGGCGTCGCGGAGGCCGGGCTGAAGGTCGTGGTCGACGCCTCCAACGGCAGTGCGGGGCTGGTCCTGCCCAGTCTGCTCGGGCGGCTCCAGGTCGACTCGCTCGTCATCAATCCGGGGCTCGACGAGTCGCGGCCGACCGAGACGGCCGACGCCCGGCGGGCCGGTCTGGTGCGGCTCGGCGAGATCGTGGCATCGTCCCGTGCCGCGTTCGGTGTGCGGTTCGACCCGGTGGGCGAGAAGCTGTCGCTCGTCGACGAGCGGGGCCGGATCGTCGAGGACGACCGGGCGCTCCTGGTGATGCTCGACCTGGTCGCGGCCGAGCGGCGCAGCGGGCGGGTGGCGCTGCCGGTGACCACGACCCGTATCGCCGAGCAGGTCGCCGCGTACCACGGTACGCAGGTGGAGTGGACGACCACATCGGCCGACGACCTGACGCGGGTGGGCCGTGAGGAGTCGACCATCTTCGGTGGCGACGGACGCGGCGGGTTCATCATTCCCGAGTTCAGCAGCGTCTTCGACGGTGCCGCCGCCTTCGTACGCCTCATCGGTCTGGTGGCCCGGACGCAGCTGACGCTCAGCCAGATCGACGCGCGGATACCGCGTGCTCATGTGCTGCGCAGGGACCTGGCCACGCCGTGGGCGGTCAAGGGCATGGTCATGCGTCGTGTGGTGGAGGCCGCCGGGGACCGCTCGGTGGACACCACCGACGGTGTCCGCGTGGTCGAGGCGGACGGGCGCTGGGTGATGGTGCTGCCCGACCCCGCCGAGGCGGTCACCCATCTGTGGGCCGAAGGGCCCGACGACGCCTCCGCGCAGGCGCTGCTCGACGAGTGGTCCGCGATCGTGGACAGCGCGGGCCACTGAGGTCCGTACCGGGTGCCGGGCGGTGTCATGGGACGCCGCCCGGCACACCGGTGGGGCCATTCGGCGGCAGGGGCGCCGACGTGCGACGATGTGCGGCATGTCGCAGCAGCCCCCCGTTCGGAGCACTCCGTCTCCGCCGTCCCGCCCCGACGCGTCCATGTCGCTGCTGACCAATGTGATGGACCACGCCCTCGACGACGGGTACGCGGAGGCGACGGCCCGGCGCAGGGCCGAGGGTCACGAGGGCATGCCCCGTACCCTGAGCGCGAAGCTCGGGCTGGCCGCAGGTCTGGTGCTCGCCGCCGTGGTGGTGACCGTCGGTGCCGCGCAGGCGCGGATAACGGCGCCCGTGGTGGCCAAGGAGCGCCAGGAGCTGATCGGGCGCGTGGAGGCGGAGACCAAGGCGGCCGACGACCTGCAGAAGCGGGTCGACTCCCTGCGTGGCGAGGTCGGTGACCGCCAGCGCAAGGCACTGGAGAAACACGGCGGTGACCAGGGTGAACTGGTCGCTCTGCTGTCGGGCGCGACCGAGGTGCACGGCCCCGGGGTGAAGCTGGTCGTCGACGACGCCAAGAACACCGAGACGGGCGGCGGTGGCGGCCCGCGCGAGAACAGCGGCTTCTCCGACACCGGCCGGGTCCGCGACCGGGACATGCAGCGCGTGGTCAACGGCCTGTGGCAGTCGGGCGCGGAGGCCGTCGCCATCAACGGACAGCGGCTGACCGCTCTTTCGGCGATCAGGGCGGCGGGCGACGCCATACTGGTCGACAACAGGCCGCTGGTGCCGCCGTACACGGTGCTCGCGGTGGGGGACGGCAAGAAGCTCAGCACCGCCTTCCAGGACAGTGCCGACGGCCAGTACCTCCATGTGCTCCAGGAGAACTACGGCATCCGTTCCAGCATCTCGGAGCAGACAGAGGTGCGCCTGCCGGCCGCGCCGAGCCTGATCGTACGTACAGCACAGCCGCAGGCCACCGGCGCCGGCAGGGGCGCGGCCGCCACAAGGAAAGGCACATCGTGATCGCCGTACTTGGCCTCGTCGTGGGAGTCGTGGTCGGACTGTTGGTCCGGCCCGAGGTGCCCGCGGTGGTCGAGCCGTATCTGCCCATCGCCGTCGTCGCCGCGCTGGACGCGGTCTTCGGTGGTCTGCGGGCCATGCTCGACGGCATCTTCGTCGACAAGGTCTTCGTGGTGTCCTTCCTGTCGAACGTCGTGGTGGCGGCCCTGATCGTGTTCCTCGGTGACAAGCTGGGGGTGGGCGCGCAGCTGTCGACCGGCGTGGTCGTCGTGCTCGGCATCCGGATCTTCTCCAACGCCGCGGCCATCCGCCGCCACGTCTTCCGGGCGTGAGGCCGATGAGCAGCGAAGAAACGCCCGCGCAGGAGCCGGGGCGCACGCCGGGTCCGGGCGCCGGAGGCACTCCTTCCACGCCGGAGCCGCCTCGGCCCGACACGCCCGGCGCCCCCGGCCTGCCGAATTCCGCCGGTACACCGGTAACCCCTGGTACGCCGGTGCCTCCCGGCCCGCCCCCGGCGCCCCCCGCGCCCGCCCCCGAGCCCCAGGAGCCTTCGGGTCCGCAGGTGACGGGCCGCCAGCGGCTGGCCGCCGGGCTGTGGCCGCCGCGGGTGACCCGGGCCCAACTGATCGTGGCCCTGCTGCTGTTCGTGCTGGGGCTGGGACTGGCCATCCAGGTCCGCTCCACCAGCGACAACAGCGCGCTGCGCGGGGCGCGCCAGGAGGACCTGGTGCGCATCCTCGACGAGCTCGACTCCCGTACCAAGCGGCTGGAGGACGAGAAGACGCGGCTGGAGGGGCAGCGCACCGAGCTGGAGACCAGCTCCAACCAGGCGGCGGAGGCGCGCAAGCAGACCCTGGAGAAGGAGCGCCAGCTGGGCATCCTGGCCGGCACGGTCGCCGCTCAGGGCCCCGGCATCACGCTGACCATCACCGACTCCAAGAAGGCGGTCGAGGCGGACAAACTGCTCGACACCATCCAGGAGCTGCGGGCGGCCGGCGCGGAGGCCATCCAGGTCAACGACGTCCGGGTGGTCGCCAACACCTATTTCTCGGACGCGGACGGCGGTATCGAGATCGACGGCCACCGGGCCACCGCGCCTTACGTCTTCAAGGTGATCGGGAAGCCACAGGATCTCGAACCCGCGCTCAACATCCCCGGCGGTGTGGTGCAGACTCTGGAGAAGGAGCAGGCCACGGCCACGGTGGTCCGTTCCGACAAGATCGTCGTGGATGCCTTGCGACCGGTGAAGCGGCCTGATTACGCTCGGTCGTCCTCGCGGTGACGCGGGGCCGCATGTCCCGGACCGCACAAGGGCATGAGCTTGCGGGGGGTCGGCGCACCCAACTCGTGGTGCGTGGTGGAAACTGTTTGGCGGATACGGACGTTGTGAGGATGTCCGGGTCGGCCGGTGTGTTGATTCTGGGTTCGTCCTGCCCCACGGGCGGGTCTGTTTCGGTCAAGGGGAATCGCCCGTGAAGTTGTTTGCGAAGTTGTTCGGCAAGAGCGCACGTGAGGACGGTGGCTCCGGCTCCGCCCGGCACCGTGCCCGGGGTCGTGGACAGACGGAGGAGCAGGGCGGCGAGCGCCCGCTGTTCCGCGATGAGGTGGGCCACCCCGGTGGCGACATTCCGGGCGGTCCGGGCGCGTCTTCTGTTGACCCTGCCGGTCCCGGCCGCATAGGTTTCCAGGACCCGTCGAGTGCGGGGCAGGGTGGCGGGTTCGCGTCCGATCCGTACGCGACCAGCTCCCACGCGGTCCAGCCGGGGCAGGAGGATCCGTCCATGCCGGTGTGTACGAGGTGCGGGCACAGCAACGCGGCCGCGAGCCGCTTCTGCTCCAACTGCGGGGCGCCGCTGCGCCCGGGTGCGGTCCCCGAGCGTGCCGCGGAGACCACGTCGACGATCTCGATCTCCGGTCTGGAGGCCTACGACTCCGAGGTGACGGGCCAGACGGCGCTGCCGTCGCTGTCGCCGGAGGCGCAGGCCGCGGTGGACGCGCTGCCGCTGGGCTCCGCCCTCCTGGTGGTGCGCCGCGGGCCCAACTCGGGCAGCCGCTTCCTGCTGGACAGCGAGCTGACCACGGCGGGCCGGCATCCGCAGAGCGACATCTTCCTGGACGACGTGACCGTCTCGCGCCGCCATGTGGAGTTCCGTCGCAACCCGGACGGCCGTTTCACCGTCTCGGACGTCGGCAGCCTCAACGGCACGTATGTGAACCGGGAGCGGATCGACTCGATCGACCTGTCCAACGGCGACGAGGTGCAGATCGGGAAGTACCGGCTGGTGTTCTACGCGAGCCAGCACGGCGTCTGACCCTCTCCCAGACTCCGTCCGGGGGGACCCGCAAGGGGGAAGACCCATCAGGGAAGGCCCATGCTGCACACACCGACGGGCGGTGCCGGAAACGGCACCGCCACCGCGGGCGACCGGCTGATGAGCATCGGTACGGTGCTGAACCAGCTGCGCGAGGAGTTCCCCGAAGTCACCATTTCCAAGATCCGCTTCCTGGAGTCCGAGGGGCTCGTGGAACCCCGGCGCACGCCGTCGGGGTACCGCAAGTTCAGCCCCGAGGACGTCGAGCGGCTCGCCCAGGTCCTGCGGATGCAGCGGGACCACTATCTTCCGCTGAAGGTCATCCGCGAGCATCTGGACGCGCTCGGCCGGGGTGAGCAGCCGGCGCTGCCCACCGCGGGCGGAGCGCGCGATCTGGCGGACGGCGGGGGCGAGGGCGACCCCGAGCGCCCCACGGCGTCCCGTGTGGGGCGTACGGAGCTTCTGGTGGCCGCTGAGGTCACCGAGGCGGAGCTGACCGAGTGGGAGTCCTACGGGCTGATCTCGTCCGGTCCTGAGGGCGGCTACGACGCGGAGTCGGTGAACGTGGCACGTCTTGTGGCGGACCTGGGCCGATTCGGTCTCGAACCGCGTCATCTTCGCGCCATGAAGGCCGCCGCCGACCGCGAGGCCGGACTGGTCGAACAGGTGGTCGCACCCCTGCGTCTGCACCGCAACCCGCAGACCAGGGCGCATGCGGAGGCCACCGTCAGGGAGCTCGCGGCGCTCACCGTGCGGCTCCACGCGGCCATGGTCCAGACCGCTCTCGGGGTCCGGCTGCACTGACCTCGGGGGTCCCCGACTACCCAAACCGGCCGGGCACGTCCTAGGGTTGCTGTGTGAACGAGCTCGACGTCGTGGGTGTCCGGGTGGAAATGCCCTCCAACCAACCGATCGTGCTCCTGCGTGAAGTGGGAGGCGATCGGTACCTCCCGATCTGGATCGGTCCAGGGGAGGCGACCGCGATCGCCTTCGCCCAGCAGGGGATGGCTCCGGCGCGGCCGCTGACGCACGACCTTTTCAAGGACGTGCTGGAAGCCGTGGGTCAGGAGCTCACCGAGGTCCGCATCACGGACCTGCGCGAAGGTGTCTTCTACGCGGAGCTGGTCTTCGCCAGCGGGGTCGAGGTGAGCGCGCGGCCATCGGACGCCATAGCGCTCGCCCTGCGCACCGGCACGCCGATCTACGGCAGTGACGGGGTGCTCGACGACGCGGGGATCGCCATCCCGGACGAGCAGGAGGACGAGGTGGAGAAGTTCCGCGAGTTCCTCGACCAGATCTCGCCCGAGGACTTCGGCACCAACAGCCAGTGAGCCGCGCGCCCGGAGCCCCGTGAAACCCGGCGGCTCCAGGGCATTCGAGTAGCCTTTCCCGGAAGAGGGGTACGCGAAACCACTCTCAGGGTGATTATCACTCGGCGTGCCGAGTGTGGCGATCGTTGACGCACCCCGAGTGACTGCCTACCGTCGTGAGGGCAGTTCAAGGACGGAGGGTCGGCGTGAGAAGCAGCGGCGGCGACAGTACGGCAGGGGAGGCCCCCGGACGTCCGGGGGAGAGCGGGCCGTATCCGCTTGCGAGCTCTCTGCCGGGTACGAGTGGTGGCCACCCCCTTCACGACAGCGAGGACGATGCCGACACCGTCGGATACCGGGGGCCGACGGCGTGCGCGGCGGCGGGGATCACCTACCGGCAGCTCGACTACTGGGCGCGTACCGGCCTGGTCGAGCCCAGTGTGCGTCCGGCGTACGGATCGGGCACCCAGCGGCTGTACAGCTTCAGGGACGTCGTGGTCCTCAAGATCGTCAAGCGATTCCTGGACACCGGGGTCGCCCTCCAGAACATCCGCACCGCGGTACAGCACCTGCGGGAGCGCGGCTTTCGTGATCTGGAGCGGATGACGCTGATGAGCGACGGGGCGACCGTGTACGAGTGCTCCTCGCCCGACGAGGTCGTCACCTTGCTCCAAGGCGGCCAGGGGGTCTTCGGCATCGCGGTCGGCGTGGTGTGGCGCGATGTGGAGACCGCGCTGTCCCAGCTGCACGGCGAGCGGGTCGACACCGGCGAGACGCTGGTCGGGAACAACCCGGCCGACGAGCTGGCCCGGCGCCGCAACCGCGCGGTCTGAGGGGCGGCCGGGCCCGGGAGGGCCGATTGTCAGTGGTGTGAGGCAGCATCGGTGGTGTGAGAGCCGCGCCGACCATCCTGCATCTGGACATGGATGCCTTCTTCGCCGCCGCAGAGCAGGCGTCGAAGCCCAGCCTGCGCGGAAAACCCGTGATCGTGGGCGGCCTGGGGCCGCGCGGTGTGGTGGCCACCGCGTCGTACGAGGCACGGCGCTTCGGCGCGCGCTCCGCGATGCCGATGGCGCAGGCGAGACGGCTCTGTCCCAACGGCGCGTATCTGGTCCCGCGCTTCACGTTCTACCGCTCGATCAGCGAGCAGGTGATGGAGCTGCTGGGGCGGTTGTCGCCCCTGGTGGAGCCGCTGAGCCTCGACGAGGCCTTTGTGGACCTGGAGGCCGGGGGAGTGGCGCGGGACGCCCAGTCGGCCCGTGAGGCCGGTCAGCGGCTGCGTGCGGACATCCTGGCGGTGACGGGTCTGACGGGGTCGGTGGGGCTGGCGGGGTCCAAGATGCTCGCGAAGATCGCCTCGGAGGAGGCGAAGCCGAACGGGCTGATGCTCATCGAGCCCGGCACCGAGCGGGAGCTGCTCGCCCCGATGCCGGTCAGGACGCTGCCGGGCGTGGGGCCCGCCACGGGTGAGCATCTGCGCAGGGCGGGGATGACGACGGTGGCGGATCTGGCCGAGGCGGGGGAGGACGAGCTCGTCCGGTTGCTGGGCAAGGCGCACGGGGCCTCGCTGCACCGGATGGCGCTCGGGCTGGACGACCGGCCGGTGGTGGCCGAGCGGGACACCAAGTCGGTGTCGGTGGAGGACACCTTCGACGTGGACCTGCACGACCGGGTGCGGGTGATGACCGAGGTGGGACGGCTCGCGGACCGCTGTGTGCAGCGCCTGCGGGCGTCCGGGCACTCCGGCCGCACGATCGTCCTGAAGGTCCGCAGATACGACTTCTCCACCCTGACCCGGTCGGAGACGCTGCGCGGGCCCACGGACGACCTCGCCGTGGTGCGCGAGGCGGCCGGCCGGCTGCTCGACTCCGTCGACACCACGGGCGGCGTGCGTCTGCTGGGTGTCGGGGTCAGCGGCCTCGCCGACTTCACCCAGGAGGACCTCTTCGCCCAGGCGGCGGGCGAGCGCGCGGCCGGCGGGCAGGACCCGGCCGAGCCGGCGCCCGACGGGACCGAGGCGGAGGCGGTGGCCCCCGAGCAGCCCGAGACGGTGGACCCGGCCGAGCGGCGCTGGCTGGCAGGGCACGATGTGCACCACCGCGTTTTCGGCCCCGGCTGGGTGCAGGGCAGCGGAGTGGGCCGGGTGACCGTCCGGTTCGAGACGCCCACTTCCCCCGTGCCCGGCCGGGTGCGGACGTTCCGGGTGGACGACCCCGACCTGGAGCCATCCGAGCCGCTGCCGCTGGTGGACCCGGCAGGGCACGGGGCGGGCGGGCGGACGGGTGAAGGGGCCGGGCAGGAGCAGACGGGTGACGGCGGACCGGGAGAGCCCGGCGGTGCGCTGGGTCAGGCGTCGTCCTCCTCGCCCGCGAGCCGTCCGAAGTCCCGGTCGGTGCCGGGCAGCGGATCGGGGGCGGCGATGTCCAGACCGTAGTGGTGGTAGAGCTGGAGCTCCTGTTCGGGGGAGAGGTGGCGGCCGACGCCGAAGTCGGGAGCGTCCTTGATCAGCGCCCGGTCGTAGGGGATGTGCAGCGCCTCGTCGACGAGGGCGCTGGGCTCCAGGGGGACGAAGGCGTCCCGGCTGAACAGGCCGGTGCGTACGGCGGCCCACTCGGGGACTCCGGTGGCGTCGTCGAGGTAGACCTCGTCCACCGTGCCGATCTTGTTGCCGTTACGGTCGAACGCCTTGCGGCCGATCAGGCTGCGCGGATCGATATCGGTCTGCACGGTCCCTCCAACAGGTCGCAACTGCTCGTAACACTACGAAAGTGCACAACCGGGGTGTCGGCCACTCGAAGGATCAGGGCCGGGACGCGCTGGTAGGCTGGCGATGGCTGCTGACCCCGTGCGGGAGAGTCCTCCGGAAAGATGTCCGGAGGCGCCGAAGGAGCAAATCCTCCCCGGAATCTCTCAGGCCCACGTACCGCGCGGACGAGGTCACTCTGGAAAGCAGGACGGGGGACGTACGGGCGAAGGCCCGAGCGCGCACCCCTTCCTCACCGACGGTGAAAGCCGGGACGCCCCCACGCGCCCCGGTGAAGCTCTCAGGTTGAGATGACAGAGGGGGAGGCCGTCCGGGCACCCGCGCCGCGGTGCCCCTCGCAGGTCGTGCAGACCAGGAGGCCTCCGTAATGACCGCCAACCGCATGCCGCTCACCGAGCTCGAGCGTGGCATCCCCTTCGAGCAGCGTCACATCGGGCCCGACGCCGAGGCCCAGGCGAAGATGCTCGCGCAGGTCGGCTACGGCTCGCTCGACGAGCTGACCGCCGCGGCGGTGCCGGACGTGATCAAGAGCGCCGAGGCGCTGGGTCTGCCCGGCGCCCGCACCGAGGCCGAGGTCCTGGCCGAGCTGCGCTCCCTCGCCGACCGCAACAAGGTCCTGGCGCCGATGATCGGCCTGGGCTACTACGGCACGTTCACCCCGCCGGTGATCCTGCGCAACGTCATGGAGAACCCGGCCTGGTACACGGCGTACACGCCGTACCAGCCGGAGATCTCGCAGGGCCGACTGGAGGCGCTGCTCAACTTCCAGACCGTCGTCGCCGACCTCACCGGACTGCCCACCTCCGGCGCCTCGCTGCTCGACGAGGGCACCGCGGCCGCCGAGGCGCTCGCGCTCTCCCGCCGCGTCGGCAAGGTCAAGGGCGGGGTCTTCCTCGTCGACGCCGACACCCTGCCGCAGACGGTGGCCGTCATAGAGACGCGTGCCGAGCCGACGGGGGTCGAGGTCGTCGTCGCCGACCTGAGCCGCGGCATCCCGGCCGAGGTGGCCGAGCGCGGTGTGTTCGGCGTACTGCTCCAGTACCCGGGCGCCTCCGGCGAGGTCCGCGACCTCAAGCCGGTCATCGACGAGGCCCACGAGCTGGGCGCGATCGTCACCGTCGCCGCCGACCTGCTCGCCCTGACCCTGCTGACCTCGCCCGGCGAGCTCGGCGCGGACATCGCCGTCGGCACCACCCAGCGCTTCGGCGTCCCCATGGGCTTCGGCGGCCCGCACGCCGGCTACATGGCGGTCCAGGAGAAGTTCGCCCGCAGCCTGCCCGGTCGTCTGGTCGGCGTGTCCGTCGACGCGGACGGCAACAAGGCGTACCGCCTAGCGCTGCAGACTCGCGAGCAGCACATCCGCCGCGAGAAGGCCACCAGCAACATCTGCACCGCGCAGGTCCTGCTCGCCGTCATGGCGGGCATGTACGCGGTCTACCACGGCCCGGACGGCCTGCGGCAGATCGCCCGCCGCACCCACCGGTACGCGGTGATCCTCGCCGAGGGCCTGCGCGCCGCCGGTGTGGAGGTCGTGCACGGCTCGTACTTCGACACGCTGACCGTCCGGGTCCCCGGCAAGGCCGCCGAGGCCGTCGCCGCCGCCCGGGACGGCGCGGTCAACCTGCACCTGGTCGACGCCGACACCGTCTCGATCGCCTGCGACGAGACCACCGACCGCGAGCGCGTCGCCGCCGTCTGGGCCGCCTTCGGCGCCGAGGGCGACATCGAGGCGCTGGACGCCTCGGCCCCCGACACGTTGCCGGGCGCGCTGCTGCGCACCGACGAGTTCCTCACCCACCCGGTCTTCCACCAGCACCGCTCCGAGACCGCGATGCTGCGCTACCTGCGCAAGCTCGCCGACCGTGACTACGCGCTGGACCGCGGCATGATCCCGCTCGGCTCCTGCACCATGAAGCTGAACGCGACCACCGAGATGGAGCCGGTCACCTGGCCCGAGTTCGGGCAGATCCACCCCTTCGCGCCGGTCGAGCAGGCCGGGGGCTACCTCACGCTCATCCATGAGCTGGAGGAGCGCCTCGCCGAGGTCACCGGGTACGACGCGGTGTCCATCCAGCCCAACGCCGGTTCGCAGGGCGAGCTCGCGGGTCTGCTCGCGGTCCGCGCCTACCACCGCGCCAACGGCGACGACCAGCGCACGGTCTGTCTGATCCCGTCCTCCGCCCACGGCACCAACGCGGCCAGCGCCGTGATGGCCGGGATGAAGGTGGTCGTGGTGAAGACCGCCGACGACGGCGAGGTCGACATCGCGGACCTGCGCGCCAAGATCGAGCAGTACCGCGACGAGCTGTCGGTGCTGATGATCACCTACCCGTCCACGCACGGGGTGTTCGAGGAGCACGTCGCGGACATCTGCGGCGAGGTGCACGACGCGGGCGGCCAGGTCTATGTGGACGGCGCCAACCTCAACGCGCTGGTGGGCCTCGCCAAGCCGGGCAAGTTCGGCGGCGACGTCTCGCATCTGAACCTGCACAAGACGTTCTGCATCCCGCACGGCGGCGGCGGCCCCGGTGTGGGCCCGGTCGGTGTGCGCGCGCACCTCGCGCCGTACCTGCCCAACCACCCGCTCCAGCCGACCGCCGGCCCCGAGACGGGTGTCGGCCCGATCTCGGCCGCCCCCTGGGGCTCGGCCGGCATCCTGCCGATCTCGTGGGCGTACGTCCGGCTGATGGGTGCCGAGGGCCTCAAGCGCGCCACGCAGGTCGCGGTCCTCGCGGCCAACTACATCGCCAAGCGCCTGGAGCCGCACTACCCGGTGCTCTACACCGGCCCCAACGGCCTGGTGGCGCACGAGTGCATCGTGGATCTGCGGCCGCTCTCGAAGGCGACCGGCGTCAGCGTCGACGACATCGCCAAGCGTCTGATCGACTACGGCTTCCACGCGCCGACCATGTCGTTCCCGGTGGCCGGCACGCTGATGATCGAGCCGACCGAGTCCGAGGACCTGATCGAAATCGACCGGTTCTGCGAGACGATGATCGCGATCCGTGGCGAGATCGAAAAGGTCGCCTCGGGCGAGTGGCCCGCCGACGACAACCCGCTGGCGAACTCCCCGCACACGGCGGCGGCGCTGGGCGGCGAGTGGAACCACGCGTACAGCCGCGAGGAGGCGGTCTTCCCGGCCGGGGTCTCGAAGGCCGACAAGTACTGGCCGCCGGTGCGTCGCATCGACGGCGCCTTCGGCGACCGCAACCTGGTCTGCTCCTGCCCTCCGCTGGACGAGTACGACCACTGACGTAGGGCCGTCTACGGCTGACATACGTCGGGGCCGGTGCGGGGAGTTCCTCCCCGGGCCGGCCCCTTCTTGTGCGGTGCTGTTCTCCTGTGCGGCGCGGCGCGGCGTCCGTGCCCGTGGCCCGCGCTAAGCGGCCTTCGCCACCTGTCCTGCGGTCAGTGCCCGGTGCGGGGCGATGATCCGCCCGTCCGGCAGCAGCTCACCGGTGTCCTCGAAGATCAGGACGCCGTTGCACAGCAGGCTCCAGCCCTGCTCCGGGTGGTGCGCCACGAGCTGCGCGGCCTCCCGGTCGGCGGAGTCGGCTGTCGGGCAGGCTGGCTGGTGCTGGCACATGGATGCGTTCTCTCGCTGCGTCGTAGTAGTGAATGTCCTGCGGCTCGATGCGGTGTTCATGGCCGCCCCCCGTTGCTCAGTCGGTCGGTGCGCTCCCAGTGTTGCCCCACGGACGTCAATCCGCAGGGATTTCACGGCACCACTTCCTACCGCATATTGACGCATCACTCGTGCGGCCGGTTCAACTCAACTGCCCTGCCTCTTCGGGTGGTTCGTACTGACCGTTACGGACTAGCCCGTACGGAGGAGAGCGCGCGCGGGCGTACGCGACAGCGCCCCGGGCCGCAGGGGGCTCCGGGGCGCTGTGGTGGTCCTGGCAGGCGCGCGACCGCGGTGGCGGGCCGGCCGGCTCGGCGGGCCCGCCGGCCCGTCAGGCGGGCTGGCTCAGCAGCGGCGCGGGGGTGAGCCGCAGGGTCATCACCGGCAGCAGCTCGGAGACCCGGTGCGGCCGGTGGGCGCAGATGCCGGGCGGGGCGGGCGCCAGCGGCACCAGCAGGTCGGCCGGGTCCAGCTCGCCCGACTCGGGGTCGGCCGTGAGGTCGCGCCGCAGCCACAGGGTGAGCATGTACAGCTCGGGCACCGAGAGCAGCCGGGCCTCGACGTCCGTGGTGAGCGCCTCGGCCTGGCGCAGCGCGCGCTGGGTGGAGGCGATGTAGGGCCCTTCGAAGAAGTGCGAGAAGGCCCAGCCGTCCGGGGTGAGCATGGTGTCCGCCGCGGCGACCGCGCTCCCCGCGTCGCTGATGAGGAAGCGCCAGCCGGCCAGTCGGCTGTGCGGGGCGCGGGCGCCCGGGGTGATGCGGTCCAGCACGTGGACCGGCAGCGGGAGTTCGGGGGTCAGCGGGCCCTGCGCGGCGCGCAGGGCGGGGGTGTGGGCCGCGCGGACGGCGGTGGGGGAACCGAGTGCCGCGAGGACGCTGCGCAGGGCGGGCGCGGGAGCCGGGGGAACATGCAGCGGCATGGTGGGTCGCCTCTCACTTCGGAGACACGGTGACGCGTGGGCGTTGCGGACGGCGCTGTCTGCGATGACGCGGGGTCAGAGGGGGGCCGGGGTGACAGGGGCCGGGTCGCCAACTCTCTGCCTCGTTCGCAAAGTTTATACGACACGTGTTCAGGGGGTGTTTCGGCTAGCGGTCCGCTGTATTACGGGCAAGTCGGATTCAGGTCCTGGTGATGCGGCATTCATCCCGGTTCGAGGAACGGGGTACACGGCTGGCCAGGAAAGGTCCGCCCAGGGCGGTCGGCCGAAACGCGTCGGTGTTTTTCACGATTCCCGAAGGAGCGGAATCCGCATGTTGCTGTATGCCGAAAGCATGTGCCCGGGGCCGGTTCGTACCAGCTTACTACCCGGGCCCCGCCCAGGGGACGTTATAGATCAGCCAACCGGGGCATTATCGACCGTGACGCACGCGGCCGGACGGACCGGCTGCCCATCCGAGGAGGGACGCTTAGATGGGTGAGAAGGTCGTGGCGGGCGAGGTCGACCTGTCCGATCGGCACGCGTACCGGCAGAAGCTCCAGCAGTGCCTGGAGGGGCTGGGGCGGCTCCTGACCGAACGGAGGTTCGATCGCCCGAGGAATCTGATGGGTGTGGAGATCGAGCTGAACCTCGTGGGGCCCGACGGTATGCCGCGCATGATGAACGCGGAGGTTCTGGAGCGCATTGCGAGCAAGGATTTCCAGACCGAACTCGGGATGTTCAACCTCGAAGTGAATATCGCCCCGCACCGGCTCGGCGGCCGGGTCTTCGACCAGCTCTCCGAGGAGCTGCGGACCGGCCTCGGGTACGCCGAACGCAAAGCGGGCGAGGTCGGCGCCGGGATCCTGATGATCGGAATTCTTCCGACGCTCGCCCAGCGGGACCTCGTTTCGGCGAACCTTTCCGACGCGGACCGCTACGTGCTGCTCAACGACCAGATCGTGGCCGCCCGCGGGGAGGATTTCACCCTCGACATCGAAGGCGTCGAACGCCTCGTCTGCACCTCCGGATCCATCACCCCGGAAGCCGCCTGCACCTCGGTGCAGCTGCACCTCCAGGTCACGCCTGCCCGCTTCGCGGCGGTGTGGAACGCCGCCCAGGCCGTCGCCGCCGTACAGATCGCGGTCGGAGCCAACGCGCCCTTCCTCTTCGGCCGTGAGCTGTGGCGCGAGTCGCGCCCGCCGCTGTTCGAGCAGGCCACCGACACCCGGCCCGCCGAGCTGCGCGCCCAGGGCGTACGCCCGCGCACCTGGTTCGGCGAGCGCTGGGTGACCTCGGCGTACGAGCTGTTCGAGGAGAACCTGCGCTACTTCCCGCCGCTGCTGCCGATCTGCGACGAGGAGGACCCGCTGCGGGTGCTGGCGGACGGTGGGATTCCCTCCCTCCAGGAGCTGGTGCTGCACAACGGGACGATCTACCGCTGGAACCGCCCGGTGTACGGGATCGCCGACGGCGTGCCGCATCTGCGGGTGGAGAACCGGGTGCTTCCGGCCGGCCCCACCATCACCGACGTCATCGCCAACGCGGCCTTCTACTACGGTCTGGTGCGCTCCCTGGCCGAGGACAGCAGGCCGGTGTGGAACCGCCTGCCGTTCGAGGACGCCGCCGCCAACTTCGAAACGGCCTGCCGCCAGGGCATCGACGCCGAGCTGTTGTGGCCGGTGCCGCGCCGGACGGGCGGCGTCGCGCGCGTACCGGCCGTCAAGCTGGTCCTCGACGAACTCCTGCCCCTGGCGCACGCCGGGCTCGACGCGTGGGGGGTGGAGCCGGCCGACCGGGACCGCTACCTCGGCATCATCGAGGAGCGCTGCCGGCGCCGCGTCAACGGCGCGTCCTGGCAGGTCGACACCTACCACCGCGCTCTGGAGACGGGGCTGACCCGGGAGGCGGCGCTGGCCGCCACCACCCGCCGCTACCGCGAGCTGACGCACCAGGGTGAACCGGTCCACACCTGGCCGGTGGGGGTCCCGACGCCGGGGTGAGGACCGGGACACGTGCGGGCCGCGGGCGGGGGCGTCTCAGCCCGCGGCGCCGCCCCGGCCGACCGTCATGACGGCCTTGAGGATCACCGCCTGGATCTCGGCCGGGTCGGTGACCTGGTAGCCCGCGCCACCGGTGGCCCGGGCCATTTCCCTGACCGACTGCCCGTCCGCGTCCGGACCCACGGCGATGGCGATCACCGGTACTGGTTTCGCCGGGTCGCAGAGCCGTTGGAGCCGGGTGAGGAGTTCCCCGCGCGAGATGCTGCCCGGGTCCTCGTTGGCGCCGTCCGTGAGGATCACCACCGCGTTGAACCTCCCCGGCCGGTAGCCCGCCGTGGCCTGCCGGTACGCGGCGAGCATCGTGTCGTACAGGCCGGTCGCCCCGTCCGGCACCGGGCGGAGCGCGTCGAAGGCGGCGGCCAGCCGGTCGCGCTGGGTGCGCCCGCCCCTGACCGGGTCGCCGAGGCGGGCGGTCGGCACCAGCTCGCGGTAGTCCCGCGGGCCGTCCAGTCGGGTGGCGAAGTCCCACAGGCCGATCTCGTCCTGTGGCGTGAACTGCGCCAGCGCCCCCAGCAGGGATGCCTTGGTGACGTCCATCCGGGAACGGCCGCCCGCGCCCGGCACCGGCGCGGCCATCGACCCCGAAGCGTCCACGACGGTGGTGAGCCGGGCGCTCTGCACGATGATCATCCACATGCCGAGGGCGTCCGTGAGCTCCTTGGCACTCGGGGCCTCGGCGGTGGACGTGGCGTAGGGCTGCGGGGCCGCCGCGCCCGCCTTCCGCACGGCCTCCTCGTCCGCCGCCTCACCCGGGACACGGAAGCCGCTCCCGGTCAGGATCCGCCGGGACTCCGGCTCGCCCAGCAGCGTCAGGAACCGCATCGCGGCGCGGCTGCGGTCGGTGCTCAGCCGGTTCTCGCGCACGATGATGTACGGGTAGTCGAGCAGCGGCGTGCCGTCCTTCGGGTAGAACAGGTCGAGCTCCTGCCCGGCGCCCCGGCCGGTGTTGTACGCGTACGCCGCCTGCTCGGACAGGACGACGGCCTGGTTGAGGCGCAAATCGCCGCTCCCGCCGTCCGCACCGCCCCGGGCGAGTGTGGCGACCACCTGGGCGTCGGTGTCGGAGGTGCGCTGGGCGAGCGCCTTGGCCACGGCCGCCGCCCCGGCGCCGTCGTCCGCGCCCTGGCGGGCCGTGGAGCGCCCGACGCTGCTCAGCGCGAGGAGTCCCGCGGCCGAGCGGGCCGGGTCGGCCGCGCCCAGCCGCAAGGTGTCCGAGCGGGTGGCGGCAGCGGCGAGTTCTGCCCAGGTGTACGTGCGCGACGGCCAGCCCAGGGACTTGGCGGCGGGTGCCACCAGGGCGAGCGCGACCGGTGAGGCGGCGACATGGCCCGCCGTGGCGACCGGGACGCTCTCGCCGCCCTCCTTGGCGCGGTCCACCCAGAGCGCCGAGTCCGGTATCCACACCGCGAAGTCCGGCTCGCGGCCCGCGCCGAGCGCTGCGGCCACCCGGTACGGCTCACGGGCGGTGACCCGGACGTCGATGCAGGAGCCGTCGGAGGTGACCTTGTCGGCGCGCGCCCGCTCGGCGACGGACCGGACGGCCGGGGCGACATCCGGAGAGGCGACGAGATCCAGCCGCACCGCGGAGTCCCGGCACGCGTCGCCGAAGGAGAGCAGTCCGGTGCTCGCCGCGACGGCCGCGCCGCCCGCGACGAGGAGGACGAGCAGGGCGGCGACGGCGACGGTACGGCGGCGGGGGGAGGCCGGACGGCCCCGGGTTCCCTCGGGCGCGTGCGCGTCGGGCAAGCTGTGACGTCCCATGGCGGTGGTGCCCTCCTTGAATCCCGTACAAGGAAAAAGGGGAACGCACCATCGCAATGGCGCTCGCCCCCCGGCCTGTCGCGCGCGATCTTCGTACTTTCTTTCGAGACCCTAGCGGGGCAGTGGTGGGCGTGGGACGGGTTCGTTCAACTGGAGGCAGGTGTGCAGGTGGAGGCGGGGCGTGTGGCTGATTCTCTTCCCGAACGGGGGGCCTCACCGCGGATCCTCCGGTCCGAGACGGTGCTCGTGCTGGCGCTCTCGCTCGGTGCGAGCGGTGTGTCGGCGCTGATCAGCTTTGTCGGATCGGTGACCAGGCCGGGCGGCCTCAAGGACCAGGCGGCCAGGCTCAACACCTCGCACGCCCCCGGGCGGCCCTGGCTGGATCTCGCCTGGCAGCTCTTCGGCATCGCGAGCGCGCTGGTGCCCGTGGCGCTCGTCGCGCACCTGCTGCTGCGGGAGGGAGCGGGCGGTCTGCGCGTGCTCGGGTTCGACCGCCGGCGGCCCGGACCGGACCTCGGCAGGGGCGCGCTGATCGCGGCCGGGATCGGCAGCGTGGGGCTCGGGTTCTATCTGCTGGCGCGGGCGGTGGGGGGCAATCTCACGGTCGTCCCCGAGTCGCTGCCGGACGTCTGGTGGAAGTACCCGGTGCTCGTCCTGTCGGCGGTGCAGAACGCCGTACTGGAGGAGGTGATCGTCGTCGGCTATCTGCTGCGCAGACTCGGCCAGTTGGGGTGGACCCCGCTCGCCGCGCTGGCGGCGAGCTCGGTCCTGCGTGGCTCCTACCACCTCTACCAGGGCATCGGCGGCTTCCTCGGCAACATGGCGATGGGCGTCGTCTTCGTCCTGCTCTACCGGCGCTGGCAGCGGGTCGGCCCGCTGGTCGTGGCCCATTCCCTGCTCGACATCGGGGCGTTCGTGGGGTACGCGCTGCTCGCGGGGAAGGTGGACTGGCTGCCCACGGGGTGACGGCCGGGCCGCGGCGGCGCCGGACACCCGCGCGGCAGAGAGCGCCAGACGAGGGCAGGCGGCGACAGAGAGCGGCGGCCAGGTAAGGGGCGTACGGCCATGGCGTACGCCCCTTACTCATGGTCGGGTCCTGGGGCCGCTACGGAGCGGTGAGCAGCTCGCCCTCGATGACGGTGACGGCCGTACCGGTCAGCAGGGTGCGTTCGCCCCGCAGTGACGTGCGCACCAGGCCGGTCCGGGCGGAGGCCTGCAGGCCGGTCAGTTCGGTGCGGCCCAGGCGCGCCGACCAGAACGGCGCGAGCGCGGTGTGCGCGCTGCCCGTCACCGGGTCCTCGTCGATGCCGACCGCGGGGAAGAAGCCCCGCGAGACGAAGTCGTAGCCGAGCGAGGGGTCCTCGGCCTCGGCCGTGACGATGACGCCGCGCTTGGAGTAGGCGGCCAGGGCCTTGAAGTCGGGCGTCAGGGCCCGCACGGTCCGTTCGTCCGCCAGCTCGACGACCAGGTCGCCGATGAACTCCGAGGAGTCGTGGACGGACACGGGCCGCGCCCCCAGCGCCTCGGGCACGCCGTCCGGGATCTCCACCGGGGTCAGCGGCGAGGTGGGGAAGTCGAGCGTGATCGACCCGTCCTCGTGCGCGGTCGCGCGGAGGATGCCGCACCGGGCCGTGAAGGTGACCGTCCCCGTCGCGGCGCCTGTCGTGTGCAGGACATGGGCGGTGGCCAGTGTGGCGTGCCCGCACATGGCGACCTCGGTGGCCGGGGTGAACCACCGCAGCGCCCAGTCGGCCGCGCCGCCGGGCGGCAGCGGATGCGCGAACGCGGTCTCGGAGAGGTTGACCTCCCGGGCGACGTCCCGCAGCCACGCGTCGTCCGGGAAGTCGTCGAGGAGCAGGACCCCGGCCGGGTTTCCGGCGAACGGGCGGTCGGTGAAGGCGTCGACGATTCGTATCCGCATGGACAGGACGGTACGGGCCGGAGCGGGCCACCGGCCAAGGCCAATCCGGGATGGTTGGCCCTTTCGGTGGCTCCTTTGGTGGCCCTTTCGGTGGCTCTTTGTGGGGCGATTCGGTGCCCGGCTCCCGGGACTGCTGTATCGGAGGGTTGTTAACCGAACAGTTCCGATATATCGTTGAGGCATCGCGACGGATCACCGATGGAAGGAGCGTAGCGATGCGTTCACATGGACACGGACCTGGACAGCACGGACCCGGCCCGCACGGCCGGGGCGACTTCGAGGGCCGGCGCGCCGCCTTCGGTCCCTTCGGGCCCGGCTTCGGCGGCGGCCCCTTCGGGCCCGGCCGCGGTGGCCGGGGCGGTCCTCGGGGCAGGGCGCGGCGCGGGGATGTCCGCGCGTCGATCCTGGCCCTGCTGAAGGACCGGCCGATGCACGGATACGAGATGATCCAGGAGATCGGCGAGCGCAGCGGCGGGGCGTGGAAGCCCAGCCCCGGCTCGGTCTACCCGACCCTCCAGATGATGGAGGACGAGGGCCTGATCACCAGTGAGAGCGAGGGCGGCAAGAAGCTGTTCACGCTCACCGACGCCGGGCGCACCGAAGCCGAGTCGGGGTCCGAGGCCCCGTGGGAAGAGGCCGGGCGCGGAGTCGACTGGGAGAGCATGAACGAGATCCGCCAGGCCGGGTTCGGCCTGATGGAGGCGTTCGGCCAGGTCTGGAAGACCGGCACCGCCGAGCAGCGCCGGAAGGCGCTCGGGGTCATCAACGACGCCCGTAAGAAGCTGTATCTGATCCTGGCCGACGAGGACTGACCCCGCCGGCCGCAGAGAGCCCCGCGACCGCACCGGTCGCGGGGCTTTCCCGCGCGCGGGCCACGGCTGGACGGCAGGCCGAGCAGCTGGGTAATCAGGGGCTCTCCCGCGCGCGGGCCGCGGCTGGAGCAGGTGTGGCGGGTGGAAGGGGCTCTCCCGCGCGCGGGCCGCGGCGCTCGGGAGCGTCAGGCCACCAGGCCGCCCAGCTTGCGCAGCGACTCGTTCAGCGCGGCCGTCGCCGAGTCCTTGAGTTTGCCCGCCATGAGCGAGACGGCCGCGCCGGTGAACTCGCCCTCGATCCGCACCACCGTCGCATCCCCGTCCGGTGCCAGGAGGTAGCGGTTGCCGACGTTCACCCCCATCGGGCCCTTGCCCCTGACCCCGAGCAGACGGCCCGCCTCGAACTCCTCCACGGTCCACAGGACCTCGGCCGGGAACCCCATGAGCCTCATGTTCTCGGCGTAGGTCGCGCCGAGCTCCAGTGTCTCGGGGCCGCCGTGCGGAAAGCTGGTGTGGGTGGCGTTCCACTCGCCGTACGCGCTGAAGTCGGTCAGCCGCTCCCAGACCTTCTCCGCCGGAGCCTCAAGGCGCGCCTCGGCGCTGACCTCGGCCATACGACCACCCCTTCGAGTCCTTGGCGTCCTGCGAACGTGTCGCGGAACGTAGCCGGGGGCCGGTGAACATTCAATACTGATGGGCCGTCAGATTGTGGCGCGCCGCAGTCGGGGGTTCGCCGTCAGATCATGGAACCGCTGAGCGGCAGCGCCCATATCCGCGCCGAGTCGAAGAGGTCGGACGCGCGTGGGCGCGAGGACTCGTCGTGGCAGTGGAACGCGGCCCAGAACAGATCACCCGGGAGGGCGTCCTTCGGGGCGTACACGCGGTACACGTACTGCAGCCCGTCCTCGGCGAGCAGGGCGACCATCCAGCACATCGGGTCCCTCCCGCGGTTGCCGTGGCGGCTGTGTCGTACGGGAGGGGACGTTTTCCGGGGCGGTGCGGTTGCGCGCCGGGCGTACGGCCGGGAGATGCGCGCCCCCGGGGCGTAAAACGCAAATCTCATCCGGAAGGAGGAGAACCCGGTCATCCGTCCCCACCCCACGTCGGATGCGGAATGCTTCCCGGCGGGGATGTTCCGCCGCGTCCCGCCTGATGGAGTAGGAGGGTGCACCCTCCGATCCCGCGGGTCCCGGCCGTCCCGGCAGCGGTCCCCGCCGCCTGCGACCTCGAAGCCCGGCTCACCGATGCGATGGCCTCGGTGGTCGCGGGTGCCCGCAGGAGGGCGCTGCGCGACGGCGACCGGCAGATCGACACCGCTCATCTGCTGCACTCGGTGCTGGAGACGGACCCGGAGGTGCGGGCCGCGTTCGAGGGCGCGCCGCAGGTGGCTCGGGTGCTCGGCTATCTCGTCCAGCGCTCCATCGGCTACGGGCTCCGCTGGCAGGGGGCGGTGGAGGACTCGGGGGCGCTGCCGCTGCTCGGACAGCCCGGCTGGTCGCCCGCCGCGGTCACCGCCATGGAGGGCGCACTGGCCCGGGCCGAGGCAAGGGGGGACGCGCGGGTAAGGGGCACGGATCTGCTCGCGGCGCTCGCCGCCGACCCGGAGTGCCGCGCCGTGGAGGTCCTCGACCACGCCGGAGTCGATGCCCGGGAGCTCTCCGAGCGGCTCCTCCCGGCCCCGCCGTCTCGACAGGTGTCACAGGGGTGACGGTCCTGACTTCTCCTGGCATGATGTGCCGATGCAGGCGTCTCGGGGAAGAAACGTCGGCCTGGGACTGGCCCTGGCCTCGGCGTTCTCGTTCGGTGGATCGGGTGTCGCGGCCAAGCCGCTCATCGAGGCGGGCCTCGACCCGCTGCACGTGGTGTGGCTGCGGGTGACGGGCGCCGCGCTCGTCATGCTGCCCGTGGCCTGGCGCCACCGGAGCCTGCTGCTGCGCCGGCCCGCGCTGCTCGCCGGATTCGGGCTGCTGGCCGTCGCCGGCGTCCAGGCCTGCTACTTCGCGGCGATATCCCGCATCCCCGTCGGCGTCGCCCTGCTCGTCGAGTATCTGGCGCCCGCGCTCGTCCTCGGCTGGGTCCGGTTCGTCCAGGGCAGGCCGGTCACCAGGGCGGCGGCCATCGGCGTGGTCCTCGCCGTCGGCGGCCTCGCCAGTGTGGTGGAGATCTGGTCCGGGCTGAGCTTCGACCTCCTCGGTCTGCTGCTCGCCCTCGGCGCCGCCTGCTGCCAGGTCGGCTACTTCGTCCTCTCCGACCAGGGCGGCGACGCGGACGACGCGCCCGACCCGCTCGGCGTCATCGCGTACGGCTTGCTCATCGGCTCCGTCCTGCTCACGCTCGTCGCCCGCCCTTGGAGCATGGACTGGTCGGTGCTCGGCGGCAGCGCCGACATGAACGGCACCCAGGTGCCCGCGGCGCTGCTGCTCGGCTGGATCGTGCTGATCGCGACCGTGATCGCCTACGTCACCGGGGTCATCTCGGTGCGCAGGCTCTCGCCGCAGGTGGCCGGGGTCGTGGCCTGTCTGGAGGCGGTCATCGCGACTGTCCTGGCCTGGGTGCTGCTCGGCGAGCACCTCGCCGCGCCGCAGATCGCGGGCGGCGCGGTGGTCCTCGTCGGCGCCCTCATCGCGCAGTCCTCGGCGCCGAAGGAGGCCACCGGGCCGCTGGCGGGCGGCGACGGGCATCCGCTGCCGGTGCGGGAGAAGCCCGCGCCCGAGGGGGAGTTGTCGGCCGGCCGGACCGCGCCGTAGGGTGACGATCATGCATTCGACCGTTCTGCCGCCTCCCGCCGCGTAACGCGGGCGGCCGCACCCCTGACGAAGACCGGGCTCGGACAGGTGCCGAGCGGCTCGTCGCTGCCCGCGTACTCCAGGCACGCGACCTTTCCCGTCTTCTTCCTCCCCGGAGTACGTACGTGTCGAACGCATCGACTTCCTCCGCCCTGCCCGTCGGGCGCGGCCTGCTCTATCTCGTCTTCGCCGGTGTCGCCTGGGGCACCGCCGGCGGCGCCGCCGCGCTGGTCTTCGACGCCAGCGACCTCGGCCCGCTCGCCCTGTCCTTCTGGCGCTGCGTCAGCGGGCTCGCCCTGCTGCTCGCCGCCCGCGCCCTGCGGCGGCGCCCCGCGCACCGGCCCGCCGAACCGGCGGCCAGGAGGGCGGCGCGCGTCCTGGGCAACGGCGTGGGACTCGCCGTCTTCCAGAGCGCCTACTTCGCCGCCGTCGCCTCGACCGGCCTGGCCGTGGCGACCGTGGTCACCCTCGGCGCCGGGCCCGTGCTCATCGCGGTCGGCGCCCGCCTCGTCCTCGGTGAGCGGATCGGCGGCGCCGGACTGACCGCCGTCGCGGGTGCCCTGGCCGGGCTCTCGGTGCTGGTCCTCGGCAACGGCGCCGGCGCCGTGCGCCCCGCGGGGGTGCTGCTCGCTCTGCTGTCGGCCGCCGGATACGCGGGGATCACGCTCCTCACCCGTCTGCTCGGCCGGAACGGCGAGAGCGCCGACCCCTCGGCCACCACCGCCTGGGCGTTCGCCGTGGCCGCGGTCCTGCTGCTGCCGCTCGCCGGGGCGGAGGGAATGATGCCG
Source organism: Streptomyces sp. NPDC026377 (assembly GCF_055567715.1). Classification (NCBI taxonomy): domain Bacteria; kingdom Bacillati; phylum Actinomycetota; class Actinomycetes; order Kitasatosporales; family Streptomycetaceae; genus Streptomyces; species Streptomyces sp. NPDC026377. The sequence continues at coordinate 25,477 of NZ_JBVHPV010000007.1, forward strand.
CACACCGTTGAGCCGGCGCGGGTGGCCGTGCTGCTGGTGTACGTGGCGGCGGTGCCCACGGCGCTGGCGTACGCGCTCTACTTCGCGGGCGCGGCCGTCGTCCGCTCCGCCACCGTTTCCGTGATCATGCTTCTGGAGCCGGTCAGCGCGGCGCTGCTCGCGGTCGCGGTGCTCGGTGAACGGCTGACCGCCGCCACGGTCCTGGGCACCGTGCTGCTGCTGGTCGCGGTGGTGGGGCTCGCCGGGGCCGAGGCGCGGACCGCCGTGCGGGCCCGCCGGGAACCGGTCGCGGCCTGAACCTCGGGGGGCTTCCCCGGGACACCCGGGGAACCCCCCTGCCGCGTCAGAGCGCGGCGAGGTAGTCGGGCAGAGCCACGGACGGGTCGAGGTCGTCGGCGGGCACCGGCGTCCCGTGGGTGCGGACCAGCGGGATCACCCCGCTCCAGTGCGGCAGGCCGCTGTCCTCGGGATCGTCGTTGGGGCCGCCGGTGCGCAGCTTCGCCGACACCTCGTCGAGGTCCAGACGGATCACCGCGGTCGCGGCGAGCTCCTTGGCGTTGGCCTGCCGCGCGTCGTAGGAGCGGCCCGGCACCACCTGGTCGACCAGCGCGTCCAGGGCGCTTCGGCGCTCCTCGGGGTCGGTGACCTCGTACGCGAGGCCGTGCACCACGACCGAGCGGTAGTTGAGGGAGTGGTGGAAGGCGGAGCGGGCCAGGACCAGGCCGTCGACGTGCGTGACGGTCAGGCAGACCGGGAGCCCCGGATCGGCCTGGCCGGTCATGCGCAGCGGCCGCGAACCCGTCGAGCCGTGCACGTACAGCCGCTCGCCGATCCGGCCGTAGAGCGTCGGCAGCACGACCGGGGCGCCGTCGCGGACGAAACCGAGGTGGCAGACGTACCCCTCGTCGAGTATCGCGTGCACCAGCTCACGGTCGTACGACGCCCGCTCGCGCGAGCGGGTCGGCACGGTGCGCCCCGTGGGCTCGTAGGAAGGGGTGTCGGGCATTTGAATTCTCCATTGCACTAGTGCATAATCGTGTTTGTGCTAGGAGAGTATCGGATCTCGGGTCGGCGTGCCTCGGACATCGCGGCCGACGTGGAGCGCGCGGTGGGCGCCGGACAGCTGGCGCCGGGGCAGCCGCTGCCGCCGCTCAGGGAGTTGGCGAGCGAGCTGGGTGTCAACCCCAACACGGTCGCGGCGGCCTACCGCCTGCTGCGCGACCGGGGTGTCATCGAGACCGGGGGCCGCCGGGGCAGCCGGGTGCGTCCGCGTCCCGCCAGCACCGCGCGCGACGCCCAGCGCATCGAGGTGCCCGCCGGGGTGCGGGACATCTCCGACGGCAACCCCGACCCCGCCCTGCTGCCGCCGCTGGGCGACGCGCTGGCGGCCGCCGCCCGCGACCACGCCGAGCGGCCCACCCTCTACGGGCAGGAGCCGGTGGACCCGGACCTCGCCCGGCTCGCCCGGGCCGCCCTGGACGCCGACGGGGTGCCGCCGGGACCGGTCGGCGTCCTCTCCGGCTCGCTCGACGCGATCGAGCGGGTGCTGGCCGCGCATCTGCGGCCCGGGGACGCCGTCGCCATCGAGGACCCGGGCTGGGGCGCGCTGCTCGACCTCGTCCCGGCGCTCGGGCTGCGGCCGGTGCCGGTGGCGCTCGACGACGAGGGGCCGCTGCCCGAGGCCGTCGAGAGCGCGCTGGCGGCCGGTGCGCGCGCGCTCGTCGTCACCTGCCGCGCCCAGAACCCGACCGGGGCGGCCGTCGGCGCGGACCGCGCGCGTGCGCTGCGCGAGGTGCTGTCCGCTCATCCGTCGGTCCTGCTGATCGAGGACGACCACGGGCACGGCATGGTCGACGTGCCGCTCGCGCCGCTGTCCCCGGTGGTCCCGCACTGGGCGTTCGTACGGTCGGTGGCCAAGGCGTACGGACCGGATCTGCGGCTCGCGGTGCTCACCGGGGACACGGTGACCCTGGACCGGGTGCGCGGGCGCCAGCGGCTGGGGCCCGGCTGGGTCAGCCGGCTGCTCCAGCGGACCGTCGTGCACCTGTGGACCTCGGACGTCCTCGACTCCGCCGCCGTGGCGCGCTCCTACGGCGAACGCCGCGACACCCTGGTGCGGGCGCTGCGCTCGCGGGGTGTCGCGGCGCACGGCCGCAGCGGGTTCAGTGTGTGGGTGCCGGTGCCGGACGAGACGGCCGCGGTGGCGCGGCTGCTGCACGCGGGGTGGGCGGTGGCGGCCGGTGCCCGCTTCCGGCTGTCGGCCGCGCCCGGAATCCGGCTCACCGTCTCCCGGCTCGCCCCGGCCGACATCGGGCCCGCGGCCGACGCGGTGGTGACGGCGACGGGGTCGTCGCCGGGGAGGCGGTACGACTAGCTCCGCGGGGTGCGGCCGGTGGGAGCTTGTCGCGCGGTTCCTGCAACTGGCCCCGGGCCGCGGCGGGCAGGCGGTTCACCGGGCGGGTGACCGGTCCCGCCGTGCTCCCTTCGGGCCGCGGGTCTGTGTCAGGGCGGCCCCCGCCAGCACGATCGCCGCGCCCACCGGCGTGTTCCAGCTCAGGCCCTCGCCGAGGAGCAGGACTCCGGCGGCCGTGGCGATGACCGGGATGAAGTACGTGACCATCTGGGCGGTCGTCGGCCCGACCTCGTTGACCAGGCCGTACTGGACGAGCACCGCGAAGCCGGTGCCGAGGGCGCCGAGCGCGGCGACGGCGAGCAGCGGGAGGGGGTGGAAGGCGGTCGGGAAGCCCGCGAACAGCGGGGTGACCAACGCCAGTTGGAGGGTCGCGACACCCAGCTGGGAGCCGATCAGCGACAGGTTGGAGTGGCCGTGCCCGGCCAGCGTGCGGCGGACGTAGATCCAGCCGACCGGGTAGCAGAGCGAGGCGAGCAGGGCCAATGCGGTGCCCCGCAGATCCAGGCCGTCGAAGCCCTGCCAGGCACCCAGGACCGTGAGCACCCCGAGGAAGCCCAGGTCAAGGCCCGCCACCCGGCGCCGGGTCGGCCGGTCCTCGGAGAGCGCCACCAGCGAGAGCGCCATGCCCCACAGCGGGGAGGTCGCGTTGCAGATACCGGCCAGCGTCGAGGGGATCGTCAGCTCCGCGTAGGCGAAGAGGGAGAACGGCAGGGCGTTCAGGAGCAGCGCGGCCACCGCCAGGCGCAGCCAGGTGCGGGCGCCGCGCGGCAGCCGCTCCCGCTTGACCGCCATCGCGACGGCGAGCACGGCCGTACCGAAGAAGAGCCGCCCGAAGGTGACCTGGAACGGGGCGTACCCGCCCGTGCCCACCTTGATCAGGAGAAAGCTGAAGCCCCAGACCAGCGAGAGCGCCGCGAACCGGACACGCCAGTCGAGGGCCGGGCGGCGCAGGGCGGAGGAGGGGGCCGAAACGGACCGGGGTGGGGTGGCGGTGGTCATGAGGGCAAGCCTGGCCTGTTCAACCTCGTAGCACAAGCGAGAAAAGATGGATTGGATCGGTTAGCATTTCTTATATGTTGAACCTGGAGCGTCTGCGGACCCTCGACGCGCTGGCCCGCCACGGCTCGGTGGGCGGCGCCGCCGACAATCTGCATGTGACGACCTCGGCCGTCTCCCAGCAGCTCGCCAAGCTGGAGCGGGAGGCGGGGCAGCCACTGCTCGCCAAGAACGGGCGCGGAGTCCGCCTCACCGACGCGGGGCGGCTCCTCGCCGAGCACGCCGCGCGGATCCTCTCCCAGGTCCAGGTCGCCCAGGCCGATCTGGAGGCCCAGCGCGGCCGGGTCGTGGGCGAGCTGCGGATCGCGGGCTTCGCCACCGCGGCGCGCGGCCTGTTCCCGGCGGCGCTCACCGCGCTGCGCGCCGACCACCCCCAGCTCCGCGTCCGCTCCGACGAGCTGGAGGCCGAGGACTCGGTGCGGGGCGTGCTGCTCGGCGACCTCGACCTCGCCGTCGTCCTGGACTGGTACAACAAGCCGCTGCCGCTGCCCGACGGGCTGGCGAAGCGGTCGGTCCTCGACGACTCGGCGGATGTGGCGATGCCGATGGGGCACCGGCTCGCGGGGCGCGACAGCGTGGACCTGGAGGAGTTCGCCTCGGACGAGTGGATCACCTGGCCCGAGGGCGAGTTCTGTCACGAGTGGCTGATGTTCACCCTGCGCGGCAAAGGGGTCGAGCCGCGCATCGGCCATGTGGCACGCGAGCACGCCACCCAGCTCGCCCTCGTCGAGGCCGGGCTCGGCGTGAGCGTCGCGCCCCGGCTCGGGCGGGGGCCGGTGCCCGCCGGGGTGCGGGTGGTGCCGGTGCGGGACGCGATGCGCCGGCATGTGTACGCGGTGTGGCGCGCGGACGCCGACCGGCGGCCCTCCATCCGCGCGGCCGTGGAGGCGCTGGCCGAGGCGGGGCGTGGCGTGACGGGCTGAGGCACCCGGGGCGCGCGGCCCCAGGTGCCTCACGTGCCCCCTGATCCCGGCAGCCCCAGCTTCCGGAAGTCCCACGACACGATCGTCTCCGGTGCCAGCCGGAGCCAGGCGTGCCGGCCGTCGTGGATCATCTCCTCCAGGCCGAAGTTCTTGCGCGCGAACTCCCGCTCCGGCCCGTCCAGTTCGGGGCACGGCTCGCCCGTGCGGGGTGTCTCGCCCACCGGCACCGCCCTGCCCCGCAGCTCGACGCCGCGCAGCTCTCCGTACGCCTCGCCGGAGTCCACCACCACCGCGATCCTGGGGTCCGCGCGCAGGTGCGCCCAGCGCAGGCTGCGGGTGATGGAGTACAGCCACAGGGCACCGCCGTCCCAGACGTACCAGAGCGCACCGACGTGCGGCTCGCCGTCGGGGGCCACCGTGGCGACCCGGCAGGTGCGCTGCTGGGCGAGGAACGCGTCGCGCTCCGCGTCCGTCATCATGATCCGGCGGCCCCGGCGCTGTGTGGCGGTCATCGGGCGGCTCCTCCCACGGGTCGGCCCGGCACTCCGAGCTGACTGAGTGTCAGAAATCATGGCGTGCCCTTCCCCCCGCGCGCAATGGCCGTTAGCCTCCGGCGCCATGGCGAGCAACGAGCGGGCGGACGCGCGCGGGCAACGGCTGGCCGGGGAACTGGACCCCGCCTCGACCGTGCTGATGACCGTGGAGTGCCAGCAGGGCGTCATCGGCCCCGACAGCGCGCTGCCCGAACTCGCCAAGGAGGCCCGCTCCTCCGGCGCCCTGCACAACATCGCCCGGCTCGTCGCCGCCGCGCACGAGACGGGCGTACAGGTCGTGCACGCCGTGGCCGAGCGCAGACCCGACGGGCGCGGCGCCTCCCGCAACGCCCGGCTCTTCCGGGCCGCCGAGCGTCTGCCCGTGCAGCAGTACGCGGGCTCGACGGCGGTACGGATCGCCGAGGGCATCGAGGTGGCGGACGAGGACCTCGTGGTCCGCAGACTGCACGGCCTCTCGCCGATCGCGGGCACGGACGTCGACCCGCTGCTGCGCAACCTCGGCTGCCGCACTCTCATCGTCAGTGGTGTCTCGGCCAACGTGGCGATTCCGAACGCGGTGTTCGACGCCGTCAACCTCGGCTACACCGCCGTGGTGGCGGCGGACGCGATCGCGGGGGTGCCCGCCGAGTACACCCCCGCGATGATCCGCAACACGCTGGCCCTGGTCGCCACGGTCGCCACCACCGACGCCATCCTGGACTGCCTCAAGGCACCGCGCCGGCCCCGGCGGACCTGAGAGCCTGTCTTTGACCACCACCGGGGCCGCGACGGGGGCGGGCTCACGCCAGCGTGATCGAGTCCCCCTCCACCTTGATCGGCTTCGCGGGGAGCGGCCGCGGTGCCGGGCCCGCGGTCACGCTTCCGGTCGCCGGGTCGAACTTGCTGCCGTGGCAGGGGCAGTTGATGGTGCCGCCGGTGACCTCCTTCACCATGCAGCCCTGGTGCGTGCAGGTGGCGGAGAACGCCTTGAAGGTGCCCGCCGTCGGCTGGGTCACCACCACGCCCTGATCGGGGAAGACCTTGCCGCCGCCCTGCGGGATGTCGGCGGTCTTCGCCAGCACCCCGCCGCCCGCGGCCCCGGCGCCGCCTTTGCCGGCCGTGCCGCCGGTCCCGGCGTCACCGGAGGATTTGGCGGCACCGGACGAGTCCGAGTCGCCGCAGGCGGCGAGCGCGGCGGCGAGCCCGACACCGCCGACCGCCGCGACGACGGTACGGCGGGCCGGGCCCGGCCCGGACGGAAGCGCTTGGGTGCTCATACTGGCTTTCCCTTCACCTTGCTACAGGGGGCTGCGTGAAGGGATACGGTCCGGCGCGGCCGGCTGTTCACGCGCCCAGGGATTTCTTCAGGAACTCCAGATCCAGCCACAGCAGGGTGTCGGCCACACCCTCCGCGGTGACCATATGGCTCTGCCCCGCCAGCGGAAGCACGTCGTGCGGTCTGCCCGCCGCGAGCAGCGCCTGCGAGAACCGCAGCAGGTGTGCGGGCACCACATTGTCGTCCGCCATCCCATGGACGAGCTTCAGGGGCCGGGTCAGCTTGTGCGCGTGCGCGACCAGCGAGCAGCGCTCGTAGTTCTCCGGCTGCACGTCCGGGTGGCCGAGATACCGCTCCTTCCAGTGGGTGTCGTAGAGGGAGAGGTCCGTCGGGGCCGCGCCCGCCACGGCCGCGTGGAACACATCCGGCCGGTGCAGCACGGCTGCCGCGGCCAGGTACCCCCCGAACGACCAGCCCCGGATGCCCACCCGCCCGGTGTCGAGGTCGGGGAAGCGCTCGGCGGCCGCCCGCAGCGCGTCGATCTGGTCCTCCAGGACCGGGGTGAGCTGGTCGCCGTGGATGCTGGTGCGCCACGCCTCGCCGCGGCCCGGGGTGCCGCGCCCGTCGACGGAGAGGACCGCGAAGCCCTGCTCGGCGAACCACTGGTTGACCGCGTGGTGCCAGGCGCCGGTCCGTACGACGGTCTGCGTGCCAGGGCCTCCGTACGAATGGACCACCACGGGCAGCCGGGCCGTGCCCTCGCGGTGCCAGGACGGCAGATAGAGCGCGGTGCGCAGCTCGCGTGCGCCCAGGGAGAGGAAGAGCGGCGCCGGTGTCACCAGCGGCCGCTCGCTCAGCACGCCGATCCGGCCCACCGGCCTGCCCTCGCGCAGGACGGTGACGGTGTGGTCGTGCGGGGTGCGGCTGTCGAGGACGAGGGTGCCGCCGCCGACGACCGCCGTGTGCACCCCGGGCTCCTCGGTGAGCCGGGTGCAGCCGGAGCCCGGGGCGTACGCCCAGACGTGGGTCTCGGTCGGCTCGTCGCTCGCGGTGAAGTAGACCGTGTCGCCCGCCGAGCCGAGGATCGCGCGCACCTCCAGACCGGGCGGGAGGCCGCCCCAGGGCCGGAGCGCGGAACGGGCCGGCGCGAAGGCGCCGGGAAGGAACTCCAGCCAGTGCCGGTCATGGTGGCGCTCCATCACCTCGGTCGCGCCGCTCACCGGGTCGATGGCGAGGCCGTAGGCGGTGCGCTGGTCCCGGGTCTGCACGGTGGCGAACGGGCCCGCCGCGTCCCAGCCGCCCTCCACCAGGTACTCGAAGGCCGGGTCGGTCCAGGCGCCCGGCGGGTGCGAGGCCGGGTCCGCCGAGCGGGGCGGCCGCACCGCGACCCGCTGGCCGTCGACGCGGACGACGACCAGCGACACCACCGCGTTGGCCGTGCCCGCCGCCGGATACGCCAGCACCCGCGGCGGCTCCGCCGGTTGGGAGGGGTCGCTCAGATACCAGCGCTGCACGGGTGAGTCGTCCACGCGCGCGACGAGGAGCGCCGAGCCGTCCGGGGACCACCAGGAGCTGCGGGCACGGCCGATGGACTCGGCCGAGACGTGGTCGGTCAGCCCGTAGGAGATCTCCGGGCCCTCCGGCGCGAGCAGCCGCCGGTCGCCGGTGCCGTCGGTCCCTACGACGTGCAGGGCGCGTTCGGTCACGTACGAGACGAGCGTGCCGTCCGGGGACAGCCGCGGGTCGACGGCCGGGCCCGCCGTGGGCACAGGGCGCGGGGCGCTCCCGTCCGTCCCGGCCAGCCAGAGCGCGCCGGAGAGGGCGAAGACCACGGTACGGACGGCCGCGTCGGTGGCGTACGCGACGATCCCGCCGCCGCTCTCGCGCGCCCGCTCCCGGCGGATCAGCTCCGCCTGCGGCACCTCGCCCGGATCACCGAGCGCGCGCGGGTCGACCAGGACCTTCTCCTCGCCGTCCTCGAACAGCCACAGCGAGCCGAGTGGCGAACGCCCGTCGGCGGTACGGACGAACAGCACCCGTTCGCCGTCGGGGGAGACGGTGATGTTCTTCGGCGCTCCGAGCGAGAAGCGCCTGGTGCGGGCGAACTGGAGGGGGAAGTCCTCGGCCGCCCGCGGCCGGGCGGTCTTCTCCTGGGTGTTCTCTTCCACGGGCATGGCGAAGCGTCCCTTCGGGGTCTGAGTGATCGAACAGTCGCATCCGCGCCAGTAGCCTGGCCGGATGCTCAATGAAGTGACAGCGACCCGCTATGTCACGCCCTTGCGTGAGGGCGGCTCGCTCCCGGGGATCGTCGAGGCCGACGATCTCGGTACGTACGTCATGAAGTTCACCGGCGCGGGACAGGGCCGCAAGACCCTGGTGGCGGAGGTGATCTGCGGAGAGCTGGCCCGACGGCTGGCCCTGCGCGTACCCGAACTGGTCGCCATTCAGCTCGACCCCGTGATCGGGCTCTCCGAGCCGGACCAGGAGGTGCAGGAGCTGCTGAAGGCGAGCGGCGGGCTGAATCTCGGAATGGACTACTTGCCCGGTTCGATCGGGTTCGACCCGCTCGCCTACCAGGTGAGCCCCGCCGAGGCGGGCCGGGTCGTCTGGTTCGACGCGTTGATCAACAACGTCGACCGTTCGTGGCGGAACCCTAACATGCTGGTGTGGCACGGTGATCTCTGGCTCATCGACCACGGCGCCACGATGATCTGGCACCACAACTGGCCGGGCGCGTCCGCCTCGGCAGCCAAGCCCTACAACGCCTCGGACCACGCCCTCGCCCCGTTCGGCCCCGATGTGGCCTCGGCCGCCGCCGCGTTGGCGCCCCTGGTGACGGAGGAGCTGCTGGCCGAGGTCACCGCGCTGGTGCCCGACGAGTGGCTGGTGGACGAGCCCGGCTTCGAGACGGCCCAAGCGCTGCGCCGGGCGTATGCGGAGCCGCTGCTGGCGCGCGCCGCCGACATCCACGAGCGGATCACGCTGGACGCGCCCGCCAGGGCCACCCCCTCGCGGGCGCCCGGCTGGCTCACCGACCACCTCAAGCCGTGGCCGCACCCCACCAGGAACAGCGAGACCGGACAGCCCGGCAAGAAGGACGGCAAGTGAGCGACCGCGATGTCTTCGAGTACGCGCTGCTGCGCGTGGTGCCGCGCGTCGAGCGCGGGGAGTGCTTCAACGCCGGGGTGCTGGTGTACTGCCGGGCCAGGTCCTTCGTCGCGGCCCGTACGCATCTGGACGAGGCCAAGCTGAGGGCGCTCGACCCGCGGGCGGACGTCGTCGGGGTGCGGGCGGCGCTGCGGGCGGTCGAGGGGGTCTGCGGAGGCGGCGCGTCGGCCGGGCAGGCGGCGGGCGACGACCCCGGGCGGCGCTTCCGCTGGCTGATCGCGCCGCGCTCGACGGTCGTCCAGCCCGGCCCGGTGCACACCGGGCTCACCGCGGACCCGGCGGCGGAGACCGAGCGGCTGCTCGACCTGCTGGTGCGCTGACGCCCGGCCACAAGCGCGCGGTTGCGTCCGGGGGCCGTGCGTGGCCGGTCGCGCGGCTCCCCGCGCCCCCCCGCGGGGCGCGGAGCCGCAGCGACTCGGAGGCCTTGGCGCCAGCCGCGCGGGTGTGACCTTCACCCGACGGGATCCGTGTGCCGTTGACACCGGGTGCCAGGGCTTCTAGCGTCTCGTCTGCTGAAGCTACTAAGCGGTTGCTCAGGGACGAGGAGCCGCGGATCCCCAGGGCGAGGAGAACAGCATGTCCACCACCGAGCAGCGGGTAGCCATCGTGACCGGGGCGGCCCGGGGCATTGGCGCCGCGACCGCCGTCCGGCTCGCGGCCGAGGGCCGCGCGGTCGCCGTACTCGACCTCGACGAGGCGGCCTGCAAGGACACCGTCGAGAAGATCACGGCGGCGGGCGGCAGGGCGATCGCCGTCGGCTGCGACGTCTCCGACAGCGCCCGGGTCGAGGCCGCCGTGGCGCGCGTCGCCGCCGAGCTCGGGGCGCCCACCATCCTCGTCAACAACGCGGGCGTGCTCCGCGACAACCTGCTCTTCAAGATGAGCGAGTCCGACTGGGACACCGTGATGAACGTGCACCTCAAGGGCGCGTTCCTGATGGCCAAGGCCGTCCAGAAGCACATGGTCGACGCCGGCTGGGGCCGTATCGTCTCGCTCTCCTCGTCCTCCGCGCTCGGCAACCGCGGCCAGGCCAACTACTCCGCCGTCAAGGCGGGCCTCCAGGGCTTCACCAAGACCCTGGCCAAGGAGCTCGGCAAGTTCGGCGTGACCGCCAACGCCGTCGCCCCCGGCTTCATCGTCACGGAGATGACCGCGCAGACCGCCGCCCGGGTCGGCATGGGCTTCGAGGACTTCCAGGCCGCGGCCGCCACCCAGATCCCCGTGCAGCGCGTCGGCTTCCCCGAGGACATCGCCAACGCCATCGCCTTCTTCACCGGCGACGACGCCGGCTTCGTCTCCGGCCAGGTGCTGTACGTGGCCGGCGGACCCCTCAACTGAAGCCGGGAGAACAGATCATGACGGACACTCAGCTCCCGGAGCTCTCCGGACGGGTCGCCCTGGTCACCGGCGCGAGCCGGGGCATCGGCTACGGCGTCGCCGAGGCGCTGGTCGCCCGTGGCGACCGCGTCTGCATCACCGGCCGCGGCGAGGACGCCCTCAAGGAGGCCGTCGAGCGGCTCGGCGCGGACCGGGTCATCGGCGTCGCCGGCAAGGCCCACGACGAGGCGCACCAGGGCGTCGCGGTGGAGCGCGCCATGGAGGCCTTCGGCCGGATCGACTTCCTGGTCAACAACGCGGGCACCAACCCGGTCTACTCGCCGATGGCCGAGCTCGACCTGAACGTGGCGCGCAAGGTCTTCGAGACCAATGTGATCTCCGCGCTCGGCTTCGCCCAGCAGACCTGGAAGGCCTGGCAGAAGGAGAACGGCGGCGCGATCGTCAACATCGCCTCCGTCGCGGGCCTGGCCCCCTCGCCCTTCATCGGCGCGTACGGGATGAGCAAGGCGGCCATGGTCAACCTGACCCTCCAGCTGGCGCACGAGTTCGCGCCGGACGTGCGGGTCAACGCGATCGCCCCGGCGGTGGTCAAGACCAAGTTCGCCCAGGCGCTCTACGAGGGCCGCGAGGAGGAGGCGGCCGCCGCCTACCCCCTCAAGCGCCTCGGGGTGCCCTCGGACATCGGGGGAGCGGTGGCCTTCCTCACCTCCGAGCAGTCCGCCTGGGTGACCGGGCAGACGCTGGTGGTCGACGGCGGGCTCTTCCTCGGCGCGGGCGTGCACTGACGTCCCGCGCGCGGGGGCCCCGCGCACGCGCGCGGCGGCGCCCACGCGCGCGTGTCCGGAGTAGGGTGATCTTCATACCGGTGAGTAGCGTTCCGGTTTGCCCCTTGTTGCGCCAAGTGCCCCGTTCGGTCCACCAGTTGACCGGGCGGGGCGCTGCGGTATGGTCTGCCGACCCATGGCTGAACGAGGAGCGTGCACGTGTTCAACCGGACCATATGCCTGCGCACCACCGCGGCCCTTGCGTCCATGTCGTCGTTGGCCCTGCTGAGCGGCTGCGGGCTGCTCTCCGGCAGCGGTTCGGAGACCGAGCAGACGATCAGGGTCGGCACGGTGAGCGAGCCCAGCACCCTCGATCCGGCCGCGTCCTGGGACGGCTCCTGGGAGCTGTTCCGCAACGTCTTCCAGACGCTCCTGTCGTTCCCGACCGGCAGCAACACGCCCCAGCCGGACGCGGCGGAGAGCTGCCGGTTCAAGGACGTCGGCAGCCGTACGTACCAGTGCACCCTCCGCAAGGGCCTGGTCTTCTCCAACGGGGACAAGATCGACGCGGCGGCGGTGAAGTACTCGATCGACCGCATCGTGAAGATCAATGTGAAGGCGGGCCCCAAGGGCCTGCTCACCAGCCTGGACCGGGTGACCGCCGACGACGAGCGGACCGTCACCTTCCATCTGAACAAGCCGGACGCCACGTTCCCCTTCGTGCTGGGCGCACCGGCCATGTCCATCGTGGACCCCGGGGCCTACCCGGCGAACGAGCTGCGCGACGACGGCGGGCTCACCGGCTCCGGCCCGTACACCCTGGAGTCCTACCGGGCGGGCGACCGGGCCGAGCTGAAGAAGAACCCCCACTACGCGGGGTTCGCGCAGCTCAAGAACGACGCGGTCTCGATCCGCTACTTCAAGGACTCCGGCGCCATGGTGGACTCCCTCAAGAAGAAGCAGATCGACGTCACCTACCGGGGCCTGACCGCCGACGAGGTCGTGGACGTCCAGAACGAGAAGACCGCGGGCAAGCCGCTCCAGATGGTCGAGACGGTCGGCACCGAGATCCGCTTCCTGGTCTTCAACCCCAAGGACCCGCTCGCCGCCAACCCTGCCGTGCGCCGGGCCGTCGCCCAGCTCGTCGACCGCGACGCGCTGGTGGCCAAGGTCTACAAGGGCACGGCCGAGCCGCTGTACTCGATGGTGCCCAAGGGTGTGGCCGGGCACACCGTGAGCTTCTTCGACTCCTTCGGCGCCCCCAGCGTCCCCAAGGCCAAGGGCATCCTGCGCCGCGCCGGGATCACCGATCCGGTGCCGCTGAGCCTGTGGTACACCACCGACCGCTACGGCTCCTCCACGGCGCTGGAGTTCGCCGAGATCAAGCGGCAGCTGGAGGCCTCCGGGCTGTTCCGGGTCACCTTGCGCAACCGCCCCTGGAAGGCGTACACGCAGGGGATGCAGGACGGGGAGTTCCCCGTCTTCGGGCGCGGCTGGTTCCCGGACTTCCCGGACCCGGACAACTTCATCGCGCCCTTCGTCGGCAAGGAGAACGCGGTCGGCACCCCGTACGAGCCCCAGGAGATCGTCGACCAGCTGATCCCGCAGACGCGCGAGGTCTCCGACCGCGGCGCGGTCAGCAAGAAGTTCGAGCGGGCCCAGGACGTGCTCTCCGACGACGTGCGGCTGCTGCCGCTGTGGCAGGGCAAGCTCTATGTGGCCGCCAGCGACGACATCGCGGGCGGCGAGCGTGCCATCGACCCCCAGACGGTCATGTGCATGTGGGAGCTGCACCGCAAGACCAGCTGGTAGGAGGCCCGGCGCGACGGGCGCGGCGGGCTTTGTCAGTGGCGACCGGTAGGTTTTTCGGTAACTCGCACCGCAGGTGCGGGAACCGGACACCCCACGGAGGTTGTTGACGTGACCGACATCGCCATGCTGCCCGAGTCCTGGCGCGGCGTCCTCGGCGAGGAGCTCCAGAAGCCGTACTTCAAGGAGCTCACCGACTTCATCGAGGAGGAGCGGGCGAAGGGTCCCGTCTACCCGCCGCGCGAGGAGGTCTTCGCCGCCCTGGAGGCGACTCCGTACGAGCAGGTGAAGGTCCTGGTCCTCGGCCAGGACCCGTACCACGGCCCCGGCCAGGGCCACGGGCTGTGCTTCTCGGTGCGGCCGGGCGTCAGGACACCCCCGTCGCTGCGGAACATCTACAAGGAGATGCACGAGGAGCTCGGCCACCCGGTGCCGGACAACGGCTATCTGATGCCCTGGGCCCAGCAGGGCGTCCTGCTGCTCAACGCGGTGCTGACCGTGCGCGAGGGCGAGGCCAACTCCCACAAGGGCAAGGGCTGGGAGAAGTTCACCGACGCGGTGATCCGCGCGGTCGCCACCCGCCCGGACCCGGCGGTCTTCGTGCTCTGGGGGAACTACGCGCAGAAGAAGCTCCCCCTCATCGACGAGGAGCGGCACACCGTGGTGAAGGGCGCCCACCCCTCGCCGCTGTCGGCCAAGCGGTTCTTCGGCTCGCGGCCCTTCACCCAGATCAACGAGGCGGTCGCGGCGCAGGGGCACGAGCCCATCGACTGGCGCATCCCCGACCTGGGCTGACCCCCCTGGGGCCCGCCCGTGCGACGGACCTCGCGGTCGCCCGGCTGCGAGCGGCTCAGGCGCCTTCGAGCCGCTGCTCCAGCCGGTCGAGGGCGGCGCGGATCCCGTTTCCGTACGCGTCGTCCGCCAGCGCGTCCAGGGCGGTGTGCGCGCGGTCCAGATGGAGGCGGGCGGCGTCCGGGCGGTGCAGCTTCACATAGTCCGCCGCCAGGTTCAGATGGAGCGAGGGGTAGAAGGCGCGGACCGCGAGCGAGGCGTGGTGCGCGTCGAGCCGGTCCTGGCCCAGCGCGTCGGCCGCCGCCAACGCCCGCAGGTCCCAGGCCAGTTCGTCGCCCGCGTCGTCCTGCGCGTCCGCCATGTAGTGCGCCAGCGTGCAGCGGTGCAGCGGGTCGCCGTGCTCGCCGATCTCGGCCCAGATGACACCGAAGCGGTTGCGCGCCTCCTCCCGGTCGCCGCCGTGCAGGAGCATCAGCGCCTGCCCGATCCGGGTCATGACGACGTCCTCCGACGCCTCCTGCTGCTCCACCACTGCGGCCTCCGCGAGCCTGTCGTACGCATCCCGTCGCCTCGACGCTAGCCGCCCGCGCCGACAATCGGGCTGAGGCTCCGGCGCGGCCCCCTGGCCTGTCGCTACTCGCCGTAGGCCCCCTCGCAGATGCGTGCCTGCGGACTGTCCGCCCGCCAGCCGCCCAGCGACCGGCCCAGGTCGCACACGTCGTCCCCGATGAAGGGCGCAGGAGTCGGCACCCGGGGTACGGCCGGATGCGGCGCGGAACGCGGGTGGCGCGGATGCGGGTGAGGATGCGGCGCCGGCGGATGGGCGCGGGGGCGCGGGACGGGCGCGGGGGCCGGGTGCGCGGCGGGGGTCCGGGGCGCCGGGTCGGGCGGCAGTGCCGCCTCCAGCGCCTCGCGGACGGGAGCCTGGACGACCTGGGGCCGCACGTTCCGGTCGGCCCGCGCGCTCGTCCCCGGGCCCGGCGTCGGGGGCGCCCCCGCGGCGGGGCCCTGCTCGACGCTGACACATCCGGAAACGGCCAGGGCGGCCATCCCGGCGAGGAGCCTGACTGCGGTACGGGTTCGGTGCACCCGCTCAACTCTGCTGGGTGCGAGGGCCGTTGCGCGCGTGTGCGGGCCGGGATTGGCCCGCACGAGTGACGGCGCGCGGTGACGCCGCGGGCGCCGGAGCGCCCCGGCTCAGTCGCCGGTGGCGCCGTCGACGCCCTCGCGCAGCAGATCGGCGTGGCCGTTGTGGCGCGCGTACTCCTCGATCATGTGGGTGTAGATCCAGCGCAGGCTGAAGTGCTGTCCGCCCCGCGAGGTGCCGGTGCTCAGCTCGTCCAGGGCGTGGCCCTCGGCGTGGGCGCGGGACTTGGCGATCTCGCCGCGCCAGGTGGCGAGCGCCTCCTCGAAGGTGTCCTCGGGGCCGACGTGGAAGTCGCCGTCCGGGTCCTCGTCGGTGAAGAAGTGCGGCGCGCCCTCCTCGCCGGCGAAGACATTGTTGAACCAGTGCTGTTCGACCTCAGCCATGTGCCGTACCAGACCCATCAGGGTCAGCCCGGAGGGCGGCATCGAGGCGGACCTGAGCTGTTCGTCGGTGAGCCCCGCGCACTTCAGGGCGAGGGTCTCGCGGTGGTACTCCAGCCAGCCCACGAGCATCGTCTGCTCGTCGGCGTCGAGGGCGGGCTCCTGGCGTTCGGGCGTCTCGGTCGTCGTCATGGCGGCCATCCTCACGGATCATCACCGCGACCGCCACGGGTTATCGCCACCGGCCCGGTCCGCCGCGCCGGTCGGCCGTGCCCGGGCCCACGTATGCTGACCAGGCAAGGAAGCAGGATCCAAGGACGGCGACAGGAGACTTCGTGAAGGTCGGCTGCATCGGACTCGGGGACATCGCGCAGAAGGCCTATCTGCCGGTCCTGACCGCCCTGCCGGGGACGGAGCTGCATCTGCAGACCCGCACCCCCGCCACCCTGACGCGGGTCGCCGACACCCACCACCTCCCGCTCGCCCAGCGCCACACCGAACTCGACGCGCTCCTCGCCCAGGGCCTGGACGCGGCCTTCGTGCACGCGCCGACCGCCGTGCACCCGGCGATCGTGACCCGGCTGCTCGAAGCGGGCGTACCGACCTACGTCGACAAGCCGCTGGCGTACGAACTCGCCGACTCCCAGCGGCTCGTGGAGCTCGCCGAGGAGCGCGGGGTGAGCCTGGCCGTCGGCTTCAACCGGCGCCTCGCCCCCGGCTACGCGCAGTGCGCCGAGCATCCCCGCGAGCTGATCCTGATGCAGAAGAACCGCGTCGGGCTCCCGGAGGACCCGCGCACCCTGGTCCTGGACGACTTCATCCACGTGGTGGACACCCTGCGCTTCCTGGCCCCGGGACCCGTCGAGCACACGGTGGTGCGGGCCCGGGTCCGCGCGGGCCTGATGGAGCACGTCGTCCTCCAGCTCTCCGGCGACGGCTTCACCGCCATCGGCACCATGAACCGGCTCAACGGCTCCACCGAGGAGATCCTGGAGGTCTCCGGACAGGACACCAAGCGGCAGGTGCTGAACCTGGCCGACGTCGTCGACCACAAGGGCCAGCCGACCGTGCGCCGGCGCGGCGACTGGGTGCCGGTGGCCCGCCAGCGCGGCATCGAGCAGGCCGTGCGCTCCTTCCTCGACGCCGTCCGGGCGGGCAAGCTCCTCAGTGCACGGGACGCTCTTGCGACGCACGAGCTGTGCGAGCGGGTGGTACGGGAGGCTCTGGAGCAGGCCTCCTGAACGAGCGCCGCCCGATCAGGGCGCCGTACGCGGCGACGACGAGGAGCGCCGTGTACACCGCCCAGTCGCCGAACCGGAGGTAGAGCGTGCTGCCCTCGGCGAGCGGCACGTCGTAGACGGCGGCGGTGCTGCGCTCGGTGCCGAGCCAGTGGCCGATCCGCTCGCCGTCCGGGCCGTACACCGCGCTGATCCCGGTGAGGGTGGCGTGCACGGCCGGGCGGCCCGTCTCGGCGGCGCGCAGCGCGGCGAGCGAGGCGTGCTGCGCGGGCGCCCAGCTGTGCTGGAACGACGAGGTCGAGGACTGGGCGATGACCACCCGGGCGCCCTCGCGCACCAGATGGCGGCTCATGTCGGGGAACGCCGACTCGAAGCAGACCAGCGGGCCGATCCGCAGCCCGTCCGGCAGCGTCATCACCACAGGCGTCGTCCCCCGGCGCCGGTCCTCGCCCGCGGCCTTGCCGACGGAGGTGGCCCAGCCGAGCAGCGAACGGGCCGGGATGTACTCGCCGAACGGCACCAGCCGCATCTTGTCGTAGCGGTCGCCGGTCGGCCCGTCCGGTCCGACCAGGACCGAGCTCTTGAAGATGCCGGGCCGGTCGGCGCGGCGGGCGTCCACGTTCACCAGGATGTCCGCGCCCACCGCCCGCGAGAGCGAGGCGATCCTGGCCGCGAGGTCCGGCCGGGCCGTCAGGTCCGAGCCGACGCTGCTCTCGCCCCACACCACCAGGTCCACGTCCCGGCCCGCCAGCGACCGGGTCAGGCTCTCGCTGCGGGCGAAGCGGGCGTCGGGGCCCTCGATGACACCCGGCTGCACGACGGCGATCCGCGTGCGGCCCGCCTTCTCCGGGCGGGGCGCCCAGGCCCACACGGACCCGACGGCGACGGCAGCCGCGAGGAGCGCGGCCACCACCGGCGTGCGGGCCGGGCGGGAGACGAGCAGCACCGTCACCGCGACGTTGACGGCGACCACCACGAGGCTCACCAGCCAGACCCCGCCGGCCGAGGCGAGGCGCAGGGCCATCGGCACCTGCCACTGGCTGGAGCCGAGCACCCCCCACGGGCCGCCCAAGCCCTGCCAGGAGCGGACCAGTTCCACCATCAGCCAGCCGCAGGGCAGCACCGCGAGGGCGGCCGTGGCGCGGCGCGGCGAGGGCTCGCCCGCTCCGGGGCCGCCGAGCAGGGAGCGCACGAGGACGCCCCAGGGCGCCCACAGCAGCCCGAGGAGGGCCGCCAGGACGACGATGAAGACCGTCAGGCTCGGCATCAGCCAGTGGTGCACCGCCAGCATGAACCCGGTGCCGCCCAGCCAGCCGTCGAGCGCGGCCCGCCGCCCGTCGCGCGCCGACCGGATCAGCAGCAGCCACGGCACGAGCGCGACGTAAGCGAACCACCACAGGCCCGGCGCCGGGAACGCCAGCGCCGGGAGCGCCCCGGCGAGCACCGCCGCCGCGCCCCGCCACCACGGCGACATCCTCACCAGGTGGCGCGGTCCCGTGAGACGGTCCCGCACTCCGGCCGGTACTCGCATGCGGCGCTCTCCTCGCTCCGCCCGTGAGCGGCGTTGCCGCCCGGGCGCCTGTCCTGGTGTGTCCTTCAGTGTGCGGCACCCGGGGGGTCGCGCCCACCGGGGCCGTACACGCCGGGCAAGTCTGCCCCCGCCGCGCTCCCGTACGCCCGCTCACCGGCCGGCGAGCGCCCCCGAGACATGCCGCCACTTCTCGTGCACGGTCACCTCGCGCAGCCGCCAGCCCGCGTCGGTGCGCAGCAGCCCGAAGTCGTACCGGCCGCCGGAGAAGAAGTTCGGCTCCCCCGGCTCACCGCCGCCGTTCGCCCCGGCGTCGAACCGCATCGGGTTGAGGTAGTCGGCCCGCACCCGGGCCCGGTCGCCGGGGTAGCCGCCGAGGTCCTGGAGGGTGAGCAGCCGGTTGACGATCAGATGCTGGCGGACGGGGAAGAGCCGCATCGTCTCCGCGAGCCAGGCCGCGACCTCGGCCGCCGGCCCCTCCGTCCCGCCCGCCGCGCGGTAGTCGGCGCGTCCGTCCGGTGTGAACAGCTCCCCGTACGCGGACCAGTCGGCGTCGTCGACGGCGGCCGCGTAGCCGGTGACGATCTCATCGATGGCGAGCCGGTCCATCACGGTCGAGAGTTCCACACGCTGGGTCATCGCCACAGTGTCGGGCAGCGGGCGCGAGGGGCCAAGAGCCCCGGCGTCCGCCGGTCCGGCCGGACCCGCTCTTGTGGGTGCTCGGCGCCGCGTGCTGCCCGTGGGCGCCATGACCGTACCCAGCGAAACCGCCGGTCCCGCCGTCCGCAGTGAACGCGCCGGGCCACTGATCGAACAGAAGGGCCTGTCCGAGCCGGAGGCGCTGCGGAACGAACTCGCGCACGGCCCGCGGTCGCTGGAGCGGGCGGCGGAGGGGGCGGCCGGTTCGCGGGGGCGGGGCGGCACGGGTCCTTCGGGGAGTGAGGCGGCCCGGCCCTGCGTCAGCCGCCCGCGATCTCGCCCGCGTGCGGGCTGAGGGTGCCGGCGGCGATCAGGGCGAAGAGGGCCAGGCCCAGCAGGATCCGGTAGACGACGAACGGCATGAAGCTCTTGCTGGAGATGAACTTCATGAACCACGCGATGACGACATATCCGACACCGAAGGCGACCACCGTGGCGAAGAGCGTCTCGGCCATCGGGGCCTGGCCCTCGCCGCCCGCGTCCTTCAGCTCGAAGACACCGGACGCCAGGACCGCCGGGATGGCGAGCAGGAAGGAGTAGCGGGCGGCGGACTCGCGCGTGTAACCCATCAGCAGACCGCCGCTGATGGTGGCGCCCGAGCGGGAGACGCCCGGGATCAGGGCCATGGCCTGGCACATTCCGTAGACCAGACCGTCCCTGACGCTCAGGTCCTGAAGCGACTTGCGCTCCTTGACCGCGCGGTGGCGCCCGCCCGCCTCGTCCCGCGCGGCGCGGCGGTCGGCGATGCCGAGGACGACGCCCATCACGACCAGCGTCGTGGCGATGACCCGCAGATCGCGGAAGGTGGTGTCGATCTGGTCCTTGAGGACGATGCCGAGCACCCCGATCGGGATCGAGCCCACGATCACCAGCCAGCCCATCCGGGCGTCCGGGTCGGAGCGCATCCGCCGGTCGGTGAGCGAGCGGAACCAGGCCCCGACGATCCGGACGATGTCCTTGCGGAAGTAGATGAGGACGGCCGTCTCGGTGCCGATCTGCGTGATGGCGGTGAACGCCGGCCCCGGGTCCTGCCAGTCGGCGAAGGCCGCGGTGAGGCGGAGGTGCGCGCTGGAGGAGATCGGCAGGAACTCCGTCAGCCCCTGGACGAGCCCGAGGATGAACGATTCGAACCAAGACATGGGGCGAGGGCCATCCCGGATGCTGAAGACGGTTGCGGGCACGACGATCCGACAGCCGGTACGACCATATGATCGGTGGCCCGGTCGCAGGGCAGCGTACAGGCCGCAGATGAAGCGGGAGTTATGCGGTCCTGTCGGGCGCGGGCTCCCCGGCGCCCTCGGCCGCCCGCGGCTCCGGCGCCGCCGTCCGCCCGGCCAGCCGGTGCCGCTTGCGCCACGCCACCGCCGCCGCGCCCAGGCCCGACACCCCGATGAACGCCATCGCGACCAGGAACACCGGGGAGGTAGGGGAGGCGGCCCGGCTGCCCGCGACCACGTACGCCGCCGTGTTGGGCACCGAGCCGAGCCCCGTGGCGAGCAGGAACGGCAGCCAGCCCATCCGGGAGACGGCCGCGCAGTAGTTGGCCGCGGCGAACGGCACCCCCGGGAAGAGGCGGATCGCCAGCATCGAGCGGAAGCCGTGCCGGCTGAGCTGGCCGTCCGCCGCCTTCAGCCAGCGGCCCCGCAGGAGCGGACGGAGCGCGTCCTGGCCGAGCACCCGGCCGAGCCCGAAGGAGATCCCGGCGCCCAGCACCGTCCCGGCGAGCGCGGACGGCAGCCCGGCCTGCGAGCCGAAGACCGCGCCGGCCGCCAGGTTGAGCAGGGGGCGCGGTACGAAGGCGGCGGTGCACAGGCCGTACGCCACCCCGAACAGCACGACCGCCGCGCCTCCGCCGAGCCGGTGCGGCAGGCCGTCGGCGAGCAGCCGCTGCGGCTCCAGGAGCAGCACGGTCGTGGCGGCGGCCGCGAGCACCAGCACCAGCAGGGCGAGGCGCGACCAGGGCGAGAGCAGGACCCTGGTGCAGCGCGCGGCGAGCCCTGCGGACGGGCGGACGGCGTCGTCGAGCATCCGGGGAGACTAACCGACGCGGGCAGTGATCGCCGTAACGGGCGTCGCGTCACGGCCTGTACGCGAGCGGTCGCGCCCCTGCCGGGGATGCCCGGCCGCCGGAATCCGGGCGGTGCGGACCGCCGGACCACGGCCGTGGCCGCCGTCGGTCGCGGGACGGTCGAACGGCCGCGCCCGCCCCCGCCGAGCGCGGCACGGTCACCGTCCTCCTCCGAGCGGCGATCATCCGGACCCCTCCCCTCCGCCCCCCGGGGGAGACGCGCCCCGGGAGTTCCGTCATGCTTCCCGCATGACGGACACGGCACTGGTGCTCGGCGCGGGCGGGATCACCGGCGTGGGCTGGGAGATCGGCATGCTGTACGGGCTCGCCGAGGCGGGCGTCGACGTGAGCGGCGCCGAACTGGTGGTCGGCAGCTCGGCGGGCTCGGTGGTCGCCGCGCAGATCACCTCGGGGCGGATCGGACTGCGCCAACTCTACGAGCGGCAGCTCGCCCCGCCGGACGGCGAGATCCCGGCCCAGCTCGGCCCGGCCGCCCTCCTCCGTTTCGCCCGCGCGGCGCTGACCTCCCGCACGCCGGAGGAGTACGGCAGGAAGCTGGGCCGGATGGCGCTCGCCCGGGGCGCGGGCCAGGAGGCGGCCCGGCGCAAGGTGATCGCCGGACGGCTGGTCGCCCACGAGTGGCCGGAGCGGCGGCTGGCGATCACCGCGGTCGCGTCCGACAGCGGCGAACTGCGGGTCTTCGACCGGGAGAGCGGGGTGGGGCTGGTGGACGCGGTCGCCGCCAGCTGCGCGGTGCCCGGGGTGTGGCCCGCCGTCACCATCGAGGGCCGCCGCTGGATCGACGGGGGAGCGCACTCCCCGGCCAACGCCCAGCTCGCCGCCGGCTACGACCGGGTGCTGGTCCTCGCGCCGCTCGCGCTCGGCGGCGGCCCGCTGGACTCGCCGCGCACCCAGGTGGCCAGGCTGGTCGGCGCGGGCGCGCGCGTGGAGCTCATCACCCCCGGGCCCGCCGCCCGCCGCGCCTTCGGCCGCAACTCCCTCGAACCCGCCCGCCGCGCCCCGGCCGCCCGCGCCGGCCGCGCCCAGGCGGCGGTCCACGCGGAGGCCGTGGCCGGGCTCTGGGCCTAGCGGGCCGTCGGGGGCCCGGGTGGCGTCGGCGCACAATGGGACGGTGAACGAGCCGATACCGGTCAGCCGGACCGTGGACTGGGGCACCGCCAAGCTCATGCCCGACGTGGACCGGGAGCGCGCCTGGCTGCTCACCGTGAACGGGGCGCCGCAGTCCTACGTCGACCTCGACGACCCGACGTACATCGAGTTCGAGTACGCCCGCAGGCTCGCCCATGTCGTCGACTGCGCGGGCGAGCCGGGCGCGCCGCTCGACGCGCTCCACCTCGGCGGGGGCGCGCTCACCCTGCCCCGCTATCTGGCGGCGACCCGGCCGGGCTCACGCCAGGACGTGGTGGAGGCCGACCGGGGACTGCTCGCCCTGGTCACCGAGCATCTGCCGGTCCCCGGCGGCAGCGGCATCCGGGTGCACGCGGCCGACGCCCGCGCCTGGGCCGAGGCCGCCCCGGCGGACTCGGCCGATCTGCTCCTCGCGGACGTGTTCGGCGGCTCCCGGGTGCCCGCGCACCTCACCTCGGTCGAGTACGCGCGCGTCGCCGAGCGGGTGCTGCGCCCCGGCGGGCTCTACGCGGCCAACCTCGCCGACGGCCGCCCCTTCGACTTCCTCCGCCCCCAGCTGGCCACCTTCCGGGCCGTGTTCGAGGAGGTGGCGCTGATCGCGGAGCCGTCGGTGCTGCGCGGGCGGCGGTTCGGCAACGTGGTGCTGCTCGCCTCGCACGCCCCGCTGCCACTGGCCCCGCTCGCCCGGCTCACCGCCGGGGACGCCTTCCCTGCCCGGGTCGCGCACGGCGACGCGCTGCGGCGGTTCACCCGGGGCGCCGCGCCCGTACCGGACAGCGAGGCGAAGCCCTCACCCGAGCCCCCCGAGGGGGCGTTCGGCATCGGCTGAGACGGTGGCGACCGCCGCCCGGGGCGCCTCCGCCGGGCCGGTCACCGGTGTGGTGCGGCGGGTGAGGTTGCGGACGTCCGGGACGGTGAGCACCGCGGCGGTCAGGACCACGATCACCGCCGCGCAGCCCCACAGCGCGGAGGTCCGGCCGAAGGCGGTCTCGGCGGGGCCCGCGAGGGCGGTGGCCAGCGGCACCACGGCGAGCGAGCCCAGCCAGTCGTACGCCGAGACCCGCGACAGTTTCTCCTCCGGTATCTCCTGGTGCATCGCGGTCATCCAGGAGACACCGAACACCTCGATCGACACACCGGTCACGAACATCACCGCGACCAGCACCCCGATCGGCACCGGCACGGCCAGCGCGGCCGAGGGCAGTGCGAGCGGGAAGACGCAGAGCGAACCGGCGAACAGCAGCCGGCGCGGCTTCCAGCGCGTCATCACCAGGGCGCCGCCGACCGTACCCGCGCCGAACGCGGCGAGTGCCAGGCCCCACGGCCCGGGCCCGCCCAGGTGGTCGCGGGCGACCAGCGGCCCGTACACCGCGTCGGCGGCCACCACCACGGCGTTGACGACCGAGAACTGCGCCACGATCGCCCACAGCCAGGGGCGGCCGGTGAACTCCCGCCAGCCGTCGCGCAGATCGGCCAGCATCCCGCCGCCGGGCGCGCGCGGCGGGAGGTGGCGCACGTCGATGAAGGCGCGCAGCGCGCCCGCGACGGCGAAGGCGGCCGCGTCGACCGCGAGCACCCAGCCGGGTCCTACGGCGGCGATCAGCGCCCCGCCGAGCGCGGCGCCGCCGATACCCGCGCCCTGCATGGCCATCCGGTACAGCGCGAAGGCCCGCCCGGCCTCCTCGCCCTGCACGCTGGACATCAGCATGCCCTCGGAGGCGGGGCCGAAGAACGCCTGGCCCACACCGCCGAGGGCGCTGAGCGCCAGCATCTGCCAGAGCGCGGGGGTGCCGGTCAGGACGAGGAGCGCGAAGGCGCCCTGGGAGAGGAAGTTGAGGGTGTTGGCGGCGACCATCACCCGGTGCCGGGGTATCCGGTCCGCCAATGCCCCGCCGACGAGCAGGAAGAGGACGAGCGGTACGGTGCGGGCCGCCGCCACCAGACCCACGTCGCCGCCGTCGCCGCCCGACTGGAGCACCGCGAACGCCGAGGCGATGAGCGCGCCCTGGCTGCCCAGGTTGGTCACGATCGCGGCGGCGGTCAGCAGGGAGTAGTTGCGGCCCGCCCAGGTGGGGCGGCGGAAACGGGAAGCGGCGGCGGCAGATGTCACCTGGGGACTATCGCCGCCGCCGCCTCGAAGTGCCAAACCGTTTCGCCGTGCCGTGCCGTGCGCGGTGCCGGGGGTGTCACCGCGCGACGACGGGACGTCAGCCGGTGGGCGCCGCGGCGAGGCGGACCGTGCTGAGGATCTTCTGGATGGTCGCCTCGTCCACCGCGCCGCTGACGCCGGTGGCCGAGTACAGGCTCCAGGCGACGAAGTCGCCCTTGGCGTTCTTGAACCCGAAGGTGATCGCCTGGCCGTCGGTGTCGCACTTGCTGGTCTTCTTGACCCCGGTCGCCGACGCGCGGGCGACACTGCCCACGATGCCCGACTTCGTGGTGTACGGGACGGGCTTGGTGGTCTTGATGATGTTCTTGTCCGGCTGGGTGTACGCGCCGTACACCCACCACGGCACCTGGTTCCCGGCCACCTCGTCGGTGTTCTTGGCGCCGTTGGCGCCCTTGGTGCCGGTGCCCGCGAGCTCGGTGTCCTCGGTGTTGCCGTCGTGGTTGGAGTCCTCGGTGCACCACTTGGGCTTGTAGTACGCGGGCGCCGACTGCATGATGATCGGCTTCCCGGTCGGGTTGGCGTGGTCCTCGAAGCCGCCGGCCCACGAGGGGCCCTTGAACTCCCAGTCCGACGGGACGTCGAAGGCCGTGCCCCACTTGGGGTTCACGATGACCTTCCAGCCCTCGATGGTCGGCTTCATGTCCTCCGTGGAGCCGCCGCGCGGGTTGGGCTGGGCGGCGGGGGAGGAGGGCTGCGCCGGGGCGGAGGAGCTCTTGGACGGCTGGTCGGCGGCCTTGTCGTCCTTCTTGCCGTCGTCCTTCATCACCACGACGCCGGTGACGACCGCCGCGACCACGACCGCGGTCGCCGCGACGATGGCGATCAGGGTCGTCCTCTTCTTGCCGCCGTCGCCGTTCTGCGGCGGCATCGGCGGTCCGGGCGGCGCCCCCACCGGGTACTGCGGCACGGTCGGCTGCTGGTACGGGTTGGGCTGCTGCGGATAGCCGTATCCCGGCTGCTGGTAGCCGCCGACCGCGGGCTGCGCGGG
Source organism: Streptomyces sp. NPDC026377 (assembly GCF_055567715.1). Classification (NCBI taxonomy): domain Bacteria; kingdom Bacillati; phylum Actinomycetota; class Actinomycetes; order Kitasatosporales; family Streptomycetaceae; genus Streptomyces; species Streptomyces sp. NPDC026377. The sequence continues at coordinate 50,916 of NZ_JBVHPV010000007.1, forward strand.
CTGTGTCGGCTGCTGGTACGGATTGGGTGCCTGATACCCCGGCTGCTGGTACGGGTTCCGGTCAGGGTCCTGCGGATTCTGCTCGCCCCCGGGCGGCTGCTGTCCTTGCCACATGGCGAGTAACCATAGAGGGGCCCGGGGGCCCCTCCAACGGCCGCCCCTGTGAGGGGATGGTCAAGGTCTACTACTCACGGGTAACATCCGACGGCATGAGCGCTGATCAGATGTCCGTCGGCGAGATGCTCGCCGCGACCGTTCCCATGGCCAGGACCCTCAAGCTGGAGTTCCTGGAGACCACCCCCGAGCGGGCCGTGGTCCGGCTGCCCGACCAGGCCGAATACCACAACCATGTGGGCGGACCGCACGCCGGCGCGATGTTCACCCTGGCCGAGTCCGCCAGCGGCGCCATCGTGATCGCCGCCTTCGGCGACCAGATGAACCGCGCCGTGCCGCTCGCCGTCAAGGCGGAGATCGGCTACAAGAAGCTCGCCATGGGCGTGGTCACCGCCACCGCCACTCTGGGCCGTCCGATCGCGGAGGTCGTCGCGGAGCTGGACGCGGGACAGCGTCCCGAGTTCCCGGTCGCCATCGAGATCACCCGCGAGGACGGCGCCGTCACCGGCGAGATGACCGTCGTGTGGACCCTGCGCCCCAACGGCTGACCCACCCCCTCACCGTTCGCGCCGAGCAGGCGGGCGCCCGCCCGCTCGGCGCGGGTTCCGGCACGCCGTCGGCGCGAGAGGAGCAGGTAGGCTGCCCGGGGTGCGCCAGGGGGGCGCACGCCGGGCGTCGGCCCGTCGCGATCGGGAGGAACGGGCGTTGCACATCCAGGAGTGGCTGGAGAACATCCCCGCCGTCAGTGTCTACCTCCTGGTGGGGCTGGTCATCGGCTTGGAGAGCCTCGGCATCCCGCTGCCGGGCGAGATCGTCCTCGTCAGCTCCGCGCTGCTGGCGTCCCAGGAGGGTCACATCAACCCGGTGATCCTCGGCGCCGCCGCCGTGGCCGGCGCGGTCATCGGCGACTCGATCGGCTACGCGATCGGCCGCAAGGGCGGCCGGCCGCTGCTCGCCTGGCTCGGCGCCAGGTTCCCGCGCCACTTCAGCGAGGGCCATGTCGCCATGGCCGAGAAGTCCTTCAAGAAGTGGGGCATGTGGGCCGTCTTCTTCGGCCGCTTCATCGCGCTGCTGCGCATCTTCGCGGGCCCGCTGGCCGGTGTACTGCACATGCCGTACTGGAAGTTCCTCATCGCCAACGTCCTGGGCGGCATCTGCTGGGCGGGCGGCACCACGGCCGCGATCTATTACATCGGCGTGGTCGCCGAGTCCTGGCTGAAGAACTTCTCGTACGTGGGGCTTGGCGTAGCGGCCGTGCTGGGCGTGGTCTCGATGCTGGTCGTCAAGAACCGCGCCAAGAAGGCCTCGGCCGAGCTGGAGACGGCCGCCGCCCCGGCCGAGAACGTGTCCGCCGCGGAGTGAACCGCCCGCCCGCCGGGTGAGCGGCCCGGTCAGCGCCCGAGGATCTTCGTCAGCGCGCGGCCGAAGACCAGCCGCCCGGCCCGGGCGGTCAGTGTGTCGAGCGCGCGCGGCAGCCGCCGCACCCGCAGGTCCTCGCGCCACACCACCAGCGCCCCGGCCCCGGAGCCCGGCGGGCCCGGACGCACCTCGATCTCGGCCCAGCCGGTGACCGCCCGCCCGCGCTTCTCCAGTCGGCAGCGGCCCGGCCGTCCCTCCGCGGGCGGCCGCCACACCACGACCTCCATGGGGTCCTCGAACGCCAGGCGCCCCCGGCCGGTGCGCGCCACGAAGACCGTGCCGACGCCGGTGGGACCGGGCGTGGTGACGGTGATCCGGGTCAGCGGGACGGTGCCCGAGTGGCGTGGCCAGTCGGTGAGCCGCCGCCACACCTCGGCGGGGCCCGCCTCCGTGGCCCGTTCGATCCGGAAGAGTGCCATCCCAGGAGCCTACGGGCCACCCGGGCGCACGTCCCGGCGACCCGTCGCCTACCGTGCCCCTGGGTGCGACGGGATCCGTACGAAAAGGGGTGGCGCATGGCGGAGCAGGCGTTGGTCGTGGCAGTGGGCGGCAAGGAACCGCATGTCGATCCGGCGGCGTTCACCGCCCCGACCTCGGTGGTGCTCGGCGAGGTGACCCTGGGCGCGGGGGCGAGCGTCTGGTACCACACGGTGCTGCGGGCCGACTGCGGTCCCATCGTGGTCGGCGCCGACAGCAACATCCAGGACAACTGCACGGTCCACGTCGACCCCGGCTTCCCGGTGAGGGTCGGCGAGCGCGTCTCGGTCGGGCACAACGCGGTGCTGCACGGCTGCACGGTCGAGGACGACGTGCTCGTCGGCATGGGCGCGACCGTCCTCAACGGGGCCGTGATCGGCGCCGGTTCGCTGGTCGCCGCGCAGGCGCTGGTGCCCCAGGGCATGGTGGTACCGCCCGGTTCGCTGGTCGCGGGCGTGCCAGCCCGGGTCAGGCGCGAGCTCACCGAGGAGGAGCGCGAGGGCCTCAAGGTCAACGCGCTGATGTACGTGGGCCTGGCCCGGGACCACCGCGCGGCGCACGGCGGCTGACCGCCGCCGAGGTCCGGCCTGAGCGGAAGATCACAGGTCCCGGCGCCGACCGGCGCGGTCGGCGGTGAGTACCGTGTGCGGGTGCCGAAGAACAGAAACACGTTCTCCTCGCTGGCCGCCTGGCGCCGCCGGCTGGCCGCGGGCGCGGTCCAGCGCGGCTGGCAGTGGGTGCAGCAGGCCGGAGCGGTCACCGCCGAGCACCCCGGGCGGCTGCGGTTCCGCCGGATCGGCGCCGGGACCCGGCTCGCCTTCCCGCAGGGCACCGTCTTCGGCGAGCCGTGGATCGAGCTGGGCGACCATTGCATCATCGGCGAACAGGTCACGCTGACGGCCGGGATGATGCCGGGCCTCGACCTCGGCGCCGAGCCGATCCTCACTCTCGGGGACGGCGTGGTGCTCGGCCGGGGCAGCCATGTCATCGCGGACACCACGGTGACCATCGGCTCGAACACGTACTGCGGCCCGTACGTCTACATCACCTCCACCAACCACAGCTACGACGACCCCCACCAGCCCGTGGGCAAGCAGTGGCCCCGGATGGAGCCCGTGGAGATCGGGCCGGGCTGCTGGCTGGGCACCGGCGCCGTGGTGCTGCCGGGCGCCCGGCTCGGCCGCAACGTGGTCGTCGCGGCGGGCGCGGTGGTCCGGGGCGAGGTACCCGACCACGCGGTGGTGGCCGGGGCGCCCGCCCGGGTCGTACGGACGTGGGACCGGGAGAACGGCTGGCAGCCGCCGCTGCGCACGCCCGCCCCGGTGCCGATCCCCGAGGGGGTCACCCCGCAGCAGCTGCTCGCGGTCGCGGAGCTGGCGGCCGACGAGGCGTAGGGGGCCGCGGCCCGCGGTCTCGTCGGTCCCGGGCGCCGGGCCGTCGCGGGGTCGGCCCGTGGCCGGCAGCAACGTGCCCACCAGGGGGACGCGCCGGGTGGGCAGCCCGCCGCCGAAGCCGGCCGGCCCCCACGGCAGGCTGGTGGCCAGGGCGAAGAGTGCCGTCATGAGAGTGCGTCGCAGTACAGTGCGGTGAACGGTCCGGTGCGGCGGACCGTAGTTCACTATACTGAACCTGTCATTCAAAATATTGTCCGGCTGCCTTGGGGGCGGCCCCCCATGATGGACGGAATGTGTCGGACCTCGATCTGCTGACCCAGTCCCTGGCCCGCAACGTCAAGCGCAGGCGCGCCGAGCGCGGCCTCACCCTGGAGGCGCTCGCCACCCGCGCGGGAGTCAGCCGCGGCATGCTCATCCAGATCGAGCAGGCCCGGACCAACCCCAGCGTCGGCACCGTGGTGAAGATCGCCGACGCGCTAGGGGTGAGCATCACGACCCTGCTCGACTACGAGAGCGGCCCCAGCGTACGGATCGTCCCGCCGGACCAGGCCGTTCGCCTCTGGTCCACGGAGGGGGGAAGCTCCAGCACCCTGCTCGCGGGCGCCGAGGCCCCCGGGCCGCTGGAGATGTGGCGGTGGCACCTGATGCCCGGCGAGGGCAGCGCCTCCGACCCGCACCCGGCCGGCACCTTCGAGCTCATCCATGTCAGCGAGGGCACCCTCACCCTCGTCGTGGACGGCGTCGAACACCCCGTCCCGGCGGGCCACTCGGCCTCCTTCGAGGCCGCCACCGGCCACACCTACCGCAACGACGGCACCGAGCCGGTGGAGATGACCATGGCGATCTCCGTGCCCTTCGAGCGCTGACCCCGGTGCCCCTGGTGCCCAAGGGCACTCCGGGGCGTACCACCGGGTCCGGCCGGGTGGCGCGAACCGGCCATCCCTGCGCGGGAGTCGGACGGATCGGCGCGGTCCTGTGCGAGAGTGGCCGATGCGGGGGAAGACAAGTGCGGAGAGGGTGAGCACCCTCCCGCATCCAGGCACGCCCGCCGGTGGGGGATTCATGGGACATCTCGTCACGGCCGCCGAACGACCTTGTCCGGCGCCCGACCGTCAGGGCCGTGAAAGGCCATCACTGCACACACAGGCCGCCCAGGCACGCGGCGGGGACCTCCCCGTGGCGATCCAGCGCCTGATCGCCGCCGAGAACGCCTCGACGGTTCCGGTAGCCGCCTTCCAGTCGGCGCTCTAGCCGGAGGCCCCGGCCATGGACCGGTCACCTCCGGTGGTGTCGCAGGTCGTCCTGAAGATGCACAGCCGGTGCGACCTGGCGTGCGACCACTGCTATGTGTACGAACACGCCGACACCAGCTGGCGCGGCCGGCCCAGGGCCGTCTCGCACGAGATCCTGGCCGCCACGGCGGCCCGGATCGCCGCCCACGCCAGGGCCCACGGGTTGCCCGCCGTCCACGTCGTCCTGCACGGCGGCGAGCCGCTGCTGGCCGGGCCCGCTCTGCTCAGACGCGCGGCCGAGGAGCTCAAGGGCGCCCTGCGCGGTGTCAGCGCCCTCGACCTGCGCATCCACACCAACGGGGTGCTGCTCGACGAGGAGTTCTGCGAGCTCTTCCGGGAGTTCGGCATCCACGTCGGCGTCTCGCTCGACGGCGACCGCACGGCCAACGACCGCCACCGCCGCTACGCCGACGGGCGCAGCAGCCACGCCCGCGTCGTCGAGGCGGTCGCCCTCCTGAGCCGCCCCCGCTACCGTGAGCTGTTCGCCGGACTGCTGTGCACCATCGACCTGGAGAACGACCCGGTCGCGGTGTACGACGCGCTCGCGGCCCTGCGTCCTCCCCGCGTCGACTTCCTGCTGCCGCACGCCACCTGGGACCACCCGCCGCCGCGCCCCGCGCACACGCCCACCCCGTACGCGGACTGGCTCGACGCCGTCTACCGGCGCTGGGACGCGGCGGGGCGCCCGGTCCCCGTACGCCTCTTCGAGTCCGTCCGGCGCACCCTGCGCGGCGGCGACAGCCTCACCGAGTCCCTCGGGCTGACCCCGGCCGACCTCGTCGTCGTCGAGACCGACGGCACCTTCGAGCAGGCCGACAGCCTCAAGACCTCCTACGACGGCGCCCCGGCCACCGGGATGAACGTCTTCGAGCACAGCCTCGACGACGTGCTCACCCACCCCGGGATGCTGGCCCGCCAGAAGGGGATCGAGGCCCTGTGCGCGCGGTGCACGGCCTGTCCGGTGGTGACGTCCTGCGGCGGGGGCCTCTACGCCCACCGCTACCGGACCGGAAACGGCTTCGACAACCCGTCCGTGTTCTGCCCCGACCTGATGGCGCTGATCATGAACATCCGCAGGCACGAACCGCTCCCCGAGCCCCCGGCGCACGCCCGTGCCGACGAGCCCGCCGCCACCGGCGAAGCCATCCGGCCCGAGCCCGAACAGACGCTGGAGGCGGCCGACTTCGACGAGCTGGCCGCCGGCTTCGGCGGCGCCGGAGCCGTCTCCCGTCTCGCCGTTGCCCAGCTCGACCTCAACCGCGGACTGCTCGCGGCCCTCGGCGGCCGGGCCGATCCGCGGGACCGCCGCGCGGGCGCCGCCTGGGAGCTGCTGCTCGATCTGGACACCGCGGCCCCGCACGCCCTGGAGGCCGCCCTCGCCCACCCCTACTTCCGGCCGTGGGCGCTCGGCGTCCTGGGCGGCCGGGAGCCCGGCGCGCTCGCGGGCGGTCTGGCGGAGCTGGCCGCCTCGGCGGCGCTGCGGGCCCGGCGCGCCGACACCGTGGTCGTGCCGCTGCGCGACGGCACCCTGCGCCTGCCCGGCATCGGCAGGGCCCTGCTGCCGGGCGGCGCCGAAGAGGCCGAACTGACCGCTCAGGCCTACGGGTTCACCGTACGGGCCGGGGGCCGGCGGATCCGGATGGGCTGGAGCGAGGGCCTGGACGGCCGCACCCCGCACTGGCAGCCCGTACGGCTCTTCGAGGCCGGCGGCTGGACCGTCGCCCTGGAGGACACCGACCCGCTGCGCGACCGCTACCCCTGGCCGCCCGAGGAGCGCCTGCCCGCCTCCGGGGCGCGCGCCTGGGCCGACGCGCTCGCCGGCGCCTGGGCCCTCATCCAGCGCCGGCTGCCGGCGTACGCGCCGGGGATCGCCGCCGGGCTGCGCTCCATCACGCCGCTGAGCCCCCGGGCGGGCGCCGACACCAGTGCCACCTGCCGGGACGCCTTCGGGGCCGTCGGCGCCGCCCGCCCCGCCGCCCCGGCCCTCCTCGCCCTGCTGATCGTCCATGAGTTCCAGCACGTGAAGCTGGGCGCGGTGCTCGACGGCTGCGACCTGTACGACCCTCATGACACCGACCACTACTACGCGCCCTGGCGCGAGGACCCCCGGCCGCTCGGAGCCCTGCTGCAGGGGGCGTACGCACATCTGGCGGTCACCGACTTCTGGCGGGTGCGGCGCACGGCCGCCGAGACCGCGGCGGAGCGCGGACGGGCCGAGAGCGAGTTCGCGCGCCTGCGCCGGCAGACCACCGAGGCCATCGACACGCTGGCCCGCTGCGGCGCGCTGACCGGCGCGGGCAAGCGGTTCGTCGCCGGGATGGGGGAGCGGGCCGCGGCCTGGAGCAAGGAGCGGGTGGCACCCGAGGCGCTCGCGACCGCCGCCGACTCCGCCCGGCGCCACCGGGACGCCTGGCGGGCGCGCAACGCGCCGCGCGGGTGACAGGCCGCCCCCGAAACGGCGCGTACAGGCGGTTCCGCCGCGGATCGCTCCCTTTCTACACTGAGGACCCACCCACTCGGACCGGGAGGGAGCGGTGCCGCACCAAGCCGCGCGGGGCGGGGGGCACGAGCCGAGGCCGTACTTCTTCCTGAGTTACGCGCACACACCCAAGAACGATCCCCGGGACAAGGACCCCGACCTCTGGGTACAGCGCTTCTTCCGCGACCTGTCCGCGCACGTGATGCAGCTGACCGCGCTCCCGGCCGGGGTGCCCGCCGGGTTCATGGACCAGCACGTGCGCCCCGGCGAGGACTGGCAGGGGCAGATCACCGAGGCGCTGGCACACTGCCGCGTCTTCGTCCCGCTCTACTCGCCGCGCTACTTCCTCAGCGAGCAGTGCGGCCGGGAGTGGTTCGCCTTCGCCGGGCGCGAGACCCTCCACCAGTCGCGCAACCAGCACCGCTCGCCGCCCGCCATCGTCCCCGCGCTCTGGATGCCCGTCCTGCCGCACCAACTCCCGCAGGCAGCCCGCAGATTGCGGTTCGACCACGCCGACTTCGGCGAGGAGTACGCCGACGAGGGCTTCTACGGGATGATCAAGCTCAGCTATCTGCGCGACCACTACGAACACGCCGTCTACCGGCTCGCCAAGCGGATCGTCAGCGTCGCCGAACGCACCCTGGTGGCCGACGGCGACCCGTTCCAGGACTACGCGACCCTCACCTCCGCCTTCGGCCCCGCCCCCGGCCCCGGCCGCGACCTGGAGGTGACCGTCCTCGCCTGCTCCCGCGACGGGCTGCCGCACGGACGCGGCCCCGACTGCTACGGCCCCCGGCCCAGCGACTGGAACCCCTACCACCCGCTCTCCGCCCGCCCGCTGGCCCGCCACACCGCCGACCTTGTGGTCAACCTCAACTACGCCGTCCACCTGGCCGAGTTCGAGGACCGCGCCGACAGCCTGCTGCGCCCGGGCCCGCCCGAGGCCCCCGGACTGCTGCTGCTCGACCGCTGGGCGCTGCGGTCCCCGCGCCACCGGGAGCTGGTGCGGCTGCTCTGCGCCGAGCCGCGTCCCTGGCTCAGCGTGATGGTCCCGTGGAACCGCGCCGACCCCGAATCGCCCCCGCACGAGGCGGAGTTGCGCCAGGTGAGCGACGAAGCGCTCGGCACACGGCTGCGGCAGAGCCCCGGCCACCTGACGCAGGGCGGCGGGCTGCCTACTCTGGAAGCCTTCAGCCAGGAACTCCCCAGGGCGGTCCGATCGGCGGTCAGGCACTACGAGAGCGCCGCCCGCACGGGCCCGCCGGCCGAACCCGGCAGCCCGCTGCCCCACGTCCTGCCGGGCGGGGTCGGGCTCGGCCGGACGGCCCGCGGCCGCACCGGGGACCAGCCGGAACAGCGCGCCGCCGGGAACAGCCAGGCCGAGCAGGTGGAGGGCCCTCCAGATGGCCGAGAACCGTGACGGGACCGTCATCACGTTCTACTCGTACAAGGGCGGCACCGGACGCACGATGGCGCTCGCCAACTGCGCCTGGATCCTGGCGGCCAACGGCCACCGGGTACTCGCCGTGGACTGGGACCTGGAGGCCCCGGGCCTGCACCGGTTCTTCCACCCCTTCCTGAACCTGCGCGACCTGGAGGCCACCCCGGGGCTGATCAACCTGATCACCGAGTACCAGGAGGAGGCCCGGCGCACCGGCGAGCGCGCCCCGGACTGGCACCGCGCCTACGCGCGCGTGCGTCCGCACGCCGTCACCCTCGACTGGTCCTTCCCCAGCGGCGGCAGCCTGGACTTCCTCTCGGCCGGCCGCCGCAACCGCGACTACTCCTCCGTCGTGGGGCGGATGGACTGGGACCACTTCTACGAGCACTCCGGCGGCGGCCAGTTCTTCGACGCCATGGGCGACGACATGCGCCGCCACTACGACTTCACCCTGATCGACAGCCGCACCGGACTCAGCGACATCGCCGACATCTGCACCGTCCAGATGCCCCAGGTGCTCGTCGTCTGCTTCACCCTGAGCGACCAGAGCATCGACGGCGCCTCCGCCGTCGCCCGCGACATCGAGGAGCGCTACCACGAGCGGGGCATCCGCATCCTGCCCGTGCCGACCCGGATAGACGAGGGCGAGAAGGAGAAGGCCGACGCCGGGCGGGCGCTCGCCCGGGAGTGCTTCGAAGGCTTCCCCAGCGGGCTGCGGGGCGAGGCCGCCGACGCCTACTGGGGCACGGTGGAGATCCCGTACCGGCCCTTCTACGCCTACGAGGAGGTCCTGGCGACCTTCGGCGACCCGCCGGGCCTGGGCAGTTCGCTGCTGGCCGCCTGCGAGCGGCTCACCTCGGTGCTCACCGACGGGCAGGTCAGCGGACTGCCGCCGATCGACGAGGCCCTGCGCAACGCCCACGTCGCCGCCTTCACCCGGCGCCGGCCCGTCTCACCGGCCAACATCGTGCTCAACCACGTCTCCGAGGACCGGATGTGGGTGGAGTGGCTGACCGCCGTCCTCGGCACGGCCGGCTTCCGCACCTTCCCCGTCGATGTGCGTGCCCCCCGCTCCGGGCACCCCCAGGAGGAACCCGGAGACGAGGCCCACCGGGTCCTCCACATTGCCTCCCCGCCCTACCTCAAGTCCCGGGCGGGACGCGGCCTGTGGGACAGCGGGCCCGCACCCGACCGGGCCGGCGGCCGCCGCCAGGTGCTGCCCGTGCGCGTCGGCGACGTACGGCTCACGCCGCCGCCGGGCGGTCTGCGCGCGGTGGACCTGGTGCGGGTCGACGAGGCCGGGGCGGCGGCCGCGCTGCTCGGCGCGCTGGGCCGGGCGGAGGCCGCCGCGGCGCTCCCGTGCGCCCCCGACCGTCCCCGCTTCCCCGGGAACGCGCCCCGCGTGTGGAACGTACGGCCGCGCAACACCTGGTTCACCGGCCGCACCGACCTGCTCGACCGGGTCCGCGACCAGCTGCGCGGCGACAGCCGCTCCGCCCAGCGCCTGCCCCAGGTCCTGTACGGACTCGGCGGTGTGGGCAAGACGCAGGCGGCGCTGGAGTACGCACACCGCTTCCGCGCCGACTACGACCTGGTGTGGTGGATCGAGGCGGAGCGGCCCGAGCTGGTGGTGGCCTCGCTGGCGCAGCTCGCCGCCGAGATGGACCTGCGGGCGGGGGACGTGGTGGCCGAAGCGGCCATGGCGGCGCTGAAGGAGCTGTGGCGCGGCGAGCGCTGGCCCCGCTGGCTGCTGATCTTCGACAACGTGGAGGACCCGGACCAGGCGCTGCGCCGGCTGCCCGACGCCATCGGACCGCTCCCGGGCTCGGTCTACGGGCATCTCCTGGCCACCTGCCGCAACAAACCGGCCACCGCGCGGGTGGAGAGCACCCAGGTCGAGGTCTTCGACCGGTTCGAGAGCGTGGAGCACCTGACCTGGCGGGTGGCCGGCCTGCCGCCCGAGGACGCCGACCGGGTCGCCGACGCCGTGGGCGACCTGCCGCTGGCCGTGGAGGTGGCAGCGGCCTGGCTCGCCGAGACGGCGACGCCCGTGGACGACTATCTGCGCCAGCTCGCGGAGCAGAGCACCTCGGTCCTCTCGCTCGGCACGCCCCCCGGGTACGGGCTGCGGTTCGGCGCGACCTGGGCCATCTCCATCAGCAGGCTGCGCGAGGAGTCCCGGGCGGCGGTGCGCCTGCTGGAGATCTGCTCGTTCTTCTCCGCCGAACCCGTCTCGATGCGGCTCATCGGCAGCGACGCGATGTTCGACGCGCTGCTCCCGTACGACGCCGATCTGCGCGAACGGTACATGCTGGGCCGGGTCATCCAGACGCTGAACCGGTTCGCCCTGGCCAAGGTGGACCCGGCGGACAGCAGCATCCAGGTGCACCGCCTCGTCCAGGCGGCCGTGCGCGACGGACTCACCGCCGAGGAGCGGACCGAGACCGAGCGGGTCGTCCACCGCATCCTGGCGCAGGCGCGGCCCACCGAGGGCGTCGACCGGGACGACCCCGTCAACGACCCCAAGAGCTGGCCCGCCTTCGAGCTGATCTGGCCTCATCTGAACGCGTCCGGGGTCGCGGAGAGCGACGACCCCAGGGCCCGTGAGCTGATGGTCGACCGGATCCGCTATCTGCTGCGCCGCGGCGAGCTGGAGAGCGCCCGCTCGTTCGGTGCCGAACTGGACCGCGTCTGGACCCGCCGGCTAGGTGAGGACGCGCTCCAGACCCTCAACATCCGCTTCGAGCTGGCCAACGCGCTGCGGGCGCAGGGCCGCTACGCGGAAGCACTCGCCATGGACGAGGACACCCTCGCGCGCCAGCAGCGCCTGTTCCACCCGGCCGACGACCACCCCAGCGTGCTGGTCGTCACCGGCAGCCTCGCCGCCGACCTGCGCGCGGTCGGCAGGTTCACCGAGGCCCTGGAGCGCGACCTGTGGGTCTACCGGGGCATGCGGGGCCTCTTCGGAGAGACCCACCGGCGTACCCTGACCGCCGCGCACAATCTCGCCATCGACTACCGGCTCACCGGGGACAGCGAGGCCGCGCGGCGCCTGGACGAGCGGACCGTGGAGCGCCGCGGGATGCTGCTCGGCGACGACCACCCCTACACCCTGGTCACCAAGGCGAACCTGGCCCGGGACCTGCGCGAGACCGGCGAGTACGCGGTGTCGGGCGAAGTGCTCAGGGAGGTCGTCGAGGGGTTGCGCCGGGTCCTGGACCCGCACGCCCCCGAGGTGCTGCGGGCCGCCAAGAGCCTGGCCGTCTCCCTGCGCAGGGCCGGGCATCCGCACGAGGCGATGCGGCTGACCAGCGAGGCGTACGAGCGCTTCCGCGACCGGTACGGACCCGACTCGCCCGACACCCTCGCCTGCGGGGTCAGCCTCGCCGCCGACCTCGCGGCCACCGGCGAACCGGGGCGCGCCCTCGACCTGGCCCGGCGGATGCTGCGCGGGTACCGGGGGACACTGGGCGAGTCCCACCCCTACAGCCTGGCGTGCCGGGCGAACGTGGTCGTCCATCTACGCGAGACCGGAGGCGCCGAGGAGGCGGTCGAGGACGCCGAGGAGGTCCGCCTCCGACTGGAGCGGGCGCTCGGCCCCCAGCACCCGTTCACCCTCTGCGCGGCCGTCAACCTGGCGAACGTGTACGGGGACCTGGGCCGGGCCGACCTCGCCGAGCGGTGGGAGTACGTCGCGCTGGAGGGACTGCTCGACAAGCTCGGCGCCTGGCATCCGGACGTCCTGGTCTGCCGGTCGAACCTGGCGGTCTCCCTGCGGGCGGCGGGCCGTGGGGAGGAGGCGGCCGGTATGCGCGCGGCCGTGATCGAACCTGCCGCGGAACGCCTGGGCGTGGACCACCCGATCGCGGAGGCGGCCCGCTCGTGGCGACGACTGGACCGGGACATCGAGATCCAGCCGGTCTGACGGGGTACGGGGAGATCTGACGGGGTACGGGGAGAGCGGGGCGGCCCCGGCCACCGCACGGGGGTGGCGGCGCCCCCGGCACCGTCGAACTCTCCTACTCCCCAGGCACGTTCACGCCACCGCCCACCGCAGGGCCCAGGTGAACACCGCGAGCGCGCCGAAGTGGGCCGCGTCCGCCGGCACTTCCAGGCGGGCGCCCGGGATGCGCTCGGCCAGCCAGCGGGTGTGCCGGGCCGGGGCGAAGACGTCCTGCGCGCCGTGCCACAGCAGCACCGGCGTACGGATGTCCTCCGGCCGGAACTGCCAGGGCGAGCTCAGCGCCAGGATGTCGTCGATCCACCCGTCGGCCGAACAGCGCAGCCCTTCCGCGAAGTTGCGCACCAGCAGCGCCCGGATCGCGGCGTCGGCCAGCACCTCCCGGTCCGGTCCCGGCACCATCGCGTGCATCGCGGTGACCGTCGCCCTCGGATCCGCCCGTATCGCCGCCGCCCGCCCCTCGAAGGCGGCGGTCACCGCTTCGGGGCCGCCCGCCGCGATCGTGTACGCCCGGACGTTGTCCTCCGTCATCCCCTCGAACCAGTCGAGGCCGTCCGCGTCACGCGGCGCGAGCGGTACGAGCGCCACCACCCTGGCCGTACGCTCCCCGAGGCGCGCGGCACACGACAGCGCGTGCGGCGCGCCACCCGAGCGCCCCACCACGGCGAACTCGCCGAGGCCCAGGGCGTCGGCGATCGCCGCCACGTCGTCCGCCGCGTGCGCGACCCGCCGGCCGGGCCGCCGGTCCGAGTCGCCGTACCCCGGCCGGTCGAAGGTGATGAGGCGGACGCCCATCCGGTACAGCACGGTGCTGCGGGGAGCCGGACCGTGTCGGCTGCCGGGGGTGCCGTGCAACAGGAACACCGGCCTGCCCAGCGGGTCGCCCCGGCTCTCCACGGCGAGGTTCCGGCCGTCCGGGGTGCTGATGAGCGTCGGCAAGGCACGCCTCCCGCGGGTCCGTTCGGGGGCTGGGAATGGCGTCAGTATGAGCGCGCCGGGACGGCCGGTACAGCGGCCGGCGGGATACGGCGGGAGGACCGGGGGTGCGGTGGGAGGCGGGTCGCGCCCCCGGGCGGGTCCAAGGACAGGCTCTCAGCCCAGCCGGGGCAGCTCGATCGCCGGGCACCGGTCCATGACCATGTCGAGCCCCGCGGCCCGCGTCCGCTCGTACGCCGCCTCGTCGATCACCCCGAGCTGGAACCAGACCGCCTTGGCACCCGCCGCCACGGCCTGGTCGGCTATCGCTCCGGCCTGCTCGCTGTTGACGAACACGTCCACGACGTCGACGTCGAACGGGATCGCGTCCAGCGACGGATACCCCTGCTCGCCGTGGACCGTCTCGGCCTTCGGATGGACGGGCACGATCCGCTTCCCGTACCGCTGGAGCACGGCAGCCACTCCGTACGCCGCACGGCTCTCGTTGGACGACAGACCCACGACCGCCCAGGTGTCCCCGGTCCCGGTCAGGATCCTGCGGATGGTCTCCTGCTCGCTGCTCACGTCTTGCCTCCCGCGGGCCAGGGGCCCGTCAGCTGTGCCTTCCTCCCGCAGAACGAGCGGCGGGCTCCCCGAATTCCCGCTCGCCGGGCACGGTGGCCACGGCCAGCACATTGCCCTCGCTGATGTATCCGTCGGGCGCGTCCAGTGGGTGGTCCGCCGCGTCCGGGTCCGCGAACCGGCGCCACTCCCCGCTCAGCCCTAGCGCCGCCGCCTGCTCGGCCAGCCGGGCGCAGGTCGGCGCGTAGAACGCTCTGGCCTGCGGGGAGAGCGGGGCGAAGTGCTCGATCAGAACGGTCTGTTGCCGCACATCGGTCAGCCCCGCGGCCTTCAGATGGCGGTAGAGGTCCCGGGTGCGCAGGAGCTGCGCCGCGTATCCGGGTGTGCGTCCGGCAGCGCGGAAGAAGTCCGCGAAGAGATACGGGTCGGCCGGACGGGCCGTGATCAAATGGGCGTCCAGGTCCTTCACCGCTATCGTGCCGCCCGGCCGCACCACCCGGCGCAGCTCGCGCAGAGCGAGGGCCAGTTCGGTGTCGGTCAGATACTGCACGGTGTTGGCGCACCAGACGGCGTCGAAGGTGGCGTCCGCGAAGGGCAGGTCCAGCAGATCGGCGCGGCGCACCTCCACCGGGCAGACGGGCGCCCACCGCCCCAGCCGTTCCCGGGCCAGCGCCGCGTTCTCCTCGGCCAGGTCCACCGCCGAGACCCGCCCGCGCGGCCCGACCAGATCCGCCAGCCACGGCAGGAAGTCCCCGCCGCCGCAGCCCGCGTCCAGCACCTGCGCACCGGGCTGGATGCCCGCCTGCCCCAGCAGGCCGAGGTAGGCGTCCCGGCACGCCTCGAAGTGGGCGTCGACGATGGTGTGATGGGTGAAGCCCAGGCCGGTGGAGGTCGTGAACCCCCAGGCGCGGTGGTCTTCGCCCGGCATCAGCGCGCTCCCCCTTCCCCGGTGGCCGCTCGCGGCTCCCCGGTGAACGCCTCCAGCTCGTCGAGCAGTGCGTCCAGCTCGCCCCGAGTCGCCTCCGGAGCCTCCAGCGGCGGCAGATGGCCCGCGCGCGGGACGACGGCGAGGCGCCCGTGGGGCAGGGCGTCCGCCATCGCGCGCGCGTCCGCCTCCGTCACCAGCTCGTCCTCCTCCCCGAGGATCACCACGGCCGGGATGTCGGCGTCCCGCAGGACGTCCAGGGTGTCCTCGCGCGCGGCGATCGCCCGCTGGGCCCAGGCCAGGGACGCGGGGGCGGCCCCGGCCGCGGCCGCACGGACGTGGGCCAGCACCTTGGGGCGCTCGGCCCGTGTGGTGGCGCCGACCAGTCGCGGCGCGGTGGATCCGACGGCCGCCGGGCCCCTCACCGGGTCCTCCATGAGGGCCGCGAAGCCTTCCCGGGCCGCACGCGCGGCCTCGTCGTCCGCCTGCGCCCGGGTGGAGATCAGCGCGAGCGCCAGCGCCCGCCCGGGATGCCGGCGCAGGAACGCCATCGCCACGTAACCGCCCATCGACACCCCGGCCAGCACCGCGCGCCCGATCCCGCGCCGGTCCAGCTCGCGGGCCAGGTCGTCGGCGACCGCGTCCAGCGAGGGCGGACCGGCACCGAGCGGAGTGCCCCCGAAACCGCGCTGGTCGGGAGCGACGACGCGATGGCCGCGCCGCTCCAGGGCCTCCCGCTGGACGTCCCACATGGAGGAGTCGAGAGCGAGCGCGTGCAGCAGCACCACCGGCGCCCGGCCGTCGTCCGCCGCCGTCATCGCGCGGTGCTCCCGTTCTCCGCGTCCGCGATGAACCGCGCTGTGTGCGCGGCCGGTTCGGGGTCGCGCAGCCAGGCGAGGGCTACCGGCGCGGGCGGCAGGTCGACGATCGGGATCACCTTCATCCTGGGCGGCGCGATCGCCTCCAGGGACTGGAACGTCAGATGCACCGCGTCCGTCCCCGAGAGCGTCCCCATCAGGCCCTTCACCGTGCCCATCTCGTACGCCCGCCGGATCCTGCGGCCTTTGGGGGTGCGGGGCGGCACCACCTCGTCCCACACGTACTCCGGGAACGCGCCCGGGCAGCGGAACCCCTCGTACGCGGCCAGCTCCTCCACCGACACGGACGCGTGCGTGGCGAGCGGGTGGTGGGCGCCGACGATGACGGCGCGCGGATCGAGGGCCACCGGCCGGCTCACCGCCAGATCGGGTTCCCGCAGCCCGTACTTGACGATCATGACGTCCAGCTCCCCGGCCCGCAGTCCACGGAACGGGTCGCCCACGTCGTACCCGAC
The DNA here is from genome assembly GCF_055567715.1 of Streptomyces sp. NPDC026377. Classification (NCBI taxonomy): domain Bacteria; kingdom Bacillati; phylum Actinomycetota; class Actinomycetes; order Kitasatosporales; family Streptomycetaceae; genus Streptomyces; species Streptomyces sp. NPDC026377. The sequence goes on from NZ_JBVHPV010000007.1 coordinate 67,248, forward strand.
CAGCTCCACCTCGCTCGCATCGCGGCCCGCCGCGCGGATGATCGCGGCGGCGAGGTCGGGCGAGCCGTGGATGCCCAGGCGGACCGGCGGGGTGTCCGGCAGCGTGCCCGGGAGGCGGTCGGTGGGCAGAAGGGTGGAGTCAGTCATCGGGGGTCTCCTCGGTGAGGGCCGCGTAGGCGCGGAACCGGTCGGGGTGGGTGGGGTCGGCATCGACGCGGAGCGCGGCGAAGGGCGCGCTCGCGCCGGCCAGGCTCGGGACGCAGCGCAGGGTCAGCCGGTCGCCCGGCACGATCAGGCCGTCCAGGGCCGCCTCGGCCACCAGGTGGTTGAGGTGGACGAGCGCCTCGGGCACCCGAACGCCCGAGACGGCCAGACAGAGGTCGCGGTGGACTCCGGTTCTCGGCGGGGGACCGGAAGGCGGGGGGCCGGGCGGCACGGAACCGGAACCCGGCGCGGCCGATCGCGCCGGGTGCTGCGGCCGCGTCCCGCAGTCGCCCCGACTGGCGGTCGGGGCCGGGACCGTGACCGTTCTCGGCGGGGTCACCGGGAACTCGGCCGTGGACAGGAACAGCTTGAGCAGGCGGCGCAGCTCCGCACTGCTCGCGGCCGGTGCCGGGCCGCACCAGCCGACCGATCCGTCCTCGGCCAGGCGGTCGAAGGAGTAACGGCCGAGCAGGTTCGCGGGGTTCCCGGCCAGGTAGACCGTTCGGGTGAATGATCTGCGCCAGGCCGCCGCCACGTCGGGTGCGAGCCCGAGTGCGAAGGCGGACGCCTCACGGACCCAGGCCGCCGGATCGAAGTGGCGCACGACCGCCACCGCCTGGACGGCGTCGGCGTCCGGCCGCTCGCCGACCCGGGCGCGCACCGCCAGCAGCGCGGCCGGATCCGACTCGTCCCCGAGGGGCACCAGTTCGGGCCGCGCCTCGCGCAGCCGCCGCAACGCCTCGGCGTGGAGGCTGCGCTGCGTCAGCGGGACGGGAGTTCGGGGCGGGGACAGCCGTGGTCCGGTCAGGGGCACAGGAACACCTCCCTCAGCAGATCGCGCGCGGGCGCGGCACGGCGTCGGCCCAGCAGACTGGTGGTGAGCCGGTAGGGATCCACATAGGTGTGGTCGCGGCGGTGGGCGCCCAGCCGTGCGGGCAGCGCCGGCTCGGCGGTGGCGGGGGCGCCCGCCAGCAGCCGCTCGGCGCGTCCCAGGCACTGGCGCAGCAGATCGGGCCGGTGCGACTGGGCCTGGCCCGGCCCCAGCGTGGCGATGAAGTAGAGCCGCATACCGAGCCGGATCGCCGGCTCGTCGTGGTCGGCGCCGGCCGCTTCGAGCAGCGCGGCGGCGTCCATCCCCTGCCAGCCGCCCGCCCGGGCCGAACGGATGCGGCCGTCGACCGGCACACGCCCCACGGGGACCCGGTGCACAACGGGACCCAGCGGTCCGAGTACGCGTGCGAGGAGCTGGTAGTCCGGGTCGAGCTCGCGGTCGTAGAGGAACACCAGCTCGTCGTAGTGCGGTGCGAGCGGCAGGAGCTCCCGCAGGGCGCAGGCGAGGTAGTTGGGCCGGCCGTCGGCGGTGACGATCTGCCGCAGCGGCAGGCCGTGCCGCGTCAGATCGAGGTAGACCGGACCGCCGACCCCCCGGTGGTCCAGGCACAGACCACGCGCGCGCAGGTGGTCCAGCGCCTCCTCCAGGCCGAGGCCCGGCGGCTGGTGGTCGAGGAGACCGGGGTCGTACAGGCCCAGCCGGGCGTAGTGTCCCCGCCACAGCTCCAGCACGCGGGTGGCGGCCGGGTGCACCCAGCCGTGGTGCTCGACGGCGTCGGCGTACGGGCGCAGTGCCGCGGCCGGGACCCGGTCCTGCGCCGCCCGGTGGCGTACGTACAGCGAGCCGATGTCGTCCTCGGTCAGCTCCGCGTAACTGGTGTCCCCCTGCGTCCGGTCGAGGAACTCCCAGAAGGCCAGCGTCTGTTCGGTCAGGTGGTACGTGGAGTGGCTGAAGCGGTAGTCGACCTCCGCCAGGCACGCGGTCGCCCGGTACATCACGTCCGTCCAGAACAGCCCCTTGAGGTGGGACGGCATCAGCGGCTTGGAAGGGGTGATCGTGACCGGGGCGAGCAGCACCCGGCGGCGCGCCGCCGCCACGGGGCGGGGGCCGGGCGAGTCGAGGACGGTGGGGGTGGTCACGGGCGTCCTCCCTCCGGTGCCGGGGCGGCACGGTGGCGCAGGGGCGTCACGAGGAGGCTCCTTCCGCCGCCGTGAGGACGTTCAGGAGCTGCGGGCGGGGCAGGGGCCCGGTGCTCGGCGGTAGCGCGCCACGCGGCGCCTGGGCGACCCGGTGCCGGAACTTCTCGTCCCCGAACACCTCGTCCGGAGTGCTCAGCCCCATCAGGACCCGCATCAGACCGCGCCACACCGTCCCGTCCTGCGCGGCGGCCTTCCGTATGGACGTGTCGGGGCAGCCCGCGTAGGCGGGCGGCAGGGGGCGGCCGTGCACGACGGCGCTCCAGCGCCCGATCCGCTCCCGGTCGGTGCTGGCCGCGTGCTCGTACCACGGGCGCAGCAGCACGTCGGCGAAGGCGGCGGCGGCCTCGCCGCGCTGCCGGGCGGGGTGGGCCGCCAGGGTGTCGGCGAGGCCGAAGGCCTGCGCGAGCGCCAGCGACATCCCGCGCCCGTAGAGCGGGTTCGTGACACAGGCGGCGTCGCCGACCGGGAACAGCCCCGCCACGGGTGGGCGCACGGCGGTGGCGCGCAGCGCGTTGGCCGGGCCGCCGATCACATGGACCGCCGAGATGGGGGCGCTGACCTTGTCGTCGAGCCAGGCGGTGAGGCCGGGAGTCGCGTGTGCGACGGCGGTGAAGGCGGCGGAGTGCCGCAGGCGGTCCAGCTCCGTGTCGCCGGGCAGCGTGCCCAGGGCGATCGCGAAGGTGCCCGCGTCGCCGGGGTGCAGCACGCCCGCGTAGTGGTCCCAGATGTCACCGGCGGCATGGCCGCGGTTCAGCGGCCCGGGCAGGGAGCCGCTTCTGAGCCGGTAGAAGCGCGTGAAACCGCGCAGTCCGCCCGGGCTTGTCAGGTCCCCCGCGACCGGAACCCCGGCGTCGCAGAGCCAGCCGCGGGCGGCCGCGCGGCGCCCGGTGGCGTCCACGACCACATCGGCGGACAAATGGGCGCCGTCGGTGGTCACCACGCCGCGCACCGACTGCCGGTCGGAGCTCAGCCGCAGCCCGCGTACGGTCGAGCCGTGCCGGATCTCCACCTGCGGCAGGGCCTCGACCGTCCGGTACAGGACGAGTTCGAGCGTGGTGCGGCGGCAGCCCAGGGCGACCAGCAGATCGTCGCCCACCTCGCGCGCGCGGTCGGTCGCACCGGGCGGCATCGCGCGCGTGAGGTCGAACAGCGGGGCGCCGGCGGCCAACAGCCGCTCCAGCACCTGGGGCGCGCGGGTGCGCAGGGTGCGCACGCCGAGCGAGGTGAGCGTGTGCGAGTGCTGGGCCTGCGGCACGGTGGGGCGCTGCCAGCGGCCGTGCAGATCGGCCATCGCGCCCCGGGGCGGCGGGGCGGAGCGCTCCAGGACGGTCACCTGCCGTCCGGACCCGGCGAGCGCGAGGGCGGCGGCCAGCCCCGCGACGCTGCCTCCTACGACCAGAGCCTTGGACATCAGCGCCGCCGGCCGTGGACGAAGAACACCCGGCGCACGTCCGTCTCGTGCCGGGGCGGCACCGGATCCGGCCAGCGGCCGAAATCCGCCCCCGATTCGCCCGGCTGCACCGCCTCGACGGAGAACCCGTAGCGGTCGAAGAGCGCCTCGGGCTCGTCGGTCCCGAACAGCCAGGGGCAGCCCCAGCCCGCGAAGATGTCGAGCAGTCCGCGCATATGAGGCAGCGTCAGAGCGGCGGAGTTGACCAGGTCGGCGGCGATCCGGCTGCCGGGCGCCGAGAAGTCCGCCACCCGGCGCAGGATGCGGTGGGTGTCCTGCTCGGGGATGTAGTACAGCAGCCCCTCCAGCAGCCAGGTGGACGGCCGGGCCGGGTCGTAGCCCGCCCGGAGCAGGTCGTCCTCCCAGTCGGGCGAGGTGAGGTCCACCGCGACCGTGCGGTGGTCGGTGCGCGGCCGCACGCCCTCCAGCCGGTCCCGCTTGTACGCGAGCACCGCGGGCCGGTCGACCTCGTAGTAGCGCAGCCCCTCGGGCCAGTCCAGCCGGTACGCGCGCGAGTCCATCCCGGCCGGGGCCAGCACGATCTGCCGCATCCCCGGCTCCCGGGCTGCTTCCTGGAGGTAGTCGTCGAAGAACCGGGTGCGGATGGCGTTGTAGTCGGGGGTGCTGGGGAGCGTACGCGAGGCATCCGCCGGGAACGTCGCCTTCCGGATCTCCGCGAGGAGCTCCGGGCCGATCTCACCGCACAGGGTGTCCGCGTACGGATCCTGGTAGATGCGGTCGGGCCGGCGTGTCTCCGCGGCGCGCAGGGCGGCGGTGAGCAGGGCGGTGCGTTCGACGGCGTCGAGCAACTCGGTCACGGGTTCTCGTCTCCTTCGGTCGGACGGGGTCGGGTGCGGGGCCCTGGTGGGGGAGGGGGCCGCGACTTGAGGGTCAGGAACCGTTCCCGTCGGTGAGTCGTTGCCATTGCGCCGGGTCCTGGCGGAAGAGCCGGTCTTTGACCTGGGTGGGGCGTACGCCGGAGGCGACGGTGGCGTGCCAGTCGTCGAGGAAGGCGTCGGGGTGCAGGGACAGGGCGGTGGGAGCGCCCAGACGGCGGTGGGTGCGGGCGTGGCGGTAGCCGGGGGATTCCAGGGCGAGGGCGCGGTCGAGGCCCGTCAGGAACGCGTCGGTCTCGGCCGCGCTCCACGGCGTGGCAGGGGCGAGGGCGAACTGGTAGGCGGGGGTGCCATGGGGGCCGGGGGTCACACGGCAGGCGGCGTTGCGCAGTTCCAGGCCGCCCGCGGCGAGCGCGGTGGTGAGGGCGCGCAGGACATGGGCGTCGCGCAGGCGCTCCCCGGCCGCGTCGGAGAGGGTGCTGCGGCCCGTGTACGCGAGGCGCGGCACACCGCCCTCGCGGTCCACGACCCGTACGACGTCACCGACCGCGTAGCGGTAGAGACCGCCCACGTGGCTGAAGACGGTGTGGTAGTCGCGGCCCACCTCGAGTTCATGGGGCCGGAGCGTGGGGACGTCGGGAGTGAGGTCCCGGTCGGCGTCGGCGAACTCGTACACGGAGGCGGTGACGACGAGGCTTCCGGCGGTCGGGTGGCGGTCCAGGGCGACTCCGGTGGGCCCCTCGGAGGCGGCGACCGGGGCGGGCAGAACGGTGACGCCCGGCCCGAACTCCTCGCGCAGACGCGGGAGGTAGAGCGAGGCGACGCCGGTGGTCCAGCAGAACAGGGCCCGCATGTTCGGCCAGACGTGGGCGGGCCTGATCCGGCCGAAGTGCGCGGCGAGACGGTCGAGTGCGCGGGCGCGCGCGGGGTTGGGCGGGCAATGGGGACGTCCGCCCAGGGTGCCGTCGCGCACCTCCCGGACGATGCGCTCCCACCACAGGTTCAGCTGGTGGGGCAGGGCCGCGACCATCGCCGGGTTGATCCCGATGACACAGCGGACGTCGCTCTCGACGGCCAGGCGCAGCCGCAGGTACATCTTCTCCAGATGCGCGCCCGCGTCCACCTCGACGGGCAGGGTGGCCCAGGGGGCGGCCGTACCGGGCTCGGCGGAGAGCGGCTCGCCGAACCGCGTACCGAAGTCGACCTGGCTGGCGCCGACGTGGGGACGTCCGGAGGCGGTGGTCGGGGGTGCGGCGACGGGGTCGTGCTTGAGGTTGAGGACGGCGTCCGGGCGGGCCAGGACATCGGGGAAGTGCTCGGCGAGCGGCGCCCAGGCGGCGTAGTAGAACGGGAAGAAGGTGGTGCGCATGAACCGGGGGGTGACCGGGATCTTCTTGTGGGCACCGGTGCTGCCGCTGCTGGTGAAGAACACGGCCGGGCGGTCGGCCGTGAGGACGTTCTCCTCGCCCGCGGCGGCCCGCTCGATCCAGGGGGCGAGGCCGCTGTAGTCCTGGACCGGCACGGCCCGGCGCCAGTCCTCCAGGGTGCGCACGCGCGCGAAGCCGTGGGCTCGCCCGTAGGCGGTGTCGGCGTTGAAGGCGAGCAGGTCCTCCAGGACCCGCCGCTGGTGTCCGGCCGGGTCCGCGAAGGCCGCGCGCAGCCGGGCGCGTTCGGCGAACACGCGCGACCGGTACCGCTCCACCCGCTCCTCATCCGTCCCGGACGAGCGGTCCCCCGGGGATCGACCGGCCCGGCGAGCCTCAGACATAGTCATGGCAGACCACCTCCCGTACGGCCTCGGCGGTCCGCCCGGGAGAGCCCTGCTGCTCCACGACCGTCACCGGAAGGCCGCGGATCTCGTCCCACATCAGCTTTTCCAGGTCCGTCTGGTACCGCTCGAAGGACGTCCGGTCCGGCCGTTCGCCGTAGTGTTCGAGGGAGTTGAGCCGACCACCGCGCCGACTGCGGCGCCAGGCCTCCTGGGGCGCGACCCTGAGGTACACCACGTGGCGCGGCTGGGGGAACGAGCGCCACCAGTCGTACATGGGGTTCTCGCGCACGCCCGCCAGACGGCACTTCGCGAGGATCTTGTAGTAGTACGAGTCGACGAGGAGCGGCCGTCCGTCGGCGGCCTGGGCCGCGGTGAGGAGCTGGTCGCGCAGGTGCACCACGGCGGTCTGGAGCATGCTGGCCATGAAGTCCGGCGAGTAGGCCCCGTCCGGGGCGGCCACGTCCTTCACCACCTCGCGTCGGAGCCGCCCGATCAGTGCGTGCCGCTCGGCGAGGAAGCGGTCGTCGACCGAGACGACCCGGACGGGCTCGGGGCCTTCCGCGAGCCGGGAGATCGCTGAGGACTTGCCCGCGTAATCGCCTCCCAGAAGGACGGAGAACAACGGGAGGTTCACTGACATATCGGGTAGCTCCTTACGGACCGGCGCACTCTCTGCCGTGGCACGACTCCTCCGCGCAGCCTGCGCGAGCGGCCTATAGGGAGAGTTGAGGATCAAGGGGGAGGGGTGGGTGAGGGTTCACCCGGTATCCACCGGGGCGTCGTCCGGGGGTGTACGTCCAGGGCGTCGTCCCGGGGTGCGGGTCCGGGCGTGTGCGTCCAGGGCGTTGTTGGGGGATGCGCGTCCCGGGCGTAGTCCAGCGCGTTGTCCAGGACGTCGTCCGGGGGGTGTGCGTCCGGGGCGTCGCCCGGGTTGCGCGTCACTGTGTCCGGCTGCCCGGGCGTGCCGGACCGCGCGCGTGCCCGCCCTCGACCCTGGTGTGCCCGTCAGCCCGCCCCGCGTCCGGGGCGCCCCCGCCGACCCACCGCCCCGGCCTCCACCGCCCCGGCCCCACGGCCTCGCGCCGCCGTGCCATGCCATGCGGTGCCGGGCCCGGTGACATCGGTCACCCTGCGCCCCGCCGCCCCCGGCGATCCCCGCCCCCTCCGCCGGGGCCCCGCGGCGGCCCGCGGGTCACGGGCGTGGCACCGCATAGGGTGGCCGTATGCAGGAGCAGTACCGGACGATCGCCCGTGAGGGTGTGCACGAGACCGAGGTCAACCGATCGCGGTTCCTCTGCGCGCTCGCGCCCGCCGCGACCGAGCAGGAGGCGCAGGACTTCCTCGCGCGCGTCCGCGCGGAGCACCCGACGGCGACCCACAACTGCTTCGCGTACGTCATCGGGGCGGACGCGTCGGTGCAGAAGGCGAGCGACGACGGCGAGCCGGGCGGCACCGCCGGGCTCCCGATGCTCCAGATGCTGACCCGCCGCGAGGTGCGGTACGCCGTCGCCGTCGTCACCCGCTACTACGGCGGCGTGAAGCTCGGCGCGGGCGGCCTCATCCGCGCGTACGGGGGAGCGGTCGGCGAGGCCCTGGACGCGCTCGGCACCGTGGTGCGCAGGCGGTACCGCCTCGCCACCGTCACCGTCGACCACCAGCGCGCGGGCAAGCTGGAGAACGACCTGCGGGCCACCGGGCGCGCGGTGCGCGAGGTGCGCTACGCCGAGGCCGTCACCATCGGGATCGGCATCCCGGAGGCGGACGTGGAGTCCCTGCGCCGCTGGCTCGCGGACGTCACCGCGGGCACCGCGACGCTGGAGCTCGGCGGCGAGGCGTACGGGGACGCGTGACAGCTGTGAGCCGTACCGGTAAGGCAGTTGCCGCCCGGGATGTCCGACCCCACCGTTACCCTCGGGAATCATGAGACTCCTGCATACGTCGGACTGGCACCTGGGACGGTCGTTCCACCGGGTCGCCCTGCTCGACGCCCAGGCCGCGTTCCTCGACCACCTGGTGGCGACGGTGCGCGAGCGCGACGTGGACGCGGTCCTGGTGGCGGGCGACGTCTACGACCGGGCGGTGCCGCCGCTGGCGGCCGTGGAGCTCTTCGACCGCGCCATCCACCGGCTCGCCGACGAGGGTGTGCCGACGGTGATGATCTCCGGGAACCACGACTCGGCCCGGCGGCTCGGGGTCGGCGCGGGCCTCATCGAGCGCGCGGGCATCCATCTGCGCACCGACCCGGCGGGATGCGACAGCCCGGTGCTGCTGTCCGACGCCCACGGCGAGGTGGCCTTCTACGGACTTCCCTACCTCGAACCGGCCCTGGTCCGTGAGGAGTTCAAGACCACCAAGGCCGGGCACGAGCAGGTGCTGGGCGCGGCCATGGAGCGCGTCCGGGCGGATCTCGCGGCACGCCCGCGCGGCACCCGCTCCGTCGTGCTCGCCCACGCGTTCGTCGCCGGGGGCGAGCCCAGCGAGAGCGAGCGCGACATCACGGTCGGCGGGGTCGCCGCCGTCCCCGCGGGAGTCTTCGACGGCGTCGACTATGTGGCGCTCGGCCATCTGCACGGCTGCCAGACCCTCTCCGACCGCGTGCGCTACTCGGGCTCCCCGCTGGCGTACTCGTTCTCCGAGACCACCCACCGCAAGACCATGTGGCTCGTCGACCTCGGCGCCGACGGATCCGTCGGCGCCGAGCGCGTCGACTGCCCGGTCCCGCGTCCGCTCGCCCGTGTCCGGGGCCGGCTCGACGACCTGCTGGACGATCCCGCCCTGGAGGCCCACGAGGACGCGTGGGTAGAGGCGACGCTCACCGACCCGGTCCGCCCCGACGACGCGATGGCCCGCGTCACCACCCGCTTCCCGCACACCCTGAGCCTGGTCTTCGACCCCGACCACGCCCCGGAGGACCCGCTCGCCTCGTACGCGCGCCGCCTCCAGGGCCGCAGCGACCAGGAGATCGCGGAGGACTTCGTGGCCCATGTGCGCGGCGGCAGCGGCCCCGACGAGCGGGAGCGCACCGTGCTGCGCGCGGCCTTCGACGACGTACGGGTGGAGTCCGAGCTCGTCCGGGACCTCGCGCGCGAGGGGGGCCGATGAGGCTGCACCGGCTGCGCGTCACCGCGTTCGGTCCCTTCGGCGACACCCAGGAAGTCGACTTCGACGCGCTCTCGGCCGGAGGACTCTTCCTGCTGCACGGGGTGACCGGGGCGGGCAAGACCTCCGTCCTGGACGCCGTCTGCTATGCCCTCTACGGAGCGGTGCCCGGCGCCCGCCAGAGCCCGGGCGCGGTGCTGCGCAGCGACCACGCGGCGCCCGACACCGTCACCGAGGTCCTGCTCGATCTGACCGTCGGCGGACGGCGGTTGGAGATCACCCGCAGACCCCAGCAGAACCGGCCCAAGAAGCGCGGCAGCGGCTTCACCACGGAGAAGGCGCAGACCTGGCTGCGTGAGTACGACACGGGCGCGGGGGAGTGGCAGGCGCTCAGCCGCTCCCACCAGGAGGTGGGGGAGGAGATCGGGCAGCTCGTCGGTATGAGCCGCGAGCAGTTCTGCCAGGTCGTCCTGTTGCCGCAGGGGGACTTCGCCAAGTTCCTCCGCTCCGACGCCGAGGCACGCGGCAAGCTGCTCGGCCGGCTCTTCGACACCGGCCGCTTCGCCGCCGTCGAGGGGCGGCTGGCCGAGCTGCGCCGCGCCGCCGAACAGCAGGTCAAGGCCGGTGACGAGCGGCTGCTCAACCTGGCCCAGCGAATGGCCCAGGCCGCCGGGGACGGCCCGGACACACGGGACTGGCCGCTGCCCGGCCACCGCCCCGGCGAGCCCGGGCTCGCCGAGGGCGTCCTGGAGTGGGCCGCCGTCGCGCGCGCCGGGGCCCGCGAGCGCCTCGCCGTCGCGGAGTGCGCCCTCAGTGCCGCCGAGAGCCGCCAGGCCGCCGCCCGGACCGCGCTCGACGACGAGCGCCGCCTCGCCGAGCTCCAGCGCCGGTACGCCGACGCCCGCCGCCGCGCCGACGAGCTGGCCGCCGCCGAGCCCCGCCGCGCGGCCGTACGGGAGCGGCTGCGGCGGGCCCGCAAGGCCGACCTGGTCGCCCCCGCCCTCGCGCTGCGCGCGGAGGCCGAGCGCGAACACCGGGCGGCCGACGCGGCCCGTGAGCGTTCCCGCGCGTCGCTCCCCGCCGACCTGGCCGAGGCCGGGGCGGAGCAACTGGGCGCGCTGGAACGGCAGATGCGCCAGGAGCTGGGCGCGCTCGACGCCGCCCGCCGCGCCGAGGCCCGCAGCGCCGAGATCACCGCCGAGCGCGCCGAGCTCGACCGCCAGGCCAGGGCCGACGAGCAACTGCTCCTCGACGCGGCCGGCTGGCTCGCCGCCTGGGAGGGCGAGCGCCGGCGCCACCAGGAGCGCATCGACGCCGCCCACCAGGCCGCCACCCGCACCGAGCAGCTGGCGGGACGGCTGGAGCCGGCCCGGCGCAGGCTGGCGGCGGCCCGCGAGCGCGACTCGCTCCAGGTGCGCGTGGCAGCGGCCGAGGAGCGGCAGGGCACCGCCCGGGAGCGGGCCAACACCGCCCATGAGCACTGGCTGGCCCTGCGCGAGGAGCGGCTGCGCGGCATCGCCGCCGAGCTCGCGGCGGAGCTGCGCGACGGGGAGGCGTGCGCCGTCTGCGGCTCGCCCGAGCACCCCGAGCCCGCGCGCGCCACCACCGGCCAGGTGGACCGTACGACGGAAGAGGCCGCCCACGATGCCTACCGGCGGGCCGAAGCTACCCGCGCCGAGGCCGAGCGCGCCCTCGCCTCCGTACGCGAGCGGTTCGCGGCGGCGAGCGCGGAGGCGGGCACGGAACCCCTCGCGGTGCTCGACGGCCAGGTACGCGAGTGGGAGGCCGAGTACGGCGGGAGCCGTGCGCTCGCCGCCGGGCTGCACGCGGCCCGCGAGGCCTTCGAGAGCGCCGAGCGCGAGCACGTGCGGCGCCTGGAGCAGCAGCGCGAGGCCGACCGGCGCGTGTCGGCCCGTACCGCGCGGCGCGAGGAGATCGAGCGGGAACAGGCCGCCCTGGAAAGGGAGCTGGCGACGGCCAGGGGCGAGGCCCGCAGCGTCGGCGAGCAGGCGGCGCTCCTGGACCACCGGGCCGGGCTGCTCGCGCTGGCGGCCGAGGCCGTCCGCGAGGTCGAGGTGAGCGCCCAGCGGCTCAAGGACGCCGACGGGAGGCTCTCCGAGGCGGCCTTCCGGGCCGGGTTCGACACCCCGGGGGCGGCGGCGGAGGCCCTCCTCGACGACCGCGCGCAGAGTGAGCTCCAGCACCGGCTCGACGACTGGCAGCGCGAGGAGGCGGCCGTCGCGGACCGGCTCGCCGACCCCGGCACGGTCGCGGCCGGCGCCCGTCCGGCCGCGCGGACCGAGGAGGCCGAGGCCGCCCACGCGCGCGTGGAGCGCGCGCTGCGGGAGGCCGCCTCGGCGCTCGCCGCCGCCCGCGCGCGCTGCGCCGAGCTCGGCCGGCTGGGACGCGAGGCCGCGGCGGAGACGCGCCGGATCGGCCCCCTGCGCGAGGAGTACGACCGGGTGGCCCGCCTCGCCGGGCTCACCGCGGGAACCTCCGCCGACAACGAACGCAAGATGCGGCTGGAGTCGTACGTACTGGCCGCACGCCTGGAGCAGGTCGCGGCCGCCGCCACCGCCCGACTGAGCCGTATGTCCGGCGGCCGCTACACGCTGGTGCACTCCGACGCGCGGGGCGGCCGCGGCCGCTCCGGGCTGGGGCTGCACGTGGTCGACGCCTGGACCGGCCGGGAGCGGGACACCGCCACGCTCTCGGGCGGCGAGACGTTCTTCGCGTCGCTCGCGCTGGCCCTTGGCCTGGCCGACGTGGTCACCGACGAGGCCGGGGGCGTACGGCTGGACACGCTCTTCATCGACGAGGGCTTCGGCAGCCTCGACGACCAGGCCCTGGACGAGGTCCTGGACGTGCTGGACTCCCTGCGCGAGCGGGACCGCAGTGTCGGCATCGTCAGCCACGTCGGTGATCTGCGCCGCCGCATCCCCACCCAGCTGGAGATCGTCAAGGAGCGCGCCGGGTCGCGGGTGCGCCACCGGACGGCCGGGCCCGTGGACTGAGGGGGCCCCGGCGCGCGCGGGGTCGTCAGCGGCCTGTCGCGCGGCGGGGCAAGGGCGAGGAGTAGACGACGCTGGTCGTCACCGACCCCAGGGCTCCGATCTTCCCGGAGATCTCCTCCAGGTGGCTCATCGACCGCGCGGCCACCTTGATCACGAAGCAGTCGTCGCCCGTGACGTGGTGCGCCTCCATGATCTCCGAGGTCGCCTCCAGCAGATCGTGGAAGGGTTTGTAGTTGCCGTTCGGGTACCGCAGCCGCACGAAGGCGAGAATGCCCCGGCCGAGCCGCTCCTGATCGACGACCGCCGTGTAGCCCGAGATCACCCCCGCCTCCTCCAGGCGCCGCACCCGTTCCGTCACGGCGCTCGGGGACATGGCGACGGCACGGGCCAGCTCCGCGAAGGTGGCCCGGCCGTCCTGCTGGAGGGCGTCCAGGATGCGCCAGTCGGTGGCGTCCGGGGAATACTCGGTCATGGCTGCCACACAACAGTGAAATCCCCGGCGAATCAAGAGATGTTCCGGGGATCGCGTCTTCCGGGCGGTGATCGGCGGCCGTAGATTTCTGGCCATGACAACGACGCAGCTCGCCACCGCCGCCAACCCCGTCCTGCGCGTCGCCCCGGCCGCGCCCGCCGACGCCGCCGCGTACTTCCGCGCCGGCCTGGTCTTCCACGCCGACGTCTCCGACGTGGCGTCCGTGCTGGCCCAGGGCGGCGAGCCGGGCTTCGTCGTGCTGGACTCGCGCTCCACGCAGGCCTGGGACCAGGGCCATGTGCCGGGCGCCGTGCACCTGCCGACCGCGCTGATCGCCGAGCAGGCGGAGCGGTTGCTCGACAAGTCCGTCCCGGTCGTCACCTACTGCTGGGGCCCCGGCTGCAACGGCGCCACCCGCGCCGCCCTCGCCCTGGCCGAACTCGGCTACCAGGTCAAGGAGATGCTCGGGGGCTTCGAGTACTGGGTGCGCGAGGGGTTCGCGTTCGAGACCTGGGAGGGCCCCGACAAGCGCGAGGCCGACGCGCTGACCGCGCCGGTCGGCGCCGAGAACTGCGGCTGCTGAAGCCGTGGTTGGGGCGGCGGTGCCCCGCGGTGGCGGGCCGGGGCGCCCGCCACCGCGAGCGCTCAGAGCTTGGACAGCTTACGCTCAGAGCTTGGACAGCTCGTCCACCAGGTCGTCGAGCCCCAGCGGCCCCTGCGACAGCGCCGCCATGTGCCAGGCGCGGGCGTCGAACGCGTCACCGTGGTGCTTCTTGGCGTTCTCGCGGCCCATCAGCCAGGCCCGCTCGCCCAGCTTGTAGCCGATCGCCTGCGCGGGCACCGACAGATACCGGGTGAGCTCGCTCTCCACGAAGTCCGCCGGACGCCCGCTGTGGCGGCCGAAGAACTCCTGCGCCAGCTCCGGTGTCCACCGCTCGCCGGGACGGAACGGCGAGTGTCCGGGGATCTCCAGCTCCAGGTGCATCCCGATGTCGACGATGACCCGGCAGGCCCGCATCATCTGCGCGTCCAGATACCCCAGGCGCCGCTCCGGGTCGGGCAGGAAGCCCAGCTCGTCCATGAGACGCTCGGCGTAGAGCGCCCAGCCCTCGGCGTTGGCGCTCACCGTGCCGATGGTGGCCTGGTAGCGCGAGAGCCGGTCCGCGACGTGCCGCCACTGCGCGATCTGCAGATGGTGGCCGGGAACCCCCTCGTGGTACCAGGTGGAGACCAGGTCGTACACGGGGAAGCGGGTCTCGCCCATGGTGGGCAGCCAGGTGCGGCCGGGGCGCGAGAAGTCCTCCGAGGGGCCGGTGTAGTAGGGCGCGGCGGCGCTGCCGGGCGGCGCGATGTGCGACTCCACCTTCCGTACCCGCTCGGCGAGTTCGAAGTGGGTGCCGTCCAGGGCCTCGATCGCCTCGTCCATCAGCGCCTGGAGCCACGCGCGGACCTCGTCCACCCCCTCGATGTGGGTGCCGTGCTCGTCGAGGTGGGCCAGCGCCTCCCAGGGACCGGCTCCCGGCAGGATCTTGTCGGCCTCGGCCTTCATCTCCCCGAGGATGCGGTGGTACTCGGACCAGCCGTACGCGTACGCCTCGTCCAGGTCGAGGGTCGTGCCGTTGAAGTAGCGCACCCAGCGGGCGTACCGCTCACGGCCCACGGTGTCCGGCGCCCCGGCGATCGCGGGCGCGTACACCTCGCGCAGCCAGTCGCGCAGGGCGACGAGCGCCTCGCCCGCCACGCGCGCGCCCGCGTCGAGTTCGGCGCGCAGGGACCTCGGGCCCGGCGCCGCGAACTCCTCGAACCAGTTGCGGTCCGTGCCGATCCACTCGGTGAGCTGGCCGACGAAGGTGTCCGTGGCGCGCGGCCCGGCGAACAGGCCCCGTTCGAGGCCCAGTTGCAGGGACGCGCGGTAGCCCTCGAGGGCGGCGGGAACGGCCGTGAGCCGCGCCGCCACGTCCGCCCAGTCCGCCTCGTCGGCGACCGGCATCATGGTGAACACCTGGCGCACGGAGTGGACGGGCGAGCGCAGGTTGCTGACGCAGCGCAGCCCCTCCTCGGCCTCGTGGACCGCGAGTTCGGACGACAGACGCTCCCGCAGCAGTCTGGCACAGCGCCGCTCCGAGTCGCTGTCCGCGCCCGGTGTCCGCTCCGCTTCGTCGAGCCGCGCCAGCGTCGCGCGGCCGAGAGCGGCCACGGCCTCCTGCCCGGCGGGCGTGAAGTCCGGAAGCAGCCGGGCGCTTTCACGCACGCCCAGGTAGGTACCGGTGATGGGGTCGAGTTCGATGAGTGCGTCGACATGGGCGTCGGCGACCTGGCGGGGCAGCACGCTGCTGGAAGTGTCTGGCATGGTCCACATACTCGTACGAGCACGGGCCCCGCGTCACCCACAGGCGACCTTCAGCCACCCGGGACGGAAGAGGAGAGCGGGGACGGAGCGGAAGGCGGCACCGGTGTCGGCGAGGGAGGCAGCAGAGGTCCGCACTCCCACTGCTGGAAGATCAACCGCGTCTCCACCCGGGCGACTTCGCGCCGCGAGGTGAACTCGTCGATGACCAGCCGCTGGAGGTCGGCCGTGCCGGTCACGGCCACGTGGACCAGGTAGTCGTCCGGGCCGGTGAGGTGGAACAGCGCGCGGGACTCCGGCAGCGCCCGGATGCGTTCGACGAACGGACCGATCAGTTCGCGCCGATGTGGTCGCACCTGCACGGAGAGGAGAGCCTCCAGGCTCCGGCCCATTCTCGCCGGGTCGAGCCGGAGCTGGTGTCCGAGGATGACTCCGGAGCGGCGCAGTCTGGTGACCCGGTCCAGGCAGGTGGAGGGCGCGACGCCCACCTGCGCCGCGAGATCGCGGTAGGTGGTCCGGGCGTCGTGCTGCAGAAGGCGCAGAATGTCCAGATCCACCGGGTCCAGTACGACAGAATCGGCCATTGGCCGAACGTAGCACGGACCTGGGCGCTCTCTTCCGGTCATGGCTCCACAGTGCCGCCATGGACACCGACACGCAGGACCGCGCCCAGGCCGCACCCCGTGCCCTGGCCACCGAAGCCGTCCACGCCGGCCGCGACGACCTCGCGGGACTCGGACTGCACGCCCCGCCGATCGATCTGTCGACGACCTACCCCTCGTACGACAGCGCGGCAGAGGCCGCCCGGATCGACGCCTTCGCCGCCACCGGGCTGCTGCCCGAGGGACCGCCGGTGTACGCCCGTCTGGACAACCCCACCGTAGGCCGTTTCGAGACAGCCCTCGCCCGGCTGGAAGGCGCCGAGGGCGCCGTGGCCTTCGCCAGCGGCATGGCCGCCCTCTCCGCGGTGCTGCTCGCCCGGGCCTCGGCGGGCCTGCGGCACGTGGTCGCCGTCCGGCCGCTGTACGGATGCAGCGACCATCTGCTGGACGCCGGGCTGCTCGGTACGGAGGTGACCTGGGTGGACCCGGCGGGCATCGCCGACGCCCTGCGGCCCGACACCGGTCTGGTGATCGTGGAGACCCCGGCCAACCCGACGCTCGCCGAGGTCGACATCCGGGCCGTCGCCCATGCCTGCGGCTCGGTGCCGCTGCTCGTCGACAACACCTTCGCCACCCCCGTGCTCCAGCGCCCCCTGGAGCAGGGCGCGCGGATCGTGCTGCACAGCGCCACCAAGTACCTGGGCGGGCACGGTGACGTCATGGGCGGCGTGGTCGCGTGCGACGACGCCTTCGCGCGGCAGCTGCGCCAGGTGCGGTTCGCCACCGGCGGCGTCCTGCACCCGCTCGCGGGCTATCTGCTGCTGCGGGGCCTCGCGACGCTTCCGGTACGGATGCGGGCCGCCGCGGGGAGCGCCGCGGAGCTCGTGCGCAGACTGGCCGAGGACCCCCGGGTGGCCCGGGTCCACTATCCGGCGGTGGGCGGGGCGATGGTCTCCTTCGAGGTGCACGGCGATCCGCACGCCGTGATCGCGGGCGTCCGGCTCATCACTCCGGCCGTGAGCCTCGGCAGTGTCGACACCCTCATCCAGCACCCGGCCTCCATCAGCCACCGGATCGTGGCCGAGGGAGACCGGCGGTCCGCCGGGGTGAGCGACCGGCTGCTGCGGCTGTCGGTCGGGCTGGAGGACGTGGAGGACCTGTGGAGCGATCTGAACCGCGCGCTCAGCGCTCCGCCTGCTCGAACGACGGCCGCTCGAACAGCGGACGTCCCGACGCCGGCGGAGCGGCCGGCTCACGCCCCGTCGTGCGAGCCTTCGGCAGCCGTGCGGTGACCACCAGGGTGCCCTCCTCGATCTGGTAGTCGAGCGGCAGACCGAGCCCGCGCATCGCCGCCACCATCCCGGTGTTGGAGGACTGCGTCACCGCGTACACGCTCTCGCAGCCCGCCTCGGCCGCCAGGGCCACCAGGCGCTCCAGGAGCTCGGAGCCGATGCCACGGCGCTGCCAGTCGTCCTCGACGAGCAGCGCCACCTCGGTCTCGTCGCCGTCCCACAGCAGATGGCCGAGGGCGACGAGCCGCCCGGAGGCCGACTCGGCGGCGAGGGTGCGCCCGTAACGGGGGCTGAGCAGGTGGTTCAGATAGCGGTCGGCGTCTCCGACGGGGCCGTGGTAGCGCAGGCCGAGCGTGCGGGCGGAGCAGCGTTCGTGCATGGCCCTGGCGGCCGCGACATCGTCCTGGCCGGCCCGGCGGACGGTGATCTCGTTGCCCTCGGGCAGGGTGAGGACGTCCTGGCTGCGGGGGATGCGCGGGCCGAGCCGCGCGTCCAGCTCCACCAGGGCGCGCGCCCGCGCGAACTCGGTCGGGGTGAAGGGGAGGTAGGGCCGCTCGACGGTGATGACCCCGCCGTTCGGGTCGCGCAGCCGCATGGTGGTCGATTCGAGGACCCCCTCGACGGGCGCCGTCTCCCCGGTCGGGCGGCCGGACAGGGACACGGCGGGCAGGGAGTGGATGGTGCACCGGCCCAGCAGCTGGCGCAGCGCGAGCGGCAGTTCGGCCGCGTCGAGCGCGGTGCGGGTGGCCAGGCCGAGCACCCGGGTGGGCGCGTCCACCAGGTCGTGCGCGTCCGCGCGCTCCAGCCAGATGTCACCACCGCCCGCCCCGGCGATCTCCCGGGTGAGGCGGGCGGCCGAGAGGTCGGCAGGGGCGCGCAGCAGGAGTTCGTCGACCGTGCCCTCGGCCAGTGGATGCGTCTGGAGGGTGAGGATGTCGACGCCGCTGCGGGCGAGCGCGGTGCACAGCGCCGCCAGGCTCCCCGGCTCGTCGCGCACGGTGGCCCGCACCCGCCACAACGAGGTCTCCCGCGCGGCGCCGTTCCCGGCGGGACCGTCGGAGGGCGCGGCGTCGGAGGAACCGGGCGCCGCGCCCGTATCGACGGGCGCGGCCGCCGGGGGCGCGTGGCTGTGGCGCCGGGCCCACCAGGTGTGGAACGCCGCCGTGGCGACCAGCGCGACCGCCGAGGCGATCAGCAGGAACGGTCCGTCCGGCCCGTGGGCGACCGTGTTGGCCACGGCGTCGGCCACCGCCACGGCCGTGAACAGCGCGGCCAGCTCGATCAGGTCCCGGCGCCAGTGGTGGCGGCGGGTGTTCCTGCGGGCAGTCAACTCGGGCATCTCAGTCATGCTTTCACTGTGACCGAGCGGTGTTGCGTGATCGCGAACGCTTTGTGACTGATGGGTTAAGTGTGGTTCTGGTGCCTTTCTGGCCGTTTCTTACGACTTGTGGCGCGGATTGACCGTCTCGCTGCCACACTCCGTACGCCGCCGTTGGGGGGCCGTACGCGGCTACTGGCCGACCAGCCCGGGCTTCAGCACCTTCGTGAAGAGTACCGAACCGCCCTGGGCGCGCAGACGCACCGTCAGTTCGCCGCTGCCTCCGTCGATCTCGATCTCACCGAAGTTCGGCGGCAGCTCCATGGGCGAGGCGTTGGCCCTGGCGGGGGCGTGGACGAAGACCTGCTCGGGGCCGAAGCTCGCGTCGAGCGCGTTCGCCGGGAACCCGCCCGCCGCGAGCGGCCCCGAGACGAACTCCCAGAACGGGGCGAAGTCCTTGAACGCGGCCCGCGACGGATCGTAGTGCTGGGCCGCCGTGTAGTGGACATCGGCAGTGAGCCACAGCGTGCCGGTGATCCGGCGGTGCTTGACGAACCGCAACAGCTCCGCGATCTGGAGCTCGCGCCCGAGTGGTGCGCCCGGGTCGCCCTGCGCCACGGCCTCGAAGTTCACGGAGCCGTCGGGGACGACCAGGCCGAGCGGCATGTCGGCGGCGATGACCTTCCACACCGCCCGGGAGCGGGCGAGCTCCCGCTTCAGCCACTCCAGCTGCTCCGCGCCGAGGATGCCCACGGTGTCGTCGGCCCGGCGGCCGGGGGAGTTGGCGTCGCGGTAGGTGCGCATGTCGAGCACGAACACGTCCAGCAGCGGTCCATGGCGCACGACCCGGTACACGCGCCCCTCCCGGCTGCCCGGCCGCAGCGTCGAGAGGGGGAAGTACTCGCCGAAGGCCCGCCGCGAGCGGGCCGCCAGCACGTCGACGTTCTTCTCGGTGTAGCGGGCGTCGTCGAGGATCTGCCCGGGGAACCAGTTGTTCCGGACCTCGTGATCGTCCCACTGGACGAGCGAGGGCACCCGCGCGTTGAACCGCCGTACGTTCTCGTCGAGCAGGTTGTAGCGGAAGTTGCCCCGGTACTCGGCCAGCGTCTCGGCGACCTTGGACTTCTCCTCCGTGGTGATGTTCCGCCAGACGCGGCCGTCGGGCAGCGTCACGCTGGGCCGGATCACCCCGTCCGCGTAGATGTTGTCGCCGCTGGACAGGAAGAAGTCCGGATCGAGCCGCAGCATCTCGTCGTAGACGCGGAAACCGCCGATGTCCGGGTTGATGCCCCAGCCCTGCCCCGCGATGTCGCCGGACCACAGGAAGCGCACGTCCCGGTGGCGCGAGGCGGGCGCGGTGCGGAACGTGCCGTACACCGGCCTGCCCGTACGGCGGGGGTCGTCGGGGTCGGCGAGGGTGACGCGGTAGTGGATCTGCTCACCGGCGGGCAGCCCGCGCAACTGCGTCGTACCGGTGAAGTCGGTGCCCGGTCCCAGCAGCGGGCCCGGCCAGGTGCGCGCGCGGCGGAACGACGCGGTGGCGGAGGTCTCCACGACCATCCGGGCGGGCCGGTCGGACCGGACCCACACGAGCCCCGACGACGCGGTGATGTCACCGGCCTGCACGCCCCAGTCGGCGCTCGGCCGCCCGGAGAGGGCCAGCGCGGGCGCGGCCGTGGCGAGCCCGGCGGGCAGGGCGAGCCCCGCCGAGGCGGCGAGCGAACCCTTCAGCAGGGTACGGCGGTCGGGCGAGGGGATCCGAGGGCGGTACGGCATCGAGGCGCCTCCTGGGACGGGGTGGTCGGTCAGGTGGATCAGGGCGGTGGTCCGGTGCGTGCGGATCCGTGCCATGCCTACTGCCCGGCTGCGGCGCGCGCGCGAACCCCGGGTGAACAGCGGGCTTCCACCTTCGCGGCACGAGTACTCGCTCCCTCGGAGTCCTACGTGGCGTCACGCGGCCGAAGACGCTCGCCCTAGGGCGAGCGGCCGGGGACCAAGGGACGATCGCGCCGATGATCTTCGAGGCGTACGGTCGGTACGAGCCGCCGTCACGGCCGCGTCACCAGCACCAGCAAAGCCCAGGAGGCTCCCATGCCCGTCGGAGGCCGTTCACACATCCGTATCGCCCGTCCCTCACGCGACCTCGCGGCGGCGGAGCGCTTCTGGGTCGGGGGCTTGGGACTGGACGTCGTCTGGCGGCACGACGCGGAGGGCGCGGGCCCCGGCGAGCACGCGCTGCTGATGGTCGGCTGGCCCGACGCCGACTGGCATCTGGAACTCGTCCAGACGTCGCCCGGAACCGCAGAGCCCCGGCCGACCGAGGAGGACCTGCTGGTCGTCTACGTGGACGGGGAGGTCCCGCAGGAGCTGGTGGCCCGCCTGGAGGCCCACGGCGGCAGGCGGGCGAGCTCGCCCAACCCGTACTGGAACGACTGGGGCGTGACCATCGAGGACCCGGACGGATACCGCCTGGTGCTGTGCACACGGGGCTGGTCCAACTCCTAGGGGGCCCCTTCCCGGGCGGGTCTTCCGGACCGTGCCCGGGGCCCCGGGGACGGACACCACGCCCCCTCGTGCGGCGGGACCGGAGCCGACGGGACCCGCTGGCGCGCCTCACGCCCTGCCGGTCTCCAGCGCCCCGGCCAGGAGCCGCACCCCGCGCGCGATGTCGGACGGCGTCAGATGGGCGTACCCGAGCACCAGGGAGACGCCGTCGCCCGTCCCGGCCCCGGGCGAGCGGTAGTACGAGAGCGGGCGCACGGCCACGCGCGCGTGGGCGGCACGTTCGAGCAGGCGGGGCTCCGGCCCGTACCGGGCGGGCAGTCGGGCGATGATGTGCAGCCCGGCCGCGATGCCGCTCACCTCCGTGCCCGGAACGTGCTCGCTCAGCGCCCCGACCAGAGCGTCCCGGCGCTCGCGGTAGGCGCGTTGGCACCGGCGCAGCTGACGGTCGTACGCGCCGCTGGTGACGAAGTCCGCGAGCAGCGCCTGGTCCAGCGCCGGATTGCCGAGGTCCATGGTGCGTTTGAGGGCGACGGCCGTGCCGGTCAGCCGCTCCGGCGCCAGCAGCCAGCCGAGCCGCAGACCGGGGGCGAGTGACTTGCTCACCGACCCGGTGTACGCCACATGTTCGGGGTCGAGCCCCTGGAGGGCTCCGACCGGCGCACGGTCGTAGCGGAAGTCACCGTCGTAGTCGTCCTCGACGACGAGCCCGTCCACCGTCCGCGCCCAGTCCAGGAGTTCGGCTCTCCGGCGCGCGGAGTAGGCGATTCCGGACGGGAACTGGTGGGCCGGGGTCGTCACCGCGACCCGCAGCCCGCTCGCGTACAGCGGACCCAGTGCCAGGCCCTCCGCGTCCAGCGCCAGCCGCCGGGTCCGTACGCCCGTGGCCGCGAACAGCGCGGTGTGCTCGGGACTGCCCGGGTCCTCGACGCCCACGGTCCGCTCGCCGGGGGTGGAGCGCTCTCCGAGGGCGAAGCCGAGGAGCGTCATCGCCTGGGCGACCCCCGAGCACACCACGATCCGCTCCGGGTCGGCGACCACTCCGCGCCGCCGGGCCAGCAGCGCGGCGAGCGCCGTGCGCAGCTCCGGCAGCCCGCGCGGATCGGGGTAGCCGAGCGAGCGGTGCGGCAGCCGCTCCAGGACGCCCTTGTGCGCGGCGGCCCAGGCGGCGCGCGGGAACAGTGACAGATCCGGGGTGCCGGGCAGGAAGTCGACGCGGGCGCCCTGGTCGCGCGGAGCCCGATCACGCGCGCGTGGCGCGTCGGCGGCGCGCGCCGCGGCGCCCACCCAGGTGCCCGAGCCCCGGTCGCTGCGCAGATAGCCCTCGGCGGTGAGCTGTTCGTACGCCTCGGTGACGAGGCCGCGCGAGACCCCGAGGTCGGCGGCGAGCTCACGGCTCGACGGCAGCCGTGTCCCGGCGGTGAGCCGGCCCGACCGGACGGCCTCCCGGAACGCCGACTGGAGCAGCCTGCCGCGCTGGCGGGCCGGTGCGGCGGCGGCCGGAAGCAGCAGTTCCCAGGCCGCGTTCCACGACGGCCGCGCCTCACCGCCCTGCGGCGAGGGGGGCGAAGTGGTCCCCGATGACGTCATGGAAGTGGACCTTAAACAAGACCACCGCGCTGCCTAGCGTCGGGCCCATGAACGTCTCACAGCTACGGGGCGCGGCGCTCGCCGCCGTCGCCTGCGTCCTGGTCGGCGGATCCTTCACCGCCAACAGCGTCCTCGGCGACTATCCCCACGCGGCCGGCCAGGCCCTGCGGTACACCCTGGCCTGTCTGCTCCTGCTCCCGTTGCTCGGCCGGGGCGGCACCGCACCGCTGCGCGGCCTCGGCGCGGCACAGTGGGGCCGGCTCGCGCTGCTCTCCGCCGTCGGCATGGTGGGCTTCAACATGGCGGTGCTGGCCGCCGAGCGCACGGCCGAGCCCGCCGTCCCCGGAGTGTTCGTCGGATGCGCGCCGGTCGTGGTGGCGGTGCTCGTGCCGCTGCTCGACGGACGCCGCCCCACCCGGCCCGTGCTCTACGGAGCGCTCCTGGTGGCCGCCGGGGCGTTCACGGTGCAGGGCTGGGGCCGGACGGACGCGGTGGGCATCGCCTGGTCGGCGGGCGCGCTGGTGGGCGAGGTGGGGTTCGCGGTGCTCGCGGTGCCGGTGCTGCGCCCGCTCGGACCGAAGCTGCTCTCGGCGGCGGTCTGCGGCATCGCGGCCGGCGAGTCCGCCGCGCTCGCCCTCGTACTGGACGGGCGTGCGGCACTGCGGCTGCCCGACGCCACCGAGACGGCGGCCCTGGTGTGGCAGGCCGCCGTGGTCACCGTGATCGGCTTCGTCTGCTGGTACATGGGGGTGCAGCGGATCGGCGCCGAACGCGCGACGCTCTTCTCCGGCCTCATCCCGGTGTCGGCCGCGCTCACCGCCCCGCTGGTCGGCGCCGGAGCGTACGGCGCGGCGCAGGCGCTGGGAAGCGCGCTGGTCGGCGCGGGGGTCGCCCTGGGCGCCGGGGTGCTGGGCAGGCGCCCCCGGCGCGGCGGCTCAGCGGCTGGTGTCCAGGATGACGCGCGCGACCAGGGCGGGGTCGTCGTTCATCGGGACGTGGCCGCAGCCGGGCAGCCGCACCAGCCGGGCGCCGGGAAGGGTGCGCTTGGCGCGGACGCCCTGCCGGCGCGGCAGCAGCCGGTCCTTGGTGCCCCAGGCGACGGTGACCGGGACTCCTGCCACGTCGTCGGTGAACCGTACGTCGATCCCGGCCCTCAGCGTCTCGTCGAAGCCACCGGCTTCGCGCAGCGCGAGCGTCTCGGCGACGACGGCCTCGGGTGAACGGCGCCCGGGGCGCGCGTAGATGGTGCTGGTGAGCGCCGCGCGCCCGGGCGCGCTCCGGGACAACCGCTCGATGACCGGCAGCGGCAGCATCTTCGCCCCGCGCCGCATCGCGCCCAGCGTCACGAAGGCGTACCGGCGCTCGGCCGGGGACCAGAACCCGGCGGGGGAGAGGGCCGTCACCGACCGTACGCGTTTCTCGCGCCCCAACTCCAGGGCCAGCAGCCCGCCCAGGGAGTTGCCCGCCACATGCGGCCGCTCGATGCCGAGCGCCTCGCAGAACGCGCCCAGGACCGGCACGACCGTCGTCAGGTCGTACGACAGGCCCTCGGGCAGCGCCGGAGACCGGCCGAAACCCGGCAGGTCCACGGCTATGACATCGCGTTCGACGGCCAGCAGGTCGAACACCGGGTCCCAGGCCTGGCGGTGGTGGCCGATGCCGTGGAGCAGGAGCAGGGGGTCGCCGGTTCCGGCCCTCCGGTAGGAGACGGTGACGGTGCGGCCGCCCCGGGGGGAGCCGGTCGTGAACGAGACCTCTTCGGACATGGTGCTGCTCCCTGTCATCTGCTGCTCCCGGTCGTGGGCGGGCGGCCTCGCGCGGGCGGGCGGTCCCGCGCGGAGGATGGTGGACGCGAACGGCGGTAGACACCGTGTCAGCAACAATTACCCCTCGGTAGGTTGGAGTTCAAGAGGCCGGTCCAGCACAGCGCGCGCGGGCCCAAGAATCGAACAGCGCGGGTTCTCCTTCTGGACAGCCGGTTGCCGGTCGGCTGGGATGGAGCGGTGACTGCCCCCACCGCCGCCGATCTCTTCGAAGGCCACAGGTCCGTCCTGACGGGCGTGGCCTACCGCATGCTGGGCCGTGTCACCGATGCCGAGGACGTGGTGCAGGAGGCGTGGCTGCGCTGGTCGGCGCGGGACAGGGAAAGCGTGCGCGACCCGCGCGCGTTCCTCGTACGGATCACCACCCGGCTCTCCCTCGACCGGCTCAGACAGATCCAGGCGCGGCGCGAGGCGTACGTGGGACCCTGGCTGCCGGAGCTGATCGTGACCGATTTCGGGCCCGCAGTCCCCGACACCGTCGAACAGGCCATGCTGGCCGACTCCGTCTCGCTCGCCGTACTGGTGGTCCTCGAATCACTCTCGCCGCTGGAGCGGGCGGTCTTCGTCCTCCGCGAGGCGTTCGGTTTCCCCTTCGCGGAGATCGCGGCCACCCTGGACCGCTCCGAGCCCGCGGTGCGCCAGCTCGCGGGGCGCGCCCGGCGCCATGTCGACGAGCGCAAGCCGCGCTACGACGTCGACCCCGCCCACCGCCGCGATCTCACCGAGCGGTTCATGGCCGCGGCGGGCGGCGGCGACCTGGACTCCATGCTCGCCCTGCTCGCCCCCGACGTCCGTTTCGTCGGCGACAGCGGCGGCAAGTCCAAGGCCCCGACCAGGATCATCGAGTCTGCCGACAAGGTGGGGCGCTTCCTCTACGCGGTGTCGCGCGAAGGCGGACCGAACGGCGAATTCCGTATCACGGAGATCAACGGCGGTCCGGCGGTACTGGTCCTCTATGACGGAAGGCCGGACAGCGTGCTCCAGCTCGACGTCCTCGACGGCCGCATCCACTGCATCTATGTCGTACGCAACCCGGACAAACTGGCCGCGCTCATCCATGAGAAGGGGTGCGAGGGGCCCGCGCGGCGCGAGGGGTGCGAAGGATGCGAGAGGTGCGAGGGGCGCGAACAGTACGTGGACCAGTCGCCCCGCTAGCCGTCCGTCCCGCCCGCCCCACACGCACCGCCCCCTGCCCGGATCCGGGCAGGGGGTCTTTGTCGCGCCCCGCACACGGGACCGCGAACGTCATGTGAACGCTCTGCGCCAGGACTCGGATTCGTTCCGTAACGGAACGAGGATTGGTCTTGACCAAGGGGGTGGGCCGTCCTATGGTCGCAGAGTTAGTGCAGGAACCTTTAATAAACAAGGGCGCAGAAAAGCCGCCGGGGCACGGCGATTGCGGAGGACAGGGTGGGGACCACGCAGCTGGAAACGGTGCCGGAGCCGAAGTACTGGCACCTCAAGACCGTGCTGAGCGAGGCGCTCGACTCGGACTTCGCGGTGGGAGAGATCCTGCCCAACGAGCGTGAACTGGCCGCCCGCTTCGGCGTCGCGCGTGCCACGCTCCGCCAGGCTCTGGAGCAGCTCGAACTCGAAGGCAGGCTGCAGCGCCGCCGGGGCGTCGGCACCACCGTCGCCCCGCCGCGCGTCGGCGTCTCCGTAGGGGCCGAACAGCACGACTGGCCCGGCGCGGCCGGTGACGCCTGGCAGGCCGTCGACTGCGCCGTGGGCGCCCCGCCGCTTTCGGTGGCCCGGCTCTTCGACGCCGACGCGCTCGACGAGGTGCACACCGTCCGCCGCACCCGCACCACGCACGGCCAGCCCGTCGCCGCCGAGCTCCTCTACGTACCGGCGTCCTCCGTGCCGGACCTCACCTCGATAGACGCGCCCTCCGGACCGGCCCGCGCGCGCAGCGTGCTGCGGGAGCTCCAGCGCCTCGACCTGGAAGGCCAGGACCGCGCGGTCGAGCTCGGCTCGGCCCGCGCGGACGACGCCAAGGAACTCGACCGGCTGCCGGGCGCACCCGTCCTCGTCGTGACCACGCGCTACTTCTCCCTCGGCCGGACCGTCGCCGTATCGGTGGCGACCTATCGCGCCGACACCTGCCGCCTCACCTTCGGTGACGCGGGTGACGTGCAGATCAGCCACGACGGCCACCGCCAGGCCTCCTGACACCCGGCTCACTGTCTCTCCGCTACGGCCCGTCGCTGGGAAAAGCGGCGGGCCGTCCGCGTTGCGGCTGCGGCCGGGGGTGCGCGGCCGGGGGCGCGCGGCCGGGGGGGAAGGAGAGCGGCGGCGGTCCGGGGGAGGGAAGGCCCGGACCTCATTGATTTTGCTCCGGACGCTTCGGAGGCTCCAGACGCTCCGGATGCTCCCGGCAGGGCAGGAGGACGCCCTCCAACCCACCCGGCCCACCCACACGCCCCCTCAGCGGCGAGCGGTCACCGTGCCCTCGACCGCGAACAGCTGCTCCTCGACGTGGTCCAGCGCCAGCCGCAGCGCACCGGTGGCGACCGCCGCCTCCCCAAGGAGGGAGAGGGCCACGCGCGGCGGCCGCAGGCAGTACCGCGCCAGCTCCTGACGCAGGGGATCGAGCACCCCGTCGATTCCGGCGGCCCAGCCGCCCACGACCACCAGCTCCGGGTCGAGGGCGAGCACCAGGGCCGCCACGTCGTGCACCAGCCGCTGGATGAACCGCTCCACCGCCTCCTGCGCACCGCTGTCCCCCCGCTTGGCCAGCGCGAACACATCGGCGACCGCCTGCTCGTCCAGCGGGTGCAACGGTTCCTCGGTCGTCGACAGCAGCCTCTCCGGCGTCACGTCGCGGCCCAGCAGATGCAGCGCGCCGATCTCGCCGGCCGCGCCGCCGAACCCCCGGTGCAGCCGCCCGCCTATCAGCGATCCGGCCCCGGGGCTCAGCCCCGCCAGGACGAAGACGATGTCGTCGGAGTCGGTCGCCGCACCCTTCCAGTGCTCGGCCACGGCCGCCGCGTTGGCGTCGTTCTCGACCAGCACCGGGCAGCGGAACGACCGCCGCAGCCGCTCGCCCAGAGCCAGGCCGGTCCATTCGGGGAGCGCCGTCCCGAGCCGCACGGTGCCGTCGGCCTCCACTATGCCGGGGCTGCCGACACCGACCGCGCGGAGCGAGCTGCGCGCCACTCCGGCCCGCCGCAGCAGATCGGCGACCGTCGCCCTGACCCGCTCCAGCCGTTCATCGGCGGAGGCCGTCTCGGACACCTCGCGGGAACCGGCGCCCACGATCCGCCCGTCGAGCCCGGACAGCAGCGCCGCCACCCGGTGCGGGCCGATCTCGATGCCCAGCAGATGGCCCGCCTCGGCCCGGAACCGGAACCGGCGCGCGGGACGCCCCTGACGGCGCGCCTCGCCCTCCTCGGGAGCCGACTCGACGACGAGCCCGCCCTCCATGAGCCCCTCGACCACGCCCTCGACCGTCGGCCTCGAAAGGCCGGTGATCCGGGTCAGATCGGTCAGAGTGGGGGATTCCGCCCCACGCAGTGCATGGAGAACCACCGCGGAATTGATCCGCCGCAGCAGAGAGGGATCCCCGCCGGTCAGCCGCCCCAACGTGTGTCCTCCCAGCTCGTACGCGTGTCTGCCGGATCGTACTCGCTGGTCAGGTATCCGGCGAGTGGCGGATGGTCACGGAGGCGCATCAGCTCGGAGCCACGAAACCCGACTCGTACGCCGCGATGACCGCCTGGGTCCGGTCCCGGGCGCCCAACTTGGCCAGGACGGCGCTGACATGTGTCTTCACCGTCTCGGTACCGACGATGAGCCGGGCGGCGATCTCCGCGTTGTTGAGCCCGCGCGCCATCAGCCGCAGAACAGCCGCCTCACGCTCGGTGAGCGCCGCCTTGTCCAGCGCCTTCTTCGCCTTTTTGTTGCCGTATTCGGCCGCGAGCGCACGGACCGCGGCGGGGAACAACAGCGATTCGCCCTCCGCGACGAGCCGCACCGCGTGCACGATCTCAGCGGGCCGCGCCCGCTTCAGCAGGAACCCGTCGGCGCCCGCCCGCAGCGCCTCGTACACGTACTCGTCGTTCTCGAACGTCGTGACCACCAGGATCTTCGGCGGGTCCTGCACGGTACGCAGCACCGCCCTGGTGGCCTCTATGCCGTCGAGCAACGGCATCCGCACATCCATGGCCACCACATCGGGGCGCAGGCGGCGCACCATCGGGATGACGGCGGCGCCATCAGCGGCCTCGCCCACCACCTCGATGTCGGGCTGAGCCTCGAGAACGGCCCGCAGACCCGCTCGGACCAGGGGTTCGTCGTCGACGAGAAGAACGGTAACCGGCATCCGGCCAGCCTAAGGCGTGTCCTTCGACTCGCGCCCGGGTGGCGGGGGCCGACTCATGCCAGCGGTGTTGACGTCGGTTGATGACGCTCCGGGTCGTTGTCCTCCTTCACCTTGCAACCGCACGCACCGGCCGCCACCCGGGCTCCACGCCTGTGCGGGGCAGGACCGAAACCGGCAAGCTCCGAAAGGCATGGGCGTCCCATCAGCGCAGACCGTCCAGCGGCAAACGCACGCGCACCCTCCACTCTCCCTCCTGCGGACCCGAATGGGCTTCGCCACCCAGCAGCGCCGCCCTTTCCCGTATGCCGCGCAGCCCGCTCCCGCCCTGCCCTCTGGGCACCGAACCCGGCAGTGGATTCGTCACATCGAGCTCCAATCGTTCACCCGACACCGCCATTCGCACCCGCACCGGCACCGGCCCGGAGTGGCGCAGCACATTGGTCAGCGCCTCCTGAAGGATCCGGTACCCCTCCCGGGAGACAGGGCCCGGCACCGAGCTCAGCGGGCCGCTCAGCTCGGATTCCACCTTCGCCCCCGACGCCCGCGCCGATTCGAGCAGCCGGTCGGCCTCGTCGAGCGTCGGCCGCTGCCCCACCGAACCCCCGCTGTCCCGCAGGACCAGCAGGACGCGCTCCAGATCGTCCAACGCGGCCCGGCCCGTCTCCTCGATCGCCGCCAGCGCCCTGGCCGTGAACGCCGGGTCTCCCGCCGTCCGGGCAGCACCGGCCTGCACCACGGCGACGGTCAGGGCGTGCCCGATCGAGTCATGGATCTCGCGCGCGATCCGGTTCCGTTCGAGCAACTGCTCGGTCCTCGCCTCCAGCGCGGTCAGCCGCTCCTCCTTCGACGGACCGAGCAGTTGCCGGGCGATGATGGCGTTCAGCTCTCCGAGGGCGGCGACACAACCGAGCATGAGGAAGAGGGGCAGCGGAGCGAGCAGCCACCACCACCAGTGCGGGGCCATCTCGTGCAGGAAGGGGGCATCGCTTGTTCCGCCGCCCGCGGGTGCGGTCACCAACTCGTACGTGATGATGGGGAGCCACACCGAGACGACCATGGTCACGAGCGCGAGCGCCAGACGGATCTCCAGCCACACGACGGTCCGCCAGCGCTCCGCCCAACTGGCCGACGACACCGCGGAGACGCTCGCGTCGTGCCGACCCCGCTCCGCCGGCACGACGAGCAGCTGGACCTGTATCCCCTCGGCCAGGCGCACGGCCGGTATCAGCCCTATCAACAGCAGGGCCAGAAACGGCACGTAGGGCTTTTCCATGTCGATGAACAGCCAAATGCCGTACACGGCGACGGGCATCGACAGATGCAGCCATCGCGTGTACGTCACGGAGCGGCCCAGCGGGCGGAGGAAACGGAACATGTCGCCATCGTGCCAGCGCCCCGATCGCCGCGGCTCCCCCGCACGGGGGAGATGATCCCCACGCACGGGGGAGGCCCGGAGCCCGGCCCGGCGGCGAACGTTGAGACATGACCAGCATCGACGTCCAAGAGCTCACCAAGGAGTACGGAACCACCCGCGCCGTGGACCGCCTGACCTTCAGCGTGCGGCCCGGCAGGGTCACCGGCTTCCTCGGCCCCAATGGCGCCGGCAAGTCCACGACCATGCGCCTCGTGCTCGGCCTGGACCGGCCGACCTCGGGCACCGCCACGGTCGGCGGCCGTATATACGCGGAGTACGACGAGCCGCTGCGCCGTGTCGGCGCGCTCCTCGACGCCCAGGCCGCACACGGCTCGCGCACCGCGCGGAACCATCTGCGTGCCCTCGCCGCCACCAACCGCATACCGCGCCGCCGCGTCGAGGAGGTGCTGGAAGAGGCGGGAATAGCCAGTGTCGCGGACCGGCGCGTCAAGACCTTCTCCCTCGGTATGCGCCAGCGACTCGGAATCGCCGCGGCTCTGCTCGGCGACCCCTCGGTGCTGATCCTCGACGAACCGTCCAACGGCCTCGACCCGGAAGGAATCATCTGGATACGGGAGCTGATGCGCGGGCTCGCCCGGCAGGGCCGGGCCGTCCTGGTCTCCAGTCATCTGATGAACGAGACCGCCTCGTTCGCCGACCATCTCGTCGTCCTGGGCCGGGGGCGGCTGCTGGTCGACACCCCCATGCAGGATTTCATCGACTCCCGTATCCAGCCACGGGTGCGTCTGCGGACCACCGAAGGCGGCCGCCTGCGCACCGTCCTCACCTCCCGGGGCTTCGCACCCGTCCAAGGCGAGGACGGCCGCTGGATCGTCGAGGGCGCACGCGTCGAGGACGTGGGCCCGATCGCCGCGGCGGAGGGTATCGCGATCCTCGAACTGGCCACGGAGGAGGCCACACTGGAGCAGGCCTACCTCGACCTGACAGCCGGAGAGGCGGAGTTCGCGTCCGCCATGTCCGGAAACCCCCATCGCGACCAGGAGGTATGAGCCGTGTCGTTCCCCGCAGTTCTCCACGCCGAGTGGATCAAGGTCCGCTCGCTGCGCTCCCTCGTCGGGTCGTTGATATCCGTGCTCCTGGCCACAGCCGGACTGACCGTCCTGGTCTGCGCCACGCTGGGGCGCCCTGAGCCTGACAGCACCGACTTCGATCCCGTCCTGTTCTCGTACTACGGCCTGAACTTCGGGCAGATGGCGGCGCTCACCTTCGGGGCGACAGCGACGGCCGCGGAGTACAAGAACGGAGGAATACGGATCTCGCTCGGCTCCGTGCCCGACCGAGGGCTGTTCTACAGGGCGAAGCTGGCCGTGATCGGTGGTCTGGTCTTCGTCGTGGGCCTCGTCACCAGCCTTACGTCGTTCCTGTCCGGCCAGGCGCTCATGGACAAGGGGTTCGGTATAGGCATCGGTGATCCCGGGGCGCTGCGCGCGGTGATCGGCTGCGCTCTGTATTTGGCCCTGCTCAGTCTGCTGGCCGCCGGGCTCGCGGCCCTGCTGCGCAGTGTCACCGGGGCCATGAGTGTGCTCGTGCCGCTGTTCCTGATCGTGCCCTTCGTAGTCGGGGACGTGTCGCAGGGCGCAGGCGCCCAGGACTTCCTGCCGGACCGGGCGGGTCGGCAGATCCTGCTGCTCCACCCCGAAGGGCCGTTGGGAGCCTGGAGCGGTATGGCGGTCCTGATCGCGTGGAGCGCTCTGACCGTGGCGGCGGGCTGGTGGGCGCTGCGGAGGCGGGACGCTTGACGGGCCAATTGTCAGTGGCGGCGGGTTTACTGACTGCATGACCACCGCAGGGCATCTCGAAGTCATCGACCTGCTGCGCGTCCGCGACTTCCCCGCGGAGCGCGGCAGGTCGGGAGCGATCACCAGCGGTCCCGGCTACCACTTGGTGGAGCTCAGTACCAGCGAGGACTTCTGGGACGACGACGGCAGCAGACGCGTCGAAGTGCAGGAGCAGTACGAGGCGGAGTGCGAGGCACTGGCCGGGCTGCTGAGCCGACGGTGGGGTGCGGCGCAGATGTTCAGCCTCTGGACCGTGCTGACACGGAGCATGGAAGGAGAGGAGATGGCCGCGCCGTGGGGTGAGTTGAGCAACAGCGTCCCGTATCTCCATATCTGGCAGACGGACGGCCGTTGGATCGCCGTCGGAGTCGCGCAGTGGGACGCGGAACTGGAGTTCCAGTTGATGGCGGTCGTGACGGAGGTCGATCCTCCGTAGGGGACGAGGCGCGCCCTGTCGTACGGGGAGGGGCTGGCGACCGGGTGAGGGACCGGCGACCGGGTGAGGGAGCGGCGGTCCGGCGTGGCGTAACGTCCTGATACGTCGCCGTCTCCTGTCGGCGGGTGAGGAGATGGTGATGGCGTACGCAGTGGCGGACCTGGGCGGCGGTACGACGGAAGTGTCCGTTGTGGCGGACGGCGTGGTGCAGATGACCGGCTTCGCGGGAGGCGGTGAGGCGTCGGTCGCCGAGTTCACCCCCGCGCAGGCCCGGGAGCTGGCGGCGGCGCTGGTGCGGGCGGCGGACGAGGCGGAGAACCTGGCGCCCAGCGAGCCCGTTTCGGTCAAGGCGCAGGACCTGCGGCGCGGTGACGTACGGGACGGCGACCGGTCGATGACCGTCGACCGGGTCAAGGTGGACGGGGCGACCTCGACGGCGCACGTGACCTGGAAGTCGGACGCGGGCCGCACCTGGACGCAGAGCTATGCGATGGACACGGACATCCGTCTGCGGAGGCGGGGCCCGGGTGCGGCGGGATGAGGAGAGGGGCCCCGCTGGGCAGGGGTCTGGGCGGGCTGAGTAGCTGAGCAAGGGTGGGGCCGGGGTTTGGGGGCGCACGCCCTGAGCCCGGGCAAGGGGCCCCTGCTGACCCCTTGGTTATCCGTCCGCCGGGTCCGGCTCCGCTTGCGCCGCCATGCGCAGGCGGGCGAACTCCTCGGCCATCGTCTCGGCCGTCCAATGGGCGTTCAGGCCGCTGGGGTTGGGGAGGACCCAGACACGGGTCTCGCCGATGGTGCGGGTCTGGGGGCCTATGCGGGCCTTGCGGTCGTCGAAGGCGGTGCGGTAGGCGGTGACGCCTACCACGGCGAGGTAGCGCGGGCGGAGCCGTTCGACCTTGGCGGTCAGGAGGCGGCCGCCCTCGCGGTACTCCTCGGCGCTCAGCTCGTCGGCTCGGGCGCTGGCCCGGGCGACGACGTTGGTGATGCCGAGGCCGTAGGTGAGCAGCTCGTTCTGCTCG
The DNA here is from genome assembly GCF_055567715.1 of Streptomyces sp. NPDC026377. NCBI lineage: Bacteria > Bacillati > Actinomycetota > Actinomycetes > Kitasatosporales > Streptomycetaceae > Streptomyces > Streptomyces sp. NPDC026377. The sequence goes on from NZ_JBVHPV010000007.1 coordinate 100,591, forward strand.
GAGGGCTTCAGCCGGCGCGGGGTGAAGCCCGAGAGATGCAGGACCGGCCAGAAGCGGTTGCCCGGGCGGGCGAAGTGGTGGCCGGTGGCGGCGGACATCAGACCGGGGTTGATGCCGCAGAAGAGCACGGACAGCCCGCTCGCGACCACGTCGGGGATGACGTTGTCGCGAGCGGCCTGGAGTTCCTCGGGAGTCATCGGGTGGTCCCGTCGGTGACGTCAGTGGCCCGGGCCCGGGTCAGAGGATCGACCCGGGGGTGTACGCGGCGGCGGCCGGGTGCTGCTTGATGATCTCCTCGATACGGGAGACCAGAGCGGCGACCTGGTCACCGGCGGCGCCGGTGAAGGACAGCTTGTCGGCCATCAGGGCGTCGAGCTGGGCGCGGTCGAGCGGCATCCGGTCGTCGGCGGCCAGCTTGTCGAGGAGTTCGTTGCGCTCGGCACCCTGCTCGCGCATGGCGAGCGCGGAGGCGACGGCGTGCTCCTTGATGACCTCGTGCGCGGCCTCGCGGCCGACCCCGGCGCGTACCGCCGCCATCAGCACCTTGGTGGTGGCGAGGAAGGGAAGGTAGCGGTCCAGCTCGCGGGCCACGACGGCGGGGAAGGCGCCGAACTCGTCGAGCACGGTGAGGAAGGTCTCCAGCAGACCGTCGAAGGCGAAGAACGCGTCGGGCAGCGCGACACGGCGGACGACCGAACAGGAGACGTCGCCCTCGTTCCACTGGTCGCCCGCGAGTTCGCCGGTCATCGAGGCGTAGCCGCGCAGGATGACCATCAGGCCGTTGACGCGCTCGCAGGAGCGGGTGTTCATCTTGTGCGGCATCGCGGACGAGCCGACCTGGCCCGGCTTGAAGCCCTCGGTGACCAGCTCGTGTCCGGCCATCAGACGGATCGTCTTGGCGACCGAGGAGGGCGCGGCGGCGAGCTGCACCAGGGCGGTGACGACGTCGTAGTCGAGGGAGCGGGGGTAGACCTGGCCGACGGAGGTGAAGGCGTGGGCGAAGCCGAGGTGACCGGCGATGCGCTGTTCGAGCTCGGCGAGCTTGGATGCGTCACCGCCGAGCAGGTCAAGCATGTCCTGGGCGGTGCCGACGGGGCCCTTGATGCCGCGCAGCGGATAGCGGGCCAGCAGCTCCTCCAGGCGGCCGTAGGCGACGAGGAGCTCGTCGGCGGCGGTGGCGAAGCGCTTGCCCAGGGTGGTGGCCTGCGCGGCGACGTTGTGCGAGCGGCCCGCCATGACGAGCTCCGCGTACTCGCCGGAGAGCTTGCCGAGCCGGGCGAGGACGGCCACGGTCCGGTCGCGCATCAGTTCCAGAGAGAGCCGGATCTGGAGCTGCTCGACGTTCTCGGTCAGGTCGCGGGAGGTCATGCCCTTGTGGACCTGCTCGTGCCCGGCGAGGGCGTTGAACTCCTCGATCCGCGCCTTCACATCGTGGCGGGTGACCTTCTCGCGCTCGGCGATCGAGGCGAGATCGACCTGGTCGAGTACGCGCTCGTAGTCGGCGAGGGCGGCGTCCGGCACCTCGATCCCGAGGTCCTTCTGCGCGCGCAGCACGGCGAGCCAGAGCTGACGCTCCAGCTTCACCTTCTGCTCGGGGGACCAGAGGACGGCCAGCTCCGTGGAGGCGTAGCGGCCGGCCAGGACATTGGGGATGCGAGGCTTCGCAGACACAGCAGTCACGTGTCCAGAGTCTACTGGCGATTTCTGCAGGCCAGCGCCCCGGTCAGGTTTGTGGCTTGCTACGAGAGCGCGGTCACGTCGCCGGACGCCGTGCCCGGTCCGTCCACCACGGGCTCGGTGAGGTCGTACGGAAGGAGCTCCGGGCGCTTCGCCAGGCGGCCGTCGCCCGAGGACCTGCCGGTGAGACGGCGGCCTATCCACGGGGCGAGGTGCTGGCGGGCGAACCGCGCGTCGGCCACGCGGCGCGTCGCCCAGCGGGGACGCGGCTCGTTCGGCAGCGGGGCGAGCCAGTCCTCCTCGGCGGGAAGCCCGAGCTTCTGCCAGACCGCCTCGGCCACCCGGCGATGGCCCTCGGCGGTGAGATGGAGACGGTCGACGTCCCACAGGCGCGGATCGCCGAGCACGGCCGCGCCGTACAGGTCGACGACGAGGGCGTCGTGCTTGGCGGCGAGGTCCTCGATGTGCGAGAAGAGCTCTTCCATACGGGGGCGGAAGCGTTCCATGACCGGGCCGTTGCGGCCGGGGCTGCGCATGAGGACGAGTTGGCCGCAGGACGGCGCCAGCGTCTCGACGGCCTCGGTGAGCAGCCCGCGCACCCGGCCCATGTCGCACTTGGGGCGCAGCGTGTCGTTGAGACCGCCCACCAGGGTCACCACGTCCGCCCGCATCGCGGCGGCGGGCGCGACCTGCTCGTCGACGATCTGGCCGATGAGCTTTCCGCGTACGGCGAGGTTGGCGTAGCGGAAGCCGGGCGTACGGGCGGCGAGCCGGGCCGCGAGCAGGTCCGCCCAGCCGCGGTAGGAGCCGTCGGGGAGGAGGTCGGACATGCCCTCGGTGAACGAGTCACCGAGCGCGACAAAGCTGGTGTAGCTGGCATTCATCTCCATGGCGGAGCGATCGTACCGCGCGGTAGTGTCGCGCGGTCCGGGTGGAGAGGACGAGGGGGAAGCGGATGAGTGAGGTGCTGGAACAGGCGCGGGCGGGGGCATTGGCCGAGGCACTGGCGGGGGTCGTCGCGGTGGGTACCTGCGACGCAGGTGTGACCGACACCTTGTCGGCCCTGGCAGCGTTCTGACCGTCGCCGTTAGGGCCCGGCGGCCTTCACCAGGGTCCGTTGCTGATCGCGGGCGGTAACCGTCGCCGTCGCCCGTCGAGCCGGGCGGCTCCTTGTCGGTGCGCGTCGGCCGGATGGCGCTTCCCGGGGTGGAGTGATGCCGCCTTCCCGCTCCTGGGCGCGAACTCGGCCGGTCCGGATCGCGTGGGCCCTGTCGGTGCCGGGCGTTCCGCGGTATGCCGGGAACACCACCTGCCCCGGACGCCCCGGCCCTCGGGCCGGCCCCCCCAATTCGGCTTCTGTTCGGGCCACTTGACCACGCAGACTAAGTAGTAGATCAGCACGCAGTCCACATCACCACGCACGAGAGAGCGAGCGTTCCATGTTCACCAAAGCCTTCTGGAAGGCGACTGCCGAGCGGGCCATCCGTACGTTCGCGCAGTCGCTCGCGGCGGTCCTGACGGCCGGGGCGACCAACCTCTTCGACGTGGACTGGAAGGCGGCGCTCGCCACCGCGGGCCTCGCCACGCTCGCCGCCGTGCTGATGGCCATCGGCTCGTCGGGCCTCGGGCGGCCGGGCCCGGGCCTCACCGAGACCACGGAACCGGACGCCCCCGCCAAGTCGGTGGCCACCGCGCCGGGCACCGAAGCCGCCCCCAAGCCCGCGGTGTAGTGCCCCAGCCCGGTCGGTGACCGGCTTCCGGAGGCATGGAGGGACGGAGGGACGGAGGGACGGAAGCGGGCGGCCGGGCCCGGGCCTCACCGAGACCACGGAACCGGACGCCCCCGCCAAGCCGGTGGCCACCGCGCCGGGCACCGAAGCCGCCCCCAAGCCCGCGGTGTAGGGAATCCGCCGCCTACGCCGTGCCCGGCCTGCCGACCAGCTCGCGCAGGACGTCCTCCATCGCTACCAGGCCCGCAAGCCGTCCGTCCTCGTCGAGCACTGCCGCGAGGTGGGTGCGGCTGCGGCGCATGGCGGTCAGTGCGTCGTCGAGCGGTGTCGAGGTCCGGACCCGGGCGATCGGCCACAGCGCCGTCACCGGGAACGGTACGTCGCGCGGCATGGCGTCGAGCGCGTCCTTGACGTGAAGGTAGCCCAGGATGCGGTCGTCCGTGTCCACGACGGGGAAGCGGGAGAAGCCCGACAGCGCGGCGAGCCGCTCCAGCTCTTCCGGAGTCGTGCCGACCGGGGTGTGCACCACCTTCTCCAGGGGCACCACCACGTCCTGGACCGGGCGCCGGCCCAGCTCAAGGGCGTCGTGCAGCCGCTCGGCGGCCCGGTCGTCGAGCAGTCCGGCGTCGCCCGCGTCCCGGACCATCCGGGCCAGCTCGTCGTCGGAGAAGGTCGCCGCGACCTCGTCCTTGGTCTCCACCCGCAGCAGCTTCAGGAGCGTGTTGGCGAAGGCGTTGATGGCGAAGATCACCGGCCGCAGCGCGCGGGCGAGCGTCACCAGCGGAGGGCCGAGCAGCAGCGCGGTCCTGACAGGCTCGGCCAGCGCGATGTTCTTGGGCACCATCTCACCGAGCAGCATGTGGAGATAGGTGGCCAGAGCCAGCGCGATGAGGAAGGAGACCGGACGCGCCGCGGCCTCGCCCACCCCGACCAGGTGGAACGCCGGCTCCAGCAGATGCTCGATGGCGGGCTCGGCGACCACACCGAGCACCAGGGTGCACAGGGTGATGCCCAACTGCGCCGCCGCCATCAGGGCCGAGACATGCTCCAGCCCCCAGATCACGCTGCGGGCACGGCGGTTGCCCTGCTCGGCGAACGGTTCGATCTGGCTGCGGCGCACCGAGATCAGCGCGAACTCGGCGCCGACGAAGAAAGCGTTGACGACCAGCGTCGCCAGACCGATCAGCAACTGGACGACGGTCATCGGCCGGGCCCTTCGTCGTCGGAATCCCGCAGGCCGTCGCGGACGGCGGTGTCCTCACGAACGGTGTCCTCACGAACGGCGGCGCCTTCGCCGCCGAGGGAAGCCTCCCGGGCCTCCTGGGCCTCCTGGGCCTCCCGGGCCTCACGGGCCTCTTGAGCCTCTCGGGCCTCGCGCCGGTCGCCCCGGCCCCGGCTCCGGCGTGTCGTACCCCCGTCTTCACGGTGCCCGGCGCCTCGGTGCTCCCGCCGACGGCGATGCCCGGACCCCTCGCCCTCCGTGTCCGTGTCCCCGTCGCCGGGCAGCGGCGCGTGCAGCAGGGCGCGGGCGGCGCGGCGGCCGGACGCGTCGACGACGTCGAGCCGCCAGCCGCCCAGCTCCAGGCTGTCGCCCAGGGCGGGAATGCGGCCGAGCCCGGTGGCGATCAGGCCGGCCAGCGTCTCGTACGGACCCTCCGGCACGCGCAGGCCGATGGCCTCCAGCTGGTCGGTGCGGGCGGCGCCGTCGGCCGAGTAGAGGATCCGTCCGTCGGCGTCCTCGCCTGCGCGGGCCAGGTCGGACGTCTCGTGCGGGTCGTGCTCGTCGCGTACCTCGCCGACGACCTCCTCGATGATGTCCTCCATGGTGACGACGCCGGCCGTACCGCCGTACTCGTCGATGACGACGGCCATGGTCCGCCGTCCGTACAGCTGGTCGAGGAGCCGGTCCACGGTCAGGGTGGCCGGTACGAGCAGCGGCTCGCGCAGCAGCTCGGTGACGGGATGGCGCAGCCGCTGCTCGGTGGGGATGGCGAGGACGTCCTTGATGTGGGCGATGCCGACGACGGTGTCGAGGCTGCCCCGGTAGACGGGGAAGCGGGACAGGCCGGTGGCACGCGTGGCGTTGGCGACGTCCTCGGCGGTGGCGTGCACCTCCAGCGCGGTGACCTGTACGCGGGGCGTCATCACGTTCTCCGCGTCGAGCTCGGCCAGGCTGAGCGTACGGACGAAGAGCTCGGCGGTGTCCGCTTCGAGGGCGCCCTGCTTGGCGGAGTGGCGGGCCAGCGCGACCAGCTCCTGCGGGGTGCGGGCGGAGGCGAGCTCCTCGGCGGGCTCCAGGCCCAGGCGGCGCACCATGCGGTTGGCGGTGTTGTTGAGGTGGCTGATGAAGGGGCGGAAGGCGGAGCTGAAGACGCGCTGCGGGGTGGCCACGACCTTGGCCACCGCCAGCGGCGAGGAGATCGCCCAGTTCTTGGGGACGAGTTCGCCGACGACCATCAGGAAGACCGTCGACAGGGCGGTGCCGATGACCAGCGCGACCGAGCGGGCCGTGGAGCCCGACAGGCCGAGCGAGCCGAGGGGGCCGCTGATCAGCTTGGCGATCGAGGGCTCGGCGAGCATGCCGATCACCAGATTGGTGACGGTGATGCCGAGCTGGGCGCCGGAGAGCTGGAAGGTGAGGCTGCGGACGGCCTTGAGGGCGCCGCTCGCGCCGCGCTCGCCGTCCTCGACGGCCCGCTCCAGCTCGCCACGCTCCACGGTGGTGAGGGAGAATTCGGCCGCCACGAAGGCCCCGCAGGCCAGCGACAGCAGCACGGCCACCACGAGCAGAAGCACTTCGGTCATCGGTTCACCTCCGTCCCATGATCGGGCAGGGGCGGGAGGATCGCGCGATGTCGTGTACCGGTGCGGGGACGGGTACTGGGAGGCTCGCCCATGGGCGGACGCTCACACCTTTCAGTCGTGGGTAGGTGCACCCATGGTAAAGCAGTGGCAAAGTGACGGTACGGGGCGGCTTCGGGGGCCCGAGAGCCCGAGGCCACAAGAGTGCCCGCACCGCCCGGACCCACACCCGCCAGCCGCGCCGCGATCCGGCCCGCGATCCGGCCCGCGCGAGCTTCCGGCCGGGGCCGCGCCGGCACCCCCCCTCTACGCAACCAGCCGACGACGCCTACTCGTGCGCGATCGCGGCCAGCACGTTCATCCGCGACGCCCGCAGGGCCGGGAGCAGTGCCGCCAGGAGGCCCACGGCCGCCGCGCCCACAGCGACCGCGATCACCGTGGACCAGGGGACGGCGAACGCCTTGAGGCCCTGGAGCGCCAGTACCTGCTGGATGCCCACGCCCCACACCATCCCGAGGACGAGCCCGAGAAGCGCCCCGAAGACCGCGATCACCACCGACTCCAGCCGGATCATCCGCCGCAGCTGGACCCGGGAGAGCCCGATGGCGCGGAGCAGCCCGATCTCGCGGGTGCGTTCCACCACCGACAGGGCCAGGGTGTTGACCACGCCGAGCACCGCGATGACGATCGCGAGACCCAGCAGCGCGTAGACCAGATAGAGCATCACCGCGATCTGGTCACGGACCAGCTCCTTGTAGTCCGCCCGGTCCCTCACCTGCACCTGCGGATACGGGTCCAGCGCCTTGTCCAGCGTGGTGCGCAGCTCCTCCGCGCCGGTGGCGCCGTTCGCGTTGACGTACAGCGCCGCGTCCTGACCGCCCGGAAGGTAGCGCTCCACGGTGGCCAGGCCCATGAAGACCCCGCCCTCGACACCGAAGCCGCCCGAGGTGTCCATGTCGGTCAGGGCCGCCACTCGCAGCCGCGCCCGCGCGCCGGTGGCGAAGGTGACGGGGAGGGTGTCACCGAGGCGTACGCGGTGGTCGCGCGCGTAGTCGCGGTCCATCGCCAGATTGCCGGGGGCGAGGGCCTGGGACGAACCGCCCGCCGCGTAGGTGAGGTGGGCGACGTCGTCGAGCTGGGGGTCGTAGCCGGAGGCGGTCGTCCGGGGAGTCCTTCCGTCGGGGAGCGTCAGCCGCAGGGGGGCGAAGCGCTGGCGGACGACGGTCTCGGTGCCCTTCACCGCGCGCACCTTGTCGGTGATCTCCCGGGGGAACGGCTGGAAGGCGCCGTTCTGGACGACGAAGTCGGCTCCCAGCGTCTGGTCGATCTGTTGGTCGAACGAGTCGGTCATGGAGGCACTGGCCACCGACAGCCCGGTCACCAGTGCGATCCCCACCATCAGGGCGGACGCCGTGGCGCCGGTGCGGCGCGGGTTGCGCAGGGCGTTGCGCTGGCTCATCCGGCCCACCGGACCGTACAGCCGGGGGAAGGCCGCGCCCAGCACCCGGATCACCGGCCGGACCAGGAGCGGCCCCGCCACCACGGTCGCGATCAGCGTGAGCACCACGCCCAGCCCCAGCAGTGAGGAGGAGGCCGCGGTCTCCGTCGAGGTCGCGCACCCCGTGATCGCCGCCGCCCCCGCCGCGGCGAGCACCGCGCCCACCACGGCCCGTACCCGCAACGGCCGCCCCGCGCCGGAGACTTCGGCGTCCGCGAGCGCCGCCATCGGGGAGACCCTGGCGGCCCGGCGCGCGGGCAGGTACGCGGCCACGAACGTCACCCCGACGCCGACGGTGTACGCCGCGACCGGTGTCCCCCAGCCGATCACCATCTCGGCGGTGCTGAGCCTCATCCCGAACGTGCCCATCAGCGCCATCAGCCCGGCCGCCAGGCCGATCCCCGCACCGAACCCCAGGGTGGAGCCGACCAGGCCGAGCAGCAGCGCTTCGAGCAGCACCGACCGGCGCACCTGCCGCCGGTCCGCGCCGAGCGCCCGCAACAGGCCCAGCTCGCGGGTGCGCTGGGCGATCAGCATCGAGAAGGTGTTGACGATGAGGAAGACGCCCACCAGCGTGGCGACCCCGGCGAACCCCAGCATCACGTACTTCACCACGTCGAGGAATCCGCCCAGCTCGTCGGCGGCCGATTTGGCCCGCTGGGCTGCCGTCCTGATCTCGTACGAGCCGCCGACGGCCGCCGCGATCCGCTGTTTGAGCTCCTCGTCCGACACCCCGGGGGCCGCGTCCACCGAGATGGAGGTGGCGGACTCCGAGGTGCCCAGGAGGCGCAGCCGCGCGGTCGGGGGGTCCAGGAACACCAGCGCCGCACCGGGATTGGTGGTGGTGAACGTGGCGATGCCGACCACCTCCACCCGGAAGGAGCCGGGCTGGGCGAGGACGGTGAGCGGGTCCCCGACGCGGACGTGCTTCCTGTCTGCGGTGTCCTTGTCGAGCAGCGCCTCGCCGGGGCCGTGGGGGGCGTGCCCGCTGGTCAGCTTCACTGGGCTGCGCCTGGTGGGCGACCAGGTGGTGGCGATGGTCGGGGCGCCGCCGGCCGGGCCGACCGAGTGGTGGGCGCGGTCGACGACGGTGATGTTCTCCACGGCCGCGTCCACGCGTGTGGCGGCCACCCCGTCGACGCGCGCGATCCGCGCCGCCAGCGAGGCCGGGACCGTGCGGATCACCCCGGAGGACACCCGTTCGTCGAACCCCTTGGGCGGCCCGACCGTCACATCGGCGGCGGTCGAGGCGAAGAGACGGTCGAAGGTACGGGCCACGGTGTCCGAGAAGACCAGCGAACCCGCGACGAAGGCCACCGAGAGGATCACCGCCAGCGCGGACAGCAGCAGCCGTCCCTTGTGGGCGAGGAAGCCGCGCAGGGTCGCCCTCAGCACGGCCGTTCAGCCCTTGCGTAGGGGGTCGAAGCCGGGGCTGCCCTCCTGGGCGCCGCCTGGTGAGGCGCCTCCCGGCGAGGAGCCGCCGGGCGGCGGGCGGTCCGGCGAACGGCCGTCCGCCGCCCGCCCGTCCACCGATTCGCCGCCCATAACCCGGCCGCCCACCGCCCCCCGGCCGCCCGCCGATGCGCCGCCCTCCGTCGTCGGCCCCTCCTCGGCCCCGGCCCCTCCCGAGAACAGCCGCAGCCGGTCCAGCACCGCCTCGGCCGTCGGACTCGGCATCTCGTCGACGATGCGTCCGTCGGCCAGGAACAGCACGAGGTCGGCGCGGCTCGCCGCGACCGGGTCGTGGGTGACCATGACGACCGTCTGCCCCAACCCGTCCACCGCCTCCCGCAGGAAGGTGAGCACCTCGGCCCCGGCCCGTGAGTCGAGGTTGCCGGTGGGCTCGTCCGCGAAGATCAGCTCCGGGCGGGAGGCCAGCGCCCGCGCGCACGCCACCCGCTGCTGCTGGCCGCCGGAGAGCTGGGCGGGCCGGTGCCGCAGCCGGTCGCGCAGGCCGAGCGTGTCGATGACCCGGTCCAGCCACTCCTGGTCGGGCTTGCGCCCGGCGATGTCCATGGGCAGCGTGATGTTCTCGGCGGCGGTGAGCGTCGGCAGCAGGTTGAAGGACTGGAACATGAAGCCGACACGGTCCCGGCGCAGCCGCGTCAGCTCCCGCTCCTTGAGTCCGGTGATCTCGGTGTCGCCGAGCCACACCTGCCCCGCCGAGACGGAGTCGAGCCCGGCCAGGCAGTGCATCAGGGTGGACTTGCCCGAGCCCGAGGGGCCCATGACCGCGGTGAACCGGCCACGCGCGATGTCCACGTCGACCGAGTCCAGCGCCAGGACGGCCGTCTCGCCCGTGCCGTACGCCTTGGTCAGCGCCCGGGCCCGCGCGGCGGCGGCCCCTTCCGTTGCCGCTGCAGCTGTGGACAAGGCCGCCTCCCGGGTCGTTGCGTCGTGGCTGGGCCGACTCCCGTACGGCATAGAAGAGTAGAGGCGCGGACCGGCCCCCGGCCATCCGATGGAAGCAGGAGATCCGGCCCGTCCCGGCGGCGGTCGCGTCAGGCGAGATCCGGACGCCGTGCCGAGCCGAGGACACACGGCGAGGCCGGGTGGCGCGGCCCGTTCTCGGGCAGCCGCAGCCGACGGACGGCCGTCACCTGGAAACCGGCCGCCTCGATCGCCGCGACCGCGTCCCGCGAGGTGTGGCACCCGCCGAACAGAAGCGGCCACAGCGTCCGGTCCGCCGCCCGCTGGACGGCTGAGAGAACGCGGCCCTCGGCCCTGCCGTGTTCGAAGAAGCGCAGTTCGCCGCCCGGGCGCAGGACCCGGCGGATCTCGGCGAGCGAGCGCGGCACGTCCCGTACGGAACACAGGACGAGCGAGACCACAGCCGCGTCGAACGCCTCGCTCTTCACCGGTAGCGCCTCGGCCGCACCCGGCACCACGTCGACCGGCACGTCCGCGCGCAGCGCCGCCCGGACGGCCAGGGCGCGCAGCCCGCGTTCGGGTTCGATGGCGACCACCTCGGAGACGGTCCCCGGATAGTGCGGGAAGTTGAGGCCGTTGCCCGCGCCGATCTCGATCACCCGGCCGCAGAGGCCGGCCAGCAGCTCACGGCGGTGGGCGGCCAGGCCGGCCTTGCGGTCGGCGCCCTCGCTGAACCGGCCGTAGAAGCGGGCGAACAGGGGATGGTGCACGGCGTCCGGAGCGATCTTGGCGCGCTGCTCCATGGGGACCCTCCAACCACGGGTGGAGAACGGCGGGGCGGACACCGGGATTGTCCCCGCCCGGGCCCCACGTCACCCTTCCCCGGCCCCGAGGCACCCGATCCGGGCCCCCGAACCGAGGCACCCGCTCCGAGCCCCCGGCCCCAAGCCACCGCCCCGAACCTCCGGCCCCAGACCCCGTCCCCCAGGTCCCCGCCCCGAACCCCGGACCCGAGCCCCCGCCCCCGAAATCACCCGCCCCCTGCAGCCGTGGCCGCAGGGCCGCCATCACAGACTCCAGTCGCCGCCCAGCTCCGGACCGAGCCAACTCGCCGCCGCGGCACGGAAGTCGGCGGCCGGGAGCCGTCCCGCCCCCTCCGGCACCAGTCCCACCAGGGGCGAGCCCGAGGACTCCGGCAGGTCCGCCAGGTTGCAGCGGGACGCCAGGTCCGGCTCGGCGGGCCAGCTGCCCACGACCACGCCCGCGCACCGAAGGCCCCGGGCCCGCAGCGCCTCTCCGGTCAGCGCCGCCATGTTCAGCGTGCCGAGGCCGGCGGGGGTGACGACCAGGACGGGCGCGCCGAGCAGCCGGGCCGCGTCCGCCAGGGTGCCGCCCTCGTCGTCGAGGCGGACCAGGAGCCCGCCCGCGCCCTCCACCAGCACCAGATCGTGCTCCGTGGCCAGCTTCTGAGCCGCCTCGGCGACCTCCTCGGGCCGCACGGCACGCATCCCGGCCCGCCGGGCCGCCGTGTTGGGGGCCAGCGGCTCGGGGAAGCGGGCGAGTTCGGCGCCGGTGATGTCCTCGCCCGCGAGGCGCAGCACCTCCGCCACGTCGCCGGGCTCGCCGGGCGCGACCCCGGTCTGGGCCGGCTTCAGGACGGCGACCGTGCGCCCGGCGGCGCGTGCCAGCGCGGCGACGGCGGCGGTGACGACCGTCTTGCCGATCTCCGTGCCCGTACCGCTCACTACCAGTACCGTCATCTCAGCCCTCCCGAGCCGCGGCGCCCACGGCACGGCAGATGCGCGCCAGGTCCTCGTCGTTGGTCACATAGGGCGGCATCGTGTAGACGAGGTCGCGGAAGGGGCGCAGCCATACGCCCTCGCGGACCGCCGCCCGGGTCGCCGCCGCCATGTCCACCTCGTGGTCGAGCTGGACGACGCCGATGGCGCCGAGGACGCGGACGTCCTTGACCCCGGGCGCGTCGGCGAACGCGCCCAGGCCGTCCCGCAACCCCGTCTCCAGGCGCTTGATCTCCGCCTGCCAGTCCTGGGCGAGCAGCAGGTCGATCGAGGCGCAGGCGATGGACGCGGCCAGCGGGTTGCCCATGTAGGTGGGGCCGTGCGCCAGGACCGGGACGTCGCCCGAGGAGATGCCCTCGGCGACGCGGGTGGTGCAGAGCGTCGCGGCCATCGACAGATAGCCGCCGGTCATCGCCTTGCCCACGCACAGCACGTCGGGGGAGACGGCGGCGTGCTCGGAGGCGAAGAGCGTGCCGGTCCGGCCGAAGCCGGTGGCGATCTCGTCGAACACCAGCAGCACGTCGTACTCGTCGCACAGCTCGCGCAGCACCCGCAGATAGCCGGGGGAGTGGAACCGCATCCCGCCCGCGTTCTGCACCACCGGCTCGACGATCACCGCCGCCACCTCGTCGGCGTGGGCGGCGACCGTCTCGCGCAGATGGCGTACGTAGGCCTCGTCCGGCTCCGCGTCGTACCCGGTGGGCGGCGCGTCCGCGAAGACCTGCTCCGGCAGGCGCCCGGACCACAGGGAGTGCATCCCGCCGTCCGGGTCGCACACCGACATCGGCTGCCAGGTGTCGCCGTGGTAGCCGCCGCGCCAGGTGAGCAGGCGCTGCTTGCGCGGGCGCCCGGCCGACTTCCAGTACTGCAGGCACATCTTGATGGCGACCTCGACCGACACCGAGCCGGAGTCGCTGAGGAAGACGTGCTGGAGCGGCTCGGGGGTGATCTCCACGAGCTTGACGCTGAGGCGCACGGCGGGCTCGTGGGTGAGCCCGCCGAACATCACATGGCTCATCCGGTCCAGCTGGTTGTGGGCGGCGGTGTTCAGGGCCGGGTGGTTGTAGCCGTGCAGCGCCGACCACCAGGAGGCCATGCCGTCGACGAGCTCGCGCCGCCCCTCGGTCTCCTCGGCCAGGCGCAGTCGGACCCCGGCCGCGGACTCCACGACCAGCGGCTCCTGGCGGCCCGGCATGGGGCCGTAGGGATGCCAGACGTGCCGGCGGTCCAGCGCCCGCAGCTGGGCGACGTCGTAGAGGGCATCAGGCATTGGGGGCGAGGTCCGTTCCGGCGCCCCGGCGGCGCACCGCCACCAGGTCCGTACGCGCCTCGGGGACCTCGGCGGCCACCGGAGCGCTCTCGCCGCACGGGCCGCAGCCGCCGCCCTCGTGCGAGCCGCAGCCGCTCGCCGCGTGCGAGCCGCAGCCCGCGGCGGCGACCGCGTCGGCGCGGTGCTCGGGCAGCGTGGTGGTGCCCGCGCCCTCCACCTCGAAACCGGCGTCCGCGATCATCTCCAGGTCGGCCTTGCCCTCCTGGCCCTCACTGGTGAGGTAGTCGCCGAGGAAGATGGAGTTGACCAGGTGCAGGGCGAGGGGCTGCATCGAGCGCAGATGCACCTCGCGGCCGCCCGCGAGCCGGACCTCGACGTCCGGGCAGACGAACCGGACCATCGCGAGGATCCGCAGACAGCGCTGCGGGGTGAGGTTCCACTCCTTGGCGAGCGGGGTGCCCTCGAACGGGATGAGGAAGTTGACCGGCACCGAGTCCGGGTCGAGCTCGCGCAGCGCGAAGACCACGTCGACCAGGTCCTCGTCGCTCTCGCCCATGCCCGCGATCAGACCGGAGCAGGCGGAGAGTCCGGCCCCGTGCGCCTTCTGCACGGTGTCGACGCGGTCGGCGTAGGTGTGGGTGGTCGTGATGTCCCCGTACGTCCCCTCGGACGTGTTGAGGTTGTGGTTGTACGCGTCGGCGCCCGCCGCGCGCAGCCGCTCGGCCTGGCCGTCGGAGAGCAGACCGAGGCAGGCGCACACCTCGACGCCCTCGTTCTGCTCCTTGATCGCCTCGATGGTCTGCGAGACGCGGTCCACGTCGCGGTCGGTCGGGCCGCGCCCGCTGGCCACCAGGCAGACGCGCTTGGCGCCGCCCGCGACACCGGCGGCGGCGGCCCTGGACGCCTCGTCCGGCTTCAGCCAGGTGTACTTGAGGATCTCGGCCTTCGAGCCCAGCCGCTGCGAGCAGTACGAGCAGTCCTCCGGGCACAGCCCGGACTTCAGGTTCACCAGGTAGTTCAGCTTCACCCGGCGCCCGAACCACTGACGGCGCACCTTTCCGGCGGCGGCCACCACGTCGAGCAGTTCCTCGTCGGAGGTCGCCAGTACGGCGAGCGCCTCTTCACGGCTCGGCAGCTCGCGCCGCAGCCCCTTGTCCACCAGCGTGTTCAGCAGGTCCATGGCGCCGATCCTTGCCCAAGACCCCGCTTCCAGCCAAGGAGGGATCGTACAACTGCGCTCCCGGAAGGTGTGTGTATCGCCACACCCTGTCCTCGTCCCCGCCGGAATAGGGTCTGTGCGCTGCCTACAAAAGGGATCTCCACCATGCCCCGAGCGCCATTCGACTGGATCGACGGAGCGACCGAGCGGCGCGAGCGTGCCGGTCTCGTACGAGTGCTGCGGCCGCGCGCCGCCGACCAGGACCTCCTGGACCTGGCGAGCAACGACTACCTGGGGCTCACCCGGCACCCGGCGGTCACCCGGGGCGCCGCCGACGCCGCGCTGCGCTGGGGCGCCGGTGCCACCGGCTCGCGCCTGGTCACCGGCACCACCGCGCTCCACACCGAGCTGGAGGAGGCGCTCGCCCGGTTCTGCGGCTTCGAGGCGGCGCTCGTCCTCTCCTCCGGGTACGCGGCCAACCTCGCCGCGCTGACCGCGCTCGGCGAGCGGGACACGTTGATCGTCTCCGACGCGGGCAACCACGCCTCGATCGTCGACGGCTGCCGGCTGGCGCGCGCCGCCACCGAGGTGGTCCCGCACGCCGACCCCGAGGCCGTGCGCAAGGCCCTGGACGCCCACGGCGGGCCCGCGCTCGTGGTGAGCGACTCGGTCTTCTCGGTCGACGGCGACGCCGCCCCACTGGCGGGGCTCGCCGCCGCCTGCCGGGAGTACGGGGCGGCGCTGGTGGTGGACGACGCCCACGGCCTCGGGGTGCTCGGCGAGGGCGGGCGGGGCGGGCCGCGCGCCGCCGGGCTCGCGGGTGCTGGGGACGTGGTGGCGACCGTCACCCTGTCGAAGTCGCTCGGCAGCCAGGGCGGGGCGGTCCTGGGCCCGGCCCGGGTCATCCGGCACCTGGTCAACGCCGCCCGTACGTTCATCTTCGACACCGGGCTCGCGCCCGCGGCCGTGGGGGGCGCGCTGGCGGCGCTGCGGCTGCTGGAGGCGGAGCCGGAGCGGGCCGGGCGGGCCCGGGCGGTGGCGGCCGAGCTGTACGAACGGCTGACGGCGGCGGGTCTGCGGGCGGCGCGCCCGGACGCGGCGGTGGTCTCGGTGCGGGCGCCGTCCCCGGAGCGGGCGGTGGCCTGGGCGGCCGACTGCCGGGGCGCGGGTCTTGCGGTGGGGTGCTTCCGGCCGCCTTCGGTGCCGGACGGCATCTCCCGGCTGCGGCTGACCGCCCGGGCCGACCTGACGGATCAGCAGATCCAGTGGGCGGTGGACACGATCCTGCGGACCGCGCCCACCGCCTAGTCCCCCGTTCGCACGCTCAACTCCCGCAGTCGGACGCCTCGTCGGGGTCGACGGGCAGACCGGTGAGGAAGCCGTGCCAGGCCCGCGCTCCGAAGAGCAGAGCGGGCCCGGCGGTCCGCTTGGAGTCGCGGACGGCGAGCACTCCGACGTCGAGGAACGCGGTCTCGACACAATTGTTCATTCCTGTACTACGGCTGCTGCGCCGCCATTTCGCACCGTTCAGAGAAGTGCTGGAAGGTACATGCGCGGGGGGTACGGGCATCATGCCTCCCTTACGCGCCGTCAGCCATCACGGCGATCAGATTCAATGATTCCTCGAGCGAGAGGGCCTGCGCCTCGACCATATGGAACGCGGCGCTGTACGCCTCAAGGTCTTCTCTCCGTTCGAGATAGAGGCTACTCGTCAAGTGGTCGATAACTACAACGTCCAGATCGGAAATGTGCGGAAAGGAGAAGATAATGAAAGGGCCGGTGAGACCGATATGGCCACCTCTGCTGAAAGGCAGCACCCGCAGCCGCACCTGGGGCAGTTGAGCCGCCTCCAGGAGATGGCGCAGCTGCCGCCGCATCGAGGCCGCGCCGCCGACCGCCCGGTGCAGCGCCGCCTCGTCGACCACCGCGCTCAGCTCCAGCGGCGGATCGGCCCGCAGAACCTCCTGGCGCGCCAGGCGTACGTCCACCAGGGAGTCCACCCGCGCCGCGTCGAGGCCGCCGAGGGCCGCCCGGGTCACCGCGCGCGCGTACTCGGGCGTCTGGAGCAGCCCCGGCACCACCGACGTCTCCAGGGTGCGCGCGGCCGACGCCTGCGACTCCAGGCTGATGAAGTCCCGGTACTGCGGCGGCAGCAGCCCCCGGTAGGCCTGCCACCACTGGCCGCCGCCCCCGTCCGCCGCGCCCGCCAGCGCCTCCAGCAGCGCCCGCAGTCCGGGGTCCGCCACCCCGTACACCTCCAGCAGACCGGCCACGTCGGCGGTCTTCACCCCGCTGCGGCCGGTCTCGATCCGGCTCACCTTCGACTGGTGCCAGCCCAGCCGCCCGGCCACCTGGCCGCTCGTGAGCCCGGCCGCGCAGCGCAGCCGGCGCAGTTCCTCGCCCAGT
Organism: Streptomyces sp. NPDC026377; assembly: GCF_055567715.1. Taxonomy (NCBI): domain Bacteria; kingdom Bacillati; phylum Actinomycetota; class Actinomycetes; order Kitasatosporales; family Streptomycetaceae; genus Streptomyces; species Streptomyces sp. NPDC026377. The sequence continues at coordinate 117,302 of NZ_JBVHPV010000007.1, forward strand.
TGGCGACGGCGTACCGCGGGCCCGTGCCACATGTCGGCCTCCTCGCACCCGGCCGGGATTCGGGTGAGCGGCAAGTGTGGCGCCCAAATACGGTCCTTCGTCGCAGAGTTCACCGCTTTGAGCGACAGATATATGCACATGTTGGTGGATCGGCGCATCCGGCGGCACGATGAGTGGCACTCTGGCGCGAAGCACAAGTCCGGGCCGCCCTCGTGTTTGTCCGCTCGCCGCGAGTCCAGCAGGCCGGTCCGGGTGGGAAAGGGACAGCGTCGCCATGGCAGACCACCAAGAATCGACCCTCACTCTGCCGAGCGATCCCGCCTCGGTCTCCGCCGCCCGCAGACACGTCGCCGGCGTACTCACCGAGTGGGGTCTTCCGTCGGACGCCGACACCGCCGACACGATCCGTCTGATCGTCTCGGAGCTGGCGACCAACGCCGTGCAGCACACCTTGGGCCAGTCGCCCACCTTCACCGTGGACCTGCGCCTGGAGCGCGACGAGCAGCTCCACATCGGGGTGACGGACAGCCATCCCCGCTGGCCCAAACGGCTTCCCGCGGCCGTCCAGCAGGACAACGGGCGGGGCATGGTGATCATCCGCTGGCTCGCCGCCGAGTGCGGGGGGCGTCTGTCGGTCACCCCGACGCCGGAGGGCGGCAAGACCGTCTGGATCGCGCTGCCGTGGACGGTCCCGGTCCAGAGCTGAGCCCCTCAGGGCCCCTCAGGCGCCCTGTACGGGCCAGGGGCCGGTGAGCGCGGGCGTGTTCCACCCCGCCGCACCGACCGGCCCCCTGTACGGCGTGCGTCAGCGCACGCGCCCGTACCAGACGCTCTTCGACCAGATCTTCTCCAGCCGGACCACGGAACCCGTCTTGGGGGAGTGCCATATCTTTCCGTCCCCCGCGTAGATCCCCACGTGGTAGACGTTCGAGCCGGAGTGGAAGAACACCAGGTCGCCGCGTTGGCGGGCGGACGAGGAGATGTGCCTGGTGCTGTTGTACTGCTGCTGGGTGGTGCGCGGCAGCTTCTTGCCGGCCTGCTTGAACGAGTAGAGCGTGAGCCCGGAGCAGTCGAAGCGGTGCGGACCGCTGGCGCCGTACTTGTACGGGGCGCCCTTCTTCGAGGCGGCGACGTTGAGCGCCTTCGTGCCCGATGTCGCGGCACTCGCCTCACTGCCGGCGCCCGGCGCCAGCATCGTGCCGCCGACGGCGGCGAGAGTGAGGGCGGAGACCGCCCCGACTCGGGTGAGCAGGGACGGAACGTGATTGAGCGCAGACATGCGCGACCCTTCGTCAAACCGCCTGCGAAGGATGACCTGTCGGGTTCGGACTGGCGAAGATGCCCGGCCGCTCACACGGCTTCACCCCAGGGGCCTTCCGGTTGCCCGGCGGCCCCGCACTGCTTGGGTCCTCCACTCCTGCCGATCCGTGCGTTCGACCAGTCATCCGGGTACGGCGGCAGGACTCGGCGTCCGCCCGGACCGCCCCGCCGCGGCGGCGGGGGCTTGTCGTCGGTAGGGATCTTGACCCACCAAGTGTCGGATTTCCGAGCCGAAACGGCGTTTTGTGAGGCTCCTCACGACTGACCCGTTCGGGTGGACATCGATGTTTCAAGCTCCCTGACGGGGTGTCCGACCTGCGTCGTATCGGTGGCGGAACGATTCATTCCGTCCCGTGTCTGCGCAGACGGAGCAATATCGCCGGTACGTCGTTCGGACCATCGGATGGTGCGAACGGGGGACGCCGAGTCGTACCGGCGCGGGGGTGAACGGACACCGTGGCGTCAACCGGCGGGTGACGGAGGCGGCACGGTGACCCGCTCCGCGCGGCGCTCACCGTCGAGCACCCGCAGCGCCCGCGCGAGCGTCTCGGAGTGCAGCTCGCTCTCCCCGCGCCGGTGCATGGTCGCCAGCGCGTCGCGCAGCGCCACCGCCCGCCCGACCAGGGCCTGCGCCGAGCGCAGCGCACCGTAGGTGTCCCGGTGCCGGGCGGGGTTGATCCGGCCCAGCTTGTCGAGGGCGTCGAGATAGGCGTCGATGAACTCGCCCTCGGCGCGGGTCAGGGCGGGCAGCGGCGGCAGTTCTGGCAGCACGTCCCTACCTCCCTTGCGCCGCGGCCGAGTTCTTGCGACCGGTGACGACATGGTCGACCAGTCCGTACGCGGCCGCCGCCGCGGCGTCCAGGATGGTGTCCCGTTCGAGGTCCGCGCCGACCCGCTCGACGGAGTTGCCGGTGTGCAGGGCCAGCAGATCGGTCAACAGCTCCCGGCCGCGCTGGAGTTCGGCGGCGTGGATCACCAGGTCGGACGGCTGGCCCTGGATCGGTTCGGCGGCCGAGGGCTGGTGGATCAGGACCCGCGCGCCGGGCAGCGCGAGCCGCTTGCCGGGGGTGCCCGCGGCGAGCAGCACGGCCGCGGCGGAGGCGGCCTGGCCCATGCACACCGTCTCCACGTCGCAGGTGACGAACCGCATCGTGTCGTAGATCGCCGTCATCGCGGTGAGCGAGCCGCCGGGGGAGTTGATGTACAGCGAGATGTCGCGGTCCGGGTCGGCGTACTCCAGCTGCATGAGCTGGGCCATCACGTCGTTGGCGGCGGTGTCGTCGACGGGCGTGCCGAGGAAGACGATCCGCTCCTCCAGCAGCTTGGAGTACGGGTCGAGGGTGCGGATCCCGGTCGACGTGCGCTCGGAGAACTCGGGCAGGACGTAGCGGGCGGAGGGGCCGTGCATGACGTACCTCTTCTCTGGCGTGGCTCTGGCGTGGCGCGGGCGTGGCTCTCGTACCGGCATCTGTAAAAAATGTACAGGACGTACAGGCCGTTATGATGGGGAGCATGGCCTATGAGATTCCGGTGACGCAAGCCCGTGCTGAGCTCGCCGAGCTGATCAACCGCGTGGTGTACGGCGGGGAGCGCGTCGTCGTGACCCGGCACGGCAAGCCCCTGGTCGCCCTGGTGTCCGCCGCCGACCTGGAACGACTGGAGGGCGCGGCGGAGCCGGCCGAGGAGCAGGTGATCCGTTCGGTGTCCTCGGTGCGCCAGGTCTCTTCCGCTCCCGGCGAACGGCGCCGGTTCGGCATCGCGGCCGAGCACCGGCAGCCGCCGGCGGGGGACTGAGGGGACCGGGGCCGGCCGGAGTGACGGGTCCGCGATGGATGCATTGGCCATGGATATGCAAAGCGTCAGTTAACGAGCCGGAAAAACTTCCGCCGTAACGTGCAATGCCTCGCTGTGGAGCAGGGAACCCCAGGTCAACAGAGTGTTGAACTTGGACGGGGTCCCGCAGCGCCGAGGACGGGATTCCCCCGTTCCGGGCACGACTGTGAGGTGGGAAGCGTGCAACTGACGCCGCACGAGCAGGAGAGACTGCTCATCCATGTGGCCGCGGACGTCGCGGACAAGCGCCGCGCCCGGGGGGTGCGGCTCAACCACCCGGAGGCCGTCGCCCTCATCACCTCGCACATCCTCGAAGGCGCCCGCGACGGCCGGACGGTGGCCGAACTCATGGTGTCCGGGCGCGAGGTGCTCTCCCGCGACGAGGTCATGCCGGGCATTCCCGAGATGATCCACGACGTACAGGTCGAGGCGACCTTCCCCGACGGAACCAAGCTCGTCACCGTCCACGAACCGATCGTGTGACGGGGGAGCGCCGCGTGATCCCCGGAGAGATCCTGTTCGCGGACGGTCCCGTCGCCCTCAACGAGGGCCGCGAAGTCACCGCCATGACCGTCATCAACGTCGCCGACCGGCCCGTCCAGGTCGGCTCGCACTACCACTTCGCCGAGGCCAACCCCGGTCTGGACTTCGACCGCGCCGCCGCCCGCGGGCTGCGGCTGAACATCGCCGCGGGCACCGCCGTGCGCTTCGAACCCGGCATTCCCGTCGATGTCGAGCTCGTCCCCCTCGCCGGACGCCGGACCGTCCCCGGGCTGCGCGGCGCGATCGGAGGCTCCCTCGATGACTGAGCTCCACCGTGCCGTCTACGCCGACCTGTTCGGCCCCACCACCGGCGACCGCATCCGGCTGGCCGACACCGATCTGCTGATCGAGATCGAGGAGGACCGCGCAGGAGGACCCGGACGCGCGGGCGACGAGGCCGTGTTCGGCGGCGGCAAGGTGATCCGCGAGTCCATGGGCCAGGCCCGCACCACCCGTGCCGAGGGCGCGCCCGACACCGTGATCACGGGCGTCGTCGTCCTCGACCACTGGGGGATCGTCAAGGGCGACCTCGGCATCAGGGACGGCCGGATCACCGCCCTGGGCAAGGCGGGCAACCCCGACACCATGGACGGCGTCCACCCGGACCTGGTCATCGGCCCCGAGACCGAGATCATCGCGGGCAACGGCAAGATCCTCACCGCGGGCGCGGTGGACACCCACGTCCACTTCATCTCGCCCACCCTGATCGACCAGGCGCTCTCCTCGGGCATCACCACCCTCGTCGGCGGTGGCACCGGCCCCGCCGAGGGCACCAAGGCCACCACCGTCACCCCCGGCCCCTGGCATCTGGCCCGGATGTTCGCGGCGCTGGACGGCGCGCCCGTCAACATCGGCCTGCTCGGCAAGGGCAACACCATGTCGCGCGAGGCCCTGCACTCCCAGCTGCGTGGCGGCGCCCTAGGGTTCAAGATCCACGAGGACTGGGGCGCGACCCCGGCCGTCATCGACGCCTGTCTGTCCGTCTGCGACGAGACCGGCGCCCAACTCGCCATCCACACCGACACGTTGAACGAGGCGGGCTTCGTCGGCGACACCCTCGCCGCCATCGCGGGCCGCTCCATCCACGCCTACCACACCGAGGGCGCGGGCGGCGGGCACGCGCCCGACATCATCACCGTGGTCTCCGAGCCGTATGTCCTGCCCAGCTCCACCAATCCGACCCGGCCGCACACCGTCAACACCATCGAGGAACACCTCGACATGCTGATGGTCTGCCACCACCTCAACCCGGCGGTGCCGGAGGACCTGGCGTTCGCGGAGTCGCGCATCCGGCCCTCGACCATCGCGGCCGAGGACATTCTGCACGACCTGGGCGCCATCTCCATCCTCTCCTCCGACTCCCAGGCGATGGGCCGGATCGGCGAGGTCGTCCTGCGCACCTGGCAGACCGCGCACGTCATGAAGGTGCGCCGGGGAGCGCTCCCGGGCGACGGCCGCGCCGACAACCACCGGGCGCGCCGCTATGTCGCCAAGTACACGATCAACCCGGCGGTCGCGCAGGGCCTGGACGACGAGATCGGCTCGGTCGAGGCGGGCAAGCTCGCCGACCTGGTGCTGTGGGACCCGGCGTTCTTCGGGGTCAAACCGCAGCTGGTCATCAAGGGCGGCCAGATCGCGTACGCGCAGATGGGCGACGCCAACGCGTCCATCCCCACCCCCCAGCCGGTCCTGCCCCGGCCGATGTTCGGCGCGTACGGGAAGGCTCCCGCGGCCAACTCGCTCACCTTCGTGGCGCAGGCGGCCCTCGACGACGGACTGCCCGAACGGCTCGGCCTGGACAAGCGGTTCACCGCCATCAAGAGCACCCGCCGGGTGGGCAAGGCGGACATGCGCGAGAACGACGCGCTGCCGGACGTCCGGGTGGACCCGGACACCTTCACGGTGACCATCGACGGCGAGCCGGTCGAGCCCGCGCCCGCCGCCGAACTGCCCATGGCCCAGCGGTACTTCCTTTTCTGATGCCTGTTTTGACACTTGTAGGGGAAGGGGCCGTCCGATGTCTCGCGCAGCTCTGCTCGTCCTGGCCGACGGCCGCTTCCCGGCCGGCGGCCACGCCCACTCGGGGGGCGCCGAACCCGCCGTGCGGGCCGGGCGCGTCCGGGACGCGGAGGATCTGGCGGAGTTCTGCCGGGGGCGGCTGCACACGGCCGGACTCGTCTCCGCCTCGCTCGCCGCTGCGGCCGCCCTCGGCCTCGACCCGTTCGCCCTCGACGAGGCCGCCGACGCCCGCACCCCCTCTCCCGCGCTCCGGGCCACCGCGCGCAGACTCGGCCGGCAGATGATGCGGGCGGCCCGGGCCACCTGGCCCGGCGCGGAGCTGGCCGCGCTCGCCGCGGCCCGGCCGCGCGGCGCCCACCAGCCGGTGGTGCTCGGGCTCGCCGCGCGGTCGGCGGGGCTGGGGCCCGAGGACGCGGCGCACTGCGTGGCGTACGAGTGCGTGAGCGGCCCGGCGACCGCGGTGGTGCGGCTGCTGAGCCTCGACCCGTTCGACGCCACCGGGGTGCTCGCGCGGTTGGCGCCCGAGCTGGACGCCGTGGCCGCGCAGGCCGCGCGATGGGCCGCCTCGGCAGCCGTGGAGGGGCTGGACGTGCTGCCCGCGGCCTCGGCGCCGCTGCTCGACGTCATGGCGGAGGCACATGCCGCGTGGCCCGTGCGGCTGTTCGCGTCCTAGTCATCCAACCTCTTCTTCCCGAAATCCTGCTGGGGCGGGGGACGCCGCTGCGGCAAGCCCTCGCCCCGGCCCCCGTCACCCCGAACGGGTCCGTCCTCGAACACCGGACGGGCCGACATGCCCCGACCGAAAGCGGAGTCACCCATGCACCTCGACCACTCCCACGGCGGCCCCGCCGCCCTGAGCGCCGACGCCCACCGGCCCGACGGGACGCGCCGGGCGCTGCGCGTCGGGCTCGGCGGGCCCGTCGGATCCGGGAAGACCGCGACCGTCGCCGCGCTCTGCCGGGCCCTGCGGGACCGGTACTCGCTGGCCGTCGTCACCAACGACATCTACACCCGCGAGGACGCCGAGTTCCTGCTGCGCAACGCCGTGCTGCCGCCCGAGCGGATTCAAGCGGTGGAGACCGGCGCCTGCCCGCACACCGCCATCCGGGACGACATCTCCGCCAACCTCGAAGCGGTCGAGGACCTGGAGGAGGCGGTGGGGCCGCTCGACCTGATCCTGGTCGAGTCCGGCGGCGACAACCTCACCGCCACCTTCTCCAGGGGCCTGGTGGACGCCCAGATCTTCGTCATCGATGTGGCGGGCGGCGACGACATCCCCCGCAAGGGCGGCCCCGGGGTCACCACGGCCGATCTGCTCGTCGTCAACAAGACCGACCTCGCCCCTTACGTCGGCTCCGACCTGGAGCGGATGGCCCGCGACGCCGAGCGGCAGCGGGCCGAACTGCCCGTCGTCTTCCAGTCGTTGCGCTCCGAGGACGGCGTGGACGCGGTCGCCGCGTGGGTACGGGAGCGGCTCGCGGCATGGCAGCGGTGACCACCGGCACCGGGGTGCGCGCCACCGCCCGGATCGTCGCCACCCCCGAGGGCCTGCCCGTGCTCGCGGGGGAGGGGCCGCTGGCGCTGCGCCGCACCCGGGCCACCGGCGGCCGCCACCGGGTGACCGTCGTCGGGGCGATGAGCGCCCCCCTCGGCGGCGACCGCCTCGCCGTGGAGGCCGAGGTGCGGGGCGGGGCCCGGCTCACCGTGGACTCGGCCGCCGCCACCATCGCCCTGCCCGGCCGCACCGGCGAGCCCGCCCACTACGACGTGCGGCTGACCGTGGGCCCCGGCGGCGAACTGCACTGGCTGCCCGAGCAGCTGATCTCGGCGCGCGGCAGCGATCTGCGGATGCGCACCCGGGTCGAACTCGCGTCCGACGCGCGGCTCGTGCTGCGCGAGGAGCAGATCCTCGGGCGCCACGGCGAGGACCCCGGAACACTGGCCACCCGGCTCACCGTGCACCGCGCCGGCCGCCCGCTTCTGGACCAGGAGCTGGGGTACGGGCCGGGCGCGCCCGGTGGCTGGAACGGATCGGCGGTCCTGGGCGGGCACCGGGCGGTGGGCCAGCTCCTCGTCGTCGACCCGGAGCTGGCCGAAAACCCTGCCCCCGCGCGGGTGCTCGGGACGAGCGCGGTGCTGACGCCGCTGGCCGGGCCCGCCTTTCTGGTGACGGCCCTGGCGCCGGACGCCCGGCTGCTGCGGCGCGTACTCGACGAAGTCCGCACCGCTCAGCGGGACTCGGCTCCCCGCCTATCGGTTCGGTAAAGAAACACCAGTACGACCTGTTCTCGACAGGCACCGAGGAGCGAGGATCCCCCGAGACCATGGAACGCGTCGCTCCGATGCGGCGCACCTCATCTGGGGGAGGAACGACTTGAGACGCACCGCAGTGCTCGGTTCGGCCGGCACTCTGATAGCGGGCACGCTCATAGCCGGCGCGATAGCGGCACCGGCGGCCACCGCCGAAAGCCGTCACCACGGCACGTCCGAGGCGCGCGGCGTACAGCTCGCCGCCGAGCGGGCCGCCAAGAAGGGCATCGACTGGACCGACTGCCCGGCCGACTGGGGCTTCACCAAGCCGATCCAGTGCGGTTACGTCAGCGTTCCGCTCGACTACGCCCACCCCTACGGCCAGCAGATCAAGCTCGCCGTGGACCGCATCTCCTCCACCGGTACCCCGGCCGAGCGCCAGGGCGCCCTCATCTACAACCCCGGCGGACCCGGTGCCTCCGGCATGCGCTTCCCGACCCGGGTGACGGGCAAGAACCCCCTGTGGGTCAACACCGCCAAGGCGTACGACTTCGTGGGCTTCGACCCGCGCGGCGTGGGCCACTCCACGCCGATCTCCTGTGTGGACCCGCAGGAATTCGTCAAGGCACCCAAGGCCGACCCGGTGCCCTCCAGCGAGGCCGACAAGCGCGCCCAGCGCAAGCTCGCCGCCGAGTACGCGGACGGCTGCGCCGAGCGCAGCGGCTGGATGCTGCCGTACATGACCACCCCGAACACCGCCCGCGACCTGGACGTGATCCGCGCCGCGCTCGGAGAGAAGAAGCTCAACTACCTGGGCGTCTCCTACGGCACGTACCTGGGCGCCGTCTACGGCACGCTCTTCCCCTCGCATGTGCGCCGCATGCTGGTCGACAGCGTCGTCGACCCGGCCCGCGACAACATCTGGTACCAGGCCAACCTCAACCAGGACGTCGCCTTCCAGGGCCGCTGGAGCGACTGGGAGAAGTGGGTCGCCAAGAACGACGCCACCTTCCACCTCGGTGACACGGCGGCCAAGGTCGAGCAGCAGTGGCTGAAGCTGCGCGCCGCGGCCAAGAAGAGCCCCCTCGGCGGCGTGGTCGGCCCGGCCGAGCTCATCGCGTACTTCCAGAACGCCCCGTACTACGACTCCGCCTGGGTGCCCACCGCCACGACGTGGAGCAAGTACGTGGCGGGCGACACCCAGGCGCTGGTCGACGCCGCCGCGCCCGACATGTCGGACACTAAGGGCAACATCAGCGCCGAGAACGGCAACGCGGTCTACACCGCCGTCGAGTGCGCCGACGCCAAGTGGCCCACCAGCTGGAAGAAGTGGGACCGGGACAACACCCGGCTCCACCGGGACAACCCCTTCATGACGTGGGCGAACGCCTGGATGAACCTGCCGTGCGCCACTTGGCGGACCAAGCAGCAGACCCCGGTCGAGGTGAAGACCGGCAAGGGCCTGCCCCCGGTCCTGATCGTCCAGAGCACCCGGGACGCGGCCACGCCGTACCAGGGCGCCGTCTCGCTCCACCAGCGCTTCAAGGGCTCGCGCCTGATCACCGAGAAGGACGCGGGTTCGCACGGCGTGACCGGTCTGGTCAACCCGTGCGTCAACACGCGGGTCGAGGCCTACTTCCTGACCGGCAAGGTCGACAGCGCCGATGTGACGTGCGCCCCGCACGCCACGCCGAAGCCGTAACCGCACAGGCCGGTTGAGGCAGGGGAGGGGGCGGCCGGGAATCCGGCCGCCCCCTCCCGCTGTTCCTCAGCCCCGCGCGGCCGACCAGGCGTCCTCGGCCATGTAGTCGAAGAGGTCCGGGTACGCGGCCACGCCGGGCAACGCCTCCCGTCCGATCTGTCCCGTGGCCCTATGACGAACGCTGTTCCCTGGCCCGTGCGCCCGACGCCACGGCCCGGTGAGCACCGGGGGCGGGGGGATGCGCCCTTCGCGAATCCGCCGTCAGCCGAGGATTCTCGGGAACTTTCCGGCCGCCTCGGCCTTCACCTCGGCCGCGTACCGGTCCACGTACTCCTGGCCGGACAGCTCAAGGATCTTGTACATCAGCTCGTCGGTGGCGGCCCGCAGCACCGCCTTCTCGTTCTCCATCCCGGCGTAGCGGGAGAAGTCCAGCGGCTCGCCGAACCGGATGGTGACCCGGCGGATCCTGGGCATCACCTGGCCGGGCGGCTGGATCTCGAAGGTGCCGACCATCGCGCAGGGGATCACCGGCACGCCCGCCCTGATGGCCATCACCGCGACCCCGACCTTCCCCTTGTACAGGCGTCCGTCGTGCGAGCGGGTGCCCTCCGGGTAGATGCCCAGCAGCTCGTCCCGGCTCAGCACCCCGAGGCCCTCGCGGATCGCCGCCCGTCCGGCCTCCTTGCCGGAGCGGTCCACCGGGATCTGCCCGACGGCGCGGAAGAAGGCGGCCGTGAGCCGGCCCTTGACGCCGGGCCCGGTGAAGTACTCCTGCTTGGCGAGGAAGGTGATGCGCCGTTTGAGCATCACCGGCATCAGGAAGTGGTCGGAGAAGGACAGATGGTTGCCCGCGACGATCGCCGGGCCCTCGTCCGGGACGTGCTCGAGCCCCTCGATCCTCGGCCGGAACAGCAGCTTGAGCAGCGGCCCCAGAACCGCGTACTTGAGCACGTAGTACAGCAACGCACCAGCTCCTCACTCGGCCCGCCCGCCGGGCCGTCGCTCAGGCGCTGCGCGAAGCCGCCATGCCCACCGTCGCCAGGCCCAGGACCACCCAGCCGAACCAGAGCCAGCCACTGCTGCCGAGCGCCACCGTGTACGCAGTGATCATCACCAGCGCCACGACGGTGAGCACCACCATCGCCTTCGTCGTACCGGGCATGGGGTCCCCTTCCTCCCGGCCGCTGCCGTGGAGTCCATGGTCGCCCCCAGGGACCCCGCCGCGCCAGAGGGACGCACCGGCCGTTACCGACCGCGTGCGTTCAGCGACGCCAGATAGGCGTTGTAGGCGGCGAGCTCCTTGTCGCCGTCCCGGTCGGCGGCCCGGTCCTGCCGCTTCGCCTCGCGCTTCTCCGTGGCGTACCACTGGAAGACGAGCGCGATCAGGACGACCACCGACGGGATCTCGCTGAACGCCCAGGCGATGCCGCCGGCCGCCTCCTGGTCGGCGAGCGCGTCGATGCCGAGCGAGGAGGGCGGGTTCTCGTACGTGCCGACCATCGGCTCGGTCGCCATCATCAGGGCGATGCCGAAGAAGGCGTGGAAGGGCATGCCCGCGAAGAGCTCCAGCATCCGCATGATGTAGCCGGGGCGGTGCGGGCCCGGGTCCACGCCCATGATCGGCCAGAAGAAGATCAGGCCGACCGCGAGGAAGTGGACCATCATCGCGATGTGGCCGGTCTTCGAGCCCATCAGGAAGTCGAAGAGCGGGGTGAAGTAGAGCGCGTACAGGCTCGCGATGAACATCGGGATGGTGAACGCGGGATGCGTGATCACCTTCAGATAGCGGCTGTGGAGCAGCGCCAGCAGCAGCTCGCGCGGGCCCTTGCGGCCGCGCCCGGCCACCGGCAGCGCCCGCAGGGTCAGCGTCACGGGCGCGCCCAGCAGCAGCAGGATCGGCGAGAGCATGCTGATGACCATGTGCTGGACCATGTGCACGCTAAACATGACCATGCCGTAGTCGTTGAGCCGGGTGCACATCACCAGCGCGATGCTCAGCACACCGAGGGTCCAGAAGACCAGCCGGCTCACCGGCCAGCTGTCGCCGCGCCTGCGCAGCCGCAGCACGCCGTAGCCGTACAGGCCGAGCCCCGCGACACAGCCGATCAGGAAGAACGGGTCCAGGGACCACTCCAGGCCGCGCCCCAGCGTGAACGGCGGCAGATCCATCGTCATGCCGTGCCCGCTGTGATCCATCCGCTGACTCCTGATTTCGTACCGGTTGTCCGCACCCAGAGTAGAGCCGCCCCCGGTCGCGATCGCGACCGGGGGCGGCCCGTGGAGCGGGGAACCACTGGTGCCTCAGAGCACGCACTCCGCCTCGGCGTAGCGCTCGGCGGGGACGGTCTTGAGCGTCGCCGTCGCCTCGGCGAGCGGGACCATGGTGATGTCGGTGCCGTGCAGCGCGGTGAGCATCCCGAACTCGCCGCGGTGCACGGCCTCCACCGCGTGCCAGCCGAACCGGGTGGCCAGGACGCGGTCGTACGCGGTCGGGGTGCCGCCGCGCTGGACGTGGCCGAGGATCACCGCGCGGGCCTCCTTCCCCAGGCGCCGCTCCAGCTCGACGGAGAGCTGGCTGGCGACCCCGGCGAAGCGCTCGTGGCCGTAGATGTCGGTGCCGCCCTCGTCGAAGCGCATCGAGCCCTCGCGCGGCTTGGCGCCCTCGGCGACCACCACGATCGCGAACTTCTTGCCCGCCGAGAAGCGGCGGCCGACCAGCTCGGTCAGCTCGTCGATGTCGAAGGGGCGCTCGGGCACCACGATCGCGTGGGCGCCGGCGGCCATGCCGGAGTGCAGGGCGATCCAGCCGGTGTGGCGGCCCATGACCTCGACGATCAGCACGCGCTGGTGCGACTCGGCGGTCGTCTTCAGCCGGTCCAGGGCCTCGGTGGCCACGCCGACGGCGGTGTCGAAGCCGAAGGTGACGTCGGTGGAGGCGATGTCGTTGTCGATGGTCTTCGGCACGCCGACGATGGGCAGACCGGCCTCGGACAGCAGATGGGCGGCCTTGAGCGTGCCCTCGCCGCCGATCGGGATGATCGCGTCGAGGCCGAGCTCGGCGACGTGGCCCCTGGCGCGCTCCACACCGTCGCGCAGATGCGCGGGCTGGACGCGGGAGGAACCGAGGATCGTGCCGCCGAGGGCGAGGATGCCGCCGACCGCGTCGAGGTCGAGCTTGCGGTAGTCGGCCTCCAGGAGACCCTTCCAGCCGTCGTGGAAACCGATGACCTCGTCGCCGTGGTCCACCACCGCGCGGTGCACGACGGAACGGATGACGGCGTTCAGGCCGGGGCAGTCGCCGCCGGAGGTGAGCACACCAATTCGCATTGCCCGGAAAACCTTTGCAACGTGGGCCGACGACCGGACCACGTCGTCCGGTTGGATCCCCGCCACCCTACCGGCGCAAGGTGGCGGGGCCGAATCAGACGTCCGACTGATGGACGTCGGAGGAACGTACGAACGGCGTCCCTCGGAAGGCGCGGCTGGGTCAGGCGGGCGCGGTCGCCGAGGCGATGCGCTCGGCGCGCAGCGCCTCGTACCACCGGTCGTCGGTCGGCGGCAGCGCGTTCACGTCGAGGGCCAGCTTCAGGAGCAGGTCCGCGATCTGCGGGTTCCGCGCGAGCACGGGACCGTGCATGTACGTGCCGAACACCGTCTCGTTGTACGCGCCCTCGGTTCCGTCGCCGGTGCCGTTGCCCTTGCCGAGGCGGACCCGGGCGAACGGGCGGGCCGTGGGGCCCAGGTGCGTGATGCCCTGGTGGTTCTCGAAACCGGTCAACTGCGGAAGGCCCAGGCGCTCGTCGATGTCGCCGAGCACGTCGCCGACGCACCGCTCGCCCTCGCCCCGGGTGGAGACGACGTCGAGCAGGCCGAGGCCCGGCTCGCGCTCGCCGAGGTCGTTGATGAACTCGTGGCCCAGGATCTGGTACCCGGCACAGACCGAGAAGATGATCGCGCCGTTGGCGGCGGCCCGCTGGAGGCCGCCGTCGCGTCGCAGCCGCTCGCACGCGAGCCGCTGCGGCCGGTCCTCGCCGCCGCCGATCAGGTAGATGTCGCCGGACGACGGCACCGGCTGGTCGCTGCGGACGTCCAGACGGGCCACGTCGAGGCCGCGCTGACGGGCCCGGCGCTCCACGACCAGGGCGTTGCCCTGGTCGCCATAGGTGCTCAGCAGGTCGGGGTAGACCCACACGAGGCGCAGGCTGTTGTCGCTCATGCTCGCTTGCTCCTTAGGGGGTCTCAGTTGCCGACCGTGCGGCGCACGTCCTGGAAGGCGGTGTAGTTGGCGATCAGCTCGATCTGGCCGGGGGGCGCGAGCTGGACGCACTCCGCGAGGCTCTCGCAGACCCGGAAGTCCAGGTTCGCGACCTCCAGGCGGACCGCCAGGTCCAGCCTGCGGTCGCCGATCACGAAGATCGGGTGACCGGCCAGTCGGGTGTAGTCGACGTCCCACAGCCACGAGGTGTCCGTGCCGTCGGCGCCGCGGGCGTTGACGGAGAGGATCACCGGTGTGGGCGGCGGGTCGATCAGGGAAAACGTTTCGAGCCAGCCCGCCGGGTTCTTCGCCAGCAGCAGCCGCAGCTCACGGCCCTGGAACGAGACGACGTCATAGCGGCCGGCGACCGCCTGCACCTGGTACATCCGCTCCAGGGCGACCTGCGGCGGTACCCCGAAGACCGCGGCGACCGCGGCGGAGGTGGCGGCGTTGGCCTTGTTGGCGCGGCCGGGCAGCTGGAGGTGGATCGGCCAGGCCGAGCCGTGCGGGTCCAGGACGTAGTCGCCGCTGAGCACCCAGCTCGGGGCGGGGCGGCGGAAGCCGCACTCACCGCAGAACCAGTCGTCGCCGGGGCGCTGCATCACACCGCCGCAGGCCGGGCACGACCAGGCGTCGTCCTTCCACTCCTGACCGGCCGCCACCCACACCACGTTGGGGGAGGAGGAGGCCGCCCAGACCACCAGCGGGTCGTCGGCGTTGGCGATCACCACGGCCTTGGTGCCCTGGAGTCCCTCGCGCCACTTCTCCGCCAGCATCCGGGTCTCGGCGGCCCGGTCGAGCTGGTCGCGGCTCAGGTTGAGCAGTGCGATCGCCTTGGGCGTCACATCGCGAGCGACTCCCGAGAGGTACTTCTCGTCCACCTCGATGACACCGAAGCGGGCGTCCGAGCCGCCCGCCAGCGCCGAGGTGATGCCCGCGGGCATGTTGGCGCCCAGCGCGTTGGACACCACCGGGCCGCTGGCCCGCAGCGCCTCGGCGATGAGCCGGGTCGTCGTCGTCTTGCCGTTCGTCGCCGAGACCAGGACCACGTCCAGGTGGTTCGCCAGCCGCCCCAGCAGATCGGGGTCCAGCTTGAGCGCCACCCGGCCGCCGATCACCGATCCACTGCCCCGCCCCGCCGCGCGCGACACCGCCGCAGCGGCCTTGCCCGCCGTCACGGCGAGCTTGGCCCGCGGTGACAGCGGCTCCGCGTTGCCTGCCATCGTCCTTGATCCTCCTTGCGCCTGGGTCGGACCTCAGCCTATCGAGATCCGGACAGCGGCCCGAACCGCGCCACCACCAGCGCGGCTCCGCGTCACCTGGAACGTACGCTTGCGGCCATGCGCCACCGTCCGATTCCCGGCAGTTCCGGCACCGTACGAGAGATGTCTCTCCTCGGCGACCCGTTGCTGCACGCCCCCTGCGAGCCCGTCACCGACTTCGGGCCTTCCCTCGCCCGGCTGGTCGAGGACCTCTTCGCGACGATGTACGCGGCGCGGGGGGTCGGCCTCGCGGCCAATCAGATCGGGGTGGGCCTGCGGGTGTTCGTGCACGACTGCCCCGACGACGAGGACGTCCGCCACCTCGGACACCTCGTCAACCCCCGGCTGGTGTCGGTGGACGGCGTCGTGGTCCGCGGCCCCGAGGGCTGTCTGTCCCTGCCGGGCCTGGAGGCCGGTACGGAGCGGTACGACGAGGCGGTGGTGGAGGGGTGGACGGTGGCGGGGGAGCCGGTGCGGGTGTCCGGTACGGGGTTCTTCGCGCGGTGCCTCCAGCACGAGATGGACCACCTGGAGGGGTTGGTGTACGCGGATCGCTTGACGGGGTGGAGAAGGGGCCGGCTGCTGCGCGCCGCCCGCCGCGCCGGTTTCCCCCCACCCCACCCGTTCCCTTGACCCCTCCGGCGGGCGCCTGTTGGGCCGGGGGTTGTCTGCGGGTGGGTGGTGGGTTGCTCGCGCAGTTCCCCGCGTCCCTTCAGGGCCCGGTGTTTGCTCGCGCCGTTCCCCGCGGCCCCTGGCGCCTGCGGCCATCGCACCTCCAGCCCCTCCGGCGTTCGAGGAGAGGATCCGGGGCGCAGCCCCGGGCCTTCAGGGGCGCGGGGAACCGCGCGACCAGCCCCCACCGGCCCGCAAAGGAGCGCCGAGCGGGGTGCGGGGTCCCCGCCGGGGAGGGGCTAGAAACCCGGGCCCCCGGCCCGGTCCGCTGCCGCGGCCAGGCGGCCCCACAGCAGATCCGCCAGCCCCCGCACCAACTCCGCCCGCGAACAGGGCCGTTCCCCCAGCCACCAGTCCCCCGCCGCGTGCATCATCCCGACGATCCCGTGCCCCCACACCCGCGCCAGCGCCTCACTCCCCGGCCCGACGTCGATCCGCTCGGCTATCACCACGCCCAGCTCCTCGCCCATCCGCCGCAGCAGCGGCGCGGAGTGGCGGCCCACGTCGAACCCGGCGTGCTCACCGCCGCCGCTGTCCTCCGCGGGGTGCATCAGGAAGCGGTACACCTGCGGCCGTGCCTCGATCGCCACCAGATACGTCTCCAGCGTCGCCTCGACCCGCTCACGGCGCCCCGCGGGCGCGTCCAGCGCCGCCCGCAGCGCCGCGAGCAGCGCGTCCGTGTGGCGCTGGGCGAGCGCCCGGTAGAGCCCGCCCTTGTCCCCGAAGTGCCGGTAGAGGATCGGCTTGGTGATCCCCGCCTCCGCGGCGATCGCGTTCATCGACGCCTTGGGGCCGTCCCGGAGCACCACCCGGTCCGCCGCCTCCAGCAGTTCCCGCCGGCGGCTCTCGGCCGACGTCCGCTGCTGCTCGGCCTGGTGTGTGCTCTCCATGGCTTCGTCTCCCCGCCCGTACTCGTCCTGCGTCTTTCCTGGTTCCGCCGGCGTGTTCCGCCATCCGGAATGTCTGCGCAACGTAACACCCCGGCCAGGTCGCGCGCTGAGCGGCCGTCCGCCGGTTGACATGTGCTACCGACGAGTAACATACTGCCGTTACCGCAAGTAACGCTTGTCTGTGGCACGGGAAGTGGTGGAGGGGACATGGCTGAGTTCACTATGGAGCTCAACGACGACCAGAAGCAGGTCAGGGACTGGCTGCACGGGTTCGCGAAGGACGTCGTCCGCCCCGCCGCCGCGGAGTGGGACGAGCGCGAGGAGACCCCCTGGCCGGTGATCCAGGAAGCCGCCAAGGTCGGAATCTACTCCCTGGACTTCTACGCCCAACAGTTCTTCGACCCGACCGGTCTCGGCATCCCGGTCGCCATGGAGGAGCTGTTCTGGGGCGACGCGGGCATCGCCCTGTCGATCGTCGGGACGGGTCTGGCCGCCGTCGGCGTCCTCGCCAACGGCACCGAGGAGCAGATCGGTACCTGGATCCCGCAGATGTACGGCGACGTGGACGACGTGAAGGTCGCCGCCTTCTGCTCCTCCGAGCCGGACGCGGGCTCCGACGTCGCCTCGATGCGGACGAAGGCCGTCTACGACGAGGCCAAGGACGAGTGGGTCCTCAACGGCACCAAGACCTGGGCCACCAACGGCGGCATCGCCAACGTGCACGTGGTCGTGGCCGTCGTCGACCCCGAGCTCGGCTCCAAGGGGCACGCCTCGTTCATCGTGCCGCCCAGCACCCCGGGGCTGTCCCAGGGCCAGAAGTTCAAGAAGCACGGCATCCGCGCCTCGCACACCGCCGAGGTCGTCCTGGAGAACGTGCGCGTCCCCGGCCACTGCCTGCTCGGCGGCAAGGAGAAGCTGGACGAGCGCCTGGCCCGGGCCCGCGAGAAGGCGAAGGCGGGCGGGGGCGAGCGCGTGAAGAACGCCGCCATGGCCACCTTCGAGGCCTCCCGCCCGGCCGTCGGCGCCATGGCGGTCGGCACCGCCCGCGCGGCGTACGACTACGCGCTGGAATACGCCAAGGACCGCGAGCAGTTCGGCCGCCCGATCATCGACAACCAGGGCGTCGCGTTCCAGCTCGCCGACATGCGGACGCAGATCGACGCGGCCCGCCTGCTGGTGTGGCGCGCCTCCTGGATGGCCACGGCGGGCCGGCCCTTCACCTCCGCCGAGGGCTCGATGTCCAAGCTGTTCGCCAGCGAGACCGCCAAGAAGGTAACCGCGCAGGCGATCCAGATCCTCGGCGGCAACGGCTACACCCGGGAGTACCCGGTGGAGCGCATGCACCGGGACGCCGCCATCTACACGATCTTCGAAGGCACCAGCGAGATCCAGCGCCTGGTCATCGCCCGCACCCTGTCGGGCATGCCGATCCGCTAGCTTGCTGCCGCTACACCGGCCGGCTCCGTTCCCGTGTGGCGGGAACGGAGCCGTATCGTTTCTCCGGACAGCCCCGCGGCTGCCGGGCAGGCTCTCAGACCGGCAGCTGCGCCTCGATCGCCGCCACGACCTCCGGCGCCTCCGGCTCGATGGCCGGACGGATCCGCGAGACCACCTCGCCCGCCGGGGAGATCAGGAACTTCTCGAAGTTCCACTGCACGTCACCGGCCTCGCCCTGCGCGTCCGCGACCTCGGTGAGGCGGGCGTACAGCGGGTGGCGGCCGTCGCCGTTGACGTCGGTCTTCTCCAGCATCGGGAAGGTCACCCCGTACGTCGCCGAGCAGAACGTCCGGATCTCCTCCGCGCTGCCGGGCTCCTGGGCGCCGAACTGGTTGCACGGCACACCGAGGACCGTGAAGCCGCGCTCGCCGTACCGGGCCTGGAGGCGCTCCAGACCGGCGTACTGCGGGGTGAGACCGCACCTGGACGCCACGTTCACGACCAGCACCGCCCTGCCCTTGTGGTCGGCCAGCGAAGTGGGCTCGCCGGACAGCGTGCGCAGCGGGATGTCGTACAGGCTCATCAGCCAACTCCTCGTAACAGGGGGACAGGTCAGTCGCGGGCCGGCAGCGGGCGGAACAGGCCCTCCTGGACCACGGACACCAGCAGCCGGCCCTCGCGGTCGTAGATGCGGCCACGGGCCAGGCCCCGGCCGCCGGTCGCGATGGGGGACTCCTGGTCGTACAGGAACCACTCGTCGGTCCGGAACGGCCGGTGGAACCACATGGCGTGGTCCAGCGAGGCCATGTCGAAGCCCCGCGGGCCCCACAGCGGCTCCACCGGGATGCGGACCGCGTCGAGCAGCGTCATGTCGGACGCGTAGGTGAGCGCGCAGGTGTGCACCAGCGGGTCGTCGCCCAGCGGGCCGACCGCGCGCATCCACACCGCGCTGCGCGGATCCGCGTCCTTGATCTCCTGGGCCGTCCAGCGCAGCCGGTCCACGTACCGGATGTCGAAGGGCTGGCGGCGCGCCATGCGCTCCAGGGCCTCCGGCAGCGCGCCGAGGTGCTCGCGGATCTCGTCGGCGACGGTGGGCAGCGACTCCGGCTCGGGGAAGTCCAGGCGCGGCGGCAGCTGGTGCTCGATGCTGCCCTGCTCCGGCTGGTGGAAGGAGGCCGTCAGATTGAAGATCGTGCGGCCCTGCTGGACGGCGGTGACCCGGCGGGTGGTGAAGGAGCGGCCGTCCCGGACCCGCTCGACCTGGTAGACGATCGGCACCCCGGGGCGGCCCGGGCGCAGGAAGTAGGCGTGCAGCGAGTGCACCGGGCGCTCGCCGTCCGTGGTGCGCCCGGCCGCCACCAGTGCCTGCCCGGCCACCTGTCCGCCGAAGACCCGTTGCAGGGACTCGTCGGGGCTGCGGCCGCGGAAGATGTCGACCTCGATCTGCTCCAGGTCGAGCAGATCGACGAGTCTGTCGGCGGGGTTGGTCATGGCGTCGCGGTCCTTTCCGGAGCGGGTCAGGTCAGAGCTCGCCGACGTCGGTGACGCGCACCACCGCGCGGCCCTCTTCGTCGGAGGCCGCCAGATCGACCTCCGCGCTGATGCCCCAGCCATGGTCGCCGTTCGGGTCGGCGAAGGTCTGCCGGACGCGCCACAGGCCGTGCGCCGGGTCCTCCTCGATGAGCAGCAGCTTGGGGCCGCGCGCGTCGGGTCCGGTGCCCAGGTCCTCGTACTCGTCCCAGTACTTGTCCATCGCCTCGCCCCAGGCGTCCGCGTCCCAGCCGGACTCGGCGTCCAGCTCGCCGAGCGCGTCCACGTTGTCGAGCGCCGCCAGCTCCACCCGGCGGAACATGGCGTTGCGCACCAGGACGCGGAAGGCGCGGGCGTTGGCGGTGACCGGCTTGACCTCGTCGGCCTTCTCCTGCGCCTGCTCGGCCGTCTCGATCTCCGGGTTGGCCAGCTGCTCCCACTCGTCGAGCAGGCTGGAGTCGACCTGGCGCACCATCTCGCCGAGCCAGGCGATCAGGTCTTCCAGGTCCTCGGTCTTCAGGTCGTCGGGGATGGTGTGGTCGAGCGCCTTGTACGCGCTCGCCAGATAGCGCAGGACGATGCCCTCGGTGCGCGCCAGCTCGTACCAGGAGGTGAACTCGGTGAAGGTCAGCGCCCGTTCGTACATGTCACGGACGACGGACTTGGGCGAGACGGGGTGGTCGCCGACCCACGGGTGCGACTTCTTGTAGACGTTGTACGCGTGCCACAGCAGCTCTTCCAGCGGCTTGGGGTACGAGACGTCCTGGAGCCGCTCCATGCGCTCCTCGTACTCGATCCCGTCCGCCTTCATCTGCCCGACGGCCTCGCCGCGCGCCTTGTTCTGCATGGCGGCGAGGATCTGGCGCGGGTCGTCCAGCGTCGACTCGACGACCGAGACCATGTCCAGCGCGTACGAGGGCGACTCCGGGTCCAGCAGGTCGAAGGCCGCGAGGGCGAACGTGGACAGCGGCTGGTTGAGCGCGAAGTCCTGCTGGAGGTCGACGGTGAGCCGGATGGTGCGGCCCTCGGCGTCCGGGGTGTCCAGCTGCTCCACCACACCGCCGTCGAGCAGCGAGCGGTAGATCGCGATGGCGCGGCGGATGTGCCGCAGCTGGGCCTTGCGCGGCTCGTGGTTGTCCTCCAGCAGGTGGCGCATCGCCTCGAAGGCGTTGCCCGGCCGGGCGATCACCGACAGCAGCATGATGTTGGTGACCCGGAAGCGCGAGGTCAGCGGCTCGGGCTCGGCGGCGATCAGCTTCTCGAAGGTGGCGTCCGACCAGGCGACGAAGCCCTCGGGAGCCTTCTTGCGGACCACCTTGCGGCGTTTCTTCGGGTCGTCGCCCGCCTTGGCGAGGGCCTTCTCGTTCTCGATGACGTGCTCGGGCGCCTGAGCGACCACGAACCCGGCGGTGTCGAACCCGGCGCGCCCGGCCCGGCCCGCGATCTGGTGGAACTCCCGGGCGCGCAGGGTGCGCACGCGGTTGCCGTCGTACTTGGTGAGCGCGGTGAACAGCACCGTGCGGATGGGCACGTTGACGCCGACGCCCAGGGTGTCCGTTCCGCAGATCACCTTCAGCAGGCCCGCCTGCGCCAGCTTCTCGACCAGCCGGCGGTACTTGGGCAGCATGCCCGCGTGGTGCACCCCGATGCCGTGGCGCACATAGCGGGAGAGGTTCTGGCCGAACTTGGTGGTGAAGCGGAAGTTGCCGATCAGCTCCGCGATCGCGTCCTTCTCCTCGCGCGAGCACATGTTGATGCTCATCAGCGACTGCGCCCGCTCGACCGCCTGGGCCTGGGTGAAGTGCACGATGTAGACCGGCGACTGCTTCGTCTCCAGGAGCTCGGTCAGCGTCTCGGTGATCGGCGTGGTGACGTACTCGTAACTGAGCGGCACCGGGCGGGTCGCCGAGCGGACCACCGCGGTCGGGCGGCCGGTGCGCCGGGTCAGGTCCTTCTCGAACATCGAGACGTCGCCGAGCGTCGCCGACATCAGGACGAACTGGGCCTGGGGCAGTTCCAGGATCGGGATCTGCCAGGCCCAGCCGCGGTCCGCCTCGGCGTAGAAGTGGAACTCGTCCATCACGACCTGGCCGATGTCGGCGTGCTTGCCGTCGCGCAGGGCGATGGAGGCGAGGACCTCGGCGGTGCAGCAGATCACCGGGGCGTCGGCGTTCACCGAGGCGTCGCCGGTCAGCATGCCGACGTTCTCGGTGCCGAAGAGCTTGCACAGGTCGAAGAACTTCTCCGAGACCAGAGCCTTGATCGGCGCGGTGTAGAAGGTGACCTCGTCCCGGGCCAGCGCCGCGAAGTGCGCACCCGCCGCCACCAGGCTCTTTCCGGAGCCGGTCGGGGTGGAAAGGATCACGTTCGCGCCCGAGACCACCTCGATCAGCGCCTCCTCCTGGGCCGGGTACAGGGAGATGCCCCGCTCCTCGGCCCAGGTGGAGAAGGCCTCGAAGAGGGCGTCGGGGTCGGCACTCGGCGGCAGCTGATCGATAAGGGTCACGCCCCCATCTTGCCTGGCTTCCGCCCGTGAGAGGGAACCGGAGGCGGGGCGAGAAGATCATGAACGATAGGCTGACGGGTCAACTGGGCCACGGGACAACAGGAAATGGGGCGGGGCACGGTCATGATGGGACCTGCGCACTCACTGTCAGGAGCGGCAGCCTGGCTGGGGGTGGGGGCCGCCGCCGCGGCCGCGGGACACGCCATGCCCTGGCCGGTCCTCGTCGTCGGCGCGCTGATCAGCGCCGGGGCGGCGCTCGCGCCCGACCTGGACCACAAGTCCGCGACCATCTCGCGCGCCTTCGGACCGGTCTCCAAAGCCCTGTGCGGCATCGTCGACGACCTCTCGCACGCCGTCTACCAGGCGACCAGGGGCCCCGGAGACCCGCGCCGGGGCGGCGGCCACCGCACGCTCACCCACACCTGGCTGTGGGCCGTCCTGATCGGGGCGGGCGCGTCGGCCGCGGCCGTCTTCGGCGGGCGCTGGGCGGTGCTCGGCATCCTCTTCGTCCATGTGGTGCTCGCGGTGGAGGGCCTGCTGTGGCGGGCCGCCCGGATGTCCAGCGACGTCCTGGTGTGGCTGCTGGGCGCGGCCGGCGCCTGGATCATGGCCGGGGTCCTGGACAAGCCGGGCAACGGCTCGGACTGGCTCTTCACCGGCCCCGGCGAGGAGTACCTCTGGCTGGGTCTGCCGATCGTGCTCGGCGCGCTGGTCCACGACATCGGGGACGCGCTGACCGTCTCCGGCTGCCCGATCCTGTGGCCGATCCCGGTGGGCCGCAAGCGCTGGTACCCCGTCGGCCCGCCGAAGATGCTGCGGTTCCGGGCCGGGAGCTGGGTGGAGCTGAAGGTGCTGATGCCCGCGTTCATGGTGCTGGGCGGGATAGGGGCGGCGGGAGCGCTCAACGTCATCTGAGCCCGCCGCCACCACCGCCCCGTACGCCGTCACCGCCCTGTACGCCACCACCGCCCTGTAGGCCCCCCGGCGCCCCGGCCCGCCTGCCCCGGCCGTGGCCTCACCCGTGCCAGGAGCGCCACAGCGCCGCGTACGCCCCGTCCGCCTCGACCAGGGCGTCATGGCTGCCCAGCTCGGTGATGCGGCCGTTCTCGACCACGGCGATCACGTCCGCGTCGTGCGCGGTGTGCAGCCGGTGGGCGATCGCGACGACCGTACGGCCGTCGAGCACCCGGGCCAGCGACCGCTCAAGATGGCGTGCCGCGCGCGGGTCGAGGAGCGAGGTCGCCTCGTCCAGGACCAGGGTGTGCGGATCGGCCAGGACGAGCCGGGCCAGCGCGATCTGCTGAGCCTGGGCGGGGGTGAGGGCGTGCCCGCCCGAGCCGACCTCCGTCGCCAGGCCGTCCTCCAGCGCCCGTGCCCAGCCGTCCGCGTCGACCGCGCCCAGGGCCGCCCACAGCTCGGCGTCCCCGGCGCCGGTCCTGGCCAGCCGCAGGTTGTCCCGCAGCGAGCCCACGAACACGTGGTGCTCCTGGTTGACCAGCGCCACGTGCTCGCGCACCCGCTCGGCCGGCATCCGCGACAGCTCGGCCTCGCCGAGCGTGATCCGTCCCTCGCGCGGCGCGTAGATGCCCGCGAGCAGGCGTCCGAGGGTGGACTTGCCCGCGCCGGACGGGCCCACCAGCGCCAGCCGGGTGCCCGGCGCCACCGACAGCGACACCCGGTGCAGGACGTCCACGCCCTCGCGGTAGCCGAAGCGCACCTCCTCCGCCTCGACGTCGCGGCCCCGGGGGCGCAGCGCGGTGTCGCCCGCGTCCGGCTCGATGTCCCGGACACCGACGAGCCGGGCCAGGGAGACCTGGGCCACCTGGAGCTCGTCGTACCAGCGCAGGATGAGGCCGACCGGCTCGACCAGCATCTGGGCGAGGAGCGCGCCCGTGGTCAGCTCGCCCACCGTGAGCCAGTCGTGGAGGACGAACGAGCCGCCGATCATCAGCACCGCGAGCATGATCGTCATGTGGGTGATGCTGACGACCGGGAAGAGCACCGACCGCAGCCACAGGGTGTACCGCTCCCAGGCCGTCCACTCCTTGATCCGCTGCTCGGACAGCGCGATCCGGCGCTCGCCCAGGCGGTGCGCCTCGACGGTCCGGCCCGCGTCCACGGTCTCGGCGAGCACGGCGGCGACCGCCGCGTACCCGGCCGCCTCCGAGCGGTACGCCGAGGGCGCCCGCTTGAAGTACCAGCGGCACCCCGCCACCAGCAGCGGCACCGCGATCAGCACCGCGAGCGCCAGTGGCGGCGCGGTGACGCCGAGCGCGCCGATGAGCAGCAGCGCCCACACCACGCCGATGGCCAGCTGCGGCACGGCCTCGCGCATCGCGTTGGCCAGCCGGTCGATGTCCGTGGTGATCCGCGAGAGCAGGTCGCCGGTGCCCGCGCGCTCCAGGACGCCCGGCGGCAGCCCCACCGACCGCACCAGGAAGTCCTCGCGCAGATCGGCCAGCATCTCCTCGCCGAGCATCCCGCCGCGCAGCCGCACCAGGTGGACGAAGACGGTCTGCACGACGAGGGCGACGGCGAAGAGCGCCGCCGTGCGGCCCGGATGCAGGTCGCGGACGTCGTGGGACAGGTCCTCGACGACCCCGCCGAGCAGGTACGGGCCGACCATCGAGGCGATCACCGCCACCGCGTTGACGCCCACCAGGAGCGCGAACGCCCCGCGATGGCGCCGCAGCAGATGGCGTACGTACGCCCGGACGGTCGCCGGGGTGCCGACCGGCAGGGTGGTGGCCGACTCCGGGGCCGCCGGGTCGTACTCGGGTGGCCTCACGCCGATCATGCCGTCTCCTCCCAGGTGTCCTGTGCGTCCGTCTCCTCGTCGGTCTCCCGGGTGACCACCGCGCGGTAGCGGGCGTCGGTGCGCAGCAGCTCGCGGTGCAGGCCCACCGAGGCGACCTCGCCGTCGTGCACGAGCACCACCCGGTCCGCGAGGTCGAGCAGCAGCGGTGAGGACGAGAACACGACCGTCGTACGGCCCGCGCGCAGCCGTTTGACGCCGCTCGCGACCCGTGACTCGGTGTGCGAGTCGACCGCCGAGGTCGGCTCGTCCAGGACGAGCACCTCCGGGTCGGTCACCAACGACCGTGCCAGCGCCAGGCGTTGGCGCTGGCCGCCGGAGAGCGACCGGCCGCGCTCGGTGATCCGGGTGCGCATCGGGTCGCCGTCGCTGTCCACCGACGCCTGCGCCAGCGCGTCCAGGACGTCGTCGCACTGGGCGGCGGCCAGCGCCTCGTCCGCCGCGACCTTGCCGGACGCGGGCACGTCCAGGAGCTCGTGGAGCGTGCCGGAGAGCAGCACGGGGTCCTTGTCCTGGACGAGGACGGCGGCCCGTGCCGTGTCCAGCGGGAACCCGTCGAGCGCGACCCCACCGAGCAGGGCGGACGGCCGGCCGTCCGCCTCGGCGGCGTGCCCGCCCAGGCGCTCGGCCAGCCGTCCGGCCGCGTCCGGGTCGCCGCACACCACGGCCGTGAACCGGCCCTCGGGCGCGAGCAGTCCGCTCACCGGGTCGTACAGGTCGCCGGAGGGGGCCTCGGCCCTCCGCGGCGGCCCGTCCGTCCGGGACGGCACCCCCGTGTCCGTCCCGGACGGGTCGGTGGCCCGGCCCAGGGCGAGCACGCGGGCCGCGCGCCTGGCCGAGGGCCGGGAGAAGGAGTACGCCATGGCGATCTCCTCGAAGTGGCGCAGCGGGTACAGCATCAGCGTCACCGCGCTGTAGACGGTGACCAGTTCACCGACCTCGATCCGGCCGTCGCGGGCCAGCGCCGCCCCGTACCAGACCACCGCGATCAGCAGCAGGCCCGGCAGCAGCACCTGGACCGCCGAGATCAGCGACCACATCCGCGCGCTGCGCACGGCGGCCCCGCGCACCTCCTGCGAGGCCTCGCGGTAGCGGGCGAGGAAGAGCTCCTCGCCGCCGATGCCGCGCAGCACCCGCAGCCCGGCGACGGTGTCCGAGGCCAGTTCGGTCGCCCGGCCGGCCTTCTCGCGCTGGAGGTCGGCCCGCCGGGTGGCGGCCGGCAGCAGCGGCAGGACGGCCAGGGCCAGTACGGGAACGCCGACGGCGACCACCACGCCGAGCGCCGGCTGGTACAGCACCAGACCGACGCAGATGATCACCAGGGCGGCGGCCGCCGCGGCGAACCGCGACAGGGCCTCCACGAACCAGCCGATCTTCTCCACGTCGGCGGTGGAGACCGCGACGACCTCGCCCGCCGCGACCCTGCGGGTGAGCAGTGAGCCCAGCTCCGCGGTCTTGCGCGCGAGCAGTTGCTGCACGCGCGCGGCGGCCGTGATCCAGTTGGTCACCGCGGTGCGGTGCAGCATGGTGTCGCCCACCGCGATGGCCACGCCGAGCAGGGCGATGATGCCGCCCGCGAGCGCGAGCCGCGCCCCCGAGCGGTCGATCACGGCCTGGACGGCGACGCCGACGCCGAGCGGCAGCCCGGCGATGCCGCACTGGTGCAGCAGCCCCCAGGCCATCGACTTGAGCTGCCCGGAGAGCTGGCCGAGGCCCAGCCACAGCAGGAAGCGGGGACCCGAGCGGACGTCAGGTTCGCCTGGATCCGTATACGGAAGATCGCGAATCTGCATGACGTCCCAAGGATCGGAAAGAGTGGTTCAAACCGTGCAAGGTTCGCCTTCTTCGGGGCCCCGGGGCAATCGGTTTTCGTGCCCGGGCGGCCGGAACGCGCCAAGAACGGCGGCCCGCCCCTGGCGCCGCGGGCCCGCTCGCGCTTCACTCCTGACGCATGAGACGACTCAGGATCATGTCCATGATCGGCGGCATGGTGCTCGCGGCGGGCGCGCTGCTCGGCGCGGGCCCGGCCGCCGCGGCGGCTTCCTCGCCCGAGCCCCCGGCCGAGTTCGGCACCGACTGGCACGACCCGGTCACCGCCGCACCGCCGGTCGCCGTCCCGCACACCCGCAGCTGCCGTGTCACCCTGGCGCAGGCGCGGTTCCGCGACTTCACGCCCTACAAGGGGAGTTACGCGCCCCCCGAAGGATGCGGAGAGAAGTGGAGCAAGGTGGTGCTGCGGCTCGACGGCAAGGTCAAGGGCAGGCAGTACGACCGCCTCGGCTACCTCCACGTCGGCGGCGTCGAGGTGCTGCGGACGTCCACGCCCGAGCCCTCGCCGGAGGGCATCGCCTGGCACGTGGAGAAGGACGTCACCCGGTACAGCGACACCTTCCGCTCCGCGCAGGCCGTCGAGATGCTCATCGGCAACGTTGTCGACGAGACCTACACCGGCGTCATCGACGTCGACGTCACGCTGACGTTCTACGCCGCCGAGGGCAGGGTGCGGCCCGCCGCCGTTCCGGACCGGGTACTGGCCCTGGACGGCACCGCGCTGACCACCCCGCGCAACTCCGAGCGGATCGTCGCCGAGGTGTACGCGACCGGCTCGGGCGGCGGCTGCGAGGAGTTCTGGTACCTGGCGGTGCCGGATCCCGCGCCCTACTCCTGCAAGGCGGCAGCCGGACCCAACCGCGAGGTGCGGATCACGGTCGACGGCCAACTCGCCGGAATCGCCTCGCCGTTCCCGAACGTATGGACCGGCGGCTGGTCCAACCCCTTCCTCTGGTACGTCGTCCCGGCGCCCCACGCCTTCGACGTCCGGCCGCTGGAGTACGACCTGACGCCGTACGCGGCCCTGCTCAACGACGGCCGCGCGCACCGGGTGGAGGTGTCCGTCGCCGGGGTCCCCGAGGGGCAGTCCGGCTGGTCGACGCCGGTCAACGTACTGGTGTGGCAGGACCGCGGCAGCCAGGTCGTCACCGGCGCCCTCACCCGCCACGAGGAGGGCGCCCCCACCGCCTCCGCCACCTACACACCCGGCACCGAGGCGCGCCTCGACGCCCGGGCGGGCCACCGGCTGACCACGGCGGGCTACCTCGACACCTCGCACGGCCGGGTCACCACCACGGTCGTCCGCGGCGTCGCCGCCGAGAGCGTCCACCGCTGGACCGAGGGCGAGAACACCGACGCCCTGAAGGGGAAGTGGACCGACGACAGCGCGGTCACCACGGACGGACGCGGTCCGGCCGTCACCGCGCGCGTGCACCGTACGTACACGATGGACGGCACCACCACGATCGGCGCGGACGACCGGCTGCGGACCGTGATCACCCTCGGGGACCTCGCGGACACCGCCACCTCGCGCGCCGGGCGGACCGTCTCGTGGTCGCGCCTGGACGACACCTACCGGGGCGACGCCTCCTGGACCCTGAACGTCCCGCGCGAGCGGCGGCACGCGACGGGCACCTCGGCCGAGCGCTACCGCCTGTCCGGCTCCGACGGCTGCTACGACCGCAGCCTCAAGACCGCCCAGGGCGCCCTCACCGAGGATCTGCGGCGCTGCTGACGAGGGGAGCGGGGCCCGTGTCCGCCGCCGGGCACGGGCCCCGCGGCCCGCTCAGGCCTCCGCGGGCTTCTCGGAGTCCACACCGGGGCGGGACCGGTGCCACGCGCCCCGGGTGAAGTCGGGGATCCGCTGGGGCGCGCCGCCCGCCTTGACCGAGAAGTGGCTCAGCGGCACCGGCGCCGACCAGGTGGCCGCGTCATACACGTCGAAGTCCGGTACGAGGCCCAGGCGCATGCACTGCGTCAGCCGGAACACCAGCATGTAGTCCATGCCGCCGTGTCCGCCGGGCGGGTTGGCGTGCTCCTTCCAGAGCCAGTGGTCCCAGTCCGCGTACTTGGAGAAGTCGCCCCAGTTGTCGTCGTGCTGGTCCGGCTCCAGATAGATCCGCTCCGGGTAGTCCTCGAAGAGGCCCTTGGTGCCGCCGAGACTGTTGATCCGGCTGTAGGGATGCGGTGTCGACACGTCGTGCTCCAGCCGGATCACCCGGCCCCTCGCCGTCTGCACCAGACTGATCGTCCGGTCGCTCTCGATGTACGACTCCTTGAAGCTCGGGTCGCCCGGGGGCATATGGGCCTCGCGGTACTCCGCCAGGCCCAGCGCGGGGGTCCCCATGCTGACGATGGACACCACGCGGTCCCCGCGGTTGACGTCCATGTAGTTGGCCACGGGGCCGAAGCCGTGGGTGGGGTAGAGGTCGCCGCGCAGCCGGGTGTGCCACAGCCGCCGCCAGGGGCCCTCGTAGTACTTGGGGTCGAACATCAGGCCGCGCAGATCGTGGATGTAGGCGCCCGCGCCGTGCAGCAGTTCGCCGAATCTGCCCGCGTGCGCCATCCGCAGCACCCGCATCTCGTTCCTGCCGTAGCAGCAGTTCTCCAGCTGCATGCAGTGGCGCCGGGTGCGCTCGGAGAGGTCGACCAGCTCCCACAGCTCGTCCAGGCGCATCGCGGCCGGGCACTCCACGCCCGCGTGCACACCGTTCAGCAGGGCCGCCTTGGCGATCTCGAAGTGGGAGTCCCAGGGCGTGGCGATGTGCACGAAGTCGATGTCGCCCCGCCGCAGGAGCTCTTCGTAGTCGTGGTCACCGTTGACGTAGACCGCCGGCGCGGGCTGCCCGGCCCTGGTCACCTTGGCGGCGGCGCTGCGCGCCTTGGCCTTCACCGGGTCGCAGAGTGCCACCACCCGCACCCCGGGGACGGCGAGATAGAGGTCGATCATGCTGCCGCCGCGGTTGCCGAGGCCGATCAGCCCCACCCGGACCGTGGAGCGCCGCTGGAAGGGCACCCCGATCATGCTCTGGCCCTGACGCCTGGGCGCGGGTGCCTCCGGGGCGGCGGCCTCCACGGGCTGTCCGGTGCGCGTGGCCTCCTCGGCGGCGGCGCTGCCCGTGCCCAGGGCGCCCATGCCGACCCCCGCGCCCGCGGCCCCGGCCGTCCACAGGACGGAGCGTCTGCTGATGTCGTGGTTCTGCGGAGCTGCGTCGTTCATCGAGTCTCCTGGGAAGAGAGGGAGCTGATTTCTGCGCGGCGTTACACGAACCTCGTTAAGGAACATGGTTGTTGGGCTGCTGCCGCGCAAGGGGGCCTGCCGACGCCCGGGGCCGCCCCGGGGAGGGGTGCCGGTGCACGACGTCACGGTACGTCCGGAAACACCCGGTTCGTGGGAGGCGCGGTAGGCGGCGGCCCAGCCCTCAGCAGCGGTGCTCGGGCGCTCCGTCCACCAGAGCGGACAGCAGACCGCCGAGCACCTCGCGCTGGTCGGCCGTCAGGGGAGCCAGGATCTCCTCGGCCGCGCCCCGGCGGGCCCCGCGCAGCGAACGCAGCGTCGCCCGGCCCGTGCCAGTGAGCTCGATGCGCACCACGCGGCGGTTGGTGGGGTCGGGGACCCGGCGCACGTTCCCGCTCTCCTCCAGGGCGTCGACCAGGGTGGTCACGGCGCGCGGGACCACTTCGAGACGGGCGGCGAGATCGGCCATCCGGGGCGGGCTGTCGTAGTGCGCGACCGTCCGCAGCAGCCGGGACTGGGCGGGAGTGATGCCGACCGGCTCCAGGTGCTGCTTGTGGATGCGGTGGAGTCTGCGGGTGAGCCGGAGCAACTGCTCGGCCAGCACGCCGTCGGCGTCGGTGGTGCTCATGCGGGAACAATATCAGGACCATGTTCATTGTGAGTATAGGTAACAGTGAGCTATGCTCCACAAGTCCTGTCAGTGGTGTCGCCCCGAGGGCCCCAACCGGCCCGCGAACGGCGCCGCCCTGCCGCCTCACCCTGCGAAGGAGCCCATGCACCCCGAGGAAACGTCCTGGACGCTCCCGCCCCGCGGCCGCGAGGAGCCGCCCGCGCAGACGCGGCGCATCCTGCGGCTCTTCCGCCCCTACCGCGGCCGACTGGCGATCGTCGGTCTGCTGGTCGCCGCGTCGTCCCTCGTCTCGGTCGCCTCGCCGTTCCTGCTGCGCGAGATCCTGGACGTCGCCATCCCGCAGGGCCGCACCGGGCTGCTCAGCCTGCTCGCCCTCGGCATGCTCGCGACCGCCGTCGTCACCGGCGTCTTCGGCGTCCTGCAGACGCTGATCTCCACCACCGTCGGCCAGCGCGTCATGCACGACCTGCGCACCGGGGTCTACGCCCAGCTCCAGCGGATGCCGCTCGCCTTCTTCACCCGCACCCGGACCGGCGAGGTGCAGTCCCGCATCGCCAACGACATCGGCGGGATGCAGGCGACCGTCACCTCCACCGCCACCTCGCTCGTCTCCAACCTCACGGCCGTGATCGCCACCGTGGCCGCCATGCTGGCCCTCGACTGGCGGCTGACGGTCGTCTCCCTGCTCCTGCTGCCGGTCTTCGTCTGGATCAGCCGCAAGGTCGGCCGCGAGCGCAAGAAGATCACCACCCAGCGCCAGAAGCAGATGGCCGCGATGGCCGCCGAGGTCACCGAGTCGCTGTCGGTCAGCGGCATCCTGCTCGGCCGCACCATGGGCCGCGCCGACTCGCTCACCCGGTCCTTCGCGGCCGAGTCCGAGCGCCTGGTCGACCTCGAAGTGCGCTCCAGCATGGCCGGGCGGTGGCGGATGTCGACCATCGGGATCGTCATGGCCGCGATGCCGGCCGTCATCTACTGGGCCGCGGGCCTCGCCCTCCAGGCGGGCGGGCCCTCGATCTCCATCGGCACCCTCGTCGCCTTCGTCTCGCTCCAGCAGGGCCTGTTCCGGCCCGCCGTGAGCCTGCTCTCCACCGGAGTGCAGATGCAGACCTCGCTCGCCCTCTTCCAGCGCATCTTCGAATACCTCGACCTCCCGGTCGACATCACCGAGTCCGAGAACCCGGTCCGCCTGGAGAAGGTCCGCGGCGAGATCCGCTTCGAGTCGGTCGACTTCGCCTACGACGAGAAGAGCGGCCCGACGCTCAGCGGGGTCGACGTGGACGTCCCGGCCGGCACCAGCCTCGCCGTCGTCGGTCCCACCGGCGCGGGGAAGTCCACACTCAGCTATCTGGTGCCGCGGCTGTACGACGTGACGGGCGGCCGGGTCACGCTCGACGGCGTCGACGTGCGCGACCTGGACTTCGACACCCTCGCGCGCGCGGTCGGCGTGGTCTCCCAGGAGACCTACCTCTTCCACGCCTCCGTCGCCGACAACCTCCGCTTCGCCAAGCCCGACGCCACCGACGAGGAGCTGGAGGCCGCCGCCCGCACCGCCCAGATCCACGACCACATCGCCTCCCTGCCCGACGGGTACGACACGGTGGTCGGCGAGCGCGGCTACCGCTTCTCCGGCGGCGAGAAGCAGCGCCTCGCCATCGCCCGGACGATCCTGCGCGACCCGCCCGTCCTCATCCTCGACGAGGCCACCAGCGCGCTGGACACCCGCACCGAACACGCCGTGCAGCAGGCCGTCGACGCACTCTCGGCGGGCCGCACCACGCTCACCATCGCCCACCGCCTCTCCACCGTCCGGGACGCCGACCAGATCGTCGTACTGGACGGCGGGCGGATCGCGGAGCGCGGGACCCATGAGCAACTGCTCGACCAGGGCGGCAAGTACGCCGCACTGGTGCGCCGCGACGCACGTCTGGCGCCGGTCGCCTCCTGACGGGGCCCGCGGGGATAACGTGCCGGTATGACGGATTCCTCACGCGGGTCCGGACGCCGGACCGGGCTGACCCGGCGCGGCTGGATCCTCCTCGGCGCCCTCGCGCTGCTGCTCCTGGCAGGGGCGGCGGTGCTCGTCCTGGTGCTGCGGGAGGGCGGCGGAAAGATGCAGCCCCTGGTCGTCCCGGAGGGCCGGCGGGCGGGACAGGTGTACGCGGCGGTTGACAAGCGCCTCGGAGTCGCGCCGGGCACCACCCGCCGGGCGGCGTCCCGGACACGGCTCGCCCTCCCGGCCGAGGCCCGGGGCAACCCCGAGGGCTACCTCTTCCCGGCCACCTATCCGGTGACCGGTGAGACGACCCCGGGCGGGCTGCTCACCTATATGGTCGACACCGCCAACCAGCGGTTCGCCGCGGACCGGCTCGCGGCGGGCGCCCGGCGCCAGGGGATGACGGCCTATCAGACGGTGATCGTCGCCAGCATCGTGCAGGCCGAGGCCGACAGTGTGGCCGACATGGGAAAGGTCTCCCGGGTCGTCCACAACCGGCTGGCCAAGGGGATGCCGCTCCAGATGGACTCGACACTCAACTACGCGCTCGACCGCTCGACGCTGACCACGACCCACGCCGACACCCGCACCGACAGCCCGTACAACACCTACGCGCGCGGGGGCCTGCCGCCGACCCCGATCGGCAACCCCGGCCAACAGGCCCTCAGGGCGGCGATCGCGCCGCCGCCGGGGGACTGGCTCTACTTCGTCACGGTGGCCCCGGGGGACACCCGCTTCACGGCGGACTACGCGGAACAGCGGCGGAACGTAGAGGAGTTCAACAAGGCGCGGGCCAGGACGCCCGGTTAGCCCGGACCCGGCCGGGCTCTTCCCGGCGCGAGGACGCGCGCCCACGGCCCCGCGGCGCCCCCGGACGCGTCACGCCACTTCCACCGGGGCGTCCAGCAGTCGCCTGATCTCCCGAACGGCCGCGCGCCCGGCGCGGTTCGCCCCGATCGTCGAGGCGGACGGCCCGTACCCCACCAGATGCACCCGCGCGTCCTTGACGGCACGCGTGCCCTCGATCTGTATGCCGCCCCCGGGCGTACGCAGCTTCAGCGGCGCCAAATGGTCGATCACGGGCCGGAACCCGGTGGCCCAGAGGATGACGTCCGCGTCCACGACGCGCCCGTCGTCCCACGCCACCCCGCCCGGGGTGATCCGGTCGAACATCGGCAGCCGCTCCAGCACCCCGCTCTCGCGTGCCGCGCGGATCGCGTCGTTGAGAGGCAGCCCCGTCACCGACACCACGCTCCTGGGCGCCAGCCCCTGCCGTACGCGCTCCTCGACCATCGCGACCGCGGCCCGCCCCCACTCCTCGGTGAACGGGCCCTCCCGGAAGACGGGCGGGCGCCGGGTCACCCAGGTCGTGGCGGCCGCGTGGTCCGCGATCTCCATCAGATGCTGGGTGCCCGAGGCGCCGCCGCCCACCACGACGACCCGCTGGTCGGCGAACTCCCGCGGTCCCGGATAGTTCGCGGTGTGCAGCTGGCGTCCCCGGAACGTCTCCTGGCCCGGGTAGCGGGGCCAGAACGGCCGGTCCCAGGTGCCGGTGGCGTTGAGCAGGGCGCGGGTGGCGTACACACCCTCGGACGTCTCGACGCGCAGCCGCCCGCTCTCGCCCTCCCGTACGGCGCTCACGTCCACCGGCCGGTGCACCCGCAGCCCGAAGGCGGCCTCGTAGTCGGCGAAGTACCGCGCGATCACCTCCGAGGAGGGCCGCTCCGGATCCGCCCCGGTCAGCTCCATCCCGGGCAGCGCGTGCATCCCGTGCACCTTGCCGTACGTCAGCGAGGGCCAGCGGAACTGCCAGGCGCCGCCGGGGCGCGGGGCGTGGTCGAGGACCACGAAGTCGCGGCCGGGCTCGAGACCGGCCCGGCGCAGATGGTAGGCGCCGGACAGGCCCGCCTGCCCGGCGCCGATGACCACCACGTCCACGTCCTGTGCCTCGAAGTCGTTCACGGCTCTACCAACCAAGGGGGGCGCGTGGATCTTCCCGGGGGCCACGCCGGGTCCTGCCGGATGGGGCGTTCTCGCCGCGGGGGCGCGAGGATGGGGCCATGTCCGTCTTCACCACGCGCGTTCTGCGCCTCACCACCGGCACGGCAGAGACCGTCACCGATCTGACCCGGGAGTGCGAGCACTTCCTCCGCGAGGCCGCCGGCGGCGGCGACGGCCTCCTGAACGTCTTCGTGCCGCACGCCACGGCCGGGATCGCCGTCCTGGAGACCGGCGCGGGCAGCGACGACGATCTGCTGGCCGCCCTGCACACCCTGCTTCCGGCGGACGACCGCTGGCAGCACCGCCACGGCAGCCCCGGCCACGGCCGCGACCATGTGCTGCCCGCGCTCGTGCCGCCGCACGCCACGCTGCCGGTCGTCGCCGGGCGGCTGGAGCTGGGGACCTGGCAGTCGGTGTGCCTGGTCGACACGAACAAGGACAACCCGGAGCGGAAGGTGCGGCTCAGCTTCCTCGGCTAGACGCGCGGTGGCCGGGCGCGCGCCCCCGGCGCCCCCGCCCGCAGCCCGTCCATCACCAGGTCGAGGAGGCGGCGGGAGCGCGCCTGCCAGTCGCCGTGCGGGTCGATCTGCCAGAGGCCGGCGATGGCGAGCATGAAGTCGTCGGGGGTCACCCCGGGGCGGATGGTGCCCGCCTCCTCGTTCGCGCCGAGGAGCAGGGTGACGGCCGCCGTCATCGGCCCGTGGCCGAGCCCTGCCAGGGTGCCGCGCGCCGTGGCCTTGCGCATCGCGTCGGCCAGGCCCGCCTTGGCCATCGCGTACTGGGCGAGACGGTCCATCCACTCGCGCAGGGCCCGGTCCGGCGCGCGGGTCGCCAGCAGCTGGGCGGCGGTGTCGGCGACCTGCTGGACCTCGTACCGGTAGACCTCGAGGACCAGGGCCTCGCGGTGGGGGAAGTGGCGGTAGAACGTCCCCTGCCCGACCCCCGCCTTCTTGGCGATCGCGCTCAGCGGGACGTCGGCCGAGCGGGTCAGCTCGGCGAGCGCCACCTCCAGGATGCGCTCGCGGTTGCGCTGCGCGTCCGAGCGCAACGGCGTCTCTCGGCCCACCGGGGTCTCCTTCTCCTGTTGCCGCCCCCTTGTCGCGCGCCCGCCCTCCTTCCGCGTGCGCCGGGGACGATCTCAGCGGAATCGGGTCTTGTTAAACGGACAAGTGTCCGTTAGGTTCGGAGGCCAACGGACACTTGTCCGTTTAAGCCACCTTAGCGGCAGTCACGGCCGGGGGGTGGACGGCCGGCGCACGCCCCGACCGGCCCTCTCGCCGCCGCGCCCCGCAGGTTCCCGATGGACGGCGCTTCGCAATCACCCACGCGAGAGAAGGCTGCTCATGAACCCATCGACGTCCAGCGCCATCACCTTGACCATCAACGGCGAGAAGTACCCGCTGACCGTCGACCACCGCACCACGCTGCTCGACGCCCTGCGCGAGCGCCTCGATCTGACCGGCACCAAGAAGGGGTGCGACCAGGGGCAGTGCGGGGCGTGCACTGTTTTGGCCGACGGACGCCGCGTCCTGTCCTGCCTCCAGCTCGCGGTGGCCGCCGAGGGGCGCGAGATCACCACCATCGAGGGCGTGGCGGACGGCGACCGGCTCCACCCCGTCCAGCAGGCGTTCCTCGACCTCGACGGCTACCAGTGCGGCTACTGCACGCCCGGGCAGATCTGTTCGGCCCTCGCCGTGATCGAGGAGCACGCGGCGGGCTGGCCGAGCGCGGTGACCGCCGACGTGCGGCCCGGGGCCGGGGCCCCCGAGCTGACCGCAGAGGAGATCCGCGAGCGCATGAGCGGCAACCTGTGCCGCTGCGGCGCCTACGTCCCGATCGTCGAAGCGGTGGCGCGGGCCGCCGGGTCCGCGCGGGGCGGCACGGCCGGGAAGGAGGCGGTGGCATGAGGGAGTTCGCCTACCGGCGCGCGGCCGACGTTCCCGGCGCGGTGGCGCTGCTCGGCGCCGATCCCGAGGCGCGTTTCCTCGGCGGCGGCACCAACCTCGTCGATCTGATGAAGTCCGGTGTGGAGCGGCCCGCGCTCCTCGTCGACGTGACCGGACTGCCCCTCGACCGGATCGAGACGACCGGGGACGGCGGGCTGCGCATCGGCGCGACCGTCACCAACAGCGACCTCGCAGCCCACCCCGACGTACGCCGCCGCTACCCGGCGCTGGCGCAGGCGGTCCTCGCGGGCGCCTCGGGCCAGTTGCGCAACATGGCCACCGTCGGCGGCAACCTCCTCCAGCGCACCCGCTGCCCCTACTTCACCGAGCTCGCCGCCCCCTGCAACAAGCGCGCCCCCGGCAGCGGCTGCTCCGCCCTCCAGGGCGAGCACCGCAACCACGCGATCCTCGGAGCCTCCGCGCACTGCGTGGCCGTCCACCCCTCGGACATGGCGGTGGCGCTCGCCGCCTTCGACGCGGTCGTCTCCTACGAAACGGCGGACGGGCCGGGCGTGTTGCCGCTGGAGGCGTTCCACCTGCCGGTCGGTGACACCCCGCACCGTGAGACCGCGCTGCCGCCGGGTGCGCTGATCACGGCGGTGACGCTGCCGCCGGCGCCCCTCGCGGCCCTCTCGCGCTACCGCAAGGTGCGCGAACGTGCCTCGTACGCCTTCGCGATCGGCTCGGTCGCCGCCGCCCTCGACGTCCGCGACGGCACGGTCCAGGACGTCCGCCTCGCCTTCGGGGCCGTGGCGTCCCGGCCGTGGCGGGCCCGTACCGCCGAGCGGCTGCTGACCGGCGGACCGGCGGCCGCCGACGCCTTCGCCTCGGCGGCCGACGCGGAGCTCGCGGCGGCGCGGGCGCTGCCCCGCAACGGATACAAGGTGACGCTGACGCGCGATCTCGCCGTGGCCGTGCTCACCGAACTCGCCGAGGAGGCCGCCCGATGACCACGACCACCACGACCGCCCGGGCCACCGGCGCGGTGGGCACCCCGCACACCCGGCTGGAGGGACGCGCCAAGGTCACCGGCGCGGCCCGCTACGCGGGCGAGATCCCCTTCGCGGGCCTCGCCCACGGCTGGCTGGTGGTGTCCACCGTCGCCCGCGGCAGCGTCCGCTGTGTGGAGAGCGGCCCGGTCCTGGCCATGCCGGGCGTCCTGACCGTGCTGCACCACGGCAACGCGCCGCGCGTCGACGCCGACTACGTGGGCCTGCTGGGACGGCCCGACCCGGTCGTCGGGCTCTTCCAGAGCGACCGGGTGCCCTGTGCCGGGTGGCCGGTGGCGCTGGTCGTCGCCGAGACCTCCGAGCAGGCCCGGGAGGCCGCCGAGGCACTGGTCGTCCGGTACGAGACGGAGCCGCACGACGTCGACTTCGTCCCGGACGGGCCCGGCGCGTACACCCCCGAGCCGCGCGAGACCATGGAGACGGACAAGGGCGACCTGGAGCGTGAACTCGCCGCGTCCGCGGTCGTCGTGGACGAGCGCTACACCACACCGGAGGAGCACCACCACCCGATGGAGCCGCACGCGGCCACCGCCCGCTGGGACGGCGGCCGGCTGGAGGTGTACGACTCCAACCAGGGCAGTACGTGGGTGGCCGACGAGCTCGCCAGGCTGTTCTCGCTCGACCCCGCCTCCGTACGGGTGCTGTCCGAGCACATCGGCGGCGGCTTCGGATCCAAGGGCGTGCGCCCCCACCAGGTGGCCGCCGCGATGGCGGCGACCGTGCTGCGGCGCCCGGTCCGCGTCGTCCTGACCCGCCGTCAGATGTTCTCGCTGATCGGCTACCGCAGCCCGACCGCCCAGCGCGTCAGGCTCGGTGCCGACGCCGACGGGCGGTTGCGCGCCTTCGGGCACGAGGCGCGGAACGCGACCTCGACCGTCCATGAGTTCGTCGAGGCGAGCGCCTCGTTCGGCCGGGTGATGTACGACGCCGACGCGCACCGCACCGCCAACCGGCTCGTCCGGCTCGACGTGCCCACCCCGACCTGGATGCGCGCGCCCGGCGAGGCTCCCGGCTCCTTCGCGGTGGAGTCCGCGCTCGACGAGCTCGCCGAGCGGTGCGGCATCGACCCCGTCGCACTGCGGGCCCGCAACGAACCCGCCACCGGGCCCGTCTCCGGTCTGCCGTTCGCGGGCCGGGCTCTGCTCGCCTGCTTCGAGGAGGGCGCCCGCCGGTTCGGCTGGGCGGGGCGCGACCCGCGCCCGGGGGTGCGCCGCGAAGGGCGCTGGCTCCTCGGCACCGGCACGGCGGCGGCCACCTTCCCGGCGGGCGCCCGCCCCTCCACCGCGGCCGTGACGGCGGAGGCGGACGGCACCTTCACCGTACGGATCAGCGCGGCCGACATCGGCACGGGCGCCCGCACCGCGCTGGCGCTGATCGCGGCGGACGCGCTGGAGGCCGGGCCCGGCCGTGTCCGGGTCCGGATCGGGGACAGCGACTTCGGGCCCGCGATGGTGGCCGGCGGCTCGGCGGGCACCCGCTCCTGGGCCTGGGCGATCATGGCCGCCGCGGCGGAGCTGCGCGAACGGCTGGCGCCCGGCGCCGACATCCCGCCCGAGGGCATCACAGTCCGCTCGGACACCTCCGCCGCGATCGCCGCGCTGCCCGAGCGGGAACGGCACTCCTACGGGGCCCAGTTCGCCGAGGTCGCCGTGGACCCCGCCACCGGCGAGGTCCGGGTGCGGCGGATGCTCGGGATCTTCGCGGCGGGCCGGATCGTCAACCCGCTCACCGCACGCGGACAGCTGACCGGCGGGATGATCTGGGGCGTCTCCATGGCGCTGCACGAGGAGGCGGTCCGCGACCGGGCCTCGGGCGCCCCGGTCGGGCCCGACCTCGCGGGCTACCACTTCGCGGCGCACGCCGACGTCCCCCGGATCGAGGCGGACTGGGTGGACGACCCGGACGCGGACGACCCGGTGGGGATCAAGGGCATCGGGGAGATCGGGATCGTGGGGGCCGCGGCGGCGGTCGCCAACGCCGTCTGGCACGCGACGGGCGTCCGCCACCGCCATCTGCCCATCCGCCCGGACCGGATCCTCGCGGCGGGCACCGGGCCGGGCGGGAGCCGGGGCGCTTGACGTCGCGCCCCGGGGCGTCGCGCCCCGGGACGGCGAGGCCGTGCGCGGGCGGTTCCGTCTTCCGGGACCGCCCGCACCCATTCACCATGACCCGGACGAAAGGGGCACCGACACATTTCCGCCCCACCCGTGTGAAGTGAACTCAGCGAAATCTTATGCGTGTTGCGCGTATGGCATCATGGCCGCATTGTCCGCGGGGATCAGGGGCCCTGAATCACGGGCTCATGGAATCAGTGAGGGTCAATTCCGTGCTTCCTGACTCAGCGTTACCGTCAGCGGAGGGCCGTCGGCGCAGGCGCCGTCTCAAAGAGGTCCGGCACACCTGTGAGGCGCTGCTCGCACAGTGGGGCATGGAGCACGGCTGCGGCATCGAGGAACTGCACCGCTATCTCAGTGCGCAGAACCGGCGGCCGATCCATCTCATTCCGATGCCGTTCCCCGAGCGCCATCTCTTCGGTCTTTGGCTGAAAATGGACGACTTCGATGTCATCGCTTACGAGAAGGCCGCATCGCAGTCACACAAAGAACACATCATCGCCCATGAGCTGGCGCATATCGCCTTCCAGCACCGGGGTTCGGTGAATTTCGACCGGACCGACGCGGGAGCGCTGTTCGCGGACGTGGAACCGGGCGTGGTGCGGAGCATGCTGATGCGCTCGCGCTACAGCGACGACGAGGAGCAGGAGGCCGAGACGATGGCCTCGCTGATCCTGGCCCGGGCCACCAAGCGATGGCTCGAACCCGCCTGGGGCGTCCCGGACGAGGCCGCCGAGGTCGTCGCCCGGATCGAGAGCGGTGTGGGGAAGCCGGACAACGGATGACTGACAACGGATGACCGACAACGGATGAACACTGTCTACGGATTGCTGGCGTGGACCTGCGCCATCGGCGGCCTCGCGGCGTTCGCCTACCGGCTGCCGGATCTGCTGCGCAGAAGGCACGACACGGCCCTGTGGGCGCTGTGCACCTACTTCCTCTGTTCCGGGATCAGCTTCCTGGTCGATCTGGACGCCCTGCGGGTGCACATCTCGGCCCTCTTCGGACGCCCCAACGTCACCTCGCTCATCGTGCAGGTGGCGGTCGTCGTGCTCACCGCGGCGCAGCAGGTCGTC
Organism: Streptomyces sp. NPDC026377; assembly: GCF_055567715.1. Classification (NCBI taxonomy): domain Bacteria; kingdom Bacillati; phylum Actinomycetota; class Actinomycetes; order Kitasatosporales; family Streptomycetaceae; genus Streptomyces; species Streptomyces sp. NPDC026377. Next base: position 158,178 of record NZ_JBVHPV010000007.1, read on the forward strand.
CTCGTCCACTGGTCGTGTCCGCCCGAGGAGGCCCGGCTCAGGGCCCGGCGCCGGGTGCTCTTCTTCGGCGTCGCGCTCGGTGTGCTGGTCGCCGCGTCCATCGCCGTCGGCCCCGTGACGAAGTCCACGACGGCCACCTCGACGATCCTGCTCAGCATCCAGCACGGCGAATACGCGCTGTACATGTCGTTCTATCTGGTGCTGTGCGCCATCGGCCAGTTCGAGACCGTCCGGCTCTCGCTGCGGTTCACCACGATGGCCAACCGGCAGTGGCTGAAGGTCGGCATGCGGACGGTGACGCTCGGCGCGAGCCTCATCCTGGTCTACTGCGTCACCCGCGGCATCCAGATCGCCGGCACCCGGCTGCACTTCGACGGCTCCGCCCTCGACCCCGTGCAGTGGTCGTGCGGCAGCGTCGGCGCCCTGCTCCAGATCACCGGCTGGACCATCCCGTCCTGGGGCATCCACCTCACCCGTGCGCGCGGCTGGCTGCGCAGCTACCGCTCGTATCTGCGGCTGCGGCCGCTGTGGTGGGCGCTGTACCAGGCATCCCCGGACATCGCGCTCGCCCCGCCGCGCTGCTGGCCTCGCGACCTCATCCCGCCCCGCGACCTCCACTACGGCCTCTACCGGCGCGTCATCGAGATCCGCGACGGCCAGCTGACCCTGCGCACCTCGCTCTCGCTGGCCGAGTTCGCCCGCGAGGCGCGCTCGCTCGACCTGCCGGAGGACCCCACCTCCCCGCTGGGCGAGGCGCTCCAGGTGCGGGCCGTGCTGAGCCGTCCGCCCGAGGAGCGGGCCGAGCGGGCCGACGCCTCCGACATCCCCGCCCGGCCGCCCTACGAGGACTTTCGCGACGAGGTGGAATGGCTGACCGAGGTCGCGTCCTCCTTCACCGCCCTCGCCCAGGGCCGCCCCCGCCGCTCCGAGACCCGGGTCACCTCATGAGCGTGACGACGGCCCGGGCCTCCTCGGCCCGCGCGCGGGTGTGCGCGGGGGAGCCGGAAGATCCCCGCCCCGAAGAGATCCACGAGGACCCGGCCGCCCTGGTTCCCGTGGCCCTCGCCGCGATCGGGGACCTGGTCGCCCTCGACGCCTCACACGGCGCCACGGCCGCCGTGCCCGCCGCGCGGGCGCTGCTGCGCCGCATCCCGCACCTGTCGGCCGACCCCGCCGCGACCGCCGTCCGCGACCGGGATCTGCTCGCCGCGCTCGCCGAGTTGAGCGAGGTGATCGGCTGGATCCTCTTCGACGCGGGCCACTACCGCCGGGCCCGCCGGATGAACGCGCGCGCCCTCGCCCTCGCCGAGCGCTGCGGCGACCGGGGCACGGCCCGGCTGACGCTCCTCAACCACAGCATGCTGGAGACCCACACCGGGCGTCCCGGGGCCGCGCTGGAGACGGTCTCCCGGGTCGCCGGGCCCCGGCCGCTGCCCGCCCTGGTGGAGAGCCTCGTCCTGGTCCGCCGGGCGCACGCGACCGCCGTGCTGGGCGGCGGCCGGGAGGCCGTGGCCCTCGTCTCCCGCGCCCGCGACCGGTTCCTCGACGGCGCCTCCCCGAACGATCCGCCCTGGGCCTGGTGGATCGACCGGCCCGAACTCCTCGGCCACGAGGGCTGGGTGCTCGCCCGCCTGGGCGCCTGGGACCGGGCCGTCCCCCTGCTGTACGAGGCGGTCACCGCGCCCGGCCCCTCCTACCGCCATCTGTTCACCGCGGAGCTCCTGTCGGCGCTGGTAGGGGCGGGGGCCTGGGGCGAGGCGGAGGCGCTGATCGCCGAGCTCGCGCCCCGGGCCGCCGGGATCGGCTCCGTACGCACCACCGAGACGCTCGGGGCCACGGCCGGCCGGCTGCTGGCGAGCCCGGACGCCCCGCCGAACCTGCGGGACGCGGCGGCCTTCCTGCGGGAGTCGCTGCCCGGCCGGCCCTGCGGCCCGGACGTGGTGATCCCCCGGAACCACCCCGTGTGAGCACGGCCCTGCTCCGAGCACCGCCCCGTGCACCGCCCTCCGCGAAACACCCAGTTCCGAGAACGGCCCCACCCTTCAGTCGACAGACAGGACCCGCATGCTGCACCTTCGGATCTCCACGCCCGCGGCCGCCGCCCTGGTGGCGATCGCGCTCCTCTTCGCCACCGGGGGACCGGTGTCCGAGGTCGCCTACGGGACGGCCCCGTCCCCCACCGCGACCGCACAGGGCACCGAAGGCCGGGGCAGCCCCCACATCGCCACGCACCTCTACTTCGGCACGGGCCGCCACCAGGGCAAACCGCCCATCACCGAAGCGGAGTTCATGAAGTTCGTCGCGGACGTGGTCACCCCCCGCTTCCCCTCCGGCCTCACCCTCCAGGAGGGCCGCGGCCAGTGGCGCGACAAGGACGGCGACATCAACCGCGAGCGGTCCTACGAGCTGACGGTGCTGTATCCCGTCGCCCAGGCCCGCTCCCACGACCGCGACATCGAGTACATCCGCCGGCTGTACTGCGCGACATACGAGCTGGAGTCCGTCGGCCGCGCCGACGTCCGGGCACAGGTCAGCTTCTGACGAGCCCTCGGCCCCGTGCTACCGCAGTTGCCGTCGCACCAGCTCGTGGAGCCGTCCGCCCGTGTCCGCCAGGAGCTCGGCGGGCGGCCCCTCCTGGACGACGCGCCCCTCGGACATCACGATCACGCGGTCCGCGTCCAGGACCGTGGAGAGCCGGTGGGCGATCACCACACGGGTGGCGTCCAGGGCGCGGGTGCTCTCGATGACCACCCGCTGGGTCTCGTTGTCGAGCGCGCTGGTCGCCTCGTCGAAGAAGAGGACGCGGGGGCGCCGCACCAGCGCCTGGGCGATCATCAGCCGCTGGCGCTGTCCGCCGGAGACCGCGCCGCCGTGGGCGATCATCGTGTGCAGCCCCATCGGCATCCGCTTGATGTCCTCGGCGAGCCCCGCCATGGCGACGGCCTCCCACACCTCCTCCAGGGTGAAAGCCTCCGCACCGCAGACGCACTCCAGGATCGACCCGCTGAGCGGCTGGGCGTGCTGGAGCACCACACCGCACTGCCGGCGCACGGCCGCCCGGTCGAGCGCGGCGAGGTCCTGCCCGTCGTACAGGACGCTGCCCGCCACCGGCCGGTCGAAGCCGATCAGCAGCCGCAGCAGGGTCGACTTGCCGCAGCCGCTGGGACCGACGATCGCCACGAACTCGCCGGGGCGCACCTTCAGGGACACGTCGTCCAGGACCAGCGGGCCGTCGTCGGTGTAGCGGAAGGACAGGCCCCGGGCCTCGATCTCCCCGGACAGCGCGCCGGGCCGGGTGCCGCGGCCACCGGCCTCGGGTGCCTCGTCGAGCACCGGCTTGATCTGCTCGAACATCGGCAGTACGGCGGCGGCCGACAGGAACGCCCCGGTGAGCTGGGTGACCGAGGTCAGCACCATGGTCACGGCCGTGTTGAACGTCAGGAAGGCACCCGCGGACAACGACCCCCGCGCCGGGCCCGCCAGCAGGACGAACATCACCAGCGAACACAGCGGCAGATAGACGGCGTTGAGGACCGTCGTCAGGTTCTTGACCCGGTCCGCGCGCTGCTGGAGCTCCCGGCCACGGGCGAACTCCCGCGCCCACGCCCCGTACGCGAAGCTCTCCGCCGCCGCGACCCGCAGCTTGGGCAGTCCGCGCAGCGTCTGGAACGCCTGGTTGTTGAGCTTGTTGCCCAGCGCGACCAGCCGGCGCTGCCAGCGCAGCTCCCAGACGCCGAGGGCGAGGAAGACCGCCGCGATGACGGCGAGCATGCCGAGCGCGGTGAGGGCGAGCGGAACGCTGAAGCAGAGCAGCAGCGCCAGGTTCACCACCGCGACCGTGCCCGCCTGGACCACCACCGGGGTCAGCCCCGACAGCACCCGGCGGATGGCGCTCACCCCCATCGCCGCGCTCGCCAGCTCACCGGTGGAGCGCTCGGTGAAGAAGCGCGTCGGCAGCCTCAGCAGCCGGTCCCACACGGCCGGCTGGAGGGTGCTCTCGATTCGCCCCTCCATCCGCAGCAGGGTCAGGTTCTGCATCAGGGAGAAGGCCGCCGCGACCACCCCGCTGACGATGACCGCCACCGAGACCTGGGCGATCAGGGAGGTCTGGGCCCCCGGCACGTACACCCCGAGGACCCGGCCGGTGGCCAGCGGCACCAGGGCGCCCAGGCCCACCGTGACCAGCCCGGCGAGGACCAGGTTGCGCAGGTCCGCGCGGGTGCCGCGGAGCCCGAACCGCAGCAGCCCCCACTTGCCCAGCGGTGTCTCGGGCAGCGGCCGGTAGAACATGACGGCCCGCCCCTCGAACTCCCCGGCGTTGGCGGCGCCGACCCGGGTGCGCCGGCCCGTCGCCGGGTTCACCGCCTCGTACCCGCCGCGCCGCCACAGCAGGGCGACCGGCGCTCCGCTCGCCGCCCGGCGGCCCACCAGGGGCCCCGTGTTCTCCCGCCACCAGCTCCCGTCGAGCCGGACCGGCCTGCTGCGGACCCGGGAGGCGACCGCCACCTGCTCGACGGGGTCGATCCGCTCGCTCACCGCGCCGGTGAGGGACGGCTCGGTGAGGGTGATCCCGGCCGCGCGGGCGACGAGGGCGCACACCGCGTACGTGGCGTCGTCCCCCGCCCCGGCCGTGCGCGACGGCGTCCTGCCGGGGCGGCCGATGGAGGTGAGCAGGGCCCGGTCGGCCTCCTCGCGGACGGCCTCGCCCGCCTTGACGCCGGCCGCGGTGCGGTCCTCGTGCGCGCGTTCCACGCGCTCGATCCAACGGTCGAGGGCGGACAGGAGCCGGTGCTGCCGGTTGACCATGCCCTGCCACAGCGCCCCGTCGACCAGCAGGTCCCCGGCCGCCTCGGCGCTGAAGGCGGCTCCGTACTGGACGCTGCCGGGGGAGACCGGCAGCCACAGCACGTCGTCGTCGGCCACCGGCTCCTCCGGCGTGCTCCGGCCGTCCAGCGGGGCCTCGGACAACACGCGCTGGCCGCGCCCGACGCCGAGCGAGAAGGCGTGCTCCAGGAGGCTGAGGGCGGTGTCCCCGGTGTCGTAGCTGCTGCCGTACCCGCCCTCGTACGCCATCGCGCCGGTGTAGGCGGTCCGGTACAGCTCCCGCAGCGGGATCCGGCGCAGCACGCACGCGCGCAGCGGTCTGCCCACGAGGGTGTGCTGGGGGCCCTCGACCGGGCCCAGCAGCAGGGTGCCGGGTTCCAGGCGGCCGAGGAAGTGCCAGTGGCCCCGGGCCGCCGCGTCCACCGCGAACAGGTCGAGGGCGCCGTCCACGACCAGCCACAGCACCTGCGGGCCCTCCAGGGAGAAGCCGCGCAGCCCGGCGCAGTCGATCTCCTGGCCGAGACCGCCGAGCGCCGCGAGGACGGGGTCGGGCGCGGGGCCGGGGTGGTGCGCGGGGCCGGTGCTTGCGTGGGGGGAGGTCACCTCAGTGCTCCTTGACCAGTTCGGCGTACGGGCCGCCCGCCGCGAGCAGCTCCTCGTGGCGTCCGCGCTCCACGACCGCCCCGTGGTCCAGGACCACGATCTCGTCGCTGTCGCGGACCGTGCTCAGCCGGTGGGCGATCACCACGCAGGCGCAGCCACGGCGGCGCAGGTTGTCCATGACGACCTGCTCGGTCTCGGCGTCCAGGGCGCTGGTGACCTCGTCGAGCACCAGGACGCTGGGGCGGCGCACCAGGGCGCGGGCGATCTCCAGACGCTGGCGCTGCCCGCCGGAGAAGTTGCGGCCGTCCTGCTCGACGCGGCCGTGGATGCCGCCGGGCCGGCGGGCGACGACCTCGTGGAGGGCCGCGTCCCGCAGGGCGGCGACGACCTCCTCGTCCGGGATGGAGGGGTCCCACAGCGCCACGTTGTCCCGCACGGTGCCCTCGAAGAGGAAGACGTCCTGGTCGACGAAGGACACCGAGGCGGCGAGCGTGCTGCGGGGGATGTCCTCCAGGCGCTGCCCGTCGATGCGGATGGCGCCCTCCCAGGGGGTGTAGAGCCCCGACACGAGCCTGGACACCGTGGACTTGCCGCTGCCGGAGCCGCCGACGAGCGCGACCTGCTGCCCCGGCCCCACCGACAGCGAGAAGCCGGAGAGCAGGGGCGTGTCCAGCGGGCTGTAGCCGAAGGTGATGTCGTCGAGCGTCACATGGCCCCGGAGCCTGCGGATGCGGTCCGGCCGCTCCACGCGCGTGTACACCGCGTCCACCGGGAAGTTCTCCACGTCCTTGAGCCGGGCGACGTCCGCCGCGAAGTCCTGGACGCGGCCGGCGACCGAGTTCAGCCGGGTGACGGGCGCGGTGAAGCGCGTCACCAGCGCCTGGAACGCCACCAGCAGCCCGACCGACAGCTGCCCCTCGACCGCCCGCAGCCCGCCGATCCACAGGATGAGCGCGCTGTTGAGCGTGGCGAGCAGAGGGGCGACGATCCCCAGCCAGGCGCTGGGCACCCCGAGGCGCTGCTGCTCCTCCAGGGTGGTGGCGTGCTGGCCCGCCCAGCGGCGGAAGTAGCCGTCCTCGCCGCCGGTCGCCTTCATCGTCTCGATCAACTGCAGTCCGGTGTACGAGGTGTTGGTCAGCCGGGCGCTGTCGGCCCGCAGCTTCTGCGTACGGGTGGCCCGCAGACGGACCACCACGCGCATCGCGACCACGTTGAGCAGGGCGATGCCCACACCGATGACGGTGAGCTGCGGGTCGTAGGTCCACAGCAGGAAGGCGTAGAGCAGCACCACGACGCCGTCGACGGCCGCGGCGGTGAGGTCGCGGGCCAGGGTCTCGGCGACCGCGTCGTTGGACTGGAGCCGCTGGACGAGATCGGCGGGGCTGCGCTGGGCGAAGAAGGTGACCGGCAGCCGCAGCAGATGCCGGAAGAAGCGGGCGCCGCCGAGCGTGGAGGAAATCATCCGTCCGCGCAGCAGGTTGGCCTGCTGGAGCCAGGTCAGCGCGGCGGTGAGCGCCACCGCCGCGCCCATCGCGGCGAACAGCGTGCCGAGCAGCGAGGTCTGCTCACCGATCAGGAAGGTGTCGATGTACGTACGGCTCAGCGCGGGCAGCGTCGCGCCGACCGCCACCAGCAGCAGACTGGCGAGCAGGGCGACCAGCATCGTGCCGGTGGTCCCGCGCAGCCGCGCCGGCAGCGCGCCCAGCACCCCGGGCCTGCGGCCGCCGCGCCGGAAGCCGTCACCGGGTTCGAGGACGAGGACCACGCCGGTGAAGCTGGTGTCGAAGTCCTCGGCGGGGACGAACCGGCGGCCCTTGTCGGGGTCGTTGATGTACACCCCGCGCCGGCCGAAGCGGCGGCCCATGCCGTCGTAGACGACGTAGTGGTTGAACTCCCAGAACAGGATGGCCGGCGCCGGCACCTCTGCCAGGGCGGCGGGCTCCATCTGCATGCCCTTGGCCGTGAGCCCGTAACCGCGGGCGGCCTTGAGGACGTTGCTGGCCCGCGAGCCGTCGCGCGAGACGCCGCAGGCGATGCGCAGCTCCTCCAGCGGCACATGGCGGCCGTGGTGGGCGAGCACCATCGCCAGCGAGGCGGCGCCGCATTCCAGGGCCTCCATCTGCAGGACGGTGGGGGTGCGCACGGCCCTCACCCGCCTCGCCCCAGACGCCGGGCGGCCCCGGCGCCTGCCCGCCGGGGCACTCTCGGGGCGGTGGCGGCCACGGCCGGGGGGCGGGAGCTGCGGGGGTGCGGGGGAGGCGGGTGGTGCGGTCACGGAAGGAGCCAATCGAGGGGACGCCGGTCGGCCAGGTGGACGGAGCCGGTGGCCAGGGTCATGGAGCCGACCGGGTACGGCGGGCCCTGGGCCGAGGACCAGCGGTAGCCGGATTTCGTGGCGGCCGAGCGGTCGAGCGCGACGAGGACGGCGACCGGTCTGCCCTGCCGTGAGAACTCCTCGCCGAGCTGGGCGTCGCCGAGGAAGGCCGCGATCCGCTCACGGGTCTGGGCGCCGCGGCCGACGGCCGCCACCCTGCCCCGCAGCACGCCGAAGCGGCGGCTGGGCACGGACTCGACGGTGAGGTCCACCGTCGCGCCGACCCGGACCGAGGCGCCCTGGCCGCCCGGCACGTAGAGCATCGCCATCAGCGGATCACCGGCGCCGCCGGTCCGCTCGACGCTCGCCACGTCCGTTCCGGTGGTGACGACCGCGCCGACGGCGGTCCTGAGCGTGGTGAGCCGGCCCGCCTCGACGGCGCGGACGGTCCGGTCGCCGCGCTCGGTGCGGACCTTGAGCAGCGGCGCGCCGGCGGCGAGGTCTTGGCCCTCCTCGGCGAGCACACCGGTGACCTGTCCGGCCACCGGGCTCTGCAGGACGTAGCTGCCCCGGGCGTGGGTGAGGATGCCGGGCGCGCTCACGGTGGAGGAGAGGGATCCGGTCACCGCCCAGAAGCAGGCGGCGGCCATGACGGCCACGGTCACGGCGAGGACGAGCCGCCCCTGCGGGCGCGCGAAACGCACCGGAAGGTCGAGTTCCTCCGGTGACTGGAGCTTGGTGAGGGCCTGTTGGCGGAATTGCACGGAACGCTGCCCCTGCCTGGGGGACGGAAGCGGGAGCCCCGGAACCGAGCGGGTTCCGGGGCTCGCGCGCCGTCTCAGAGACCGGCGACGAGGCCGGAGGCCAGGCCGGTGACCGGAGCGGTGTTCACACCGGTGGTCGAGTGGACGAGACCCGTGACCGAGCCCACGATGCCCGAGACCGGCAGGAGCGAGTCGGCGGTGCCGGTCACGTTGCCGAGCACGGTGCCGACGAGGCCGCCGGACACGTTGTCGAGGTCGGCGTCGGAGATCTCGCGGGTCTCGACCTGGGGGGTGTTGTTCATGGGGGAACTGCCCTTCGTATGGGGGGGAAATGGTGTGGGGGGAATCCCTGCGGAGAAGGCCCCTCAGGGGCGCTCCGCATGGGCCAGGATCAAAGCACGCCGACGCGCCCCCCAGCCAATTCCACCGCGTCTGACCAGGCGTTGTTCCGCCCTGGACCGCCGTCCCGTGCACATCTGTTGAGGGATCGGTGGCAGCTTCTTCACGAGCTTCACTTCATGGATTCCGTTCGGCCGGGCGCCCTTTCTCCCAAGTGGGACACTCCGGGCCTTCAGTCGCCGGTCCGCCGGGGGCGGGTCCGCCCCGGGCGGGCTCGACGTGACCGGTTCGGGCATACGGTGTGCAGGTTTGCGGAAGATGAGGTTCCGCAGTGGAGTAACACAATCAGCGCCCTTGCAGCGCCTTCACGTTGGTGCCGAACGTCCAGCCCTTGGAGCCGTCCCAGTTGACCGACCAGGTCATCAGGCCCTTGAGCGCGCCGCCGTAGCGGTTCCAGGCCTGGGCCACCAGGCTCGGGGACAGGTAACCGCCCCCGGCGCCCGGCTGCGCGGGCAGGCCCGGGACCTGTTTGTCGTAAGGGACCTTGATGGTGGTGCCCTGGAGGGTGAGCCCCTTGTTCAGGCAGTCGGTCTGGGCGGTGAAACCCTGGACGGTGCCCGCCGCGTAGGAGTCGCCGGAGCAGCCGTACATATTGCCGTTGTAGTACTGCATGTTCAGCCACCACAGCCGGCCGTTGTCCGCGTACTTCTTCACGATGGGCAGATAGGCGCCCCAGATCGACCCGTACGTGACGCTCCCGCCCGTCACATAGGCCGTCTCCGGCGCCATCGTGAGCCCGAAGTTCGACGGCATCCGCGCGAGGACGCCGTCGATGATGCGGATCAGATTCGTCTGGGAGGCGGAGAGTTGGCCGATGTTCCCGCTGCCCACCAGGCCGGTCTCGATGTCGATGTCGATGCCGTCGAAGTTGTACGTCTTGAGGATGGGCACGATCGTCGCGACGAACCGGTCCGCGACCGCGCTCGAACTGAGGTCGATTCCGGCCGCCGCCCCGCCTATGGACAGCAGGACGGTCTGCCCGGCCGCCTTGGCCGCGCACATCTCCGCCGGTGTCGCCACCTTCACGGTCGCGTCCATCCCGTCCTCCCACAGCGCCGTGCCGTCGGAGCGGATGACGGGGAAGGCCGCGTTGAGCACGTTGTAACCGTGCGCGGCGATACGGGAGTCGGTGACCGGGGTCCAGCCGAACGGCGGGTGGACGCCGTTGGAGGAGCCGTCCCAGTTCTCCCAGTAGCCCTGGAGCACCTTGCCCGCCGGCTTCGACTTCACCGCGCAGGTGTCGCCCGAGGGTGCGGCGGGCGCGGCGGAGGCGGGCAGTTGAGCGGCGAGCGCGAGGGTCAGGCCCGCTCCCGCGAGACGTAATGTCCGACCGAGCATGGGGGTACCTCCTGGGCTGTGGGGAACCTGGAGACGTACGGGTCCGGTTGCGGTACGGGGACCGGCTGCGCCACACCGTAAAGTGGTCCAGACCTTCCGTCAATAGGTCTGGACCAAGCGGGAACGGGTGCTCTGGACCGCGCGGGAACGGGTGCTTCCCCTGGTCCCGTCGGCGCATCCGAGTGGCGGGCGGGACCGGTGCCGCGTACCGATGGCACGGTGACCCGTCCTCCCGTCCCCCGGTGGGCCGAGCTCCCCCCGGCGGCCGGCGCCGCCGTCATGGCGACCGGCATCGTCTCCGTCGGCCTGCACCTCGTCGGCCACGAGACGCTCTCGCTCGCCGCGCTCGCGGCGGCCGGAGCGGTGTGGCTGGTGCTCGCCGCCGACTTCTGCGTCTGCTTCCTGCGCGACCGCCCGCGCTGGCGCACCCAGGCCGACACCCCGGCCGCCCTGACGGCCGTCGCCGCCACGGCCGTGCTCGGCACCCGGCTCTCGGCGCTGGGCCTGCGGCTCCTCGCCCTCGCCCTGCTCGCCCTGGCCGCCGCGCTCTGGCCCTTCCTGCTCTGCTCCGTCCTGCGCCGCCGGCGGCGGCGGATGCCCGGCGGCGCCTTCCTCGTCTGTGTCGCGACCCAGGGCCTGGCGGTCCTGGCGGCCACGCTCGCGGCGGCGGGCGAAGGCGACTGGCTGGGCCGGGCCGCCCTCGTCCTGTTCTGCCTCGGGGTACTGCTGTACGGGCAGGCGCTCGTCCGGTTCGACTTCCGCCAGGTATGGACCGGAGCGGGCGACCAGTGGATCGCGGGCGGCGCCCTGGCGATCTCGGCGCTTGCCTGCTCGAAGCTGACCGCGTCCGCGCTGTGGACCGGCGGCGCCCACAACGCCCTGCGCACGGCCACCCCGGTCCTGCTCGGCCTCGTTCTCGCCTGGTACGCGGTGCTGCTGACGGCCGAGGTGGTCCGGCCCCGGCCGTACTACGACCTGCGGCGCTGGGCGACGGTCTTCCCGCTCGGCATGGCGGCCGTGGCCACCCTCTCCACCAGCGCCTCCGCACAGATCAGGGGGCTGCGCACGCTGGGCGAGGTGCTGCTGTGGGTCGCGGTGGCGGCCTGGCTGCTGACGCTGGCCGCCTTCCTGGCGACCCGCGTGACGTCGGGCGCGCGCACGGGGGCCGCGCCGTCGGCGGTCCCGGACCGCGCCACCCGCGAGAGACCTACTCCACGGCGGTGACGGCCGTCAGCAGTACCGCCGAGTCCTCAAGGGCGAGCAGACCGTGGCGCTCCTTGGGCAGCTCGCAGAACTCACCGGTACGGAGCTCCTTGTTGCCGCTGTTCGACGTGACCCGCACATGGCCGTGGAGCACCTGGAGACTGGCCGCGAGCGGCGCGTTGTGCTCGTCGAGCTCGGAGTCCGAGGCCAGTGCGATCACGCTCTGCCGCAGCGGGCCGTCGTGCACGACCAGCTGGGCGCTGCGGCCGTGCGAGGCGACGCGGGCCAGAGCCAGATGCTCCTCGGTGAGCGCTGCGAGATCCTGCATGGGCCGGTCCCCTTCCTCGGCCGGATGGCCGTGCTCCGATCGGGTACGGGCGTCGCACTCCAGCCTTGCGCCTCCCCGCCGTTACGCAACTCGGGGGACGGTGCGGGCACCGGGTCCCGGGCGGCCGCGGCGGGACGCGGATTCCGCTACGGAGCTCCGGCGGCCCGTCCCACCGACTCCACCAGCGGCAGCAGCCGGTGCGGCACCCGCTCGCGCAGGGCCACCTCGGTGCGGGTGCGCACCACGCCGGGGAGCTGGATCAGGCGCTGGATGACGTCTTCGAGATGTCCGGCGTCGCGGGCCACGACCCGGGTCAGCAGATCACCGCCGCCGGTGATCGAGAACGCCTCGACGATCTCGGGCACCGCCGCGAGCGCGTCCCCCACCTCGTCGAGATGGCCCTGGGTGACCTCGACGTGGACGAAGGCGAGCACGGGGTGACCGAGGGCCGCGGGAGAGAGGGAGGGCCCCGTTCCGGTGATCACGCCGTCCCGCTCCAGCCGGTCGAGCCGGGCCTGGAGCGTGCCGCGCGCGATGCCGAGCAGCCGCGCGTACTCGCGGACGCTGGTGCGCGGCCGCTCGATGAGGAGCCGCAGGATCCGGGTGTCGAGCGCGTCCACCGCCATGGTCCGTCGGTCCCTTCCTGGTGCTGCCGTACGCGATTCAACCGTACCAATGGCCCAGTCGGAACCGGACGGCGTGCCGCCGCGCATGGCGGGGGAGCCTGCGGGTACGACGCTGTACGAATGGGACGGAAGTGACCTGAGAGCAAGGGGTGTCGGACGTGATTCGAAAGCTGCAGGCGGTCGCGCTGGACTGTGCCGATCCGGTACGGCTGGCGGAGTTCTACGCGGAGCTGCTCGGCGGCCGGGTGGTCGCGGATCCGGACGACTCCGACTGGGTCGAGGTGCACGGCTTCGAGGGCACCACGCTGGCCTTCCAGCGGGTGGAGGGCTACCGGGCGCCCCAGTGGCCCGGCCAGGAGCGCCCGCAGCAGGTCCATCTGGACTTCGACGTGGACGACCTCGAAGGGGAGGAGAAGCGGGCGCTCGCCCTCGGCGCGACCGTGCTGGAGCGCACGGACCAGCTCCGGGAGGCCAACTGGCGCGTCTACGCGGACCCGGCGGGCCATCCGTTCTGCCTGTGCGAACACTGAGGAGGGCTGGACCGATGGACCTGCCTGGACGTCCATCGGCGTGACGAGGCGTACCAATGGCACAGTCGAGTGAGGACCACTTGAGCCATTGGGTCCGGGAGTGATCTCATGGACGGGTCGATGGCGCTGCGGATCTCCGCAGCGCCTTTCTCGTGTCGTCCCGGGAGAGGAGCAGCAGGTCCGTGTTGAAGAGGGTGTTCGTGGCTCCGGACCCGAGGCGGATGCGGCTGCGCAGCGCGAGCCGGGCCGTCGTGGGCATCGCTCTCGCGGTCGCGGTGTGCGGCCTGGTCGGCCACTCGCTCGTCGCGGCCATCACCGGCGGCCTTGCGGCCCTGCTGGCCCTCTTCACGGTCACGGACCCGACGGTGCGCGGCCAGGCGGTCACCACCGCTCTGCTGCCGGCGGTCGGCCTGCCGGTCTTCGCCCTGGCGGCCGAACTGCACGCCTACCCGCTCGCCCGCGACCTCGCCTTCCTCGCGATCGTGGGCGCGGGTGTCTACGCCCGGCGCTGGGGTCCGCGCGGCCACTCCCTGGGCGTGTTCGCCTTCATGGCGTTCTTCATCACGCAGTTCCTGCACACCGTCCCCGGCCAGTTGCCCGAGCTGTACGCGGCCGTGCTCCTGTCCGTGCTGGTGGCGGCGGCCGTACGGTTCGGCGCCTGGTGCTACGAGCGGCGCCTTCCGCCGCCGCCCCTGGTCTCGGCGCCCGCCCCGGGCCGGGGCCTGCGCCGGGCGACCACGCGGCAGGCGGTGCAGGCCATGACCGGCGCCGCCTTCGCGCTGGCGATCGGGCAACTGCTGTCGCAGGAGCGCTGGTACTGGGCGGTGGGCGCGACCTGGTGGATCTTCGTGAACACGACGTCCCGCGGTGAGACGCTGGTGCGCGGCTTCCGGCGGGTCCTGGGCACCGTCATCGGCATCGTCTGCGGGGTGGCGGTCGCGATCCCGCTGCACGGCGCACCGGTGCCCTCGGCGGTGCTGATCGCGCTGTGCGTGTTCGGGATCTTCTACACCGCCGCCGTGTCGTACACCTGGATGATGCTCGCCGTCACCGTCATGGCCAGCCTGCTCTACGGGCTGCTGGGCGTTCTGAACACCGACCTGCTGGCCCTGCGGCTCTTCGAGACGGGCGTGGGGCTTGCCGGGTCCGCCCTGGCCGTCCTGCTCGTCCTGCCGGTCACCACGCACACCACGACGGACTCCTGGGTGCGGCACGCCCTGCACAGCGTGCGTGCCTCCGCGGCGGCGGCCGCGGCCCGCCTCGCCGGTGAGGACGCCGACCCGACACCGCACATCACCGAGCTGGAGCACACCCTCGCCAGGGTCCGGCTGTCGCTGGCGCCGCTGGTCCACCCGCTCAACCCACGGCGCGCGCGGAAGGCCAGGGCCCGGCAGATCCTCGGCTACCTCGACGACTGCGCCCGCGAGGCCCGCAACCTGGCCCTGGTGGCGGCCGACGCCGAGGCCTCCCACGACCAGCGGCTCGCCGCCGCCTGCGAGCGCGTGGAGGCCGCAGTGGCGGCGCTGGTCGCCACCCCGGCCACGCAGGCGGCCCGCGCCCGTACGGCGGAGGTCGACCAGAAGGCGGCGGCCGCGGAGCATCCGGCCCTGGCCCACCTGCACGAACTGGAGCGGGTCCTGGTGAGCCTGGGCAGGCCCCTGCAGGCTGCCCCCGGGTCACCGCTGGCCGACGCCTGACCCCCGGCGCAGCCGGGCCGCCCCGCGCCCGGGGCGTCGCCCGCCGGTTGGTCTAGACCGCCTGCTACGGTCGCCGCAGTCGGCGCCGGGCCAGCCCCGGCGCACAGTCGCGCGAGAGGGGTGGCACGGTGGCCGAGAGCAGCGCCGGGCGGGCATTCATCGGGTCGTTCACCACGGCGGGCGGGAAGGGCGTGACCGTCGCCGCCGTGGACGCCCTGACGGGCGCGCTCACCCCCGTGGGCGCCACGGACGCCGTCCCCGACCCCTCGTTCCTGGCCCTGTCGGCCGACGCCACCGTGCTGTACGCGGTGGGCGAGAGCGAGCACGGCACCGCCGCCGCCTTCGACGTACGGGGCGACGACCCGGTCCTGCTCGGCGAACCCGTGCCGGTGGAGGGCGCCGCCCCCACCCACCTCGCCCTCGCCGCCGGACACCTGGTCACCGCCAACTACACCTCGGGCAGCCTCACCACGCTCCCCCTGCGCCCCGACGGCCGCCCGGGGCCCGCCTCGTACGTCCTGAAGCACCACGGCTCCGGCCCCCACCCCAAGCGCCAGACCGGGCCGCACGCCCACCAGGTGCTGTCCGACCCCAGCGGGCGCTGGCTGCTGAGCGTCGACCTCGGCACCGACTCCGTGGAGGTCTGCGCGCTCGACGGGTCCAGCGGCGTCCTGCGCCCGCACGGCGCGACCGCGCTGCGCCCCGGCAGTGGCCCGCGCCATCTGGCCTTCCACCCCGACGGCCGTCACGCCTACGTCCTGAACGAGCTGGAGCCCACGCTCGTCGTCTGCCGCTGGGACGCCGCCGAGGGCGCCCTGGAGCCGCTGGGGGAGACCCGCGTGATCCACGACGGGGTCACGACGCAGACGTTTCCCTCCGAGGTCGTCGTCGCCCGCGACGGGCGGTTCCTCTGGGTCGCCAACCGGGGCCACGACTCGATCGCCACCCTCGCGCTCGATCCGGACGGAGAGCACGCCGTCCTGGTGGCCACCGTGGACTGCGGCGGGCGCTGGCCGCGTCATCTGACGCTCGGCCCCTCGGGGCGGCGCCTGTACGCGGCCAACGAGCGCTCCGGCGACGTCAGCTGGTTCGACCTCTACGAGGAGAGCGGCATCCCGCGCCTGGCGGGCTCGGTGCCCGCCCCCGCGGCCTCGTGCGTCGTCTTCGGCTGAGCCCCCCGATGTACTACGCCGAAGGGCCCGCGCCCCGACCGGGGCGCGGGCCCTTGGGGCATCCGTACGTCAGTGCACCGGGGAGCCCTGCGGCTGCGGCGTGATGCCCAGCGCGGCCGCGTACTGCGACAGCACGAGCTTGCCGATCGCCGGGTAGGCGCCCAGCGGCTCGGCGGCCAGGCAGTCGGCCTCCTTGGCGGCGGCGTCCAGCAGGCCGTCCGCGACCTCGGGGCCGATCAGGTAGGGGGCGACCGCGAGCTGCGCCGAACCGGAGCCGCGCAGCTGCTCGGCCATGGCGCCGATGGAGCCCTCCTGGTCGAGCGCGGCGGCCATCACGGGCACGGCCAGACGGGCGGCCAGCAGCATGCCGGTGATCCCGGCGGCCTGCACGGCCTCCTCGCCGCCGACCGTCGCCAGGATGATGCCGTCGGCGGCGGTGGCCACCGTGAACAGCCGGGCACGGTCGGCGCGGGCCAGACCGGCCTCGGAGAGGCGTACGTGCAGGGCCTCGGCGAGCAGCGGGTGCGGGCCGAGGACATCGGTCAGCTCGGCGGCGGCACGGCTGTCCGTCACGGCCTGGCGCACCCGGCGGATCAGGGCGCTGTCGGGGCCCGCGAGCAGCGGCACGACGACGGCGACGGGGCCGTCGGGCGCGGCGACGTCCTGGCCGGCGGCACGGGCCTGCTCGTAGCGGGCGGTGCGCTCGGCGGCGGTGTGCGCGAGCACGGCGTCGAGCGGGGGGAACTCCATGGCGGCCTCGCCGGCCGCGTCCAGGTAGCCGATCCGGGCGTCGAGACCGGGCAGCTCGGAGCGCGCGATGCTGATGACTTCCTCCGCCAGGGCGCGCACGGCGGGGGAGGGGGTACCGGGAACGGCGAGAACGAGCGCGGGCGCGCCCTCGGGAGCGACCACCGGCTCCGGGCGGCGGTGCCGCCCTGGCTGGCGGGGTCGCGGCATTCGTACAGGCAGGCCGGATGCGGGCCCAGTGGGGGAGCTCATGGCGCCGCATGCTACTGGCTTTGCGGGCGCGGCTGTTCGGGTAGGGGGCAGGTGAGCGGTATCTGTCCGCATTTATCCCGTGAGTGACCTTGCCCTCAAGTGTCCCGCTCTGTCGTGACCCACAACATGCGCGGATGGTGCGGCAGCCGCAGTGCGTCGCGGGCCAGCGCCGAGGCGATCAGCAGGGCTCCGGCGAGCGGATCTCCCGCCGCGGGCACCCTGCGCACGGACGGCAGCAGGGCGTCCAGCTCCTGCTGTACGGGGACGAGCAGCGGGTCGCCCACGCGGAACAGGCCGCCGGTGAGCGCCACTTCGCATTCGCTCACGCTTACGCCCGCTCCGGCGCCGGTCTTCGCGCGTGCGGCGACCGCACCGGTCGGGCCGGGCCCGGGACCTCCCGCCCGGTCCTCCCCGGCCCTCGGCGGGGCGTCCGGGCAGACCGCTGCCGCCGACTCCGCGATGGCGCGGGCCGCCTCGCGCAGGATCGCCGCCGCTACCGGGTCGGACGCGGCGCAGCGCGCCACCTCCGGCGCGAACGAGGCCAGTACGGCGGGCCGGTCGGTGCGTGGATACAGCAGACCGGGCAGCTCCGCCACGGGCCCGAACAGTGCCTCGGCGCGCTCCAGCAGAGCCGCCGAGCCACCGCGGCGGCCGTCGTGGGCGCGCAGCGCCGCTTCCAGGCCCGCACGGCCGATCCAGGCGCCGCCGCCGCAGTCGCCGAGCAGATGGCCCCAGCCGTCGGCCCGCCACCACCGCGTCAGATCCGTGCCCAGCGCGACCATTCCGGTGCCCGCGGCGACCACCGCCCCGGGCCGCTGGCCGAGCGCTCCCGCGTACGCCGTCACCGCGTCGGTGGCCAGCGCCAGGCGCCGCACCCCCAGCGCACCGGCCAGCCCCGCGGGCAGCCTGGCGCGCAGGTCGTCGCCGAGCGAGGCCATCCCGGCGGCCCCCACGGCCACCGCCGCCACCCGGTCCGCTCCGGCCCGCTCCAGCAACTGCCCCGCGGCGGGCACCAGCTGGGCCAGCAGCTGCCCCGCGTCGATCCCGGCGCGGCCCGTACGCACCGGCTCGCCGGAGAGCGACACCTCCGCCGGGGCGTCCGCGTCGGCGCGGCCGAGTGCGAACCGCACGCCGGAGCCGCCGGAGTCGACCCCCAGCACCCAGGCGCCGCCGCCCCCGCCGCCGAGCGTCACGGCAGGCGCCAGTCGACCGGCTGCGCGCCCTGGCGGACCAGGAGCTCGTTGACCCGGCTGAACGGCCGCGACCCGAAGAAGCCCCGGTCCGCCGACATGGGGGAGGGGTGCGCGGACTCGATCGCCGGCAGCTCGCCGAGCAGTGGCCGCAGATTGCGCGCGTCGCGCCCCCACAGCACCGAGACCAGCGGCTTGCCGCGCGCGACAAGCGCGCGGATGGCCTGCTCGGTCACCTCCTCCCAGCCCTTGCCGCGATGCGCGGCGGGCTTGCGGGGCGCCGTGGTCAGCGCCCTGTTGAGGAGCAGGACGCCCTGCTGGGTCCAAGGCGTCAGATCCCCGTTGGAGGGCCTGGGCAGGCCCAGGTCGGTGTGCATCTCCCGGAAGATGTTCTCCAGGCTGCCCGGCAACGGGCGCACCTCGGGGGCGACCGAGAAGGAGAGCCCCACGGCGTGCCCGGGTGTCGGATACGGGTCCTGGCCCACGATCAGGACCCGTACGTCCTCGAACGGCTGCTGGAAGGCCCGCAGCACATGCTGTCCGGCCGGGAGGTAGGTGCGTCCCTGGGAGATCTCCTGACGGAGGAAGTCGCCCATGGAGGCGACCCTTCCGGCCACGGGCTCCAGAGCGTCCGCCCACCCGGGCTCGACGATCTCTTTCAACGGTCGTGCTGCCACGGCCGTCACTCTACTGGCGGATCACCGCCGCCCGTACGCACAGCACATCGGGCAGGTGCGAGGCGAGCAGGCTCCAGGTGTCGCCGTCGTCCGCGCTCGCGTACACCTCGCCGTTGCGGTTGCCGAAGTACACGCCCGCCGGGTCGGCGTCGTCGGTGCACAGGGCGTCGCGCAGCACCGTCCCGTAGTGGGCCTGGGAGGGCAGGCCGGCCGACAGCGGCTCCCAGGTGCGGCCGCCGTCCTCGGTGCGGAAGACCCGGCACCTGTTCTCGGCCGGGACGCGGTCGGAGTCGGCCGTGATCGGGAAGACGTAGGCGGTGTCCGGGCGGTGGGGGTGGGTGGCGGCGGCGAATCCGAAGGTGGACGGCAGACCCTCGCCGATGTCCTGCCAGTGCCCGCCGCCGTCGTCGCTGCGGTAGACCCCCCAGTGGTTCTGGAGGAAGAGCCGGTCCGGGTCGGCCGCGTCCTGGGCGATCTTGTGGACGCACTGGCCGAACTCGGGGTGCTGGTCGGGCAGGAAGACCGCCGAGACGCCCCTGTTGGCGGGGGCCCAGCTCTCCCCGCCGTCCCGGGTGCGGAAGACCCCGGCGGTGGACACCGCCACGGTCACGCTCCGCGCGTCGCGGGGGTCGGTGACGATGGTGTGCAGGCCCTCGCCTCCGCCACCCGGCACCCACTGCGAGCGCGTCGGGTGCTCCCACAGCGGACGCACCAGGGCGAAGCTCTCGCCACCGTCCTCGGAGCGGAAGAGCGCGGCGGGCTCCGTGCCCGCGTAGACCACGTCGGGTGCCTCGGGGCCCGCCGGGTGCAGCTGCCAGACCCGCTCCAGTGATTTCCCGGTGAACTCGGGGAACTTCACAGCGGGTTGAGGTGGCTCCACCCAGGTCGCGCCGAGGTCGTCCGAGCGGAAGACGGAGGGGCCCCAGTGCGCGCTGTCACCGCCGACGAGCAGCCGGGGGACCGGGCGCCGGGTGTCGATCCCGATCGAATAGACCGCCTGGGCGGTGAAGTGCGGCCCGTCGAACCGCCACTCGCCTCCCTGCCTGCGGCCGATGAACAGTCCCTTGCGGGTCCCCACAGTGAGCAGTACGTCGGTCATCGCTACCCCTCCAAAACGCCGTTGTCCCGGATATCCGCCAGTCTGCACCCGACCACTGACAGCGGCCCCCACAGCGGAGATCCGCGCAGGTCACAGGGCGTGGGCGGGCGGCGCCGGGCGGGCGGGTGGGCCCGGCCCGTGGGAGGGTCGCGCCGGGTGCGGGTGCGGGTGCGGGTGCGGGCACGGGTGCGGGCACGGGTGTGGGTGCGGCCCGGCCCCGGCCGCATGCGCCGTGGGGCCGGGGCCGAGCGGCGGCGCGCAGGTCAGCGGGCCCTGAGGTACTGCTCGGGGATGTGCGTCTCGCCGCCCAGCTCACGGGCCGCCTGCCGCGCCCAGGACGGGTTGCGCAGCAGCTCCCGGCCGAGCAGTACCGCGTCCGCCTCCCCGTTGGCGAGGATCTTCTCGGCCTGGGCCGGTTCGGTGATCAGGCCGACGGCGGCCACGGGCAGCGCGCTCTCGCGGCGCACCCGGGCCGCGAACGGCACCTGGTAGCCGGGGCCCACGGGAATGCGCACCCCGGCGGCGTTCCCGCCGGTCGACACGTCGAGGAGGTCCACGCCGCGCTCCTTGAGCAGCGTGGCCAGGCGGACGGTCTCGTCCGCGGTCCAGCCGCCCTCCTCCAGCCAGTCGGTGGCCGAGATCCGGAAGAACAGCGGCAGCTCCTCGGGCCACACCGCCCGTACGGCCTCGGTGACCTCGAGCGCGAGGCGCGCGCGGTTCTCGAACGAGCCGCCGTACGCGTCGGTGCGCCGGTTGGAGTGCGGGGAGAGGAACTCACCGATCAGATAGCCGTGGGCGCCGTGGATCTCGACGACCTCGAACCCCGCCTCCCGTGCGCGCAGGGCCGCGTCCGCGAACTGCCCGACGATCTCCTTGATCTGATCGGTGGTCAGCTCGGTGGGGACGGTGTGGTCGGGGTCGAACGGCACCGGGCTCGGTCCGACCGGCTGCCAGCCCTCCTCGGCGTCGGGGGCGATCGGCGCGCCGCCGCGCCAGGGGAGGTCGGTCGAGGCCTTCCGCCCGGCGTGGGCTATCTGGATGCCGGGCACCGTGCCCTGCGTCTTGAGGAACCGCACGATCCGGCGCAGCCCCTCGACCTGGGTGTCGTTCCAGATGCCGAGGTCTGCGGGGGAGATCCGGCCCTCGGGGCTGACGGCGGTGGCCTCCACGAGGATCAGCCCCGTGCCGCCGGCCGCGCGGGCCGCGTAGTGGGCGAGGTGCCAGTCGTGGGCCACACCGGCGTTCGGGCCGAACGCCTCGGCGCTGTACTGGCACATCGGGGCCATCCAGATCCGGTTGGGGATCGTCAGCGACCGCAGGGTGCAGGGCTCGAACAGGGCACTCGCAGCAGGCACGGCAGACTCCATTCAGGACGGCCGCGGCGCCTCGGGGTGGCGCCGGGTCCACTTCGTACGATACCCATCGTAGTACGGGAGATGTCAAACTACGATGGCTCTCGTACAATGCCTCTGTGTCCTCTGCAACGAGCAAGCGCGAACTCGACCACCCGGCGCGCCACGAGATCCGGCTGGAGGCGGTGCTGCACGCGCTCTCCGACCCCATCCGGCTGCGGGTGGTCGGCGAGCTGGCGGCCGCCGACGGCGAGCTGTCCTGCTCGTACTTCGACCTGCCCGTCACCAAGTCCACGACCACGCACCACTTCCGCGTGCTGCGCGAGAGCGGCGTCATCCAGCAGACCTACCGGGGCACCGCCAAGATGAACGGGCTGCGCCGCACCGACCTGGAGGCGCTCTTCCCCGGGCTGTTCGACCGGATCCTGGAAGCGGCGGCGCTCCAAGGGGCGCGGCTCGGCACCTGACCACCGTCCGACGCTCCCGCACGCCGTCCGGGGCTGCTTCCCCCCGGGGGCGGCCGTTCTGTTGCCGGGCCGCGCGGTCCGCGCGCGCCCAGTGCGGCTGTGACGACACCGACGCCGGCGGCGTTCAGTCCTCGCGCGCGCCCAGCGCGGCCGCCAGCAGCCCCTCCCAGTCGGCGATCTTCACCGAGCCCCGGCCCAGTGAGCGTCCGAGCGCCGCCTCCGCCAGCTCGATGTCCTGCCAGCCCCGCCACAGCACCGGGCGCAGCCCCGACTCCCGCATGGCGTCCACGGGTTCGCCCTCGACGGGCCGCCGCGCCAGGGCCTCGGCGTCCTCCAGGAGCGAGGTCACCGTCTCCTTGGCGCACGGGCGGTTGGTGCCGATGACGCCGGTCGGACCGCGCTTGATCCACCCGGCCACGTACTCACCGGGTGAGGGCACGCCGTCGCGCAGCACACGGCCGGCCGCGTGCGGGACCGTCCCCGTCGCCGGGTCGAACGGCAGGCCCGCCAGCGGCACGCCCAGATAGCCGACCGCCCGCAGCACCAGCTGTGCCTCGATCTCCTCGTACGTACCGGTGCCGCGCACGCCACCGGCCCCGTCCGGGGCGGTGTGCTCGAACCGGACGCCGCCCACCCGCCCGTCCCGCTCCAGGATCTCCACCGGGCGCAGGAAGAACCGCAGCCGCAGCGCGCGCTCCACCCCGCGCGGCGCGCGGTCCGGCGCCGCCCAGCCGCGCAGCACCTCGATGTTGCGGCGGACGGCGGCGGGCAGCGCCGTGGGGTCCGCGCAGGCGGGGTCCAGGGCCAGTTCGGCGGCGTCCACCCCAGCCTCCGCCCCCGGCAGCGCACCCAGCTCGCGCAGCTCCTTGGTGGTGAACTTCGCCTGCGAGGGGCCGCGCCGGGCGACCATGTGCACCTCGCGCACCCGGCTCGCCGCGAGCGCGTCCAGCGCCGTGTGCGGCACATCGGTGGGGCGCAGCTCGTCGGCGCCGCGCGAGAGGATGCGGGCCACGTCCACCGCCACGTTGCCCGCGCCGATGACGACCGCCGAGCGGGCACGGAGCCAGTCGAGGCGGAAGCCGCCCGTCGAGGCGTCCGGGTGGGCGCTGTACCAGGCGACGAAGTCGGTGGCCGAGCAGCTTCCCGGCAGATCCTCGCCGGGGATGCCGAGCCGGCGGTCGGCGGAGGCGCCCACGCAGTACACCACGGCGTGGTAGAGCCGCAGCAGCCGCTCGGGAGACAGGCCCCGGGGCCCGATCTCGACGTGGCCGAGGAAGTTGATGCGCTCGTCCTCCAGGACCGTGCGCAGATTGGTCTGGAGGGACTTGATCTTCTCGTGGTCGGGCGCCACCCCGTAGCGCACCAGACCGTACGGACAGGGCAGCCGGTCCAGGACGTCGACCCGCAGCCCCGGGACCGTGCTCTGGGCGACCAGGGACTGAGCGGTGTAGACCCCGCTCGGCCCGGAACCGATGACGGCTATGCGCAGCACGAAGGGTCTCCCTTCCCGCAGGCGGATCCCACCGGGGACTCCAGCATCGCACCGGGGGCCGCGTGGCGTCAGGGGACGGCGAGCGGTTTCCCCTGCGGCGGCGGGTTGCCCAGCTCCCAGTCGAGCCCGAAGCGCTGGAACAGCTCGGCCCGCAGCCGGGGCACCTCCATGGGGGCGCCGGGCAGCAGCGCCGCGAAGACCGCGCCCATCAGGAGCGCCCGCAGCATCGGGTACTCACCGTCCACGTCCGCCGACCCGTACCGCTCCATCGTGTCCTTCAGCAGCCAGGAGAGGCGCTGCTGCTCGGGGCACTGCACGAACCCCTCGGCCTGGAGGATCCCGGCCATGTGGGCGCGCATCAGCACGGGGTGGACCTCGGTGAGGCCCAGGATCGCGTCGATGGCGCGCGCCAGCCGCTCCCGTCCGTCCTCGGTCCGCGGCTCCCGCTCCAGTCCCGCGTCCAGGGCCAGGTGCATGACCCGGTGGACGGCCGACTGGAGCAGCTGGCGCTTGCCCGGGAAGTAGTACGAGACCAGGCCACGGGCCGACCCGGCCCGGTCGGCGATGTCGCCGAGGGTGGTCGCCTCGTAGCCGCGCTCCGCCACCAGCTCGACCGTCGCCTGGAGCAGCCGTTCACGGGAACGTCGGCGCAACTCTTCATTGACCGATGCGCTGCGCGGGGACATGCTGTAACTCCTGCGTTGACTGGCTCTGAGCCAATATACTCAGGTGACCGTGTGCGGGAACCCCTGCCGGGGGTTCTGGCCTGCGGATTCGCTGTCCTTTCTGGGTGACGCGGGGGATCACCCAGGAGGGGCGGCCCTTTTTTGCCCACTCCGCCCGGGGCGCCGCCGTCCGTCCGGCGGTCGCACCCGCCCTCACCGCCTCGCCGTTCCGGGGCACGGTGGGCAACTGCGGATCCGTCGAAGTCGCCGGTTTCCGCGAGCCCCGTGTCCACCGCCGAATGGGGTACGCCACCGCGGTCGCGGAGCGACCGGGGCCGGTAGGGAACCGCGTCCCGGGAAAGTCGAACCGCAACCCTTGATCGCCACGGCGGCGATCCTCGCGTGCGGTCCCCGGCCGGTTCAAGCCCCGTCGGCCCCGCGCGGCCGGTTCGCGCCCCAGCGCCCGTACGCCGCCACCGACAGGCACACCAGCGCCGCCCCGATCAGCCAGCCGCCGACCACGTCCGAGAGCCAGTGGACGCCGAGATGGACGCGGGTGAAGCCCACCCCCAGCACCGAGACGGCGCCCACGGCGACGAGCGCCCGCCGCACCGCCGGGCGCACGCCCCGGGCCGTGGCCAGCCACAGCAGGAGGCCGAATGTCACCGTCACGGTGAGCGCGTGGCCGGACGGGAAGGCGGCGTACGAGGCGGAATCGACGGGATCCGGCCAGCGGGGGCGCTCCCGGCCGAGCGCCGCCTTCATGGTCTGCTGGACGAACGTGCCCAGCGCGCTCGTCGCCGCCGCCCACAGCGCCGGGCGCCGCCCGCCGCGTACGAAGACGGCGACGACCACCACGGCCAGCAGCGCGCGCATCGTCCAGGTGTCCCAGATCCAGTCGGTGAGGACCCGGTTGGCGTGGGTGAACCCCCGCTCGGCCACGGCCCTGTTGTGGAGCCTGTCGGCGACCGTGCGGTCCAGGGACATCAGCGGCCCCCACGAGGCCGCCACGAGGGCCAGCAGGAGGCCGGAGAGGGCCGCCAGGGCCGCGCCCGCGCGGGCCGGCCCGGTGACGGGGGCGGGCGCGTGGGGCGGCGGGGGTGCGACGGGCATGGTTCGATCCTCGCTGAGACGCCCGCGGTTCGTGCGCGCGGGGGGCGTGGGTTCGTGCGCGCGGGGATGCGTGCCGGGCGTCGTGGGGCGGGCGGCGCCGGACGGTAGGGGCGACAGCGCCCTAGCCGAGGGCGCGCAGCCCCGGGCCGAAGGCCACGAGCAGGGGGACGACCGGGACCAGGGCCGCCGCCGCCGTCAGCCGCAGCCGGTGGCCCGCGGTGAGCCGGGGTGAGGCGGCCAGCAGGCGGTTGACGCGCTGCGGGACCTCGCCGTGCGGGGTCGGGCAGGGGCCGAACAGGCCCCGGTCCTCGTTGAGTTCGACCAGGGCGAGCGCGATCGTGAGCCGGCCGTAGCGCCGTGAGGCGACGTCGTCCGCGGCCAGTTCGACCAGCCGGTGCATCTCGTCCCGGAAGGCGGCGAACACCGGTATCTTCGGGAACCCGTTCGCCAGCGCGGCCGAGCAGTTCAGCAGCCAGTGGTGGCGGGCGCGCGCGTGGCCCTGCTCGTGGGCGAGCACGGCATCGAGCTGACGCCCCTTCAGGCGGCGAAGTGCCGCGGTGGTGATGACCAGTTGGGGGCTGGGCCCCGGCAGCCACCAGGCGTCCGGACGCGGCCCCTCCAGGACCACCAGCGGCGCCCCGCCGGGCTCCTCGCCGGGCAGCAGCGGCGCGCGTACCAGCAGCTCCGAACGGCTCGCCCGGCGCCGCGCACGCGCGTCGCGGATCTCCCGGGTGAGCATCGCCGCCGTCCAGGCGCCGCCGCAGAAGAGCACCACCGCGAGCGCCGCCGACCACGGGCCGTACGGCCCCAGCGCGTACGCGTCGATCACCGCGCGCGGGGCGGTCGCGAACACCTGGCCCCGCACCGTCTGCCAGGCCGCCGCGGCGCTGAAGACCATCGCCAGCGCGAAGCACAGGAGCACCGCCCCCACCACGCACTGCCACACCCACAGCGCCACCACCGGCTCGCGCTCGGCCCAGTGGGCGCGCGCGAACAGACGCGGGGCCACCACGGCGGACACGACGCCGAGCGCGAGCAGCGCGAGGGAGACCATCATGGCTTCAGCCTATGAGCGGGGCCGTCCCCATAGGTATGACCTCGCACGCCAAGTGACGCACGCCACGTTTTGATCACGGCTGCGGACGGTCCCGGCGCGTCAGAGGCCGAGGAGCATCGCCAGCATGGCGATCCCCATCGACAACCGGCAGGCCAGCGTCAGTTCGGGCCGCGCGCCCCAGCCGGGCGCGGCGCCGTCACCGGCCGGGGCCGCCGTGGGCAGCAGCCGTGTCCCCGTCGTCAGGACGTAGCCGACGTAGTAGACGAGCAGGGCGCCGGTGAGCGCGGGGACGCCGCCCGCGGGTCCGGTGTGGCCCTGGTGGGCCGTGTGGCCGCCGGGGGCGCTCATCGCCAACGCCATGTAGACCATGGCGAGCGAGCCGATCACATGGTGCAGATGGTGGCCGCCGCCGTCCACGCGCGCGTGGACGAGCCAGCCCGCCCGCAGGGCCGTGGCCCCGAAGACCGCCGCGTACCCGGCGAAGATCCAGGGCGGCGGGGTGACGAAGGCCGCCGGGACCGCCATCGCGGCCATGCCGAACCCCATCACCGCCTCACCCCCGGCCGAGCTTCGCGCGCGTGGACACTCGCTGCGCAGCCGCAGGACGCAGTACGCGCCGGTCGCCGCGCACACCGCCACCAGCAGCCAGCCGGACAGCGCGGTTCCGTGCATGGCCCACCTCCCCGCTCGACCCGTCGCCCCGCCCAGGGGTCGATGCCCGTGCGGTCGGTCGCGCACGCGGGCGCAAGGACACACAAGGGGGCGCGCGAGGGGCTCGCGTGACAGCGGGACGGCCGCCGGATCCGGCGGCCGTCCCGCTGTCAGGGGCGAAAGCGCAGCGGGTGGTCGGCGGGCACCTCGACCACCACGATGCGCACTCCGTCCGGGTCCTGGAGCCACATCTCCACCAGCCCCCACGGCTCGCGCGCCGGGGGCCGCAGGATCTCCACCCCGCGCCCGGTCAGCTCCTCGTACGCCTCGGCCGCGTCCGCCACCTGGAGCCACAGCCGCAGTCCGGGGGAGAGGGGCGCCTCGGCGCGGCCGGAGAGCTCCAGGAAGCCGCCGCCGAGGAAGTAGACCGTGCCGCGCTCCGGCCCCGTGCCGAACTCGCGGTGGACCGCCAGGCCCAACTGCCCGCCGTAGAAGGCGCGGGAGCGGTCCGGGTCGGTGGGGCGCAGAAGGGTCCTGCTGCTCAGCACATGCACCATGGGAAGCAGGTTAGAAGACACCCGCGGGGGCGGCGTTAGGCTCGGGGTGCGCCCGCCACGTCATGATGCAGTTGGGAGAACGTTCGCCATGGACACCACCCGCGCCGGAGAGCTGAGCTACCGGGACGCCACCGAGGCCGATGTCGAGGAGCTGGTCCCGCTCATCGAGTCGGCGTACCGCGGGGACGCCAGCCGGGCGGGCTGGACCACCGAGGCGGACATCCTCCAGGGGCAGCGCACCGACCCCGAGGGGGTGCGCCAGGTGATCACGACGCCGGGCAGCCGGCTGCTCACGGTGGAGCGGGACGGCCGGATCGTCGCCTGCTGCCAGCTCGAACACCGGGGCCACGCCGCCTACTTCGGGATGTTCGCGGTCCGCCCCGAGCTCCAGGGCGGCGGTCTCGGCAAGGAGATCATCTCCGCGGCGGAGCGCACCGCGCGCGAGACGTGGGGCGTCACCGAGATGCACATGACGGTGATCTCGGTACGGGACGAGCTGATCGCCTGGTACGAGCGGCGCGGCTACCGCCGTACGGGAAAGATGACGCCCTTCCCGTACGGCGACGAGCGGTTCGGCATCCCCCAGCGCGCGGACCTGGCCTTCGAGCTGCTGGTGAAGGAGCTGACCCCCTGACCGCGCTGTCCGCACCGACCGGCCCCGGGGGCCGCGCCGGCCGCGGTGTCCGCCGGGACGCCCCTCAGGCCGTGAAGCGGCCGGTGCGGCGGATCTCCGGATAGTCGGTCGTCGCGCCGTCCAGGCCCAGCGCGCGCACCAGCCTCAGATGGTCCTGGGTGTTCACCACCCAGCCGATGACCTGCACGGACGCGGCGTGCGCCCGTTCGACGTCCTCCAGGGTCAGCCGGCGGATGTCGAGGGAGAGGGCGTGCGCGCCCACCGTCGTGGCCCGGTCCACGATGTCGGCGTCCCAGCGGCTCGCGACCAGGACCGTCCGTACCCCCGGCACCAGCGAGGCCATCCGCTCCAGCGCCTCCTCGTGGAACGAGGAGACCGTCACGCGTCCCAGGACATCGCGCGCGTGGATGACGCGGGCGAGCTCGTCGGCGGCCCTGACGTCCTTGATCTCGGCCTGGAGCGGTGACCCGACCGCGTCCAGGACCTCCTCGAACAGCGGGATGCGCTCGCCCTGTCCGGCGTCCAGCTCCCTCAGCTCGGCGACCGTCTTGTCGGCCACCGGGCCCTTGCCGTCCGTGGTGCGGTCCACGTCCGCGTCGTGCAGCACGACCAGCGCGCCGTCCTTGCTGAGGTGCAGATCCAGCTCGATGACGTCCATGCCTGAGCGTTCGGCGCGGACGAAGGAACGCAGGGTGTTCTCCGGCTCGACACCCATGACCCCGCGATGACCGATGGTGAGGAACGTCAAGACAGGCCTCGCTTCCGTCGACGGCGGTTTCCGCGCGGGCCATCCCGTGCCCTGGCGGCAGTGCCGCAGCCTAACGGCCCGGGCGCGCGACGGACCCCGGCTCGCGCGGGGCATTGGAGGTGTCCGCCCGGACGCCACGGGGCATGCGCGGGCCTGCGGGATCACTCGCGGGTGGGCGAGTTGCCGTTCCCTTGACAACGGGTGGGCGGCCCGAGCGGCACTACGTCCGCGCCGTGGCAGAACCGAGTGCCCCGGCGGAGCTTCGCAGGAAGAACAGCGGCGTGTGTGACGGCGCACAGGATAATTTCCGGAGATCCCCCTTGAGCGGGGTAACCGAACACGGATACGGTGTCTTAACGCGAGGTTCTCCCGTGAAGGAAGTGACATGACGGAAATTCTTGTGCAGGACGTGGCTGTCGGGGGCGTTGCCGCTGCCCGGCCCGTGGTCGAGCACCCTGCCTGGACCGTGCTCAAGAGTTCCGTCGAGGAGATCCGGCCCTGGCAGTCCAAGGACGGTTCCATCGACTTCGACGCCGAGGGCGCCCCGGCCCGCGCCACCGTCGAGGCCGCGGTCGAGCGCGTCGCGGGCGCGGTCGAGGAGCTCTCCCCGCTGCTGCCGCACGATGTCGCCTACCACCACGCCCTCGTCGCGGACCTGCGCAAATGGGCCGACAGCGCCTTCGACGTGCCGGACTTCCTGGACTCGCTGCTCGCCTTCCACCCGGCCGCGGACCGCGCCGACGGGCTCCAGCGCCTGGTCGTCTTCCCCATGTACACGCAGAACGGCAACCCGGACCGCAACCTGGAGGCGGTCGTCCTGCGCATGGTGTGGCCCGACTGGCTGGCCGAGCTGGAGGCCACCCGCTACGACAACCCGCTCTTCTGCGGCATCGCCTTCGAGGACTTCACCGCCGGGTACGACACCCACTCGGCCGTCCTCTTCCCGGAGACCATCGCCGTGCGCGAGGCGCCCGAGCGGTTCACCTGGGGCGGCATCTTCTGCGACCGCGAGGCCGCCCGCTTCCGCCGCGTCACCGAGGCGGCCGTCGACGTCCTCGGTCTGCAACTGCCCGAGGACATCCGGGAGATGGTGAGCGACCAGGAGCGCTGCGAGAAGGCCTTCGTGCTCTGGGACATGGTCCACGACCGCACCCACAGCCACGGCGACCTCCCGTTCGACCCGTTCATGATCAAGCAGCGCCAGCCGTTCTGGATGTACGGCCTGGAGGAGCTGCGCTGCGACCTCACCGCCTTCAAGGAGGCCGTGAAGCTGGAGGCCGAGGGCAACCAGCACGGCCGCGACGTGCAGTACGCGGTGCTCTTCGACCGGATGTTCCGCTTCCCGGTCTCCGGCGACCGCAACCGCAACTACGACGGCCTCGGCGGCCAGCTGCTCTTCGCGTACCTGCACAAGCACGACGTGGTGCGCTGGACCGACAACAAGCTGCACATCGACTGGGAGCAGGCCCCCCGGGTCACCAACGAGCTCTGCGCCGAGATCGAGAAGCTCTACCGGGACGGCATCGACCGCCCGAAGCTGGTGCACTGGTTCGCGGCGTACGACCTGGTCTCCACCTACCTCGCCCCGCACCCGGGATCGCGCTGGGCCAAGGGCCCCGACGCCCTGGACCTCTCGCTGCCGCCGCGCAAGCTCGTCGACGACGTGCTCGCGGACGAGTTTCCCCTGAGCATGTTCTATGAGGCGCTCGCCAAGAAGCTGAAGGACGTGATTGCCTCCACCAAGGGGATCACCGCGGCGAGCACCCAGCGGGCTGCCGCGTGAGCACTGGTGCGGAGGAGACGAACATGAACGTCAACAGCAATGGCAGCGGGCCGCTGAACGGCGCCGTCGTCGCGGTGGCCGGTGCGGCGGGCCCCGCGGGCCGCGCCGCCCTGCTCCGGCTCGCCGAGGCGGGCGCCACCGTGGTGGCGTCCGACGCGGACCCGGAACGGCTCGCGGAGGCCGTGGACGCGGCGCGCTACGCCCACGGCGGCGCGACCGTCGTCGGCGACACCGTCGACCTGCTCGACCTGGACGCCACCCGCGAGTGGGCGGCCCGGACCGAGAAGGAGTTCGGCCGGATCGACGGCCTGGTCCACCTCGTGGGCGGCTGGCGCGGCAGCCCCTCCTTCCCGGAGACCGACCTCGCCGACTGGGAGCTTCTGGAGAAGCTGCTGGTCAAGACCGTGCAGCACACCTCGCTCGCCTTCCACGACGGGCTGCTGCGCAGCGACCGGGGCCGTTTCGTGCTGGTCAGCCAGTCCGGGGCGCACAAGCCCACCGCGAACAACGCCGCGTACAACGCGGGCAAGGCGGCGGCCGAGGCCTGGACCCTGGCGCTCGCCGACGCGTTCCGCAAGGCGGGGGGCGAGGCCGGGCCGCACACGGCTGCCGCCATCCTGGTGATCAAGGCACTGGTGCACGACGCGATGCGCGCCGAGCGCCCGAACGCCAAGTTCGCGGGCTTCACCGACGTCAAGGAGCTGGCCGAGGCCATCACCGGCGTCTGGGACCAGCCCGCCGAGGAAGTGAACGGACAGCGCCTGTGGCTGACCCCCAAGCCGTGAGGACGGACGCGCGACGGCACCACGACCCCGAGGTGCGCGGCTTCGCCAGCGACAACTACGCGGGCGCGCACCCCGAGATCCTCGCCGCCATCGCCCTCGCCAACGGCGGGCACCAGGTCGCCTACGGCGAGGACGACTACACCGGCCACCTCCAGCGCGTCATCCACAGCCACTTCGGCGCCGGTGCCGAGGCGTTCCCGGTCTTCAACGGAACGGGCGCCAACGTCGTCGCCCTCCAGGCGCTGACCGACCGCTGGGGTGCGGTGGTCTGCGCCGAGTCCGCGCACATCAACGTGGACGAGGGCGGCGCGCCGGAGCGCATGGCGGGGCTGAAGCTGCTCACCGTGCCGACCCCGGACGGCAAGCTCACCCCCGAGCTCATCGACCGGCAGGCCTGGGGCTGGGAGGACGAGCACCGCGCGATGCCGCAGGTCGTCTCGATCACCCAGAACACCGAGCTGGGCACGGTCTACACGCCCGACGAGATCCGCGCCATCTGCGACCACGCCCACCAGCACGGGATGAAGGTGCACCTCGACGGTGCCCGGATAGCCAACGCGGCCGCGTCCCTGAACGTGCCGATGCGCGCGTTCACCAACGCCGCCGGTGTCGACGTGATCTCCTACGGCGGCACCAAGAACGGCATGCTCTTCGGGGAGGCCGTCGTGGTGCTCAACCCGGACGCGGTGCGCCGGATGAAGCACATCCGCAAGATGTCGATGCAGCTGTCCTCCAAGATGCGCTTCGTCTCGGTGCAGTTGGAGGCGCTCCTCGCCAAGGACCTGTGGCTGCGCAACGCGCGCCACGCCAACGCGATGGCGGCGCGGCTCGCCGACGGCGTCCGCTCGGTCGACGGGGTCGAGATCCTCTACCCGGTCCAGGCCAACGCGGTCTTCGCCCGGCTGCCGCACGATGTGAGCGAGCGGCTCCAGAAGCGCTACCGCTTCTACTTCTGGGACGAGGCGGCGGGCGACGTGCGCTGGATGTGCTCGTACGACACCACCGAGGACGACGTGGACGGCTTCCTCACGGCGCTCAAGGAAGAGCTGGCCCGCTGAGCGACCTCGCGGTCGGCAGCCGAGCTGCCGTGTGAATGGGTATGCGGCCGACCGTAAGTCATTGACTTGCGGTCGGCCGCTTCCGTACGCTCACCCGCCCGGCGGGTATGGCCGTCCCACGTTCCGTGACGAGGAACGGCCGCCCTGGAGGGTGCGTTCGAAGTTCAACGAGGTGGACTGTCCGGTACTCTATGATGTACCGCATTCGGTGCTGCCGACCGCTCTGCGGGCCGCGCCCGACCGTCCGTACCTCTGGCGGACGCTCCCGACCGAACTGTGAGGCACGACCCACCATGACGCTCACCGTCACCGTATCCGACGAGGTGCGCGCGCTCGCGCCCGGCTTCACCCATCTCGCCGTGGAGGCCCGAGGGCTCGTCAACGGCCCCAGCGACGAGGCGAGTTCGGCGCTGCTCGACGACGCCGCCCGGCGGCTGCGGGAGCGGCTGGGGTCCCGCGCCCCGCACGAGGACCCGCACATGGCGGCCTGGCGGGAGGCGTACACCGCGTTCGGTGCCAAGCCCTCGCGCACCCGCAACTCGGCGGAGGCGCTGGCCAAGCGTGCGCTCGCCGACGGAGGGCTGCCGCGGATCAACCGCCTCGTCGACGTCTACAACGCGGTCAGCGTGGCCCACCTCGTCCCCGTGGGCGGCGAGGACACCGACCACATCGCGGGATCCATGCGGCTGGTCCGGGCCACCGGTCAGGAGCCGTTCCCCACGGTGGCGGGCGGCGAGCCGGCGATCGAGCACCCGGACGCGGGCGAGGTGGTGTGGTGCGACGACGAGGGCGTCACCTGCCGGCGCTGGAACTGGCGCCAGGGCGTGCGCACCCGGCTCACCGAGGAGACCGCCAACGCCCTCTTCCTGCTGGAGGGGATGGCTCCGCACGCCCGCCTGGAGGAGGCGGGGGCGGAGCTCGCCGAGCTGCTGGAGAAGGTGAGCCCCGGGGCGCACGTCACCGTGCACGCCCCGGTCACCGCCGGGGCCTGACGATGTGGCGGTGGCGCCGCCTCAGTGGCTGGCCTCGCGCTCGCGCACCTCTTCGGGCGTGGGCGCGGTGCCGCCGAGGTGGGCCGGGATCCACCAGGTGTCCGCGGCGTCCTTGGGGCGTACGGGATAGGCGCGCTGGGCGGCTTCCAGCAGCTCCTGGCAGCGCTCGCGCAGCCGCCGGGTGATGGCTCCGGCGAACTGGTCGGCGGGCGCCTCGACCGGCTGGCCGACACGGATGGTGACGGGGATGTGGCTGCGCTTGAAGTTGCGCGGCCGGCCCTTGGTCCACACCCGCTGGGTGCCCCACAGCGCCATCGGGATCAGCGGGACCCCGGCCTCCTGGGCGAGCCGGGCGGCGCCCGACTTGAAGCTCTTCAGCGTGAACGACTGCGAGATGGTCGCCTCGGGGAAGACCCCGACGATCTCTCCCGAGCGCAGCGACTCCAGCGCGTGCGCGTAGGCGTTCTCCCCCTGCTTGCGGTCGACCGGGATGTGCTTCATCCCGCGCATCAGCGGGCCTGAGATCCGGTGCCGGAAGACCGACTCCTTGGCCATGAAGCGAACCAGGCGCTTCTGCGGCAGGGCGGCGAGTCCGGTGAAGATGAAGTCCAGATAGCTGATGTGGTTGCTGACGAGCACCGCGCCGCCGGAGCGCGGGATGTTCTCCGAACCCTGGGTGTCGATCTTCAGGTCGAGCGCCTTGAACATCGTGAGAGCGGCGCCGACGACCGGCCGATAGACGAGCTCTGCCATCTGGGGGAGACCCTTCTGTTTTCCCGGGGGAGGGTTCTTCCGGAGGAAGTTACGCGGCCGTAGGTTTTCGGCGTTGGGCAGATCGTGCCCGATACGCGCCGTGGTGGCCAGTCCTGGGGCCTTCGGACGGGGAGATTCTCGTCACGTACGCCCAGGTCGGGGGCGGGTGGGAATCTTCTGGGCGGCCCTCGGCGCTGAACGGGCGGGACGGCGGGACGAAGGAGAGGGAGCACGGTGGGCGAGGACGGGCCGAGGCTGGGAGCAGCCCAGTTGGGCGCCGAGCTGGGCGAGCGGGCGACCCTGGTGCAGTTCTCCAGCGCGTTCTGCCAGCCCTGCCGGGCAACTCGGCGCACCCTGGCGGACGTTGCCGCCATGGTCGAAGGAGTCGCCCACGTGGAGATCGACGCCGAGGAGCACCTGGCGCTGGTACGGGAGCTGGAGATTCGGGTCACGCCCACCGTCCTGGTCCTGGACCGCTCCGGCCGGATCGTGCGCCGCGCGGCGGGACAGCCCCGCAGGGCCGACGTGATCGCGGCGCTGGGGCGGGCGGTGTGAGCGGGTCGGAGGGGGCCGTGACGGATCTCCCACATCGTAGAAGGCACTTGACTGCGTGTACCCGCAATCGTCAATCTGACGACGTGCCGAACAGAATCCTTCTCCTCGGGTGCGTCCCCGCGGACGCCGCCCGCACCGCACGTGCGCGCTGTCCGGGCTGCTGAGCAGTCCCCAGCCCCCTCGCACCGACCGCAGAAGGACAACTCCATGACGGCTTCGCCCGAACTCGGCACCGCACGCGCCGCCTCCCCCCAGCTGTTCCGCGCGGTCTTCCGTCAGCACGCCGCCGGTGTGGCGGTGATCACCGCACAGCGTGACGGCCGGCCCGTCGGCTTCACCGCCACCTCCCTCACCTCGGTGGCCGCCGAGCCCCCGCTGCTCTCCTTCGGCATCGGCACCGGCTCCTCCAGCTGGCCGGTGATCTCCGAGGCCGAGCACATAGGCGTCCACATACTCGGCGAACACCAGGAAGACCTCGCCGCGACCTTCGCCCGCAGCGGCGCCGACCGCTTCGGCGGCGCCACCCGCTGGCGGCCGGGCCCCGAGGGCGTGCCCGTCCTCGACGGCGTCCTGGCCTGGCTGGTGTGCCGGGTGGCCGCGCGTGTCCCGGCCGGTGACCACCGCCTCGTGGTGGCCGAGGCCGTCGTCGGCGAGCCCGCCGGACCCGGCCGTCCGCTCCTGTACCACCAGGGCCGCTTCAACGCGTTGCGGGACTGAATCGTCTCCGTACTCGCCGGTTACTCAGCGTTGGCAACGTCACAGTTCAAAGCGCTTGCTTACGGGGAACACAGTGGGTGTACTGACGAGTAATATTTCGTTCGGAGCGTCGGTCGCCCCGACCGGAAACCGCCCCATCAGGCGCCTATGCTGCGTGCAACAAGGCAGCCCAGAAATGACGATGCAGTAGGAGAGCCGGCGTGAGCTTGAGGATCGTTGTCTGTGTGAAGTACGTGCCCGACGCCACCGGCGACCGGCACTTCGCCGATGACCTGACCGTCGACCGCGACGACGTCGACGGCCTCCTTTCGGAGCTCGACGAGTACGCGGTCGAGCAGGCACTGCAGATCGCCGACGAGGCGGACGACGCGGAGATCACCGTGCTGACCGTCGGCCCCGAGGACGCCAAGGACGCGCTGCGCAAGGCGCTCTCCATGGGCGCCCACAAGGCCGTCCACGTCGAGGACGACGACCTGCACGGCACCGACGTCGTCGGCACCTCGCTGGTGCTCGCCAAGGCCATCGAGAAGACCGGTTACGACCTGGTCGTCTGCGGCATGGCCTCGACCGACGGCACCATGGGCGTGCTGCCGGCGCTGCTCGCCGAGCGTCTGAACGTTCCGCAGGTCACGCTGCTCTCCGAGGTCTCGGTCGAGGACGGCGTGGTCAAGGGCCGCCGCGACGGCGACACCGCGTCGGAGCAGCTGGAGGCGTCCCTGCCGGCCGTCGTGTCCGTGACGGACCAGTCGGGCGAGGCCCGCTACCCGTCCTTCAAGGGCATCATGGCCGCCAAGAAGAAGCCGGTGGAGTCGCTGGACCTGGGCGACCTGGACCTCGACGCCGACGAGGTCGGCCTCGCGGGCGCGTGGACCGCGGTCGACTCGGCCGCCGAGCGTCCGGCCCGTACCGCCGGCACGATCGTCAAGGACGAGGGCGAGGGCGGCAAGCAGCTGGCCGAGTTCCTCGCGAGCCAGAAGTTCATCTAAGGCTCGCAGAGCCCCAACTGCCCCCAGATTCTTCGCACTCGCAGGAGATTGAGTCCCATGGCTGAAGTTCTCGTCTACGTCGACCACGTCGACGGCGCCGTCCGCAAGCCCACTCTGGAGCTGCTGACGCTGGCCCGCCGCATCGGCGAGCCGGTCGCGGTCGCCCTCGGCCCCGGCGCCGAGGCCACCGCGTCCGCGCTGGCCGAGCACGGCGCCACCCGTGTCCTGACCGCCGATGCCCCCGAGTTCGCCGACTACCTCGTCGTGCCGAAGGTGGACGCCCTCCAGGCCGCGTACGAGGCCGTGTCCCCGGTCGCCGTGCTCGTCCCGTCCTCCGCCGAGGGCAAGGAGGTCGCGGCCCGCCTCGCGATCCGCATCGGCTCCGGCATCATCACCGACGCCGTCGACCTGGAGGCCGGCGACAACGGCCCGGTGGCCACCCAGTCGGCCTTCGCCGCCTCCTACACCACCAAGTCCCGCGTCTCCAAGGGCACCCCGGTCATCACGGTCAAGCCGAACTCGGCCGCCGTGGAGGCCGCCCCGGCCGCGGGCGCCGTCGAGGCCCTGTCGGTCATCTTCTCCGCGCAGGCCACCGGCACCAAGGTCGTCTCCCGCACCCCGCGCGAGTCGACCGGCCGCCCCGAGCTGACCGAGGCCGCGATCGTGGTCTCCGGCGGCCGCGGCGTCAACGGCGCCGAGAACTTCGCGATCATCGAGGCGCTGGCCGACTCGCTCGGTGCCGCCGTCGGCGCCTCCCGCGCCGCCGTCGACGCCGGCTGGTACCCGCACTCCAACCAGGTCGGCCAGACCGGCAAGTCGGTCTCGCCGCAGCTCTACATCGCCTCCGGCATCTCCGGTGCCATCCAGCACCGCGCCGGTATGCAGACCTCGAAGACGATCGTCGCGATCAACAAGGACGCCGAGGCGCCGATCTTCGACCTGGTCGACTACGGCGTGGTGGGCGACCTGTTCGACGTCGTGCCGCAGCTGACCGAAGCGGTGCAGGCGCGCAAGGGCTGACCTGCTCGTCCGTAGTGCCCCGGGGCCGCGTGGTGATCTTCGCCGCGCGGCCCCCGGCCGTTTCGGGCAACCATTGACGCGACGGGTACCCCTAACTAAATTCTGCTATGCGGATCGACGATTCCGTTCAGTGGAAAACCGAAGGTGTGGAGGGTGCAGGATGGGTCAACAGGAGAAGGTGGCGACGAGCCTCGCGGGCACGGTCAGCGAGGAGATCAGCGCCTCGCTGGCGGCCGTGGACGAGGAGCTCGCCCGCCGCTACCCGGGCGACCCCGGCACCCGCCAGCCCGTGCACACCGTCTACGTGCCCGGCGACCTCTTCGAGGCGGACACCCTGCGCTCCTGGGGCGACCGGGCGCTGGCCGCCCTCGACGAGCACGCCCCCGACGCCGCCTCCTTCGCCCGCGTCCTCGGCATCGCCGACGCCCTCGCCGGGCCCGTGTACGAGCGGGTCCGCGCCAAGCTGGAGCGCGAGCCGGTGGAGGACCTGCGCGTCGACTTCGAGGACGGCTACGGCCCGCGCCCGGACGCCGAGGAGGACGCCGCCGCCGCGCGCGCGGCCCGGCTGATCACCGAGGCGTACGCCAACGGCACGGCCGCCCCGTACATGGGCATCCGTATGAAGTGCATGGAGGCGGCGGTACGCGACCGCGGCATCCGCACCACCGACGTCTTCCTCACCGGCCTGATGGAGCACGGCGGTCTGCCGGACGGGCTCGTCCTGACCCTGCCGAAGGTGACCTACCCCGAGCAGGTCTCCGCCTTCGTCCGGCTCCTGGAGGCCTTCGAGAAGGCCCACGGCCTGCCCGCCGGGCGGCTCGGCTTCGAGATCCAGATCGAGACCAGCCAGTCGATCCTGGCCTCCGACGGCACCGCCGCCGTGGCCCGGATGATCGACGCCGCCGGGGGCCGCGCGACCGGGCTGCACTACGGCACCTTCGACTACAGCGCCTGCGTGGGCGTCTCCGCCGCCTACCAGGCCAGCGACCACCCGGCCGCCGACCACGCCAAGGCGGTGATGCAGGTGGCCGCCGCGGGCACCGGCGTACGGGTCTCCGACGGCTCCACCAACGTCCTTCCCGTCGGCCCCACCGCCCACGTCCACGAGGCCTGGCGCCTCCACTACGGCCTCACCCGCCGCGCCCTGGCCCGCGCGTACTACCAGGGCTGGGACATGCACCCGGGCCACCTGCCCACCCGGTACGCGGCGGTCTACGCCTTCTACCGCGAGGGCCTGGAGGCCGCCGCGGCACGTCTGGCGGCCTATGTGGCCAAGGCCGGCGGCGACGTGATGGACGAGCCCGCCACCGCCAAGGCGCTCAGCGGCTTCCTGCTGCGCGGTCTGGACTGCGGCGCCCTCGACACCGAGGAGGTCACCCGGCTGACCGGACTGACCCGCGAGGACCTCGACGGCTTCTCCTCACCGCGCCGGTCCGCGCTCACCGTCACGGCCCCGTAGCCGCGAGGCTGTCACCGCCGCCCCTGAGCCCGGCCCGTACACCTCGGTTGACGATTTGGGACGAAAAAGCGCCCGGCTGGAGTTCTTCCAGCCGGGCGCTCTCGTGAATGGTTCACCACATCTCGGTGGCCCGTACCGCTCACGTGACACCTGAGTGTGTCCTGGATCTTCTGTCACGGTCGGGCCCGTACTCCGTTCCTGACCGCAACTGGGTCACGGGCCTGTCGCTTGCCCGAGAGCCCGTTCAGCAGGGGAGGGTGGTCTTGCCGGCTGCTCCTGTGGCACCGGTGGTGCCGTCGGCCGTGAGAGTGGCCGCGGTGCCGTTGCCGCCGGGCTTGCCGGGGCACACCGGGCTGGCCGCGCCGCCGGCGCCGCCCCTGCCACCGGTGTGGCCGCCACCGACGATGGACGCGCCGCCGTTGCCGCCCTTGCCGCCTGCGATACCGGCACCGGCATCGCCTACGCCGCCCACTCCGCCCTTGCCGCCTGTACCGCCGAGCTTGGCCGCGCCGCCGAAGCCGCCGGCACCGCCGTTGCCGTTGGCGCCACCGGCCCCGCCGGTGCCACCCGCGCCTCCGGTGCTCGCGCTGCCGTCGCCGTTGCCGCCGGCGCCTCCGGTACCGCCGTTGCCGTTGGCGCCGGCCGCGCCCCCGGTGCCGCCGAGACCGCCGACACCGCCGTTGGTGCCTACGCCGTTGGCGCCGTTGGCGCCGGGGAACCCGAGGATGCCGAAGCCGGTGGCGGTGCTGGTGCTGCTCGTCTCGGCCGGGGCCGCCGCGGAGGCGAGGGTGGGGGTGAAGGCCAGGCCGGCCGCGGCGATCGCGGCGATCAAGACCGTACGGGGAACGAGGGTGGTGCGCATGGAGCGCATGATGTACGCCTTCCCTTTTGCTCAGTCGGAGAAATTCTCCGGCCGGCACTCATCAACCTAGCCGGGAAGACGCCCGATTCATCATAATGAATGATCCAATGACTTAAATGGCCTGATTGCTCAAATTCTGGCTTGAAGTTCTTCTTGTGTAAATATGGGGCTTTCCCGTGTGGTTGCAGGTCGCATCACGTGGGGACCGCCCACCACTCCTTGTCCGAGCGGGAGTTGCGGATTCCGCGAGGGGAAGCGCGTGCGTCCGCGCTTGAAGCCGAGAGCCTGTCTTTGACCCCGTCCGCGCCCTCGGCGCCCGGCACGCACCCGGCCTCCGGGCGGGCGACGGGGGTTCGAAGACAGGCTCTACCCTGGACGCGACCACCATCACCACAGGAACGGGGCAGCGGTGTCTTCGGGGGAGAACGACCGGCTTGCGGGCCGCTACCGGCTGATCGAACAGCTGGGCCGGGGCGGCATGGGCGTCGTCTGGCGCGCCCGCGACGAGGTGCTGGGCCGCGAGGTCGCGGTCAAGGAACTGCGCACCTACACGGACATGTCCGGGCCAGAACTGAGCGATCTGCGGCTGCGCATGCAGCGCGAGGCCCGCGCCGCCGCGCGCGTGCGCCACCCTGGAGTGGTCGCCGTGCACGACGTCACCGAGCACGACGGCCGTCCGGTCATCGTGATGGAGCTCGTCGAGGGGCCCTCGCTCGACGGGGTGCTGGCCGAGCGGGGCGCGCTGGACGCGCGCGAGGCGGCCGCGATCGGCGCCCGGGTCCTTCAGGCGCTCGCCGCCGCCCACCGCGCGGGCGTGCTGCACCGGGACGTCAAGCCCGGCAACATCCTGCTCGAAAACGGCGGCCGGGTGGTCCTCACCGACTTCGGCATCGCCGCCATGGACGACCCGGGCGACGGCTCGGCCACGCACCTGACGCGCAGCGGCGAGCTGGTCGGCTCCCTGGACTACCTGGCGCCCGAGCGCGCCCAGGGCCAGGACCCCGGCCCCGCCTCCGACGTCTGGGCGCTGGGCGCCACGCTGTACGCGGCGGTGGAGGGCTCCTCGCCGTTCCGCCGCACCTCCACCTGGTCCACGCTCTCCGCGATCGTGTCGGAGCCGCTGCCCGAGCCGGGGCACGCGGGGCCGCTCGCGCCCGTCCTGCGCGAGCTGATGCACAAGGACCCGGCCCGCCGCCCGGACGCGGACACGGCGGCCCGGATGCTGGCGGCGGTGGCCGAGGGCCGGGACGCGGCCGTCACGCCCGCGATGGACGCGCCGCCCGTCCAGGCGCCCGCCCCGGCCCCGCGGCCGGTGGCGCCGCCGCGCGAGGCGACCGTACGGGACGTGCTGCCGCACCGGCCGCAGGGTTTCGGGCCGCTGGTCACCCAGCAGCCCGAAGCGGAGCCCTCCGCGCGAAGCGGGCGCGCACGCGCCCTGGTGGCGGCGGGTGTCGCGGCCGTCGTCCTCACGGGCGCCGGTGTCACGTACGCCCTGGTGGGCACCGGGGACGACGACGGCACCCGGCAGCAGGCCGTCGGCTTGGCGTCCGGCGCGAGCCCCTCGGCGTCCGGCGCCCAGGACGGCACGGGCGGCGTGTGGGACGGCGGCGGTCCCGGCGCCGCGAGCCCCGGCCGGACCGGTGGCCACGGCCGCCCCTCCGCCTCACCCGGCGCGACCCGCCCCGCCAAGGACGGCGAGAGCGGCAAGGACGGCAAGCGCCCCGCCGGGAAGGGCGGTAGCGCCCCGGGCAGGGCGCCCACCGGCGGCCACGCGAGCGCCACCCCGGGCGGCGCCGGAGGAACGTCCGGCGGCGGCACCGGCTCCACTCCCGCCCCGTCCTGCCATCCCGGGGGCCCGGGCAAGTTCGACTGCCAGGTGTGGCGCACCGCGAAGAGCTACCGCCGTGACGGCGGTGAGGCGGGCGTGCTGAACGCGGGCACCAACTACTTCTACTGCCAGACCGACCTGGGCCGCCGCGAGACGTACGGGAAGTGGACCAACACCTACTGGGCGCGCACCGACGACGACAGCGGCAACACCAATGTCTACGTCAGCGTGGTCTACCTCAAGGGCGGCGCCGACAACGCCCCGGTGCCGGGGCTGCCGGTGTGCTGACCCGGGGGTCAGCCGGCGGCGGGCGGCCGGATCTCGCCCGACCCGCGCGCGATGAGGGTGGTGGGCAGCACCACGCGCGCGGGAGCCTCGTCGACGCCGTCGAGGCGGCGGAAGAGCCGTTCGGCCGCCGTGCGGCCGAGGGTGGCGGCGTCCTGCGAGACCACGGTGATGCCGAGCAGGTCGGCCAGCTCGATGTCGTCGAAGCCGACCAGCGCGACGGGGTGCTCCCGGCCCGCCAGGACGCGGACGACCGTCACGGTCACCCGGTTGTTGCCCGTGAAGACTGCGGTGACCGGCTCCGGGCCGCTCAGCATCGCCTCGGCGGCCTGTCGCACCCGCTCGGGCTCGGTGGAGCCGAGCGCCACCCATCCGTCCGCCACCGCGAGCCCCGCCTCCTCCATGGCCGCGCGGTAGCCGCGCAGGCGCTCGGTGGCGGTGTGGATGCGCGGCTGGTCGCCGATGAAGCCGATCCTGCGGTGGCCGTGCGCCACCAGGTGGGCGACGCCCTCGCGCGCGCCGCCGAAGCTGTCGGAGAGTACCGCGTCGGCGTCGATCCGCCCGGCCGGGCGGTCCACGAACACGGTCGCCACTCCGGCCTTTATCTCGGGTTCCAGATAGCGGTGGTCGCCCCCGGCCGGGATCACGATCAGCCCGTCGACGCGGCGGGCGCAGAAGGCCAGTACCAGCTCCTGCTCGCGGTCGGCGTCCTCGGCGCTGGAGCCGTTGATGAGCAGCGCCCCGTGCGCCCGGGCCACCTCCTCGATCGCGCGGCTGAGCGGTCCGTAGAACGGGTCGGCCAGGTCCTCGAGGACCAGCCCGATGGAGGCGGTCCGCCCCTTGCGCAGCACGCGCGCGCTGTCGTTGCGGCGGAACCCCAGCGCGTCGATGGCCTCCGTCACCCGGCGCTCGGTGTCCGGGGTGACCCCGGCCTCGCCGTTGACCACCCGGGAGACCGTTTTCAGCCCGACACCGGCGCGGGCGGCGACATCCTTCATGGTGGGCCGGATGCCGTAGCGGGGCTCATGGTGGCGGGCGGTCTCGGCCACGTGCGGTGTCCTGTCGTCGTCGGGGGCTCGGCGGGCCCGGGGCGCTGGGGGCGGGTGTCCGGGGCGGATCCGAGTGGATCGCGGTGTGGCGTCGAGCATAGGCCCTGGACAACGTTGTCAGGGGAATGGAGACTGTTCATCAGACCGGCTCGACACCCTCGCCCACCAGGAGATCCGACACCGATGCAGACCGACCTCGTCGCCGCGCTCGACATCGGCGGCACCAAGATCGCCGGAGCGCTGGTGGACGCCGGCGGCCGACTGCTCGTCCGGACCCAGCGGGCGACTCCCGCGCGGGAGGACGGCGAGACGGTGGCGCGGGCCGTGGACGAGGTCCTCGCGGAGCTGGCCGGATCCGCACTGTGGGGACGGGTGGGGGCGCTGGGGGTCGGCAGCGCGGGCCCGGTCGACGCCTGCGAAGGGACGGTCAGCCCGGTCAACATCCCCGGCTGGCGCGGGTTCCCGCTGGTGGAGCGGGTGCGGGCGGCGACCGGCGGGCTGCCCGTCGAGCTCGTCGGCGACGGGGTGGCGATGACGGCGGCCGAACACTGGCTGGGCGCGGCCCGCGGCTACGACAATGCCCTGTGCATGGTCGTCTCCACCGGGGTGGGCGGCGGACTGGTCCTCGGCGGCCGGCTCCACGCGGGCCGCACCGGCAACGCCGGTCACATCGGCCACATCAGTGTCGAACTCGACGGTGACCCCTGTCCGTGCGGGGCGCGCGGCTGTGTGGAGCGCATCGCCAGCGGCCCCAACATCGCCCGCCGGGCCCTGGAGAACGGCTGGGCCCCCGGACCGGACGGCGACGCGTCGGCCGCGGCCGTGGCCGCCGCGGCGCGCGCCGGGCACCCGGTAGCGCTGGCCTCGTTCGAGCGGGCCGGCCAGGCGCTCGCGGCAGGCATCGCCGCGACCGCCACCCTGACGGAGATCGAGATCGCCGTGATCGGCGGGGGAGTGGCCGGGGCGGGCGACGTCCTCTTCGACCCGCTGCGCCGCGCCCTGCACGACTACGCCACCCTCTCCTTCGTCCAGGGCCTCAAGGTCGCCCCCGCCCTGATGGGCACGGACGCGGGCCTGGTCGGTGCTGCGGCCGCCGCGACCAGCGACCCGACGAGTGCTCGCCGGGCGGTGCGGGCGGGTAGGTGACTGCTCATCTCCTTCCCGCGCTTCCAGGCCGGATGAAACGATTCGCCACCCTTTTCCTCATTTTCCCCGGACACGCGACCAGGGCGCGCTGGTCACCTCGGCCCTGAACACGCGGAGTCAGTGGGCGGGCTCCGGTGCGTACTGGCGGACGACCACCAGGAACGCGTCCGACTCCAGGTCCATCACGACCTCCGCCGGAACGCCCTCGTCGCGGCGGTCGCGCGCGAACTCCTCGGCGGGCCAGCTGCCGCGCGGGCCACCCGCGGGAAAGCGCTCCAGCACAGTACGGCGCATCCGCCGCACCCCCTCACTCTCTTCCGGCACACGCCCAACGATGTTCCCGTCGAATGCGTTAC
Source organism: Streptomyces sp. NPDC026377 (assembly GCF_055567715.1). NCBI lineage: Bacteria > Bacillati > Actinomycetota > Actinomycetes > Kitasatosporales > Streptomycetaceae > Streptomyces > Streptomyces sp. NPDC026377. The sequence continues at coordinate 202,311 of NZ_JBVHPV010000007.1, forward strand.
GGCCCCCGTGACCGGTGCTCGGGGAGAAGGACGCCGCGGGCGGCCGGGAAGGCCCGGGTGGATCTGCAACAAGGGCGCCACAGTTGTGTGCAAGATCAGGACGCCCGGTTCCGCCCCGGCGATTCCGTGGCACTCTGTTGCGGGCAATCCACTGGGTGCTATGGAAGAGGGGGAAACCGTGATCGTCTGGATCAACGGTACGTTCGGCGCGGGCAAGACCAGTACCGCGCGCGAACTGGTCGACCTGATCCCCAACAGCACGTTGTACGACCCCGAGGTGATCGGCGCCGTCCTGAAGCACCTGCTCCCGCAGAAGCGCCTCGCGGAGGTCGGTGACTACCAGGACCTGCCGAGCTGGCGGCGGCTGGTGGTGGAGGGCGCGGCCGCGCTGCTCGCCGAGGTCGGCGGGGTGCTCGTGGTGCCGATGACGCTGCTGCGGCAGGAGTACCGCGACGAGATCTTCGGCGGCCTCGCCTCCCGTCGCATACCCGTGCGGCATGTGCTCCTGACACCTGAGGAAACGATCCTGCGCAGCCGGACGGCCGCCCGGGTCGAAGTCCCCGACGACCCCGAGGCGAGCGAGCGCTGCCGCCAGTGGGCCTACGAGCACATCGAGCCCTACCGGGCGGCTCTCGGCTGGCTCGCCCGGGACGCCCACGCCATCGACAACAGCGCCCTCACCCCGCGCCAGACCGCCGAGCGCGTCGCCGAGGCCGTACGCACCGGAGCCGCGCCCGTCAGCGAGATCGTCCAGACCCCGGAGCCCACCGCCGAGACGCTCGCGGCCGGGGTGCTGCTCTTCGACGAGAGCGACCGGGTGCTGCTGGTGGATCCGACGTACAAGCCGGGCTGGGAGTTCCCCGGCGGGGTGGTGGAGCGCGGTGAGGCGCCCGCGCGGGCGGGCATGCGCGAGGTCGAGGAGGAGATAGGGATACGGCTCGACCGCGTGCCCCGCCTCCTGGTCGTCGACTGGGAGCCGCCCGTCCCGCCGGGCTACGGCGGGCTGCGGCTGCTCTTCGACGGCGGCCGGCTCGACAGCGCCGAAGCAGGGCAGGTCCTGCTGCCGGGCGCCGAACTGCGGGACTGGCGGTTCGTCGGCGAGGAGGAGGCGTCCCGGCTGCTGCCGCCCGCCCGCTACGAACGGCTGCGCTGGGCGCTGCGGGCCCGGGAGAAGTCCACGGTGCTCAACCTGGAGGCGGGGGTGCCGGTGGGCTGAGCGCCCGGGCCCGCGGCGCCGGCCGTCAGTCCTGTTCCGCCGCCTCGCGCAGCACCCTCGCCGCGTCCCGCGTCAGCGGGTCCCCGTGCCCGAAGCACGCCACCGACGGGGCGAGCGAGGCCAGACGGCGGAAGGAGTCCCGGGCGCGGGCGCGGTCCACGTTGAAGACGCCGAGCATCACCCGGCCCACCCCGGCCACGCAGTCACCGGTGAAGAGCACGCCGTGGCGCGGCAGATGGACGCCGATCGAGCCGTCGGTGTGGCCGGGGGAGTGGACCACCACCGCGCCACCGCCGAAGTCGAGCACCTCACCGTCCTCGACCTCGCGGTCGACCCGCGTCGGCGGCGCCTCGGGCACCGTCAACCCGTGCTCGTACAGGGGAAGTTCCCAGTCGAGCAGGTCCGGCTCGGGTACCGGGATCTCGCCCCGGATCACCGGCGCGTCCAGCCGGTGCGCGACCACCTCGGCCCCGTACCGGGCGGCCAGCTCCCCGGCCGCGCCGTAGTGGTCGCGGTGGCCGTGGGTGACGACGATCCGGCGGATCGCGGCCGGGTCGAGGCCGAGCTCGCGTATCGCCTTCTCCATGGGGGCCGCGGCGTTGATGTCCCCCGCGTCCACCAGCGTCAACCCGTCCCCGTCGCGCCACAGATAGGCCTGGCCGATGGGGAAGCGGAACATGTGCAGCTCGGGTGTGACCCGTACGAGATCCATGCGGCGACCGTACGGCGGCGCGGACGGCCGCCGCACGGATCTACGCTCTGCGCGATTCCGCCCAGAGCGTCACGCCCCGGCCCGGAGCCTCACTCCGGTCCGGGGCGTGATGTAACGGTTCGTCAGGCCTGCTGGGAGCGCGCGTAGTTGAGCAGGAAGTGCGCCTCGGCCACCGAGAGCCGCTCCAGCTCCTGAGGCGAGACGCTCTCGTTCACCGCGTGGATCTGCGCCTCCGGCTCGCTCAGCCCGATCAGCAGGATCTCGGCCTTGGGGTAGAGCGCGGCCAGCGTGTTGCAGAGCGGGATCGAGCCGCCCATGCCCGAGGACTGCATCTCCTCACCCGGGTACGCGATCCGCATCGCCTCGGCCATCGAGGTGTACGCCGGGCTGGTGATGTCCGCGCGGAACGGCTGGCCCTGGCCGACCTGCTCGAAGGAGACCCGCGCGTTCCACGGAGTGTGCTTCTCGATGTGGGCGAACAGCAGCTTGGTGGCCTCCGCCGCGTCCACGCCCGGCGGCACCCGCAGGCTGATCTGGGCCCGTGCGCTCGCCGGGATCGACGGGGTCGCCCCCGCCACCGGGTGGCAGTCGATCCCGATCACCGTGACGGCCGGACGCGCCCAGATGCGGTCGGCCACCGTGCCCGTACCGGGCAGCCCCACCCCGTCCAGGACCTTCGCGTCCTTGCGGAACTCCTCCTCCGGGTACTGCAGCCCCTCCCACGAGGCGTCGGCCGACAGCCCCTCGACGGCCGTCTGTCCGTTCTCGTCCCGCAGCGAGTCCAGTACGCGGATGAGGGCGGCCAGCGCGTCGGGAGCGGCGCCGCCGAACTGGCCCGAGTGCAGGTTGCCTTCGAGCGTGTCGATCCGCACCCGGATCATCGTCATACCGCGCAGCGTCGCGGTGACCGTCGGCAGACCGACCCGGAAGTTGCCGGTGTCGCCGATGACGATCGCGTCGGCCGTCAGCAGCTCGGGGTGCGCCTCGGCGTACCGCTCCAGACCGCCGGTGCCCTGCTCCTCGGAGCCCTCGACGATCACCTTCACGGAGACCGGGACGCCGCCGTTCGCCTTCAGGGCGCGCAGCGCCAGCAGGTGCATGATGAAGCCGCCCTTGCAGTCGGCGGCCCCGCGCCCGTACCAGCGGCCGTCGCGCTCGGTCAGCTCGAACGGCGGGCTCAGCCAGGCGGACTCGTCCAGCATCGGCTGGACGTCGTAGTGCGCGTACAGCAGGACGGTGGGCGCGCCCGCGGGGCCGGGCAGGAAGCCGTAGACCGACTGGGAGCCGTCCGGGGTGTCGAGCAGTGCGACGTCCTGGAAGCCCTCGTCGCGCAGCGCCCCGGCCACCCACGCCGCGGCCGCCTCGCACTCGCTCCTCGGCGCCACCGCCTCGTCCGCCACCGATTGGAACGCCACCAGCTCCGTGAGCTCCGCCTGGGCGCGGGGCATCAGTGAGGCGACGGTCTCGGCGATCGGATTCGCGGTCATGGGCACGCTCCTCGTGGGTGCGACGTTGAAGTACGTGTACGCAAGTGCACGTGAATGTATGACGAAGGTAGAGCCGATCCTCCCACAGGGTGGACAGGCCCCACCGCGCCGTAGGATGCCGTCGTCAGCTTGACCACGGGTCGGATCAGGAGCAGAAGCCCATCGTGAGCAGCGAGAACGCAGATGCCGGGACACAGCCGGAGGAGCCGCAGGAGTCGTCCGTGTGGGATGTCGTCGTGGTCGGCGCCGGACCCGCGGGCGCCTCGGCGGCCTATGCGGCGGCGGTCGCGGGCCGGCGGGTGCTCCTCCTGGAGAAGGCCGAGCTGCCCCGCTACAAGACATGCGGCGGCGGCATCATCGGACCCTCGCGGGACGCCCTGCCGCCCGGCTTCGAACTGCCCCTGAGGGAGCGGGTGCACGCGGTCACCTTCTCCCTGAACGGCAGACTGACGCGCACCCGCCGCTCCCGGCGGATGCTCTTCGGCCTGATCAACCGGCCGGAGTTCGACGCCGCGCTGGTCGAGTCGGCCCAGAAGGCGGGCGCCGAGCTGCGTACGGGAGTGACCGTGCAGCGCGTCGAGCAGCACGGCCCGGCCGTGCCCGACCGGCGCACGGTGGCGGTCGTCCTGGCCGGCGGCGAGACCGTCCTCGCGCACGCGGTCGTCGGGGCCGACGGCAGCGCGAGCCGGATAGGAGCCCACGTCGGCGTCAAGCTCGACCAGGTCGACCTCGGCCTGGAGGCGGAGATCCCGGTGCCGGCGACGGTCGCCGAGGACTGGGCGGGCCGGGTGCTCATCGACTGGGGCCCGATGCCCGGGAGTTACGGCTGGGTCTTCCCCAAGGGCGACACCCTCACGGTCGGTGTGATCTCGGCCCGGGGCGAGGGCGCGGGCACCAAGCGGTATCTGGAGGACTTCATCGGCCGGCTGGGCCTGGCCGGTTTCGAGCCCGCGATCTCCTCGGGGCATCTGACGCGCTGCCGCAGCGACGACTCGCCGCTCTCGCGCGGGCGGGTCCTGGTGTGCGGGGACGCGGCGGGGCTGCTGGAGCCCTGGACCCGGGAGGGCATCTCGTTCGCGCTGCGCTCGGGGCGGCTCGCGGGGGAGTGGGCGGTGCGGATCGCGGAGGCGCAGGACGCGGTGGACGCCCGCCGCCAGGCGCTGAACTACGCCTTCGCCATCAAGGCGGGCCTCGGTGTCGAGATGGGCGTGGGCCGGCGGATGCTGGCGCTCTTCGCGAAGCGCCCGGCGATGTTCCACGCCGCGCTCACCGGCTTCCGCCCGGCCTGGCGGGCGTTCGCGGACATCACCCGCGGCACGACGACCCTGGCGGGCCTGGTGCGTACGCACCCGATGGCGCGGCGCTTCCTGGACGCGGTGGACCGCCGCACCCAGGGCCGCGCCGCGGCGCCCCAGGAGACGGCCACCGCGCCGGAGGAGAAGGCGGTCACGGCGGAGGACAAGGTCTAGGCCGGGGGCGAGGGCGAGGCCTTGGGGGGGCCGGGCCGCCCTGGACTCCCTCGGTCCGGAGGATCCGGGTCCGAGTCGCGGGGGGCTGGGAAGGTCCGGGTCCGGGTTTGGCCCGGTCAAAATAGGGCCGGGGCCGGGTCCGGGACGCATGGGCCGGGGCGTCGGTTCCGTTCAGGCTTCGACGGTGATGCGGAAGACCGGATGGTCGGGCGCGGCGGCGAGCAGCTCGTCGTCGCTCGACTTCGCCGTCACGCCCTTGAAGTACTGGTTCACCTCCCACCCCCAGCGCTCCAGATAGGTGCGCAGGACGGCGGCCTTCTCGGCGTCCGGGATCTCCACGGCGGTGAAGGCGCGGACCTTGCGGCCCACCCGCAGCTCACCGCCGCCCGCCGCCCGCATGTTGCGCACCCACTGCGAGTGCCCGCGGGCCGAGATGAGGTACCGCTCGCCCTGGTACGTGTGCGGGTTGACCGGCACCCGCTGCATCTGCCCGCTCTTGCGGCCCCGCACCGACAGCTCGGCGGTTCCGGCCAGGCTCATCCCGTGCCGGGCCAGCCAGCCGATGGCGCTGTTGAGCCGCGTGGCGAAGCGACCGGCCTTCCGGTAGTACGGCTGCGCGCTGGACATCGACGACATCGGGAACTCCCGGGGGCTGCGGTGCTGCTTCGTTTCGAGAGCACTGCTCTCGCTTGAGAGCAGTGTGCACGGAAGCGGCGCTCCAAAGCAAGAGCAGCGCTCTCGAATGTATCCGGGGGTGCGTTGACCGGATCACCGCTCTCGTTCCGGTGCACTGCTCTCCGCCATGGCAGAATGGCCCCATGAGCACCGTCCAGGGCGCCCGAGCCCGCGCGCGTACCGAGATCACCGCCGCCATCAAGGACGAGGCGAGAAAACAGCTCGCCGCCGAGGGCGCCCCCAAGCTGTCGCTGCGTGCCGTCGCCCGCGAGCTGGGCATGGTCTCCTCCGCCCTCTACCGCTACTTCCCCAGCCGCGACGACCTCCTCACCGCGCTGATCGTCGACGCCTACGACGCCGTGGGCGAGGCAGCCGAGCGGGCGCTCGGCCGGGCCGCGCCCACCGATGCCCCGGCCGAGCGCTGGGTCGCCGTCTGCCGTGCCGTACGGACGTGGGCGCTGGCGCACCCGCACGAGTACGCGCTCATCTACGGCTCGCCCGTGCCCGGCTACACCGCGCCCCAGGCCACCGTCGGCCCCGCCTCGCGCGTGGCGCTCGTGCTCATCGGGATCGTGCGCGACGCCCACCAGGGACGGGGCATCGCCGTCCCCCGGCCCGCGCCCGGACTGCGCGCCGAGGGCGAGCGGATGGCGGCCGACTTCGCGCCGGGGCTGCCCCCGGCGGTCGGCCCCGCGCTCGTCGCCGCGTGGGCGCAGCTCTTCGGGCTGATCTCGTTCGAGCTCTTCGGCCAGTTCCACCGCGTCGTCGAGGAGCGGGACGCGTTCTTCGCGCACGCGGCCGCCGGGCTCGCCTCCTCGGTGGGACTGGTACTCCCCGGGGAGTAGCCGCGACCACCACGCCCGGCTGACGCCCGGGCGGCGCGCCCGGGGACGGCGTGGCCCGTAGGGAAGAGCAGTAACCGGCGCGCCCCGCCGGGGAGGTGATGGCCCTGGTCGGGATCGGGCTCTCCGACGAGGAGATCGCGCGCCGCCTGGTCGTCAGCCCGCTCACCGTCAAGACCCACGTCAGCCGCACCACGGTCGAACCGGGCGCCCGCGACCGGGCCCCACTAGCGGTGCCGGCCTATGAGTCGGGGCTGGTGCGGCCGGGCCGGCTCGGCTGACGGGGGCCGCCGTCGCCCGCGTAGGAGAAGCGCCACAGGACGCGCGCGGTCCTGGCGACGAAGGCGAGCACGGCGGCGGCCGCCCCGGCGAGCAGCAGCAATCCCCGTGCCGGATGGCCCAGGCCGAGGAGGAAGACGGGTCCGGCGACCATGCCGAAGGCGAGCAGGGCGGCAACGGAGGCGGTCACCACCGCGTACATGATCTCCACGGTGATGGCGTCGCGTTCGCCCTGGCTTCGGTGGCTCATGGGAGCAGTCTTCGCACAGATGCGGCCGACGGGCAAGAAGCACCCGTCGGCCGCACTTCCCCCGTGGCGGCGTCAGTCGCCTACGGCGACCTTCGCGGGCTCCTGTGCGGCGGCCGGCTCCGGGGCCGCCCCCGCCACGACCAGCGTCTGCCGGTCGGGCTTGGCGCGCAGTCCGGTCAGGGTGATGAGGAGGCCGACGAGCGCGATGCCCGTCACCACCATCAGGCCGGGCCGGAAACTGTCGAGCAGGTCCTGCGGGGAGTCGCCCCGGTCGCCCGCGGTGATCACGGCCGTCACCACGGCCAGGAAGATCGCGCCGCCCACCTGGATGGAGGTGTTGAGCAGACCCGAGACCATGCCCTGCTCGCTGTCGTCCACGCCGGTGGTGGCCTGGATGTTGAGCGAGGGGAAGACGAGCGCGCAGGCCGCGCCGAGCAGCAGCATCGACGGCAGGATGACCGCCGCGTACTGGGGGTCGAGGCTGATGCGCAGGAACAGGGCGTACGCGAGGACCAGTGCCGCGAAGCCGATGGCGATGATGCGCGGGGTGCCGAAGCGGTCGACGACCGACCCGATCTTCGTCGAGGAGAGGGCGACGAGCACACCGGCGGGAAGGAACGCCAGCGCGGTCTGGAGCGCGGTCCACTGGAGGACCGACTGCATGTACTGGGTGACCATGAACTGGAAGCCGACGTAGGAGCCGAAGAAGGCGGCGGCGCCCAGCTGGGTGCGCACCTGCGTGCCGGAGCGCAGGACGCCGAGCCGGATCAGCGGGCTGGCGGTGCGCTGCTCGATCCGTACGAACGCGGTGAGCAGGACGGCGACGGCGAGGAAGGACAGCAGTGTGCGGGCGGAGGCCCAGCCGGCCTCGGGTGCCTGGACGACGGTGTAGACGAGCAGCAGCATCGAGCCGGTGCCGGTGATGGCGCCGGGGACGTCGTAGTGGCGCTTGCCTTCGCCGCCGGGGCTGCGGGGGATGAGCTTGAGGCCCGCGACCAGGGCGATCACGGCGACCGGCGCCGGGAGCAGCATGGTCCAGCGCCAGCTCAGCTCGGTGAGCAGACCGGACAGGACCAGGCCCATCGAGAAGCCGGTGGCGGCGCAGGTGGTGTAGATGGAGAGCGCGCGGTTGCGCTGCGGGCCCTCCTTGAACGTCGTGGTGATGATCGAGAGGCCGGCCGGGGCGGTGAAGGCCGCGCTGAGGCCCTTGATGAAGCGGCTGGCTATCAGCAGCGGTCCCGAGTCGACGAGCCCGCCGAGCAGCGAGGCCAGCGCGAAGACGCCGAGCGCGATGAGGAAGACCTGGCGGCGGCCGAGGAGGTCGGCCGCCCGGCCGCCGAGGAGCAGCAGGCCGCCGTAGCCGAGGATGTAGCCGCTGACGATCCACTGGAGCGTGGAAGTGGTGAGGTCCAGGTCGCTGGCGATCGAGGGCAGGGCGACGCCGACCATGGAGACATCGAGCGCGTCCAGGAACATCGCGGCGCAGAGCACCAGCAGGGTGCCCCACAGCCGCGGGCTCCAACGCTCTTGAGTGGACTGGACGTTGAGCGGAGAGGTCATGCGGAGCAGACTACATGCATATGCATCGAGTGCAAGCGCATTTAATTCCGGTGCAACAAAGCGCGTCATTTCTGCTAACGTGCGGTCATGGCGGCCAAGAAGTCCGAGCGCGTGCTGGTGGACGAGTGGCGCGGCATCCTCGCGGTGCACGCGCGTACGACGTGCGAGCTCGATCGCGAGCTGCACCCGTACGGGATCGGAGCGAGCGACTTCGAGGTGCTCGACGTGCTCGTGGAGGGGTGTGCGGAGGACGGCGGTACGGCGTTCCGCGTCCAGGATCTCGCCTCGCGCGTCCATCTCAGCCAGAGCGCCCTGTCCCGCCTGATCGGCAGGCTGGAGAAGGAGGGCCTGGTCACGCGCGGGATGTGCAGCGAGGACCGGCGGGGCGTCCGGGTCATGATCACGGACAAGGGCCGGGCACGGCACACCGACGTACGGCCGCTCCAGCGCGCGGTGCTCGCCAAGATGCTGGCGGACCCCTCCGCCTGACGTTCGCGGTACGGGGGCGGTGCCCCGGCCGCCCGCGCCATGCCCCCGCCCCCGTCGGTCCCGTCCTCAGATGACGCCGGACTTCTCCCGCCACAGCGCGGCGAGCGAGTCGTCGCCGGTCACGGCGAGGCGGGAGAGCGGCAGCCGGTTCCACAGCGTCAGATACAAGTCCTGCGCGGAGCCGCTGAGTTCACAGTCGGCGGGGCCTTCGTCGTCCCGGACCGCACGCGGCACCCCGTCCGACAGGTGCACGGTCCACACCGCGTCCGTGTCCGTCGCCCGGACGCGAAGGGCGCGCGGCGTCGAGGTGCGCACCCGGCTCTTCTCCCGGGCGTGGAAGCCGAGGAGCAGCTCGTCGACGCCGTCGACGGCGAACTCCGGCTCCGGCGCCGTGAAGCCGCCGCCCCGGGCCGACTCGGCGTCCACCCGGTGGACGGCCGTCTCGTGCGCCTGTCGGCGGGCCCAGAACGCCGGCGGGGAGGGCGCGGGCAGGAAGTGCCAGCACTCCAGGTCCTCCGGCGCCGCGCTCAGCGCCTCGACGAGCGCGCGGTGGCCCAGGCCGAACCAGGCGAGGAGTTCCGGGCCGTCCAGATCGGGCTCCGCGCCCATGGGGTGGAACTCGGTGTAGCGCTCGGTGAGGAACGCGGTCGCCCAGCGGTGCACCACCCCGGTGTGCCGCAGCAGATCCCGCACCTGCCACTCGGGGCACGTCGGAACAGGCGCGTCGGTGCCCGCCGCCTCGGCGGCCCGGGCCAGCAACCGGCCCTCGCGGTCGAGGGTGTTGATGAAGTCAGGGGTGTCCATGGCGGGATTCTGCCAGGGAAGCGGTCGGATGAGCTGATCATTCTTCTCGTCCGGGGCTCACGCGGGACGCGGGTGGGCGCCGCCCCGACGGCGGATCCGGCCCGGAGGCTCCCGCGGTCCCGCGTCGGCTCGCGCAGCCCTGCGTCCGGCTCCCGGGCGTCGGCCACCCCGTGGCGAGGTGCCGGCCCGTGGCACCCGCCGTCCGTCCCTCAGGCTCCCGCGGTCGCGTGCCGTGAGCCGTACGCGATCAGGGCCGCCGCCGCCGACAGCGCGGCCACCGTCGTCAGAGCCACGGGCAGCGAGGACCACTGGGCCAGAAAGCCGATCGCGGGCGGGCCCAGCAGCATGCCGCCGTAGCCCAGGGTGGACGCGGCGGCGACCCCGCCGGGTCCGGCCAGCGCGCCCGCGCGGGCCACCGCGACCGGGAAGATATTGGCCAGGCCCAGGCCCATCACCGCGAATCCGGCGAGCGCGAGCCACACGTTCGGCGCGAGCGCGCCGAGCAGCATCCCGGCCGCGGCCGTGGCGCCGCCCGCGACGAGTGCGCGGGTCTGACCGAGGCGTTCGAGCAGGAAAGTACCGCTGAGCCGGCCCGCCGTCATGGCCAGGGCGAAGAGGGAGTAGCCGACCGCGGCGACGCCGGGGGCCGCGTCGAGGTCCTGCTCCAGGTGGAGCGCGCCCCAGTCCGCCATCGCCCCCTCCCCGTACGCCGTGCACAGCGCGATCACGCCGAAGAGGAGCACCAGCCGTCGGGCCCGGCCGTCGGGCCGCGTTCCCCGCGCGTGCGGGGTCGCGGTGTGGGCGGGAGCCGGGTGGCGGAGCAGGACCGGTCCCGCGAGGGCGGTGACCAGGAGGCCGAAAGCGGTCAGGGTGAGCAGGTGCGCGGTGGGGGAGAGGCCGCCCGCGACCAGCGCGCCGATACCCGCCCCGAGCATCCCGCCGAGGCTGAACGCGGCGTGGAAGCTGGGCATCACCGGGCGCCGCAGGGCGGCGACCAGGTCGACGGCCGCACTGTTCATGGCGACGTTGATCCCGCCGTACGCGGCGCCGAAGAGCAGCAGGACCGCGCCCAGCGAAAGCGCGGAGTGCGTCTGTGCCGGAAGGGCGATGGCGAGCGCCATCAGGGCGGCGCAGGCCACCGTCACGGGGTGGCTGCCGTAGCGCCGGCAGAGCCGGCCGGTGAGCACCATCGTCACCACGGCGCCCGCCGAGACGCCGAGCAGGGCGAGGCCCAGATCACCGGCCGAGGCGCCGGTCTGCTGCTTGATGGCCGGGATACGGACCACCCAGCCGGCGAAGAGGAATCCGTCGAGGGCGAAGAACACGGTCAGGGCGGTGCGGAGGCGGAGCAGGGAGGGCGCGGGGGTGTGCGCGCCGGGTCCTGCCGGGAGGGCCGTCCGCACTTTGTTTAGTAGCGGCACAAACTCAGGATAGGGGGCGTCGGCCCCCGCATACAACCCGTTTCCCCCTCGGTTCCCGTCCGCCGGGGCGACCGGCGGGTGAGCGGCGGGTGAACGGGGGCCGGTGCCGGAGGGAATGACTCCGTGCTGGATCATGGGAGACTCGCCCCCATGAACGGCAAGGCGACGCACACCAGGACGAGACTGGACCGGGGCCGCGGGGCACTCGGGCCCGCGCTCGAACTGGTCCACACCGGCCGCGCGCCCACCCGCGCCGTCCTCACCGCCGAGCTGGGCGTCACCCGGGCCACCGCCGGGGCGGTCGCCGCCGAACTCGAAGCGCTCGGCCTCATCCAGGTCGACTCCCGCCCCGGCGCCGCCGCCGGTTCCCAGGGCCGCCCCTCGCACCGCCTCGCCGTCAACGACTCGGGTCCCGTCGCCCTCGCCGCACAGGTGCACGCCGACGGCTTCCGCGCCGCGCTCGTCGGCCTCGGCGGGCGTACGGTCGCCACCGCCCCCGGCTGCGTCACCGTCTCCGCCGACCCGGCCCAGGTGCTGGGCGAGGTCGTCGAGGCGGGCGCGGAACTCCTGCGCGGCAGCGGGCTGCGCTGCGTCGGCGCGGGCCTGGCCGTGCCCTCGGCCGTCGCCGAACCCGACGGCACCGCGCTCAACCCGCTGCACCTGGCCTGGCCCGCCGGGTCCCCGGTCCGCGAGATCTTCGCCGAGCAGGTACGGGCGGCGGGCATCGAAGGCCCCGCCTTCACCGGCAACGACGTCAACCTCGCCGCCCTCGCCGAGCACCGCCACGGCGCCGGGCGCGGCGCCCAGCACCTGCTGTGCGTGGCCACCGGGCACCGCGGCGTCGGCGGCGCGCTCGTCCTCGACGGCCGTCTGCACACCGGGAGTTCGGGCCTCGCCCTGGAGGTCGGCCACCTCACCGTCAACCCCGAGGGCCGCCCCTGCTACTGCGGCGGGCGCGGCTGCCTCGACGTGGAGACCGACCCGCTCGCCTTCCTGACGGCGGCGGGCCGCGACCCCGGCCCCGAGGTCTCGCTCCTGGAGCAGTCCCGTGAGCTGCTGCGCACGGAGTACGAGGACGTGTCCGTGCGCGGGGCCGCCGAGGAGCTCGTCGACCGCCTGGGGCTGGGCCTCGCCGGGCTCGTCAACATCCTCAACCCCGACCGGATCATCCTCGGCGGGCTGCACAAGGCCCTGCTGGAGGCGGACCCGGACCGGCTGCGGGCCGTCGTGGCCGACCGCAGCCTGTGGGGCCGCAGCGGCGGCGTGCCGATCCTGGCGTGCTCGCTCGACCACAACAGCCTGGTGGGGGCGGCCGAGTTGGCGTGGCAGCCGGTGCTGGACGACCCGCTGCGGGCGCTGGGCTGACGCCGTCCGGCCGCTGAACGTGCGGGGCCGGACGCGTCCCCCACGGCATGCGCGCACGGTGCGGGGCCGCAGTCGCCCCCTGGCGCGCGGCCGCTCGCGCCCCCTATGGCGTGCGCAGCGCGAACGCCCGCGCCGGGTTCGCCACCAGCACCCGCTCCACCAGCTCCTCGCCCAGGGCGAGTTCGAGCCCGGGCCGCACCCGGCGCAGCAGATACGGCATGCCCGGCGTGTCCGGGGTCACCGTGTCCCCGCCGAGCAGCAGCCGGTCCGCGAACCCCGCGTCGGCGAGCGCCTCCAGCGCCTGGGGCATCCGCCAGTCCGTGGCGTGGTTGGCCCGGGACGGCCCGTCGAAGCCCAGATAGGCGCCCTCGGCGGCGGCCTGCCGGTGGACGGTGAAGTCGGGTGAGCGGTTGAGGTGGCCGAGGATCACCCGGTCCGGCGCGACCCCCGACTCCCCGCAGAGCAGGTCCAGTACGTCCAGGGCGCCGGTGCCGAGTTCCAGGTGCACGGCGATGGCCGCGCCCGTGCGGCGCTGGGCCTCGGCGGCGGCGCGCAGGGTGAGCCGGGCGTGCGCGTCCAGTCCGTGGAACCCTCCCGCGACCTTGATCAGCCCCGCCCGTACGCCGTCCGCGCCCGCCACTCCCTCGGTGATCTCGCGCACGAACAGCTCGGCGAGCGAGTCGCGTACGGAGTCGAGCAGCTCGGGCGCGTAGTGGACCGCCTGGTGCAGTCCGGTGGCGGCCACGATCCGGACCCCCGTCCGCCGGGACAGCTCCGCGAGCCGGTCCGCCCGGCGCCCCATTCCGTACGGTGTCCACTGCACCACCGTGCCGCCGCCGAGGTCGCGGAAGGCGGCGAGGCGGGCCGTCGCGTCGTCGGCGTCGTCGAGTTCCTGGCCCGGGAGCAGCGGGCTGCGGATGAAGAGGTGGTCGTGCGCGTCCACCACGCCGAGCCGGCAGGCCGGCACATCGCCGAGCACGGTCCGCACGAAGCCGCTCACCAGTTCCGTCCCCGGGTCAGGCCGGCGCGCTCGGGCGCCGAGAGGTGCAGCACCTCGAACCGGTCGCCCGGCGCTGACGGCACCTCCTGCTCCCAGAGGGTGAAGCGCAGCAGCTCCCAGCGGCGCGGGTCGACCGCCACCGCGCTCGCCACCGCCCCCGCCCCGGCCGACCGCTCCAGTTGTCCGGCCACGAAGTCGGCGGGGCGTACGTCCCGCGGCATCGCCAGGCGCTCGCGCGTCGCGGAGCGGGGCACGGTCCCCGCCGCCGGCCCCTCCTCGTACGACAGGCCCATCCAGTGCTGGACCTCCGGGCGGCCGAAGTCGTCGACGATGCCCTGGAAGCCGGGGCCCCACAGGAAGGAGTTCATGCCCTCGGGGGTGTTCCAGAGGTAGAAGGGCGCATAGGCGTTCACCGGGGAGCCGGCGCCGCGCTCGCGGATCAGATACGCCTTCAGGCCCAGGCCCGGGAAGGCGTCGAGGAGATGGCCCCGGGTGGCGACGCGGGTGCGGATGATGTCCATGTCGTAGTCGGCGGGCAGGGTGATCTCGTATTGGAGGGCGTGCACGGTCTACTCCTCAGGAAGGGGTCGACGGGTGGGCGTCGGCGTCGACATGGCGGCCCCAGTCCACCGTGGTGCCGTCCGGCGCCGCCTCGACGACCGCGAGATGGGTCATGAACGTGTGCGGCCCGGCGCCGTGCCAGTGCCACTCGTCCGGCTCGATCCAGACGGTGTCGCCCGCCCGGACCGGCTCGACGCGGCCGCCCGCGCGCTGCACCAGGCCCTCGCCCTCGGTGATGTGCAGGACCTGGCCGTGCGGATGGCGGTGCCAGGCGGTGTGGGCGCCCGGGGCGAAGTGGACGCTGAACATCCGCAGCCGGGACGGGGACGGCGGCGCGGCGATCTCGTCCAGCCAGACCGTGCCCGTGAAGTGCTCGGCCGGGCCTCGCGCGCTGGCGGGACGCTGACGGGTGACATGCATGGGTGCTCCTCGGCGACGGTCGGGCGGTCAGGCGGTACGGGGCGCGAGCAGGGCGAGCAGTCCGCGCACGCCCGCGTCGAAGGCGGCGGGCGAGCCGGACGCGCGCGCCAGGACATAGCCGCCCTGGACGGTCGCGACCACCGTCGCCGCGACCTCCTCGGGCACCAGCGGAACGGCGAACTCGCCCGCGTCCAGACCCTCCTGGACGATCGCGGCGAGCCGCCCGCGCAGCCAGTCGATCGTCTCGGTGACGGGCGCGCGCAGCTCCTCGCTGGCGAGGACGTCCGGGTCCATGGTCAGCCGCCCCACCGGGCAGCCGCGCAGGACGTCACGCTCGCGCAGCAGATAGCCGCGGACGCGTTCGTACGCGGTGCCCTCGCCCCCGAAGGAGGCTTCGGCGCTCGCGCGCAGCTCCTCGGCGGTCCGCCGGATGGCGGCGAGCGCCAGGTCCGGCTTGCCCGTGAAGTGGTGGTACATGCTGCCCTGGCCCGCGCCCGCCTGCTGCTGGATCGCCTTGGGGCTGGTGCCGACGTAGCCCCGCTCCCACAGCAGCTCCCGGGTGGCCTCGATCAGACGCTCTGGGGTGCTCATGATCCGTACTGTACATACTAGTAGGTACAGAATCCAGGGCGGCGGGTCCGGGCCGGGCGGGGGAGCAGTCGTCCGTGCCCGGCCTGCTCCGCGAGGGGTTGCGCGACCGGCCGCCGCTCGCCGTGCTCGGCCGCGGTTTCGCCGCCGGTGAGATCGGCGAGGAGGAGCGCCGGCGCCGGCTCTCCGTCCTGGACGAGGAGTTCGGCCGCCGCGCGAGTGATGCGGCCTGACCGCCGCGGCGCGACCGCCCGGCCGGACGCGGCACGGGCGGTCGCGGGTCACAGCGAGAAGCGGGCCGGCCGCCACCGCGCGGTCCGGCCCGCCCGCCTGGTCCGCCCGCCCGGTCAGCCCGCGGCGGGCAGCCGTGCGGGAGTGCGCGGATGGCCGCCGCGGCCGTCGGCGCGCACCAGGGCGGGCCGCTTGTGCAGGCACGGCCCCGCCGTCTTCGTCCCGTAGGCCGGACGGGGCGGCAGTGCCACCGGGGACGGCGGCGCGGGAAGCGTGAACCACACGGTCTTGCCCGCGGCGCCCCGTGGGCGCACGCCCCAGCTCTCACTGACCGCCGCGATCATCGCGAGTCCGCGGCCGTTGGTGGCGAACGGGTCGGTGCTGCGGACGGTGGGCATCCGCGGGTCGTGGTCGTGGACGGACACCGTGAGCCGGTCGCGCAACAGCTCGATCTCCACGGTGCAGAGCTTGTCCGGCTGGGCGTGCCGGTGCACGTTGGTCAGCAACTCGGTGACGCCCAGCGCCGCCTCGTCTATCAGAGGATCGAGATGCCAGTAACGCAACTGTGCTGAAACGATTCTGCGGACCTGTCCGATCCGCGACGGCAGGGCTTGGAGCTCCACCGTGCAATGCCTGCTCGACTGGCTGATCACGGCTGCGACTCCCCGATTGAGGTCCGGAAGAAGCTTGTCTGTCCGGCGGGCTGGATCACAGCGTGACCGCCGGTAAACCCTGAGTGATGTGAGACCAGCGTGGCTCAGGGAGGGACCCTCCGCAACTCGCGCCCCGCCGGTCCCCTCAGCCGTGCGACCCGTTCGCCGGGCGCACCACCTGCAGAAAACGCCGCGCCAGCTCCGCGCCGCGCGGCCTCCCGCTCTGCTGGCCCATGGTCAGCCGGTAGCGGTGGCCGTTGAGCCTGGCCACGGTGCGGTCGGCCTTGGCGCCCCACGGCAGCAGGGGCTTGCCCGCGCTGACCGCGCGCAGCGGCGCGCTGTCGATCTCCCGCCCGTTGCTGGTGAGCAGGGCGAGCCGCCCGTCCTTGACGAGGACCTGCCCCGCCCTGGTCAGCGAACGCGTCCACCGTTCGATCCGCACACCCCTGGCGCTGAACTCCGGCTCGGTCATGGCCGCTGTGCCCCCTTCGTACCGTTCCTGCTGGGCAGTCTGCACAACGATGGCGCCGCGCACCAGGGCGCACGGAGGATCGGCCGTCACCCGCCGCCGTACGCCCCCCTCCCGGGTGTCCCACAAGCCACTCCTATGGATCCTCAAAGGGAATGTTTGTGCAGGTGAGGGCGGTATTGTCAAGCGACGGAGCCGGGCCTTTCCAGCCGACTTCCGCGACACGCTGCACGACATCTCCCGCGCGGGCGCACCCGTCCCCCGGGGCGCCGATACATGGAGGAGTGGCATGGAGACCATTGACGTGGACCGCAGTGACGCGGCCTACCGGGCGTGGCTGAAGGACGCCGTGCGCAAGGTCCAGGCCGACGCCAACCGCTCCGCCGACACCCATCTGCTGCGCTTCCCGCTGCCCGAGCGGTGGGGGATCGATCTGTACCTCAAGGACGAGTCCACCCATCCCACCGGCAGCCTCAAGCACCGCCTCGCCCGCTCGCTCTTCCTGTACGGGCTGTGCAACGGCTGGATCCGGCCGGGCAAGCCCGTCATCGAGGCGTCCAGCGGCTCGACCGCCGTCTCCGAGGCGTACTTCGCCGGTCTCGTCGGCGTGCCGTTCATTGCCGTCATGCCCCGCACCACCAGCGCCGAGAAGTGCCGGCTGATCGAGTTCCACGGCGGCCAGTGCCACTTCGTGGACGACTCGCGCAAGATGTACGAGGAGGCCGCGGCCCTCGCGCTGGAGACCGGCGGCCACTACATGGACCAGTTCACGTACGCGGAGCGGGCCACCGACTGGCGCGGCAACAACAACATCGCCGAATCGATCTACCAGCAGCTGCGGCTGGAGCGCTATCCGGAGCCCGCCTGGATCGTCGCCACCGCCGGTACCGGCGGCACCTCGGCCACCATCGCCCGCTATGTGCACTACATGCAGTTCGACACCCGCATCTGCGTGCCGGACCCCGAGAACTCCTGTTTCTTCGACGGCTGGACGCGGGGCGACGCGTACGCGACGAGTGACTGCGGTTCGCGCATCGAGGGAATCGGGCGCCCCCGGATGGAGCCGAGCTTCCTGCCCGGCGCCATCGACCGGATGATGAAGGTCCCGGACGCGGCGAGCATCGCGGCGGTACGCGCCCTCGAAACGGCCATCGGCCGCAAGGCGGGGGGCTCCACCGGCACCGGCCTGTGGTCCGCCCTGAAGATCGTCTCCGAAATGGTGGCGGCCGGGCGCACCGGCAGCGTCGTCACCCTGCTCTGCGACCCGGGCGACCGCTACCTCGACAAGTACTACTCGGACGCCTGGCTGGCCGGACAGGGTCTGGACATCACGCCGTACGCGGAGGCGATCGACACGTTCCTGGCGAGCGGGGTGTGGCCGGAGTAGCACGACGGTTCTACGGACGGGGGAGGCGGCCGGAAGCGGCCGGTGAGTCCCGGGAGGCTGCCCCCGGGGCCTAGGAAGCGGCTGCCGCCGGGCCGGCGCCGGGCGCCGCGAGGCGGCGGTCGAGTGCCCGCACGGCGTCGCGGAACGCCCGGCCGAAGCCCGGCCGTCCCAGGCGCAGCGCGACCCGCACGGGCGCGCCGCCGTCGGCCGCGAAGGTCCACCGCACCCGGGTGCCGCCGGCGGTCGGCGTGAGGTGCCACTCCTCCACCAGGGCGTGCAGCCCGGGGGCGTTGGTGGTGTCGACCCGGTAGGCGTAGCGCGCGCAGGGCTCGGCGGCCAGCACCGTCTCCGCGAACCGGGTGCCGCCGCGCAGCCGGACCTCCCGGCCGCCCTCGGTGGCCCGGGCGTGGGTCACGGCCGCGAACCACTGCGGCCAGGCCGCCGTCTCGTCGGCGAGCGCGCGGTAGAGGGCGTCCGGCGGGGCGGCCGCGTCGGCGGTGAAGACCAGGCGCAGCGGAGCGGACTCGACGAAGTCGAGCTCCACGGGACGGAGTCGGCGAGCCATCGGGACCGCACCTCCAGTGGTCGGCGGGGACGGGCAGGGGCGGACGGGCCCGGGGGGAGCGTGCGCGGGCGGGCGGCGGGCCCGGGTGAGCGGGCCCGGACACCTTAACTGGCGGGCCGTCAGATGCCTTCGGCGGAGCCCGAGTCCGCCTCTGCCCCGTCGTCCTCGCCCGCCACGAGCAGCCCGGGCAGATGCTCGGCCATCTCCTCGCGCGCCGCTTCCGTGAGCCCCGCGTCCGTGACCAGCGTGTGCACCTCGTCCAGTGAGGCGAACGAACTCAGCCCCACCGTGCCCCACTTGGTGTGGTCCGCCACCACCACGACCCGCCGCGCGGAGCGCACGAACCGGCGGTTGGTCTCCGCCTCCGCCAGGTTCGGCGTGGACAGCCCGGCCTCCACCGAGATGCCGTGCACGCCTAGGAAGAGCACGTCGAAGTGGAGGGAGCGGATCGCCTGGTCCGCCACCGGCCCCACCAGCGAGTCCGACGGGGTGCGCACCCCGCCCGTGAGCACCACGGTCGCCGCCCCCGGTCGGCCGCCGGAGGAGCCCGCGGCCCGCTGCGCGGCGTGGAAGACGTCCGCGACCCGCACCGAGTTGGTCACCACCGTCAGATCCGGGACGTCCAGGAGCCGGTGGGCCAAGGCATACGTCGTCGTACCGCCCGAGAGCGCGATGGCGCTGCCCGGCACGGCCATCGCCGCCGCCGCGCGCGCGATGTCCTCCTTGGCGTTCAGCTCCAGGCCCGACTTGGCCTCGAAGCCGGGCTCGTGGGTGGAGGCCTCGACCACCGGCACCGCCCCGCCGTGCACCTTCTCGATCACGCCCTGCCGGGCCAGCGCGTCCAGGTCGCGGCGCACCGTCATGTCCGAGACGTTGAGCTTCCGGGTGAGCTCGTTGACCCGCACACCGCCGCGCCGTCTGACCTCGTCGAGGATCAGGGCGCGACGCTGCTCCGCGAGCAGGTTCTGGTTGTCGCTCACCGCTGGGTCGGTCCTTCCGCGTCGCCGTACATGTCGTCGCCCTACCTCCGAATCCTGTCACGGGGAGATTCCGTGAGGACACCGCACCGCGTCCCTGGATCCGAGATCCTGAGAACCCGCACGCCACGGCCGCGCGCCGGGGTATGACGGCCCGCACGCACCCGATCCGCACGCCGCCCGACCCGCACGATCCGCGCTCCGCACGACGCCCGCGCCGTGTTCCGCCGCCGATCCTCCCACCCCGAGAGCGAGTCACAGAAGTGTCCCGTGCCACACCGGCCGCCGACGACGGCGGGCCCGCGCTCGAACTCCTCGTCCACGGCGTCGGCGGCGCCACCCCGCAGTCCATGCTCGACGACCCGCGTACGGTCCGGGTCACCGGGGACGAGACCGCGGCCGTCTACCGCCGCGCCGACGACGCCGACGCCGAGGACCACCCCGAGCGCCACCGCGAGGGGCCGGTGGCCGAGGCGTACTGCTGGGCCAACCTCACCTCCGGCAACGGCGCCCGCGCCCTGTGGCTGCTGCTCCTGCCGTTCATGGTGGTCAACCTCGCGCACTGGATGCGTCCGCCCGCCCGCGACTCGGACCGCGCGGTGCGGCTCTACGGGGTGCTGGTGCGGCTCGTCGCGCTCAGCCTGACCGTGCTGCTCACCGCCACCGCCTGCGAGGTGGCGCTGGACCTGGGCGCCTGGCAGTGCGCGGGCACGGCCGGCTGCGCCGAGGGGAAGTCCTGGCTGGGCTTCCTGGCGCCCGGGCGGCACGGCTGGTGGAGCGCGCCCGGCCGCCGTCTGACGCTGGCAGCGCCGGTCCCCGCCGCGCTGACCGGACTGCTCTGGTATCTGTCCAACCGCACCTGGAGCGCGTACGAGTCACAGCAGCCGCTCGGCGCCGCCGGGGACGAGGACGAGCCGGACGCGCCCGCCCTGAGCCGCCCCGGCTTCTGGTACGGGCGGCGGCTGGTCGCCCGGCTGCGCGCGGCGCACACCGCCGCCGGGTTCCTCACCGTTGCCGCCGCCCTCACCACGGCGGCGGCCCGCCACGACCGGGCCGCCTCCAACACCGCGCTGGACACGGTGGGCTGGCTCCTGGCGGCGGCCCTGCTGGCGGGCGCGGCCGTCGTGGTGGGTGTGGTGTGCGGCCGCGGCCGCAGCGAGTCGCGCCTGGACGAACACCTGGACCGGGCCGTCGTCACCTCCCTGCCCACCGCCGCCCTCGGCCTGCTCGTCCTGTCGATGGTGTACGCGTCGTGGGAGCGCCCCGGCTGGGTCTCGCACTCCACCCTCCCCGGCGACCGGACCTTCGGGATCATCGCGCTGGGCCAGGGCGTCCTGGTCGTCCTGCTCGCCGCGGTCGCACTCGGGCTGCGGCGCCGCGCCCACGACTCCCGTACCGCCCTGACCGGACTCGGCGGCCCCGCCGTGGCCCTCCTGGCGTGCGCGCTGGGCGGGGTGATGACGGGCGGCGCCGCCCAGCGGGTGGCCGACTGGCTCGACGGCGCGGGCACGCCCGGCGCGGCCCGGGACGGCTTCGCGGGCCCGCCGCCGCTGCTCACCTGGCAGGCCTCGGTGATCCCCGCCCTGCTCGTGCTCCTCGTCCCGGCCGTCGTGTACTTCGCGTTACGCACCTGGCGCACCGCACGCGCCCAGGAGCCGGGGCTGCTCATGGACTACCCGGGGGAGCTCCCGGACGCCGCACGCTCCCGGCGGATCGCCACCGTCCGCGCGCGGGCCGGGCTCACCGACCGCGCGCCCGTCTTCGTCGGGATCGTCGCCGCCGCCACCCTGCTGCTCGGCGCGGGCGCGCTCGCGGGCTCCTGGGCCACCGGGCAGGTCCCCGGGCGGGCGGCGGACGACGCGCCCGGCGTGATCTCCTCGGCCGCCGACACCGTCCAGGCGCTCGGCTCCTGGTTCACCGGCCTCGGCTTCCTGCTCTTCGTCACCTGGGGGCGGCGCGCCTACAAGGACGCGGCGGCCCGGCGCACCATCGGCATCCTGTGGGACGTGGGCACCTTCTGGCCGCGCGCCGCCCACCCGTTCGCCCCGCCCTGCTACGCCGAGCGGGCCGTGCCCGACCTCGCCTGGCGGATGAACACCTGGACCGGGCGCACCGGCGGCCGTCTGGTCATCTCCGGCCACTCCCAGGGCAGCGTGCTGGCCGCCGCCGCCGTGTGGCAGCTCCCCGCCCGCACCCGCCGCAGCGTCGCGCTGCTCACCTACGGCTCGCCCCTGGAGCGGCTGTACGGACGCTGGTTCCCCGCCTATTTCGGGCGCCCCGAGCTGGACGCCCTCCACCGGGAGCTGCACTGCTGGCGCAACCTGTGGCGGGCCACCGACCCGATCGGCGGGCCGGTGCTGCCCGGCACGAACGTGGACCGTGGCCCGCTCCTGGACCCGCTCGCCTTCGGGCGTACGCGACGCCTGCCGCTGCCCGCCCCGATCCTGGCCCACTCCGACTACCAGGCCGACCCGGCCTTCGCCGAGGAGCGCACCGGACTCCTCGACGCGCTCTCACCCACGCTCCCGCGCCCGCGCTGAAAGGCGCCGACGCCCCGCCGGGTCAGGGGAGTTCCGGCAGATCGTCCGGGTAGAGAAGGCTGAGATCGTCCGGGCTCGCGTCCGCGAACTGGGCCACGCGGCCCGCGTGCCGCTCCACCATCGACTCGAACGTCTGACGCGCGGTGCGGCCGTTGCCGAACGCCGGGCCCTTGGGCAGCACCGTGAAGTACTTCAGCAGCGCCTCGGCCGTCCCGCTCCCGAGCCGGTACTCGTGTTCCTCGGCCTGCTGCTCCACGATCCTCAGCAGCTCGTCCGGGTCGTAGTCGTTGAAGGTGATGGTCCGTGAGAAGCGGGACGCCACCCCGGGGTTGACGCCGAGGAAGCGTTCCATCTCCGCCGTGTACCCGGCGACGATCACCACCACGGCCTCGCGGTGGTCCTCCATCAGCTTCACCAGGGTGTCGATGGCCTCCCGCCCGAAGTCCCGGCCGGAGTCCTCCGGCGAGAGCGCGTACGCCTCGTCGATGAACAGCACTCCGCCCCGCGCCCGGT
Organism: Streptomyces sp. NPDC026377; assembly: GCF_055567715.1. Classification (NCBI taxonomy): domain Bacteria; kingdom Bacillati; phylum Actinomycetota; class Actinomycetes; order Kitasatosporales; family Streptomycetaceae; genus Streptomyces; species Streptomyces sp. NPDC026377. The sequence goes on from NZ_JBVHPV010000007.1 coordinate 224,784, forward strand.
CGAACGCCTCCTGGGTGCGGATCGCCGTCGACCCGATGTGCTCACCCACCAGATCGACGCGGGACACCTCGACGAGGTGGCCGCGCTCCAGGACGCCGAGCGAGGCCAGGATCTCGCCGTAGAGACGGGCGACCGTGGTCTTGCCGGTGCCGGGGGAGCCGGTGAAGACCAGATGCCGCCGCGCGGACGCGGCCTTGAGACCCGCCCGCTGCCGTTTGCGGCCCACCTCGATCATGTCGGTGAGCGCCCGCACCTCGCGCTTGACGCTCTCCAGGCCCACCAGCGCGTCGAGTTCCCCCAGCACGTCCTGGGAGGAGCGCGCCGGAGCGGCGGCGGGCTCCGGGGCCGCCGCGGTCCCGGTGGGGCGCTGGCCCGGCACCGCGGTGAGCAGGCCCACGGTCTGGGTCGCGGTCTGCGCGGCGGCCGGCTGCGCAGACCCGGCGCGCACACCGCTCTCGTCGCTGGTGCAGTCCTCGGACACCGGCCCGTCCTCGCCGAACTCGTACCCCCCGCGCGCGCAGCGCTCCGTACGGCAGCGGGTCAGCGTCGTACGGCAGCCGTCCACGACGTGGAAGCCGTAGCCCCCGCTGCCGGTGACCCGGCAGCCGTGGAAGGTGCCCCGGCCCTCGGCCGAGACGTAGAACCCGGCCTCGGCGGGCGCGGTCACCGTGCAGCGCTCGATCCGGGGGTCGGCGCCCTTGGTGACGATCACCCCGGTCTGGGCCGCGTCGATGGTGCAGTTGGCGAGCGTGCCGCCGCTGCCGTGGTCGCGGAACCAGGCGCCCGTGGAGACCTCCCGGATCCGGCAGTCGTCGAGCTGCGCGGTGGCGCCGTCGCTCACCGACACCGCCGTGTTGCGCACCTGCGAGATGTCGCTGTCGACGACGTCGGCGCGCGAGCCGCGGTCCAGGACGAACAGCGCGTCCGGCACGTCGTGGACCCGGCAGGACTCCAGCACCGCGGTGGCGCCGTCGCTGACCCACACCGCCGGGTAGTCGCCCGTGCTGTCGTGGATCTCGCACTGGTTGGCGTCCACCCTGGTCCCCGGATCCCACACCGACAGGCCGTTGCGGCCGAAGCCCCGCACCGCCGAACGGGTCAGGGTGAGGACCGACCGGGAGCGCAGGTCCACCGCGTTCTCGGGGATGTCGTGGATGTCGCAGTCCGCGAGCGTGAGCACCGCGTCCGTGTCGAGGGTGACCCCGTCCGCGGAGGTGCGGTGGACCGTGCAGTCGGTGAGGTGGGCGGTGGCGCGCGCGGCGATCTGCACCCCGGCGCCCTTGATCTCGTACACCTCGCAGCCCAGTGCCTCCAGACCGGTGCCCTCGCCGGTGACCGACAGGCCCGCGCCCGAGGCGTGGTGCACCCGGCAGCGCTCAAGGCGGGGGTGGGCGCCCGCGCGGACCGAGACGCCCGACTGACCGGCCGCGACGACCTCGCACTCCTCGAACAGCCCGCCCGCGCCGTCCAGCACGCCGATGCCGACGCCGCCCGGATTGTCCACCGTGCACCTGCGGACCGTGGGGCGGGCCGCGCCACGCACCTCGATGCCGACCGCCGACCGGGTCACCACCCGCAGGTCGCACAGCTCGGGCGCGCCGTCCTCGATCAGCAGCGCGGGCGCCGCCGCGTCCTGCCCCTCCAGCTGGAGGTCCTGGACGGTGGCGGAGGCGCGCACGGTCAGCGGCACGCCGTCGACCGGGGCGATCCGCACCGAACCGGCCGACCCCTCGGGGCCGCGCAACGTCACGGCCCGCCCGAGGACCAGGTTCTCCCGGTAGGTGCCGGGCGCGACGGTGAGGACGTCGCCGTCCGCGGCGGCCTCCAGGGCAGCGGCGAGCGAGGCGTATTCGCCGGTACGGCGCCGCCACCTCGAAGTGCCGGTGTGGGTTACCTGGACCGTGCCCTGAGCCATGGCGCTGCTGTGCCCCCACCTCGTGCGTGCGAACGCTGTACGTGCGACTGATGGTCCACCGTAGCGCGCGCGGGGCCGCGGGGTTGACCGCTCAGCTGCCCGCTCCCGCGCGGCCCCAGTCCGGACCGTATCCGGCCCAGGCGCGCTCCAGACGGGCATACCGCCGTCGCATCAGCCGCCATACGACCAGCCGCCGCACGGCCTCCACGAGGCCGGCCACCGCCGACGCCGCGCCGAGACCGGCGAACACCGCGTGCGCGTGCGCGGTGGTGGAGTCCAGGGGACGGCCCGTGCGTATGCCGCGGTCGTCCGTCCACATACGGAAGGTGGAGCCCGCGGGGGCCGCCCGCCTGGGGGCGGCGACCGTGCCGGTGTGGAGGGTGCCGTCGTGTGCCGTCCAGTTGGCCACGACCCGGACGCGGCCCTCACGGCCTGCCACGCCCTCCGCTTCGGCGCGCGCGCCGCGCTCGTGGGCCGCGCGGAGCACCACGGCCGTCGTCGGATGGCGCTCGCGCTGCTCCCTGGCCGCCGTGCGCTGGAGGGCGTGGTCGGTGACCGCCCCGCACAGGCCCCCCAGCACCGGTGAGGCCACCAGCATCAGCACCAGGGCGACCAGCGCCACCCACGCCTCGACCCGATCCGTACGGCGGCACAAGGGGTTCTTCCGCCACCGCCACACCCCGACTGCGGATCGCACTGGATCGCACCCCCTTCCGCCTGCGTCCTGGCCCCGCACGGCATGCCGTACACGCGAGCGGGCCCGGAAGAGAGCGACAGCAGCCGGGCCCCCTCCGCACAACGCGTCCGCTGCTCCCACGAGTTCCCGCGCACGGGCGCCTTACGCGAGAACGCGCAGGGGATCACCGGTGCGAATGACACCGGGGCGCTCGGGGACCAGGTTCTGTCCGAACACCAGCTGGGTGCCGAAGCGGCGGTGGCGGCCCAGGGTGCGCAGGGGCTCGCGGCCGCGCTCGGCGGTCGCCTGGTCCGTGGTGGTGACGACACAGCGCCCGCAGGGCTTGGCGACCCTGAAGACGACGTCGCCGAGCGCGATCCGCGTCCAGTGGTCCTCGGCCCATGCCTCGGTGCCGTCGATCACCACATTGGGGCGGAACCGGTTCATCGGCAGCGGGCCCTCGTCGGGGCGGTCGCCCTGGGCGATCAGGGAGTTCAGCGCGTCCAGCGAGGCCGTGGTGGCGATGAGGAGCGGGAAGCCGTCGGCGAAGCTCACCGTCTCGCCCGGCCGCGCGAAGTCCGGGTCGACCGGCCGCCGGGTCGCGGGATCGTCGAGGTGGACCAGCCGGACCTCCGCTTCCAGGTGGGCGCTGAACCAGGCGTGCGCGGCCTCGTCCGCCGCTATCGCCTCGACCTTCTTGCCGAAGAGCGTCACCGTGACCGGCCCGATCGGCTCGGGCACGGCGACGGTCAGATCCTCCCTGCCGGGCGCGGACACCCGGACGGAGCCGTCCGGCAGCGTCCGGGCGGACGCCAACGCGAGCCGCGCACGCTCGCGTTGGGTCACGGCCTTCCCGGCGGCGTCGACGACCATCCAGCGGCGGTCACCGACCGGCCCCCAGGGCTCGACCGGCACCTCGTCGAGTCGGTACCCCCCGACCGACTTGACGGGGTAGACGTTGATGCGGCGCACGACGGGCCGAAGCGGACTCTCCATGAGCCAATCCTGCCAGCCGCCCCTGACATCCGGCCGGACGCCGGGGGAGCGGAGGGCCTCTCCGCTCGGTGCCTCCCGCTCAGTACCCCGTGTTCTGGTACGGCTGCTGGTACCCGCCGTCGTAGTAGGGCGCCGGGGCGGGCGCGGGCCGCGGGGCCGCGGGGCGCATCGCCTCGTAGCCGGTCGGGGCCATCGGGCGCTGCTGCTGGACCTGCGGGCCCGGGTAAGCGCGCGGGGCACCGGTCTGCTGCGGGATGTAGGGCGCGGGCGCGCTCTGCAGCGGCACCGGCTGCGGTGCCTGCTGGTAGCCGTACGACGAGGCGTGGGCAGGCTGCTGGGAGGGGCCGACGGGCAGGGCGGGAAGCGCGGCCGGGAGGGCCGGCAGATAGCTGCTGCCGGTGTCGTACAGGGCGGGCACGCGGATCGGGGCGATCTGGGGCGTGCCCCGTTCTGCGACGAGGGAGTCGTAGATGGGGGTGTCCGGGAAGGACGGCGCGGAGTAGTAACCGCCGCCATAGGTGGAGCGGGGGGAGGTCATGGCACATAAGTTAAGCCCACGATGTGGTCGTTGGGGAGCCCGATAAGGGGGTTGTTTTACGGGTTCGGCGTGACCGCACGGCCCCAATGCGAGCGAACATGGGAAAATCGGTCGCCCAAGAGCCCATGAATCCTGTAAAGGCCGAGCTCGGGAGGGGTTACCGGCGGTGCCGGAACGTCCGCCGGGGTTTAGGTTGACGGTGCGGAGAAACTTCGGCACCCCGACTCGCGATGGGGGCGAGCATGTCCATGCTTAAAGGGTCCAACGTTCCGGTACCGGCGCCGGTCGTACGCGTCGAACTGGCCTGGCGCTCCGGCCCCGGGGTGCCGGACGCCGACGCCTCGGCCCTGCTGATCGCCGCGGGCACCGGCAAGGTCCGCTCCGACGCCGACCTCGTCTTCTACAACCAGCCCGAGCACGCCTCGGGCGCGGTGCGCCACGAGGGCAAGCGGCGCTCGGCCGAGGAGGTCACGGACACGCTCCTCGTCGACCTCGCGCGCGTGGAGGCCGAGGTGGAGCGCGTGGTGCTGGCCGCCTCCGCCGACGGAGGAACGTTTGGCCGCGTCCCGGGGCTGCGTATCCGCGTCCTGGACGCGGCGAGCGGCGCGGAACTCGCCCGCTTCGACAGCGCGGACGCCTCCGTGGAGACGGCGTTCATCCTGGGGGAGCTCTACCGGCGCCAGGGGGCGTGGAAGTTCCGCGCGGTGGGCCAGGGGTACGACTCCGGACTCGAAGGGCTGGCAACGGACTTCGGGATCACGGTCGACCGCCCGGCAACGGCGGCTCCGTCTCCCGCGCCGCCCACTCCCGCCCCGGCCGCTCCCCCAACGGCCACCCCCACCCCCGCGGCGGCCGCCCCCGCCTTTCCGGCCGCCACCCCGCCGCCTCCGCCCGCGCCACCCGCCGCCCCTCCCACGCCCGTGCGCCTGTCCAAGGTGACCCTGACCAAGGCGGCCCCCACCGTCTCGCTCGCCAAGCAGGGCGGCAGTTCGGGGGCGCTGCGGGTCAACCTCAACTGGCAGACGCGCAAGCAGTTCACCGGCTGGGGCGCCAAGCTCGGCAGAGCTGTCGCCAACCACGCCGACCTCGACCTGGACCTGTGCGCCCTCTACGAGCTCACGGACGGCCGCAAGGGCGTCGTCCAGGCGCTCGGCAACGCCTTCGGCTCGCTCAGCCGGCCGCCCTACATCCACCTCGACGGCGACGATCGCACCGGCGCGCGCAGTTCCGGCGAGAACCTCACGGTCAACCTCGACCACAAGGACCTGCTCCGCCGCGTCCTGATCTTCGTGACGATCTACGAGGGCGCGCGCAGCTTCGCCGACCTGCACGCCACGGTCACCCTCCAGCCGCAGCACGGCGCCGCGATCGACTTCTCGCTCGACGAGTGCACCGTGCCCTCCACGGTCTGCGCCCTCGTCCTGCTCACCAACGACGGCGGTGACCTGGTCGTCCAGCGCGAGGCCCGCTATCTGGTGCCCGCGCGCGGTGTCAGCCCGCAGCGCACCGTCGATCAGGCGTACGGGTGGGGCATGAACTGGACGCCCGGCCGCAAGTGACGCACGCGTCGCGGTCCCGGCGCCTTGACGCGCGCGTGGTCGCGGTCCCGGGTCCCCGCGGGCCGCGGGCCCGAGCCGTGGGGCGGGCACCGGTCGGGGCACCCGGCTCACTGGTCCGGCGCGGCCTCCGGGCGCGCGTAGGTGCGGCCCTTCCACGCGGCCCCGCGCCCCCGGTAGTGCTGGACGGCGGAGTCCACCGTCATCAGCAGGTACAGGAGCGCGGTGAACGGCAGCAGCGGGGCTAGCGGCAGCGGCTGGCGGTAGTAGCGCAGCATCGGTACGTACGTCCCCGCCATCACCAGCCACGCCAGCCCGCCCGCCCACGCCGCCACGGCGTCGCCCAGGACCAGCCCGGCGACGAGCGCGACCGGGGGCGCGAGGTAGACGAGCGCGAGCCCGGCGACCGTCCCGAGCAGCAGGAGCGGACTGTGCCGCAGCTGGGCGTAGGCGCTGCGGGAGATCATCCGCCACAGGTCGGCGAGCCGCGGATAGGGGCGCACGCTGTCGACGCGCTCGGCGAGCCCCAGCCAGATCCGTCCGCCAGAGCGGCTCACCGCGCGCGCCACCGACACGTCGTCGATGACCGCCTGGCGCACCGACTCCGGGACGCGGGCCCGCTCGGCCGCGTCCGTGCGCAGCAGGACGCAGCCTCCGGCCGCCGCCGCCGTGCGCTTCCCGGGGCTGTTGATCCAGCGGAAGGGGTAGAGCTGCGCGAAGAAGTAGACGAAGGCGGGCACCACCAGCCGCTCCCAGCCGCTCGCCACCCGCAGCCGCGCCATCTGCGACACCAGGTCGAAGCCGCCCGAACGGGCCGCTGCCACCAACTCCCGCAGACTGTCCGGCTCATGGGCGATGTCGGCGTCGGTGAGCAGCAGATACTCGGGCTCGCGCGCGCGGGCCAGCGCGATGCCCTGGCGCAGCGCCCACAGCTTCCCCGTCCAGCCCGGCCCCGGCTCGCCCGGCTCGACCACGGTCAGCGGCAGCGCGCACTCCTCCCGCGCGGCGAGCGCCCGCGCGAGCTCACCCGTGCCGTCCGAACTCCCGTCGTCGACCAGGAAGACCTCCGCCTCGCCCGGATAGTCCTGGGCGAGCAGCGTGGGCAGGCTGTGCGGCAGCACCTGGGCCTCGTCCCTGGCCGGGACGACGACGGCGACATACGGCCAGTCCGGCGGGGCGGACCGGGTGGGCAGCCGCTGGTCGGTGCGCCAGAAGAAGCCCTGGCCGAGCAGCAGCCAGAGCCAGCAGACCAGGGACACCGCGGCGATCCATGCGAGGGCGCTCATCCGCCGCAGTCTGCACCACCGTGGCCGGTGCGCAAGGGCGGTCGACTATGGTGACCGGGTGAAGATCGCGCTCATGGACTCCGGAATCGGCCTGCTGGCGGCCGCCGCCGCCGTGCGCCGGCTGCGGCCGGACGCCGACCTCGTCCTCTCCTCCGCCCCCGACAGCATGCCGTGGGGCCCGCGCACACCCGAGGACGTCACCGCCCGCGCGCTCGGGGTGGCACGCGCCGCCGCCGAGCTACGGCCCGACGTCCTGATCGTGGCCTGCAACACCGCCTCGGTGCACGCCCTTCCGACGCTGCGCGCCGCGCTCGAACCGCGTATCCCGGTGATCGGGACCGTACCGGCGATCAAGCCGGCCGCGGCCCACGGCGGGCCCGTCGCCATCTGGGCGACCCCGGCCACCACCGGCAGCCCCTACCAGCGCGGGCTCATCCGTGAGTTCGCCGACGGCGTCGAGGTCACCGAGGTCCCCTGTCCGGGGCTCGCGGACGCGATCGAGCACGGCGACGAGAGCGCCATCGAGCTGGCGATCGCCGCCGCGGCCGAACGGACCCCCGAGGACGTAAGGGACGTCGTCCTGGGCTGCACCCATTACGAGCTGGTCGCCGAGCGGGTCCGCGCGACCGTCCGCCGCCCCGGTCTGCCCGCGCCCGGCCTGTACGCCAGTGCCCCCGCCGTCGCGGCTCAGGCGCTGCGCCGGGCCGGGATCGAGGCCCTGCCGGGCGCGGCGCCCACCGGGGGGCTGACCGTACTGCTCAACGGCCGCGCGGGCGCCCTCTCGGACATCGCTCTCGGCTACCCCGAAGGACGGCTTCTGCAGAAGGTCACCGTCTCCGGCTGACCGTGACCGCGGTCACTGAGAGTGGCGTCACTGCCGGTTCTGTGGATTCTGAGTACTCTGCTAGGCATGAGGGACCTTCCCCCGAAGCCTCCGGCGCACGACCGCGCTGTGCCGGCGCTCTCTCCGCAGCCCCCGATCTGGACCGGTCGCGCGACCAACCGGGTCCAGTGGCTGCTCGCCGCCGCGGGCGCGGCCTGCGTGGCGCTCGGCGTGGAACTGGCCGTCGACTCCACCTGGACCTCAGGCATCGCCCCGCTGCTCATGTCCGTGATCGGCTGTGTCGCCGCCGGGCTCCTGGTCATCTACGGAACGCTCGCCTTCGTCCATGTGGCCGTGAAGGTGGACGACGACTGGCTGGAAGTGCGCTGCGGCCACATCGGTCTGCCGCGCCGCCGCATCTCGCTCGCCGAGGTGGTGGACGCGGACTTCGCGCCCCGTGTCACCCCGCGCCAGTGGGGCGGCTGGGGCTACCGCTGGCGCCCGGAGAAGGGCACCGCCGTCGTCGTGCGCCGGGGCGAGGGCCTGGTGCTGCGGCTCGGGGACGGCCGCGTCTTCACCGTGACGGTGGACGACGCCGAGGCCGCCGTCCGCGTCATCCGCGCCCGGCTGCGCCTGCTCGGCACCACGAAGCACGCCGGGGCCTGACGCACCGGCGGGACCACGCTCTTGGGCGCCCTTGTCCGTACGTATGACGCCCTTCCATCCGCACGGACCAGGCATCCGTACGGGATACACACCCACATCCGTACGCGCTACGCACCCGGAACGGCATCCACGCACGCGTACGCGACTGGGCTGCACGCGCGCGTACGCGACCGGCCCCCTGCTCCCTCGGCGCGTCACCGACGCACCCCCCCCTTCGCGCGTACGCCCCCTCACCCGCCCGCGTGCGCGACCTCGGCATCCCGCTCCGCCTGCTGCCGTTCGGCCCCGTGCGGGCGTGCGGTGGCCAGGCCCGCCAGCAGGCCCGCGCCCATCGTGACCGGGGAGAAGCTCAGCGCGTTGCCGACGCAGGCGAAGGCGGCCAGCGCGGTGAGCGCCGCGCCCGCCGTGAGGACGACCGGGGTGGCGCGGGGCGAGCGCCACAGCGCGTAGAGGATCCAGCCGTAGGTGGCCCCCAGCAGCGCGGTGCCCACCACGCCCTGCTCGGACGCCTGCTGGAGCAGGGCGGAGTGCGGCTTGCCCGCCGCGACCGGCGACTGCCGCGCCACCGGGCTCAGCCCGCCGAACCGGTCGGGACCCGTGCCCCGCAGGGGGTGCTCCTCGGCCAGTTCCATCGCGTCCCGCCACAGCAGTACCCGCTCCGGGGTCAGCTGGCCCTCCAGGGAGACGGTGAGCCCCGCGGGCAGCACGTCCTCCGCCACCGCCACCGATCCCCCCGCCACCAGGGCGGCGACCGCCGCGAGCCCCGCGAGTCCCACCGTCCGGTGCCGCATCCGGGCCGCCGCCAAGGAGCACAGCAGGATGCCGAGCGCGGCCACGCAGCCCGCCGCCGAGCCGAGCGCGAGGGCCGTGCCCGCGCAGCCCGCGGCGAGCAGCCGCAGGGCGAGGCGGGCCGCCGCCGTGCGGGCCGCCCAGGCGGCGCAGCAGGCCGCGCCCGCGGCCAGGGCGGGAAGCGCGGCGGAGACGCCGATGTGACCGGGGAGCGGGTCCACCGTGGCGCCGGGCACGCGGTCCCGTGAGGCGTACGCGAGGAGCAGGCCCGCGGCCGCGACACAGGTGGCGGTCGCCACGGGCACCAGGCTGCCGCTGATCCGGCCCAGCGCGTACCCGGCGGCCACCGCGAGCACCGCCAGCAGCACGCCCTCCGGCCGGGCCTCCCGCCCCGCCGCCGTGACCAGCGACCAGCCCGCGCAGGCGCCGAGCACCAGGACGCCGACGAGATCCGGCCCGCCCCGGTGCCCGGGTGCGGCGGACCGGCCTGTCGCTGTGCTCATCCCCGCCCCCCGGGCCGTCTACGGACTGCGCACACCGTAATGGCGTCGGGCACGATCCGGGTACAGATCGTACGGAAACGTTCCGGCGCGGGGTGCGGGCCGCAGCTCCTACGCGCGCGTACGTCGCGTACGTACTGATCGCACGCATTTCCCCGGTCATCGTGCGCAGAGGGCCGGTTACTGTACGAACCGGTCTGACGCCGACACGGCTCGCGGCCGTAGACTCCGCCGGGTGAGCACGACCACCACCCCCACAGCCGAGCCAGAGCAGCTCGAACCGCAGCCCGCCCCCGCCTCGCGCGGCCGTCGGCTGCTGCACCGGCTCGTCCGCCCCGCCACGGCCGCGCTGTCCGGTGTGCTCCTGTACCTGAGCTTCCCGCCCCGGCCCCTGTGGTGGCTGGCGGTGCCCGCCTTCGCCCTCCTCGCCGCCTGTCTGCACGGGCGCACCTGGAAGGCCGGATTCGGCCTCGGCTACCTCTTCGGCCTCGGCTTCCTGCTGCCGCTGCTCGTCTGGACGGGGGTGGAGGTCGGCCCCGGCCCCTGGCTGGCCCTCGCGGCCATCGAGGCGCTCGGGGTCGCCGCCGCCGGTGCGGGCATGGCGGTCGTCTCGCGGCTGCCCGCGGCGCCGGTGTGGGCCGCGGCCGTGTGGACCGCCTCCGAGGCGGCACGCGCGCGCGTGCCGTTCGGCGGCTTCCCCTGGGGCAAGCTCGCCTTCGGCCAGGCGGACGGGGTGTTCCTGCCGCTCGCGGCCCTGGGCGGCACGCCCGTCCTCGGCTTCGCCGTCGTCCTCTGCGGCTTCGGGCTGTACGCGTGCGTGCGCCGGGGCCGGGACCTGCGCGCCACCGGCGCGCTGCGCAAGCCGGCCGCGGCCGCCGCCCTGGCCGCTCTGCTGGCGCCGCTCGCCGCCGCGTTCGCCGCGACCGGCCTGGTCAGCGACGCGGCCGAGAACGGCACCGCCACGGTCGCCGTGATCCAGGGCAATGTGCCGCGCCTGGGCCTGGACTTCAACGCGCAGCGCCGCGCGGTCCTCGACTACCACATCCGCGAGACCCTGCGCCTCGCCGACCGCGTCAAGGCGGGCAAGGCCGCCAAGCCCGACTTCGTGCTGTGGCCGGAGAACTCCTCGGACGTCGACCCGTACACCGACGCCCAGGCGTACACCGACATCGACCGGGCCACCAGGGCGATCGGCGCGCCCGTCTCGGTGGGCGCGGTCGTCGAACGCCCCGACGGACGGCTCTTCAACGAGCAGGTGCTGTGGGACCCGAAGACCGGCCCCGGAGCCACCTACGACAAGCGGCAGATCCAGCCCTTCGGCGAGTACATCCCGCTGCGCGGCCTCATCAAGCAGTTCAGCCCGGGCTATGTCTCCATGGTCCGGCAGGACTTCAGCCGAGGCACCAGGGCCGGGGTCTTCGACATGGCGGGCACCCGGGTCGGCATCGCCACCTGCTACGAGGCCGCCTTCGACTGGGCCGTGCGTGACACCGTCACCCAGGGCGCGCAGATCATCTCCGTACCGAGCAACAACGCCACCTTCGACCGGAGCGAGATGACCTACCAGCAGCTCGCCATGTCGCGGGTGCGGGCGGTCGAGCACAGCCGGACCGTCACCGTTCCGGTGACCAGCGGGGTCAGCGCCGTGATCATGCCGGACGGGGAAGTCGTCCAGAAGACGGAGATGTTCACCCCGGACTCGCTGGTGGCCAGGGTGCCGCTGCGTTCCTCCGAGACCCCGGCGACCCGGCTCGGCACCGCCCCCGAGTGGGCCCTGGTGGCGCTCGCCGCGGCGGGTCTCGGCTGGGCGGTCAGCCGTACCGTCCGTGCGCGCCGCGCCCCGGGGACCGATGTCGGTGGGGCTCGTTAGGGTCGAAGGCATGGCGACACCAGACTTCATCCGCGAGATCCGGGCCTCGGCCGGCCACCAACTGCTGTTCCTGCCCGGGGTCAGCGTGGTCGTCTTCGACGACGAGGGCCGGGTGTTGCTCGGCCGCCGCGTCGACACCGGCGGGTGGTCCATCATCGGCGGCATACCGGAGCCGGGCGAACAGCCCGCCGAGACGGCCGTGCGCGAGGTGTACGAAGAGGCCGCCGTGCGGTGCGTGGTGGAGAAGGTCGTCCTGGTGGACGCGCTGCCCCCGGTCACCTACCCCAACGGCGACCGCTGCCAGTTCATGGACACCTGCTTCAGGGGCCGGGCCGTCGGCGGCGAGGCGCGGGTCAACGACGACGAGTCCCTGGAGGTCGGCTGGTTCCCGGTCGACGCGCTGCCCGAGCTGGAGGAGTTCTCGCTCTTCCGGATCAAGCAGGCGATGACCGATGACCCCACATGGTTCGCGCCTACGACCGAGCACTGAAGTATGGGTCCGGACCACATGGGTGGGGGCCCTCACCCTGCCTAGGGTCGACAGCATGACCACGCCCACCACACCTGGTCCCGCCCCCACCCCCGCGTCCATCGCCCTCGATCTGGGCGGCCGTACCGCCCTGGTCACCGGGGCCGCAGGCGGCATCGGCCGGGCCTGCGCGCTGCGCCTGGTGGCCGCCGGCGCCAAGGTGCGGGCCGTCGACCGGGACGCCGAGGGCCTCGACGCCCTGACCGCTCGCGTCGCGGGCCTCACCGGCTCACTGGAGCCGCTGGTCCTGGACCTGACCGACCTCGAAGCCGCCGAGCAGGCCGCCGCCGGTACCGACATCCTGGTGAACAACGCCGGGCTGCAACTGGTGCGCCCCATCGAGCAGTTCCCGCCCGAGGTGTTCCACACCGTGCTCACGGTGATGCTGGAAGCGCCGTTCCGGCTGATCAGAGGCTCCCTGCCACACATGTACGGGCAGGGCTGGGGGCGGATCGTCAACATCTCCTCGGTGCACGGACTGCGGGCCTCCGCCTACAAGTCGGCCTATGTCGCGGCCAAGCACGGCCTCGAAGGGCTCTCCAAGACCGCCGCCCTGGAGGGCGCCCCGCACGGCGTCACCTCCAACTGCGTCAGCCCCGGATATGTCCGCACCCCGCTCGTCGAACGGCAGATCGCCGACCAGGCGGCCGCCCACGGCATCCCCGAGGAGCGCGTCCTGGCGGAGGTGCTGCTCAAGGACTCGGCGCTCAAACGGCTGGTCGAGCCGTCCGAGGTCGCCGAGGCCGTCGCCTACCTCTGCACACCGCAGGCCTCCTTCGTCACCGGCACCTCGCTCGCGCTGGACGGCGGCTGGACCGCGCACTGACACCTCCCCGGCGGCGCACTCCGGCGCCGTTCCGCCGCCGCGCCACCACCGCACCTCCCCTCCCTTGACCGGCGCCTGCCAACAGTTGTCCACAGGGCTGGCGCGGCCGCCCGTACGGCAGGTATCCCTGTGAACATGTCCCACGATCACCCGCAGTCCACCGAGCACGCCGAAGCTCCCTACCTGGAGCTTCTGGCGCGCGGCGCGGCGGCCGAGGCGTACGACCGGCCCGCTCTGCTGGCCCGCGCCGACGGGGCCGGACCCCAGGCCCTGGCCGCCCTGGAGTCCGCCCGGCAGCTCGCCCTGCGGGTCCGCGCCGACCTGGAGGGCAGACGGCGCAGGGAGGCCGAGCTCTCCGCCCTCTTCGAGACCGCCCACGACCTCGCGGGCCTGCGCGATCTGGACGCGGTGCTGCGCGCGATCGTGCAGCGCGCGCGATCCCTGCTCGGCACCGAGGTCGCCTACCTCAGCCTCAACGACCCGGTGGCGGGCGACACCTACATGCGGGTCACCGAGGGCTCGGTGGCCGCCCGCTTCCAGCAGCTGCGGCTCGGCATGGGCGAGGGCCTGGGCGGTCTCGTCGCCCAGACCGCCCGGCCGTATGTGACGTCGAGCTACTTCGACGACGAGCGTTTCCGGCACACCCGGACCATCGACACCGGCGTGCGCGACGAGGGCCTGGTCGCGATCCTCGGCGTGCCGCTGACGCTCGGCAGCAGCGTGATCGGCGTGCTGTTCGCCGCCGACCGCCACAGCCGTGTCTTCGCGCGCGAGGAGATCGCCCTGCTCGGCTCCTTCGCGGCGCACGCCGCCGTCGCCATCGATACCGCCAACCTGCTCGCCGAGACCCGGTCGGCGCTGGCCGAGCTGGAGCGCGCCAACGAGATCATCCGCGACCACAGCGCGGTCCTGGAGCGCGCCTCGGAGGTCCACGACCGGCTCACCGAACTGGTGCTGCGCGGGGGCGGGGTGCACGACGTGGCGAGCGCCGTCTCCGAAGTCCTCGACGGGAGGGTGGAGTTCGCCGACGCCGATTCGGCCGCCTTCACCGCCCTGGAGCTGACCGGCACGGACGGCCACGCGGTACGGAACGGAAGGGACTGGGTGGCCACGGTCGCGGCCGGCGGCGAGGTGCTGGGCGCGCTGGTGCTGCGCGGCCATCCGGAGCTGGACCCGGTGGACCGGCGCACCCTGGAGCGGGCCGCGATGGTCACCTCACTGCTGCTGCTCGCCCGGCGCTCGGCGGGCGAGGCCGAACAGCGCGTGCGCGGCGAGCTCCTGGACGACCTCCTCGACGCGCCCGGCCGCGACCCCCGGCTGCTGCGCGACAGGGCCGCCCGGCTGCGGGCCGACCTCGACGCGCCGCACGTGGTCCTCGCCGCCCGGATCGAGAGCCCCGAGGACGGCACGGCCGAGCGGCGCACCGCCGACCGCCAGCGGATGGGGTCGGCCGCCGCGCATCTGGCGGCGACCCGGCACGGTCTGGCCGCGACCCGCGACGGCGGGACGGTGCTGCTGCTCCCGCTGGGCCCGGCCGCCACCCCGGCCGAGCTCGCCCGGCAGGTGGCCGGGCAACTCGGCGGCGCGCTCCACGAACGGGTAACCGTCGGCGCGTCGGCCCCCGTCGAGGCCCCGGCGGCCCGCCCCGGCGAGACGGCCGAGGCATACGCGGAGGCGCGCCGCTGTCTGGAGGCGCTGCGGCTGCTCGGCCGTCCGGGCGAGGGCGCGTCCGCCCAGGAGCTCGGCTTCCTCGGGCTGCTCCTCGCGGACACCCGGGACATCGAGGGCTTCGTCGACCGGACGCTCGGCGCGGTCGTGGCGTACGACAAGCGGCGCGGCACCGACCTGGTGCGCACCCTCGACGCGTACTTCGCGAGCGGGATGAGCCCGGCGCGCACCAAGGACGACCTGCACGTCCATGTGAACACGGTGGCGCAGCGGCTGGAGCGGATAGGCAGGCTGCTCGGGCCGGACTGGCAGTGTCCGGCCCGAGCACTGGAGATCCAGCTGGCGCTGCGGCTCCATCTGATGGCAGCGGCCGTCAGACGCTGACGGACTCCCCGGCGAGCGTCTCGGCATCGTCGTCCGCCAGGTCGCGGTGGCGCGTCTCCTGGGCGCAGATCAGCGCGATCACCGTGAGGAGGGCCGCCGCGATCACATAGAGGGCGATGGGGGTGGAGCTGTCGTAGTCCTTCAGGAGGGCGGTGGCGATCAGCGGGGCGGGCGCACCGGCCGCGACCGAGGCGAACTGCGCGCCGATCGAGGCTCCCGAGTAGCGCATCCGGGTCGCGAACATCTCGGTGAAGAAGGCGGCCTGGGGTGCGTACATGGCCCCGTGGAAGAAGAGCCCGACGGTGACGGCGAGGACGAGGTTGCCGAAGTCGCCCGTGTCGATCAGCGAGAAGAAGGGGAACATCCAGGCGCCGACACCCACCGCGCCGATCAGGTAGACGGGCCGGCGCCCGACCCGGTCGGAGAGCGCGCCCCAGGCGGGGATCACCGCGAAGTGGACGGCGGACGCGATCAGTACGGCGTTGAGCGCGGTCTGCTTCGCCATCCCGGCCGAGGTCGTCGCGTAGACGAGGATGAACGCGGTGATCACGTAGTAGCTGATGTTCTCCGCCATCCGCGCGCCCATCGCGACCAGCACGTCGCGCCAGTGGTCGCGCAGCACCGCGACGAGCGGCAGCTTCTCCGCCACCCCGGCCGGCTCGGCGGCCCGCCGTGCCTCGGCCCGCGCCAACGCGGCCTTGAACAGAGGGGATTCGTCGACGGAGAGCCGGATCCACAAACCGACGAGCACCAGCACTCCGGACAGCAGGAACGGCACCCGCCACCCCCAGGAGAGGAAGGCGTCGTCGGAGAGGAGCGCGGTGAGCGCCGAGAGCACCCCGGTGGCGAGCAGCTGCCCGGCGGGCGCCCCGGTCTGCGGCCAGGACGCCCAGAACCCGCGCCGCCGCGCGTCCCCGTGCTCCGACACCAGCAGGACGGCCCCGCCCCACTCCCCGCCGAGCGCGAACCCCTGCACCAGCCGCAGGGCGGTCAGGAGCACGGGCGCGGCGGAGCCGACGGTGGCGTGCGTCGGCAGCAGCCCGATCGCGAAGGTCGCCCCGCCCATCATGAGCAGGCTCAGCACGAGCAGCTTCTTGCGCCCGACCCGGTCCCCGAAGTGCCCGAAGACCAGCGCGCCCAGCGGCCGGGCGGCGAACCCGACGGCGTACGTCAGAAACGAGAGCAGCGTGCCGACGAGCGGGTCGGAGCCGGGAAAGAACAGCTTGTTGAAGACGAGCGCGGCGGCCGACCCGTACAGGAAGAAGTCGTACCACTCGACGGTCGTCCCGATGAGGCTCGCGGCGACGATACGGGGCAGGTGGGAGGGGGCTGGGGGAGAGGTCGCGGGGGAGGACATCAGCACCACTTCCTGGCGGTTGGCGGGGACGGTTGTGTGTCGCCATACCGTAGGAATGCGCAGGTCAGGGGCGTATGTGGTGGGGCACCATAGTTCTGGGGCGGGGGGTGCGCGCAGGCACCATGAGGCAGAGGCGGGACGGCCGGAGACGAGGTACCCGTACCCCTCCTCGGAGACCACGGCAGAGCAGCGCCCGTCGTGGGAGGCGTCGCGCCCGGGGGCGCCCGGCCCCCGCGAGGAGTTGTCGTTTCCCGTGACGCTCGCGCCGCCGCCTCGTTTCCGGACGGGAAATCCGTTCGGGGGGCGGGAATGGCCGGATTCCATGCGGCGCGCCGAGGCCGCCCCATGGGCCGAAGAGCCGATTGTTTTCGGAAAGGGTGGCCGGTTCGGGTGAGTTGCCGTCCTGTCAATAGCTCGATCCGGAATATCTCGTTCAGATCTCCCCATGCCTCTTGCCGTGATGTACGCTACCCGTCACATCCAACGTCGGGCTGTGGGGAGGGATGTGTCTTGGTGCGGCGAGAGCCCGTTCATGGCTCATTCTCCTCTCCGTCCATGGTGAATCCGGACCGGCTCGCGTAACCGGATATCCGGGGCGGCATCCGATATCCACCGAGGGCGGCCAGTCGGACAACCCGCAGGCGGACCCTCGTTCCGGTGCCCACCCGTTCCCCGCCGGTTCCCGTTTCCGGATTCTTCTCGATCGCTTCGTTCCCGAAGAACTGCGCCACGGCGACGGTCCGGACAACCGGCTCCTCGCCGGTTCTGGCCCTATTCAATCTTGTGGTCGCCCCTGATGACCGGCCCTCCACAGAGGTCCGCAGACGGCCATACGGGGGAAAGGCGGGACGCCGTACATGGACCGGATACGACTGCTGATCGCCGACGACCAGGTGGTGACCCGATCCGGTCTGACGGCGATGACCAAGGAGGCACCCGGGCTCGACGTGGCCGGCGTGGTGCAGGACGTGGCAGGGGTCCTGACCGTCGTGTACCGCAGCGATCCCGACATCCTCCTGCTCAATCTCCGCCATCTGACCGGCGACAGCTTCCGCCGGCTCGTCCAGCTCGTCGGCTCACACGTCTCGATCATCGTCCTGTGGTGCCACGACTCGCTCGTTACGATCCAGGACGCCCTGCGGGCCAAGATCGCCGGATTCATGGACCTGCACATCCTCCAGGAGGACTTCGCCGCTGTGATGGCCCTCGTCAGCCGGGGTTGCGCCGTCTACCTCCTGCCGCGCGACCGGCTCTCCGACATCACCACCGAACGCCCGACACCCTCGATCGCGGTGGCGATCTCCAGCCTCACCTCGCGTGAGCACGACGTTCTGCTGCTGCTCGCCGACGGGATGACGAACAAGCAGATCGGCTCCACTCTGCACATCGCCGAGAACACGGTGAAGAAGCACGTCCACCACGCGATGATCAAACTGTCGGCCGCCAACCGGGTCGAAGCGGCGCTGCTCGTCACCCAGTTCGGGGCGAAGCCGTAAAACGGGGCGCGCGCCGAGGACTTCGCCCTCACAGGACCGATGTCAGGAGCCGCTCGTAGGTGCGCCCCGCCGTGACGGCCGTGGCGGCACCCCGCACCGCGACCTCGTGCCCGAGGCTGGTGAGCGCCCCGAGCAGGGCGAGCGCGAGCTGACGGGACGCCTCGGTGCCGGTGGCGCTGTCCGGGTCGGAGCCGGGGCCGCCCGCCTCGGTTCTCCGTGCCGTACGGACATGCTCCACCAGCCGGGTCGTCGGCGCCAGCCACCACCGCTCGTCGATCCGCCGCCACCGCTCGTACCCGAGCGCCGCGGGCGCGTCGAGCAGGAGCAGCCGGGCGGTGGCCGGGTCGGCGCACAGATCGAGGAACGCCCGGCCTGAGCGCAGCAGCAGAGCAAAGGGGTCGTCCCCGACGTCGAACGACCGTATGCGCACCGCGAGTTCCCGGTGGATGTCGTGGACGACGTCCACCAGCAGCGCCTCCTTGCCCGGCCAGTGGTGGTACAGCGCGCCGACCGTGAGGCCGCAACCGCGAGCGATCTCGGCGACGGTGGTCGCCGCGTAACCGCGTTCGGAGAACAACCGCCTTGCGGCGAGGACCAGTTGGGCGCGTGTGGCGGCGGTTCGCTCCGCGTTGGATCGCTGCCGGGACATACCGAACGATGTTATGTTGCCCCGGTGATGGATGTCGAAGCAGCGCAGGCCGTGCTCGATAACAGCCCCTTCGGGCCCTGGTGGGGCTTCACCGTGGAGTCCGTGGGGAAGGGGCAGGCCAGGGTCTCGCTGCCGCAGCGCCCGGAGCTCTTCCGGCCCGGCGGCGTCCTCCAGGGCGGATGCGCGATGACGCTCGCCGACGTGACCTGCTGGATCGCGATCATGTCGCTGTTCGGCGAGGACGACCCGTCCGTCACCCAGCAGATGACCACGAGCTTCCTCGGCCCCGCGCGCACCGACCTGATCTGCGAGTCGACGATTCTCCGGCCCGGCCGGCTCATCGTGTACGGCACGGCCACCACGACGGACACCGCGGGCAAGCCCGTCTCCCACCACACCCTGACCTATATCCGGCCGCCCGCGCGCGACGCGGTCTGAGCCCGCCCGGCCGTACGGACTCCGGCGGGAGGCGGGGCCGGGAAGTCCTGTGGAGTACTCCCAAAGAGTTACGCCCTTACTCCCATCGTTCCGGTCCGCACGGCACCAACGTGGGCTATCGGCGCCGCGAACCCTCTGTCTAGGCTGCGATTCATCGGCCAACCGGAGGAGAACGCGCATGGCGACCGTCTTTTCGGAGACTGTGGACCTGGAAAGCATCGGTGAACTCCCGGAGGAATACCGGGAGGTCCTGACCCATCAGATGCTCGCGAACGGAGAAGGTGAACTCAGCGCGGGCGACACGTACGTGAACGCTTTCTATCCGTTGGCGCCCAATGCCGACGAGCGCTATATGTGCCTCAAATTCGGTATGGAAGAGGTGGACCACTTCCGCCGCTTCGCCAAACTGCTCACCCCCCTCGGCATCGACACCTCGCACATGGTGAACCAGGCCGTGGCGGACCGGCGGTACTTCCCGGCGGAGAGCATGACCACGCAATTCACCGCCTGGGAGGAGCGTGCCGCCTTCAGCTTCCTCTGCGAGCTCGAAGGGCATTTCCAGATCAAGGAGATGACCACCAGCACCTACGGGCCGCTGCGTGTCGAGGCCGACGCGATCCTCAAAGAGGAGGCCCGGCACTTCGGCTACGGCAAGCGGCTGATGCAGCAGTCCTACGACGCGGGCGGACAGTCCCGGGACCGGGCGCAGAAGGCGCTGGACAGGTTCTATCCGATGGCGCTCGACATGTTCGGGCGGCCCGACTCCCGCCGTGGCCGCCTCGCCGTCCGGTGGGGCCTGCGCAAGAACGACAACGGCGAGCTGCGCGAGCTCTACAAGACCGCGATCGCCGAGCACATCGAGAAGATCGGTTTCACCGTCCCCGAGGTCGACCCCTCTCAGCTCCAGTTCGCCTGAGCGGAACGGGCGGCCCCGCCCCACCCGTGACGATCCACCTCCCCGGCCCCATCCACCTCACCGGAGTAGGAATCGATGACGACGACCGACATGCTGATCGACCGGATCAAGACGCACCGTGTGTTCGACCACCCGCTCTACGAGCACTGGGCCGCCGCGCCCCCGTCCCCCGAGGTCTCGGGCGCGCTCTTCCACCAGGTGCAGTCCTTCTGCGCCTCGACCCGCCCGGCCGGTAAGTTCCCCGCCGCACTGCGCGGCCTCGGCTGGGACGAACAGGCGGTGCTCATCGAGGAGATCGTCGACAGCGAGGCCGGTCACGGGCCGGAGCTCGCGACCATGGCGGGCCACATCGTCAACCGCAGCGGCGCGCAGGTCTTCGAGGACGTGTACGACACCACGGCGGTCGAGGCGTGGCTCAAGAGCCAGTCCGACCGGCTGCTCTCCAATCTGCCGGGATACGACCGCGACACCGGTCTGACGCGGCAGACGACGGCGGCCATCGAGGTCTTCCGGCGCCGCTTCTCCTCCGACGCGGAGACCACCGTACGCAACCTCGGCACAGCCCTGGCGCTGGAGATCGTCTCCAACCAGTCCCTGATCCCGGGGGAGAAGCGCGCCCTGGTCGACGCCGGTCACTACAAGACGGACCTCGACGAGCCGGAGATGCACTACATGGCGGAGCACTGGGGCGAGACCGGTGCCGAGCAGCAGCACGAGGCGAACGTGATCAGGGCCGTCTCGTCCGTCATGGACGAGGAGAACGGTGAGCGGATCGCCCAGGGGGTGGACGACTTCCTCGAATCGCTGTGCGCGCTGTGGGACGTACTGGACGCGGCGCTGCTGACGTCCGGGCTGCGGCCGACCGCGTAGTCATCCGTCGGACGGGCCGACGGTCCACGCCGGGAGGCGGGGCCGCCGGCCCGGCTGCCACTGGACGCGATGGAGGGGTGGGTCATGAGTGTGTTCAAGGAAATGGACGGTCACGAGCAGGTTCTGTTCAGCTCCGGCCCCGACGGGCTGCGCTGTGTCATCGCGCTTCACTCGACGCTGCTGGGCCCAGCGCTCGGCGGTGTCCGCTTTCTTCCCTACCGCGACGACGACCAGGCCGTTGGCGACGCCCTGCGCCTCTCCCGCGCCATGACGTACAAGGCGGCCTGTGCGGGGCTGGACATCGGTGGCGGGAAGGCGGTCATCTTCGGCGGGCCGGGGATCGAGAAGACCGAGCCGTTGCTGCGCGCCTTCGGGCAGGTGGTAGAGAGCCTCTCCGGCCGGTTCATCGCCGCCTGCGACATGGGCATCAGCACGGCCGACCTCCGGATCATGCGCAAGGAATCCCGGTGGATCCGCGGACTGGACGCCGAGGAGGGCGGCTCCGGTGACTCCGGCGCCATGACCGCGTACGGAGTGAGCCTCGGCATCCGGGCCTGTCTGCGGTACCTGGACGGGGACGACACGCTCGTGGGCCGCCACATCGCCATCGACGGGGTGGGCAAGGTGGGCTCGCGGCTCGCGGTACATCTGGCGGAGGGCGGCGCCCGCCTCACGGTGGCCGACATCGACCAGGCGAAGGCCGAACGGGTGGCCCAGGAGTGCGGGGCGGAGGTGGTGAGCCGGGAGAAGCTCTACCTCCTCCCGGCGGACGTGCTCAGCCCGAACGCGGTCGGCAACGTCATCGACGCGGCCGGGGTGGACCACCTCCGCTGCCGGATCGTGGCGGGCGGGGCCAACAACCAGCTCGCCGCGCCGGCCGTCGCCGACCGGCTCGCGGCGCGCGGCATCCTCTACGCGCCGGACTTCGTCATCAACGCGCTCGGACTGATCCAGGTCGTCGACGAACTCCACCCCTCGGGCCACGACATGAACCGGGTCAGACAGCGCGCGGAGCTGATCCCGGAGCGGCTCGTCGAGATCTTCACCCGGGCGAAGAACATGAACATCAGCACGGCGGGCGCCGCGATCGGCATGGCGCGTGACCGGCTCGCGGCGGTACGCGCGGTGCGGTCGTTCTGGCTGCCGCCGCGCTGCCCGTGAGCGCATGGGGGGAGCCGGGCGGGGCCCGCCGGTCCTGCGGGGCGGGGGCCGCCCGGCTCTCGGGGCGGTCTTTGCATCCCCGTGGTCCGCCCGGGGGTTGAAGGACCGGTTCTAACGGTCCTGCGACAGCGCGTGCAGCTCGCTGAACAGGCCGCCCGCGTGCAGCAGGTCCTCGTACGTGCCCTGTTCGGTGATGCGGCCCCGTTCCATCACCACGATCCGGTCCGCCATGCGGGTGTTCTCGATGCGGTGGGTGACGACGATGGTGATGCGGTCGCGGGCCATGCCCTTGAGGGCGGTGAACATCCGGTGCTCGCCGCGCGCGTCCATCTCCGACGTCGGTTCGTCCAGGATCAGCACCGGTGGGCGGCGGTAGAGCGCCCGGGAGCAGGCCAGGCGCTGCCACTGCCCGCCGGAGAGCTCGCTGCCGCCCCACAGCTCCCGGGCCAGCAGGGTGTCCAGGCCGTGCGGCAGCTCCTCCACCGCCGTGCGCATCCCCACCGCGTCCAGTGCCTCCCACACCGGGCTGTCGTGGTGCGTGCGCGGCTGGCCCAGGGTGACGTTCTCCCGTACGGCCAGCGGCCACTGGCCGAAGAACTGCGGGACCAGGCCGGTGCGCCGCCACACCGTCTCCGGGTCGGCCGCCGCCACGTCGACGCCGTCCCAGACCACCCGGCCCTTGTCGGGCAGGTAGAGGCCGGTGAGCAGACGCGTGAGGGTGGACTTTCCCGAGCCGTTCTCGCCGACCACCGCGACGACCTCGCCCCGGCGCAGGGTGAGCGAGACCCGGTCCACGGCCGGGGCCTCCTTGTTGGGGTACTGGTAGACGACCTCGTCGAGGCGGATCTCCCGCGGGTGCTCCGGGGCGGCCGACGAACCGCGCTTCGGGGCGCGTTCGGCGGCGAAGTCGAGGAACGCGCGCATGTCGGCCAGGTACAGACTGGTGTGGAACATCGCCGCCCCGTTGGCGACGACCTGCGACAGGGCGCCCAGCGAGCCGCGCACCGCGACCACCGCCGTCGCCGCCACACCCAACTCCACCCGGCCGGTGACGGCAAGCCACGCCAGGGTGGCCCAGGTGGCGAGGAGGAAGACGCCTCCCAGCGCCGAGGTGGCCAGGGCGATCCGCAATAGCCGGGGCGCCGTCGCCAGCGTGCGCCGGTCTATGCGCTCGGAAAGGGAGCGGTACCAGAACATCAGGTACGCGGTCATGCCGTTGGCCCGCACCTCGTCCGCCAGCTTCGGCGTGGTCACCCACCAGCGCATCATCCCGCGCACATTGCGGTCGCCCACATTGGCGTAGTGCGTCTCGTAGTCGACGCGCGCCGACATCACGGCGCCCGCCCCGGCGGGCAGTACGGCGAGCACGAGCAGGGCGAGCATCAGGGGATGCAGCACCGCCAGGACGGCCGCCGCGGCGACCATACGGATCACGGCCGCCATGAACTGCTCGGCGTCGCGCACCATCAAGTGCGTGCGTATCACGCCCATTTCGGCCGCCTCCTGGCGGTCCGCGAACCCCTCCTCGCCGTATGCCGCGGCCTCCACCCGGCACACCGCCTCGACCAGATCGGCGTCGGCCGCCGTGGTCAGCGGCGGGGTGATCCTGCCCTCCGCGTACGACGCGAGCGCGGCCGTCACGCGTGCGACGCCGGCCGCGACGGCGATCACCACCAGCGCCGGCAGCGCCGCGTCGATCCGGTCGGCCGCCCGGCCCTCGCCCAGGACCGGCGCCATGGCCCGGGCGGTGGCGCCCAGCAGCACCGCCGCCGCGAGCCCCGTCATCACCTGGCATCCCAGCAGCAGCAGCACGGCGGTCCGGTCGATCCGCCACGCCATCCGGCAGGTCTGCCCCAGCACCGAAGGCAGCCGCCCGCACATCCGCCGGAACGACGCCCCGCCCAGAGGGTTCTTCCCATAGGGGCCCGAGAAGGTGATCTCGGCGGGCGGGGGCGGTGGGACCGGGGGCTCCGGGGGCGCGTCGTCGCCGCTCATGCCCGCCTCCCCGTATGCGTCGTATGCGTCGGATCGAACACCGGATGAACGTCTACGGCATGACCACGGGCATCCACGGCGACTCCTCGGACGGCGCTCACTGATCTGACGTAAGCACAACACTGCTGATCAGCGCGGCGTAACGGCCGAGTCGTCGAGAAATCGTTCGACTGTCGAGGAGAAACGTTCGGGCGCTGTCACCGGGCGCCCGCGCGCCGTCGTTCGAATCCGTGCTCAGTAACCGCCCGGTGTCGCGGGCGCGGTGCTCGTCACCGGGGCGTACGGGGTCGAGCTGCCCGGCGCGGGCGCCGAGGTGGTGGGGAGCCGCGAGGCGGGGACCTCCGGCCGCGCGGACCCGGGCGCACGGGAGGCCGAGGGGGCGCACGACGCGGGGGCGGAGGAACCGGCGTACGGGGAGGGGCAGTCCGGGGGCGAGGAGCCGGACGGCGTCGAGGTGGCGGGCGGCGGGGCCTTCCGGTCGCCCTCGCCGGTGTCGCCCTTGGGGCGCGAGAACCACTCGCCGTGGCCGGGGTCGAACATGACGAACCTGTGGACCGGGCGGTCGGCGGGGGCGACGACGGCCACGTTCGACGGCCGGTAGGCGGGCCAGGCGTCACCCGTCGGCCGGGGCGTGCCCCGCTGGGCGACCGGCGGCAGCAGCGGGTTGCCGCAGGCGCAGCGCACCCTGGGCACGCCCCGGTCGTCCACCAGCACGGCCGTACCGGCCTGGAGGACGGCCTGGTAGGCGGTCGCGGTGCCGTTCTCGTAGCCGTGGTTGGTCACCCGGGTGTCGATACGGAGCTGGACGGGGGTGAGGGCGCGCAGATACGAGGGCACGGCGTCGGGCGCGATGCCCAGGACGGACGCGAACGCCTTGTTCTTCGCCGGCTCCGCCGCCAGCGTGTCGATCTGCTTCTCCACGTCGCAGCTCGCCTTGTTGCGCGTACCGCCGTACAGGCCGGGGGCCGAACCGTCCACGCCGCGCGTGACATTGGCGGAGGCCGGCGCCGACGCGCTGGGCAGGGACGGCGGGGACGGGGGCGGCGAGCTGTCGCGCGCGCTCGACTGGGTGAAGGGCCGCGGCCCCTCCTTGCCGGCCGACTGGAGGAACACCTCGCCGCCCGCGTCCTTCTTGCCGGACGAGCCGTCGGGGCGGGTGAAGACGACGATCAGCGCCACGGCGGCCACGATCGCGCCCGTCGTGAGGGCGACCCGGGGAGCCGAGCGCCACCAGGGTCGGTCGGGGTCGCCCTTGCCCGCCGGGGTGGCGCCGTCACCGGGGCCGCCGCCGGGGCCTCCGGGGCCGGACGGTCCGGAGGGCCCGCCTCCACCGCCCGGGCCGTCTCCGCCGCCCGGCCCCCCTGGACCCGACGGTCCACCGCCCCCGCCCGGACCGACCGCGATCGTCTCGTCGTGTCCCCCGCTGCGGCCACCGCCCTCGCTCCCGCCGCCCCGGCCCGTACCGTCCTGGTCGCCGCCGCTCGGCGGGCCCGTCGGCGGGCCGGGGCGGGAGGGCTCGGAAAGGGGGCCGGACGGGGGGCCGGTGGGGCGGCCGGACGGGGGAGGTTCGACGCTCACGAGCTCTTCTTCCCGGCGTTGGGGTCCCGCGGGGGAGCGGGACGTTCGGTGCGGGCTTGGGCCGGGGCGTCCCCGCGGGGCCGGGTACCGTCGCGCCACGGAGGGGGCGGCGGCAGCCGGCCGAGCGGTCCGGCTCGTCCCCGCGCTGTACGCGCGACACGTCCGGAATGTCCCGACCCGTCCATTGTGTGCCCGGGGTCCGGCGGGCCCGCAAGCCGACGCGGTCGGCCCCCCACGACGGGCGGACCGCCCCGGTGCTGCTTAGCGTGACAGACGTGAGCCAGGACAAACCGCCCGAATTGTCGTCGGGGAAGAGACGCGCGCGCCATGGCTGGGCCGAGGCCCTCGTGGCGGTGCTGACCGGCCTGGTCGCCATGGCCGCCGTCGCCGCCCTCGGGCTGCTCGCGGCCGGGGCGTCCGACCTGCCCGACCACGCCCTCCCGCAGGTCGTCGCCGCCGTGGTCGTCCTGGCGGTCGGCGGCTCCGTCGCCGTCAAGGGCGACGCCGGGGCGATCGGTGACACCGACGCCGGGCTGACCGTGCTGCCGCTCTCCGTCTCGCTCGTCGGCGCGCTGCTCGTCGCCGCCGGGTTCCTGCGTCCGCTGCGGCACCGGGCCGTGGCGAGCACCCGCGAACTCGCCCTGTGGGCCGCCCGGGTGGCCGTGCTGTGGCTCCTGGCGCTCCTCGGTCTCTCCTTCCTCGCCCGCAAGCGATTCACCATCGGCCTGGGCGGCGGCGACCTCGGTGACATCGGGGACCTGCTGGGCGCCACACCCCGTATCGGGTTCGAGACCGATGTGCCGCTCACCCTTCTCTTCGGGCTGCTCTGGCTCGCCGGGCTGCTCTTCCTCGCCCTGGTGGTCTCCCGCAGGGCCCCGCTCCCCGCCCGGCTGCTGCGCTTCCAGGAGTCGGTGCGCCCGGCCGCGTTCGCGATGGTCGCGCTGCTGCTGGCGTACGTGGCGCTGGGGATCGTGGCGGGGCTGGTGGTCGCGGTGGTGCGCGGGCATACGGCGGAGACCTTCGCGGTGATCCTGCTCGGCCTGCCGAACCTCGTCTGGCTCGCCCTCACCCTCGGGCTCGGCACCTCCTGGGAAGGCCGGGTGGACGGGCCGTTCGGGCTGCCCGTGCCGCACGT
This sequence comes from Streptomyces sp. NPDC026377, assembly GCF_055567715.1. Taxonomy (NCBI): domain Bacteria; kingdom Bacillati; phylum Actinomycetota; class Actinomycetes; order Kitasatosporales; family Streptomycetaceae; genus Streptomyces; species Streptomyces sp. NPDC026377. Next base: position 251,401 of record NZ_JBVHPV010000007.1, read on the forward strand.
ACTGGACCAGGTGCTGCGTACGCCCGACCTCTCCACCCTGAATCTGCGCACCCTCGCCGACTACGACGGGCGGGCCTGGTGGCTGCTCGCCGTCGCCGCCGTGCTGGTCCTGGCCGCCGGGTTCCTGATGGCGGCCCGCTCGCCCGCCCGGATCCGGGCGTGGCAGCACGCCCTCCACCTGGCCCTGGCGCTCGCCCTCACCGTGCTCGCGGTCTGTCTGCTCTCCCGGATCTCCGCGCACTACGGCCTGTCCCTCCTCGGCATCGGCGACCTCGGCGGCGGTCTGTCGGGCCAGGTGTCGCTGAAGCCGCGGCTCTGGACGGGGCTGGGCTTCGCCGTGCTGTGGGGGCTGGTCGCGGGCTTCCTGGGCAGTCTGCTCGCCCGCCGCGTCCGGCGGCGCGGGGAGGTCGAGCCGGAAGGAAGACCCCTGGCCGACCGCCCCCAGGACCCCTCCGGCTGACGCCGACCCCACCCTCAGGACCTTTCCGGCCGACGCCCACCGCGCCCCAGAACCTTTCCGGCCGACGCCTACCCCACCCCCGGAAACACCGGCCGCGCCCACTCCGGCGGCCGCGGTGGCGGTCCCGGCGCGTCCGGAGCGCCGACCACCCGCAGATCCACCCGTGTCGGCGCATGCCCTCCCGGCCCCACGCCCTTGGCCGCCGCGCGCAGCGCGGCCACGAACGCCAGGCAGGAGTCGTAGCGGTCGTCCGGGATCTTCGCCAGTGCCTTCGCCATCACACCGTCGACCTCGGCGGCGATGTCGGGGCGCCGCTCGGTCAGCGCCGGCGGCTGGTCGTACTGGTGCGCCCACAGCAGCGCCATGTCGTCGTCGCGCTGGAACGGCGGGGTGCCCGCCATCGTCTCGTAGACCACGCACGCGAGGCTGTAGACGTCGCAGCGGCCGTCCACCGGGCGGCCCGAGATCTGCTCGGGCGCCACGTAGTCGAGGGTGCCGACGAACTGGCCGACCGTGGTGAACCCGGTCAGCGACAGGGACTTCTTCGTCAGTCCGAAGTCGGTGAGGTAGACGTGCTCGGGATGGTCGCTGTCGGTGCCGGGGGCCACCAGGATGTTGCCCGGTTTCACATCGCGGTGGACGAGGTCGTGCTCGTGGGCGGCGTCCAGCGCGGACGCCACCTGGGCGGCGATCCTGGCCGCCGTCGCGACCGGCAGCGGACCTTCCTGGTCGAGGAGCGCCCGAAGATCGCGCCCGGCGACGTACCGCATGGCGATGTACAGGACGCCGTCGGTCTCCCCGGCCTCGAAGACGGGCACGATGTGCGGGTGGTCGATCGCGGCGGCCACCCGCGACTCATGGGTGAAGCGTCGGCGGAACGTGTCGTTGCGGGCCAGTTCGGGGGCGAGCAGCTTCAGCGCGACCGTGCGCTCCAGGCGCAGATCGCGGGCCCGGTACACCACGGCCATCCCGCCGCGCCCGATCTCCCGCTCGATGCGGTACCCGGCGATCCGCCGTCCGACGAGATCGGCGGGGCGCCCGGCGTCGAGCTCCCGCTCGGGTGCCATCAGCTGTCACCGGGCCGGGCGCGGGCGCCGTCCACGCCCCCGGGGTAGGGCCCGGCGCCGTCCGTGCCGACCACCCGGGTCGCGTCGGCGGGCCCCGGGGCGTCGGCGCCCGGGCGCGCCGCGGACGGCGGCGCGGAGGCCGCGAAGGTGCTCAGCCGCGTCCCGTCGCAGTACACCCACCGCTCGTGCTCCGCGTCGTAGAGCCACACCGCCTCCCCGTCCACGACGATCCCGGCGCGCAGCCCGTGGGTGCGCCGCCGGAACGTCTCGCCGTCCAGGCGCCCGGCCGCCAGGTCCTCCGCCGCGCCCCGGTAGCGGTTCAGCATGTCCTGGACGCGGGCGAGCAGCGGGCGCGGGTCGGCCGTACGGGCCAGCGGCGCGCCCGCCACCGGCGGCCCCTGCGGGACGGCGACCAGCAGGCGGCCGTCGACCCAGGCCGACCAGGTGTTGGCGCACAGCACGCGGGCCCAGTCGCCCCGCCGGTCGACGAGCTGCACCGGCAGCAGCGCGTCCAGCGGCACCGTGGGGCGGGTGGTGTCCGGGCTCTCCCAGGCGTCGAGTCCGCCGGGAGGGACCACATGGGTGGGACGGAAGTCCACGGGAGCGCTCATCGGCGGCCGCCTACTTCCGCATCACGGCGGGCTCATGGCGCCGCAGCAGCCGGGCGACCGCGAAGCCGAAGAGCACCGACAGGGCCACCAGCATGCCCATGTCGAGCAGCCACACGCCCGCGTCGTGCTTGAAGAGGGGGTCGCCGGTCAGTTCGCCCGGCACGATCCTGGACAGCCCGATCGTGCCCGCCATCCCGCCGAGCGCCCACCGGGAGGGCACCAGCCAGGCCAGCTGCTCGATGCCCGGGACGCCGTGCAGCTTCAACAGCGCTCCGCAGAAGACCACCTGGACGATGGCGAGCAGCACCAGCAGCGGCATCGTCACCTCCTCCTTGCGCACCAGCGCCGAGACGAGCAGGCCGAGCATCATCGCGGTGAAGGAGAGCAGGGCCACCGCCACCGTGATCTCCACCAGCGGGGGCAGGATCACGCCCTTGCCGCCCGGGGCGTTCAGCTTGACTCCGAAGAGGGCCACCAGGGTCAGGACGACGGCCTGGAGGACCGTGATCGTCCCCAGGACCACCACCTTGGACATCAGATACGCCGATCTGGAGAGCCCCACGGCCCGTTCGCGCTGGTAGATCACGCGCTCCTTGACCAACTCCCGTACGGCGTTGGCCGCCCCCGTGAGCACACCGCCGACACACAGGATGAGCAGCGCGTTCATCGCCGTCTCCTGGGTCAGCCTGCCGCCCGCGAGGGCGCGTGCCATGGCGCCCATGACGAAGGGCAGCGCGATCATGATGGCGAGGAAGGTCCGGTCGGCGCCGAGCGCGGCCGCGTACCGGCGCACCAGGGTGCTCAGCTGGGCGCCCCAGCTCTGCGCCTTGGGCGGTTGGCCCACCACCCGGGCGGCGGCGGCCCGGCCGAGGTGCGGCTGGGCGCTGGAGGCGACCACGTACCGCTGGTGGAAGGGCGAGCGGGCGTAGTCGCCCGCCCAGTCCCGTTCGCCGTCGCGCTCGAAGGCCTCGAACGCCTCCGGCCACTCCTCGAAGCCGAAGAAGTCCAGGGTCTCGCGGGGCGGCCCGTAGTACGCGATGTGCCCGCCGGGTGCCAGGACGAGGATGCGGTCGCAGATGTCGAGGCTGAGGACGCTGTGGGTGACGACGATGACGGTGCGGCCGTCGTCCGCGAGGCCGCGCAGCATGTGCATCACCGAGCGGTCCATGCCCGGGTCGAGGCCGGAGGTGGGCTCGTCGAGGAAGAGCAGCGACGGCTTGGTGAGCAGTTCCAGGGCGACGCTCACCCGCTTGCGCTGGCCGCCGGAGAGGCTGTGGATGGGCTGGTCGGCGCGCTGCTGGAGGCCGAGTTCGCCGATCACCTCGTCGACCCGGGCGCGGCGCTCGGCCTTGGCGGTGTCCTGCGGGAAGCGCAGCTCGGCGGCGTAGCCCAGCGCCCGGCGCACGGTGAGCTGGGCGTGCAGGATGTCGTCCTGGGGGACGAGCCCGATGCGCTGGCGCAGTTCGGCGTAGTCGCGGTAGAGGTCGCGGCCGTCGTAGAGGACCGTGCCCCGGTCGGCGGGGCGCAGCCCGGTCAGGGCGTTGAGCAGGGTGGACTTCCCGGCGCCGCTCGGCCCGACCACGGCGAGCAGGCACTTCTCGCCGACCGGGAAGGAGACCTGGTCGAGGAGGGTCTTGCGGCCCCGGTCGACGGCGACCGTGAGGTCCTGGACGTCGAGCGAGACCTCGCCGGTGTCGACGAACTCCTGGAGTTCGTCCCCGACCAGGCAGAACGCCGAGTGGCCGACGCCGACGATGTCACCGTCCGAGACGGCGGCGCGGGCGACGGGCTGGCCGTTGAGGAAGGTGCCGTTGTGGCTGCCGAGGTCGACGATCTCGTAGCCGCCGTCGGGGCGGGTGCGCAGTTCGGCGTGCTGGCGGGAGACCACCAGGTCGTCGACGACCAGGTCGTTGTCGGGGGCGCGGCCGATCCGTACGGTCCTGGCGGGCAGCGGCCGTACCGAGGTGGGCTGCCGGAAGGCGCCCGTGGCGGAGGGCATGGACACGGCCGACAGCCGCTCGGGCGCGCGCACCGGGGGCGGGGCGCGCCCCACCAGCACGGCACGGGGGCCGTCGGCGGGGCTGCCGAAGCGGATGACGCTGCCGGGGCCCACACCCCACTCGTGCACGCGCCGGCCGTCCGCGTACGTTCCGTTGGTGCTGCCCTCGTCCTCGACCGTCCAGTGGCCGCCCGCCGCACGCAGCACCGCGTGGTGCCACGAGACGCGGGCGTCGTCGATGACGATCTCGCTGAGGGGGTCGCGCCCGACGTGGTAGTCCCGGCTCGGACTCATCACCGTGGAGCCGGTGTCGGTCTCCAGGACGAGTTCGGGCGCTGTCGGCGCGGCAGACCGCTCTCCCATGGATGGAATTCTACCTATTGGTCCGATGGTGTGCCTGGTGATGGACGCGGGCCCACCGGCGGTATACCGCCAGGGTTTACTGCCGGCCCGGTCCACGCCGCCGGGATGACGGCCCACGTCATACGCCCGCGGGACGCGGATCCGGCCCTTCGGCCCCTGGATTCCGGCGTGGACCGCCCGGCACCCGCGCACCGGGGCCACCGCGCCTCAGCCGGGCCCGTCCCCCGGCGGCTGGTGCGAGGTCGGGGGAGCCTCCGCCGCCGGGTCCAGGATGCGGTTGAGGAAGTTCCTGGTCCGCTCCTCCCTCGGGGCGCCCACGACCTGCGCGGCCGGGCCCTGTTCGACGACGACGCCGGCGTCCATGAACACCACCCGGTCCGCGACCTCCCGGGCGAAGCTCATCTCATGGGTGACCACCATCATCGTCATGCCCTCGCCCGCGAGCATCCGCATCACCGCCAGGACGTCCCCCACCAGCTCCGGGTCGAGCGCCGAGGTCGGCTCGTCGAAGAGCATCACCTCGGGGCCCATGGCGAGCGCCCGGGCGATGGCGACACGCTGCTGCTGGCCGCCGGAGAGCTGGGCCGGATAGGCACCGGCCTTGTCGGCGAGCCCCACCCGGTCCAGGTTCTCGCGGGCCACGGCGGCGGCCTTCGCCCTGTCCCGGCGCAGCACCCGGCGCTGGGGCAGCACCAGGTTCTCGGTCACGGTGATGTGCGGGAAGAGGTTGAACTGCTGGAAGACCATGCCGATGCGGCGGCGCACCGCGTCGATGTCGACGTCCAGGTCGGTGACCTCGGTGCCGCCGACGAACACCTGGCCCGCGCTCGGCTCCTCCAGCAGGTTCACACAGCGCAGCAGTGTCGACTTGCCCGACCCCGAGGGGCCGATGACGCACACCACCTCGCCGCGGGCGACCTCCAGGTCGATCCCGCGCAGCACCTCGTTGTCCCCGAAGGACTTGCGCAGTCCCCGGATCTCGATCTCGTTGCGCGGCACCTCATCGCGCGGCATCTCGCTTCGCGGCATCTCGTTCTGTGGCATCGCTTCCTCACCTCGCCCGGTCGGCACGGGCCTCTAGGCGGCGCACCACGAAACTCAGGGGCACGGTCACCATCAGATAGCAGAGCCCGGCGACCAGGATCGGGGTGGAGTTGGCGCTCTGGCTGGCCAGGTCCCTGCCGTACTTGGTCAGCTCCCGCTCCTCCAGGGTCACCCCGAGGAAGAGCACGAGCGAGGAGTCCTTGAAGAGCAGCACCAGTTCGTTGGTCAGCGGCGGGATGACGATCCGGAACGCCTGCGGGATGATCACCGACACCATGGCCCGGGCGTGCGAGAACCCCAGCGAGCGGGCCGCCTCCATCTGGCCCTTGGGCACGGCCTGGATCCCCGCCCTGATCGTCTCGGCCATGTAGGCCGCGGCGACCAGGCCGAGTCCGAGGGCGACCTTGCCGTACGTACCGCCGGGGATCTCCGTGCCCGGGAAGGCCAGCGGGACCGCCACCCCCACGAAGATGAAGATCAGCAGGGCGGGCAGACCGCGGAACAGCTCGATGTAGATGCCCGCCACCCAGCGGTAGGGCGCCACGGACGAGAGCCGCATCAGCGCGACGACCAGACCGAGGACCAGGCCGAAGGCGAAACCGGAGAGCGTGTACACCACGGTGTTGCGCAGGGCGATGGTGATGATCTCCGGGAAGAGCCTCCCGACGAGGTCCTTCTGGGCGAACTGGTTCCGCAGCCGGTCCCAGTCGGCCAGCACGCCGATGGTGACCAGCACCGCCACGAAGACCGCGTACTGGATGCCCTGCGAGACGCGCCTTCGTTGACGCCTCGTCAGGCGGGAGGTCACGGCTGGACCTTGGGCAGCGGGCCGATCCACTCCTCATAGATCTTCTTGTACGTGCCGTTCGCCTTGGCGTCCGTGATCGCCTTGTCGATGGCGGCGAGCAGCTTGCTGTTGCCCTTCTTGACCGAGAAGCCGTACTGCTCGCCGGTCGCGATGTTCGCCACCAGGGCGAACCGGTCGGCGTTGGCCTTGTCCTTGAGCCAGCCCTGGACCACCGGGTAGTCGATCACCACGGCGTCGACCTGGCCGGTGCGCAGGCCGTTGAGCACCGCGTCGGAGCTCTCGAAGGCGACCGGGTTGAAGCCCTTGCCCGTGGCGTAGCTCTCGCCGGTGGTCTCGGCCTGCGCGCCGAGCTTGCGGCCCTTGGCCTTGAGATCGGCGAGCGAGGTGATACCGCTCTTCTTGGTGGCGAGGAGCGCCTGCGTGGCGTCGAAGTAGGGGACGGAGAAGTCCACGTTCTTCTTGCGCTCGTCGGTGATGGTCATACCGGCGGCGGCCAGATCGCACTCGCCGGAGTTGAGGAAGGCGCCGGTCTTGAAGTTCTCGAACGGGGTGTCGAGGATCTTCTGTTCGACCTTGAGGTTCTTGGCGACGAGGTCGATCAGGGACACGTCGAAGCCCACGACCTTGCCGTTCCGCTCCGACTGGAACGGCGGGTACGGCAGATGGGTGCAGGTGGTCAGCTTGCCCTTCTTGACCACCGGCACGCCGCCGGCGGCCTCGCCGGCGCCGTCCCCGCCCGAGGAGCAGCCGGTGGCGGCGAGCAGCAGTCCTGCCGCGGTGGCTGCGGCGGTGGACAGATTGCGGATACGGTGAGCCGTCCTGGTCACGGTTGACCTCCATCGGTACGGGGGTGGCTGAGGAGCGGAACCGTTCAGCCATGATCGTATGAGACTGGGGGTGACTTCGCCCCCGAACGCGGCAGGCGCGCCGATGACGTCGTCCGGGACACCCGCCTGCCGGGACGCCGGCCGACGGGGTTCCGGGACGCGGGTCAACTTGGCCATCTAGGCTGATCATTGACCGTTCCACCAGGCCCCAGGAGACGACGCCCGTGACCGAGAACCCGGCCCCCCTCGACGCCCCCGAGCACGTTCGGAGCAGAATCAACACCTCCCAGCCGCACACGGCCCGGATCTGGAACTACTGGCTCGGCGGCAAGGACAACTACGAGGTCGACCGCGCGGTCGGCGACCAGATCCGCGAGCTCCACCCCGGCATCGGCGACTACGCCCGCGCCGACCGGCTCTTCCTCGGCCGCGCCGTGCGCCACCTGGTGGCCGAGCGGGGCATCCGGCAGTTCCTCGACATCGGCACCGGTCTGCCCACCGCCGACAACACCCACGAGGTGGCGCAGAGCATCGCCCCCGAGTCGCGGATCGTCTACGTCGACAACGACCCGCTGGTGCTCGCCCACGCCCGGGCCCTGCTGACCAGCACGCCCGAGGGCCGGACCGACTACCTCGACGCGGATCTGCGCGATGTGGACAGCATCATGGAACACGCCTCGAAGACGCTGGACTTGAGCCGGCCCGTCGCGCTGATGCTGCTCGGCGTGGTCATCTTCATCGAGGACGACGACCAGGCGTACGGCCTGGTGCGCGACCTCATGGAGCGGCTGGCCCCCGGCAGCTTCCTCGTCCTGTCGCACACGGTGACCCACCCCGAGATGCCGGACGTCGACCGGGCGGTGGCGTTCTGGAACGAGCACGGCACCCCCAAGCTCACCCAGCGCACCCCCGAGCAGACCGCCCGCTTCTTCGACGGCCTGGAGCTCCTGGAGCCCGGGGTGGTCTCGTGCTCGCGCTGGCGGCCCGAGGAGGCCGGGGGCGAGGGCGAGCCGGCCGAGGTGGCCATGTTCGGCGGCGTCGGCCGCAAGGCCTGACCTGCCGCGGAGTCGTCTCCTGGGACGAAAATGGCTCCGCCTTTGCCATTGCGGGGACCTCCCGCCGGGATGTCCCCGCAATGCGCCCTTCGTCACCGGAGCGGCTTCACCGCACCTTGAGGCAAGGTTGACCAACGCGACGACGGATGCGGAAGGTTGCGGACGTAGGTTCGGCCGCATGGCCCCCACCCCTCCCGCCCTCCCGGTCCTGCCGTACCGCACACCCACACGCGGCCGGGACTACTGGGTCCTCGACGACGTCCTGCCCAACGCCGACGAGGTCCGCGCGCGCTGCCTCGCCACGGACGACTGGGTCGAGGGATTCCCCCGCAAGCCCGAGACCTGGCCGGGACTGCGCACGATGCCGGGCCTGGCGCCCGGCGAACTCGCCCGGGTGGAGCGCCTGGTCAAGAAGGCGACCGGGGCCCGAGAGCTGTGGCTGGAGAAGGCCCCCGGCGGCGCCACGCTCAACCACAACTGCGTCCAGGTCGTCGGCAGGGACGAGGGCGAGCCGCGCCCGCACACCGACTCGCGCGCGCTGTGCCGGTACGCGGCCGTGCTCTACCTCAACCCGGGCGTGCCCAGGGACTGCGGTACCAGCTTCTACCGCCAGAGCCTGCCGGGCGGTGTCCTGGGCGGCAATCTGGTCGCGGCGCCGCACACCAGCCTGGTCGAGGCGCTCGGCACCCGGTTCGTGCCGCCCGGCTCCTTCACCGAGGACCTCCGCGTCGCCCACCGCTACAACCGACTGCTCCTCTACAACGCCAACCTGATCCACACGGCCACCGGCTACTGGGGCAGCACCCTGGAGGACAGCCGGATGACGGCCGTCTTCTTCTGGATGGCCTGATGGTGGACGGCCCGCCCGGACCGCCCGGGGGTTACGGTGTGCGGGCCGCCGGGGCGGGCCGGGTGGCGACGACGACCGTGGCGTAGCGCTCCTCGCAGGTCGCCACCTGCGGGACGAGACCGCCCGCGGTGACCGCCGCGACGGCCGAGGGCACCTGGTGCTCGCCGGTCTCGAAGAGCAGCCGCCCGCCGGGGGCCAGCCAGAGCGCCGCCTCGGCCGTGACCCGGCGCAGCACGTCCAGACCGTCGGCGCCGCCGTCGAGCGCCACCCGGGCCTCATGGACCCGCGCCTCCGAGGGGAGCAGCTCGATCTCCTCGCTCGGCACGTACGGCACATTGGCGAGCAGGACGTCCACCCGGCCGCGCAGCACGGCCGGGAGCGCGGCGAACAGATCGCCCCGGTGGACCCGGCCCCCGGCGGCGGTGACATTGCGCCGGGCGCACTCCACGGCCGCCGGGTCGACGTCGGCGGCGTACAGTTCGGCGCCGGTGAGCCCGGCGACGAGCGCCACACCCAACGCCCCCGAGCCGCAGCACAGATCCACCACGACCGCGCCCGCAGGAGCGAGCGCCGCGGCCCGCTCCACCAGGAACTCCGTACGCCGCCGCGGCACGAAGACGCCGGGGTCCACCGCGACCCGTATCCCGGCGAACTCCGCCCAGCCCAGGACGTGTTCGAGGGGCAGGCCCTCGGCACGCCGCGCCACCATGGCGCCGAGTTCGGCGGCGGTGCGGGCGGTGGAGAGCAGCAACTCCGCCTCGTCCTCGGCGAAGACACAGCCGGCGGCGCGGAGCCGGGTCACGACGGCGGAGCGGGACAGTGCGGTAATGGGTCTCACCTGGGGTGTGGGGCCGGAACCCGTCCGGGTCCGGAACGCCTGCGGGGCGCGGTCACCCTACCCCGGGCGTGCCGAGGGGCTGTCCGGGGCGTGTCGAGGGGCGGAGTGACGTTTCCGCGCATACCATGCATAGAATGACCTAATGATCTTTATTGTCGTCAAGTTCCCCGTGAAGCCCGAGTACGCCGAGGAGTGGCCCCAGCACGTCGCGGACTTCACCAGCGCCACCCGGGCCGAGCCGGGCAACCTCTGGTACGAGTGGTCCCGCAGCCTGGAGGACCCGAACACCTACGTGCTGGTCGAGGCCTTCGAGGACGGCGCGGGCGAGGCGCACGTCGACTCCGACCACTTCCGGGCCGCCATGGAGACGATGCGCCCGCTGCTGCGCCGCACGCCCGACATCGTGAGCACCACCATCGAGGGTACGACGGGGTGGAGCGCCATGGGCGAGCTGAAGGTCGACTAGTCGACCTCGGTGGCGGCAGGCGCGGGTGCCCCTATGCTGAGGGCGATGTTCGCTCCCCAGGGCCCCACCGTCCGTGAACTGGCCGTCCAGGCGCTGTCGTCGGTCGAGCGCGGATACGACCTGCTCGCCCCGAAGTTCGACCTCACGCCGTACCGCACCCCGGACCCGGTCCTCCACGCCGTCACGCGTGTCCTGGCCGCACTCGGTCCCTTCGGCCGCGGCCTCGACCTGTGCTGCGGCACCGGCGCGGGACTGGATGTGCTGCGCGCGGTGTGCCGTGAGCGGGCCACGGGCGTGGACTTCAGCGCCGGGATGCTCGCCGCGGGCCGGGCGCGCGACGCCGGGGACGCCGACTGGATCCGCGCCGACGCCCGCGCCCTGCCGTTCCGGGACGCCTTCGACCTGGTGGTGAGCTTCGGGGCGTTCGGGCACTTCCTGCCCGCCGAGCGGCCCGGGCTCTTCGCCCAGGTCCGCTCGGTGCTCACGCCCGGCGGCCGGTTCGCGTTCCCGGTCGCGGCCCCCGCCCGCCCCGGCACACCGGGCTACTGGGCGCTGCTCGGCTTCGACGCGGCGATGCGGGTGCGCAATGCGCTGTGGCGGCCCCCGTTCGTCATGTACTACCGGGACTTCGGGCTCGCCGACCTCCGCGCGGAGCTGGCCGGGGCCGGATTCCATGTGGATCTCCACGCGCTGGAGGAGCTCGGCAGGCGCCCCGACGGGAGCCCCCGCTGCCGCCTGGTGGTCGCGACGGCCCGCTGAACACCGACGGCCCTCACCTGCGTTGATAACACCCCGTAATGCTCGTGTGGCGCCCGGTGAGCGGGAGTCGTACCGTGACGGAGGTGGTTTCCACCGGATCGCCGCCGCGAGGCGGCCGGACGGTATCCGACACTCTCGGGGTCACGAGGTGAGGACCTTGCCCTCCGTGCACTTTCCTCTGATGCTCGCGCTGGCCGCGGCTTCGTTCTTCCTCTGGCGCAAAGGCGGCACCAAGCTGTCCCACGCGCTCACCTGCGCCGGCTTCGGCTTCTACTTCGCCGATACGGCGGTAGCCCCCTCGCTGCACAGCGCCGTCAACTCGGTGATGGGCATGCTCGGCCAGCTCGGCGGCTGAGCACGCCCCCGGGGCGGATTCAGGCGTCCGCCGCCCAACTGCCGTGGAGGTGGCGCCAGGCCCCCGGTCCACCGGGCCCTTCCGGGGTTTTCGTACGAAATCCCAGGCAAGGTGTTGAATGTGCGACTAGTGAGATGATGTGATGCGGGTCACAGATCGGGAGTGGCAGCAAGGAGCACGCCGATGTCCACCACCGTCGAACAGTCCGTCCTGGCCCGCCTCGTCACCGACGCGCACCACAGCGTCCCCGTCCCCGTCACCCTCACCTACGACGGCGCCGACCCGCTGGCCGTCCGGATGGTGTTCCCGGCCCAGGTCTCCCTGGACGGCACCGGCGTGACCTGGGTCTTCGCCCGCAACCTCATCGACCGTGGGCTGCGCGCCCCGGCCGGCACCGGCGATGTGCGCGTACGGCCGCTCGACGCCGCCCGGACCCTGGTGGAGCTGCGCTCCCCGGACGGCCTGGCGCTCCTCGAATTCGGTACGGCGGCGCTGCGCCGCTTCCTCGTCCTCAGCTACGCGGAGGTCTCCGCCGAGGCCGAGAACCAGGACCTCGACATGGACAGCGCCCTGGCCGAGCTGCTGCGCCAGAGCCGGTGAGCGCGCCGGCCCGCTGAGGCCGGTCGTCAGCCGAGCACCGGCGCCGCCCGCTCCAGGACGGCGCCGATGCGCTCCCAGGCGGCCGTGTCGCGGGCGACCGGCTCCAGCGCGGTCCCCTCGCCGGTGCCCCACACGGCCGCGGTCGCCACCGGGTCCGCGCCGGTGGCGGCCGCCGAGGCGAGGGCCGCGGCGCCCAGCGCGACCAGCTCCGTCTCCCGGGGCACCAGGACCGGCCGGCCCGAGAGCCGTCGTACGGTCTCGACCCAGGTGCGGCCCCGGGCGCCCCCGCCGATCAGCCGCAGCGGACGGCCGGCGGCGTCCGGGCCCGCCGGATCGAGCCCGCACGCGCGCAGCAGGTCGTCGAGGGCGCGCAGGGCGGTGAAGACCGCGCCTTCGTAGGCCGCGCCCAGCAGTTGGGGGCCTGTCGTGGCGTGCCGCAGCCCCGTGAGCAGTCCGGCCGCGGTCGGCAGGTCGGGCGTGCGCTCGCCGTCGAGGTAGGGCAGGAGCACGGCCTCGCCCCCGGGCTCCGCCTCGTCGCGGCCGAGGCCGAGCAGGGCCGCGATGCGGTCCACGGCGAGTGTGCAGTTGAGGGTGCAGGCGAGCGGCAGGAAGGTGCCGTCGGTCGCGGCGAACCCGGAGAGCTCGCGGGAGGCGGGGCGGGTGCGGGTGGCGGCGAAGACGGTGCCCGAGGTGCCCAGGCTGAGGACGGGGTGGTCGAGCAGACCGGCGCCGCCGAGCCCGAGCCCCACGGCCGCGGCCATGTTGTCCCCGGTGCCGGCGGCGACCGCGGTCCCGGCGGGCAGCCCGAGGGCGTCGGCGGCCCGCGCCGTCAGGGATCCGACGCGGGTGGCGCCGGTGGCGGCGACCTCGGGCAGCAGAGCCGCGTCCAGGCCGAGGAGGTCGAGCAGTACGGGGTCGTAGGCACCGGTCGCCGTCGCGTACCAGCCGGTGCCGGAGGCGTCCCCGGGGTCGGTCGCGGCGGTTCCGGCGAGGCGCTCGGTGAGGAAGTCGTGGGGGAGGCGGACCCGGGCGGCGGCCGAGGCGTGCGCGGGCTCGTTCTCCCGCAGCCAGCGCCACTTGGCGGCGGTCACGGCGGCGACGGGCACCGAGCCGGTGCGCGCGGTCCACGCGTCCGGGCCGCCGAGCGCCTCGGTGAGGGCGGCGGCCTGCGGGGCGGAGCGGGTGTCGTTCCACAGCAGTGCCGGACGCAGTGGCCGGCCGGCGCGGTCCAGGACGACCAGGCCGTGCTGCTGCCCGGCGACCGCGATGCCGGTGACGGCCGATGCGGGTACTCCCGCCTCCCCGAGTCCGGCCGCCACCGCCTCGCGCAGCGCCCGCCACCACTGCTCGGGGTCGCTCTCGCGCGCCCCGGCGCTGCCGTCGACGCGGTGCGGGGCGCGGCCCACGGCGAGCGTCCGCCCGGTCTCCGCGTCCGCGAGCAGGGCCTTGGTGGACTGGGTGGAGCTGTCCACCCCGATGACGACCGGGGCCTGCGGCATACGGCACCCCTCTCCCGCGCACGGCGCGCGTACGGACGCGCCGGATGTATTTGCGCGTGCCTGGAACAAATTAGGCGACGGCCCGGGGTTCCGGAAGTCGCAGCGATCATGTCATATTCGTCAGGTCAGTAAACAAATAGCAGCCGGGCCCTCAGGGCGCCCCGCACCGAGGTGGACACGACGATGACGGAACGCTTCACACCCACCCCCGAGGACAAGTTCACCTTCGGTCTGTGGACCGTCGGCTGGCAGGGACGCGACCCGTTCGGCGACGCGACCCGGCCCGCCCTCGACCCGGTAGCGACCGTCCACCGGCTCGCGGAGCTCGGGGCGTACGGGGTGACCTTCCACGACGACGACCTCATCCCGTTCGGCGCGTCCGGCGCCGAACGCGACGCCCACGTCAAGCGCTTCCGCGCGGCCCTGGACGCCACCGGCCTCGCGGTCCCCATGGCCACCACCAACCTCTTCACCCACCCCGTCTTCAAGGACGGCGCCTTCACCGCCAACGACCGGGACATCCGCCGGTACGCGCTGCGCAAGACGATCCGCAACATCGACCTCGCCGTGGAGCTCGGCGCCCGGGTGTACGTGGCGTGGGGTGGGCGCGAGGGCGCGGAGTCGGGGGCCGCCAAGGACGTACGGGTGGCGCTCGACCGGCTGAAGGAGGCCTTCGACCTGCTGGGCGAGTACGTCGTGAGCCAGGGGTACGACCTGCGGTTCGCGGTCGAGCCCAAGCCGAACGAGCCGCGCGGGGACATCCTGCTGCCCACGGTCGGGCACGCGCTGGCCTTCATCGAACGCCTGGAGCGCCCGGAGCTCGTCGGGGTCAACCCGGAGACGGGCCACGAGCAGATGGCCGGGCTCAACTTCACCCACGGCGTCGCCCAGGCGCTCTGGGCCGGGAAGCTCTTCCACATCGACCTCAACGGCCAGTCCGGCATCAAGTACGACCAGGACCTGCGGTTCGGGGCGGGCAATCTGCGCGACGCGTTCTGGCTGGTCGACCTGTTGGAGTCGGCGGGCTACGAGGGGCCGCGCCACTTCGACTTCAAGCCGCCGCGCACGGAGGACGCCGAGGGGGTGTGGGCCTCGGCGGCCGGCAACATGCGCACCTATCTGATCCTGCGCGAGCGTGCGGCGGCCTTCCGTGCCGACCCGGCGGTACAGGAGGCGCTGCGGGCCTCCCGCCTGGACGACCTCGCCCGGCCGACGGCGGAGGACGGCCTGGCCGGACTGCTCGGGGACCGCGCGGCCTTCGAGGACTTCGACGCGGAGGCGGCGGGGGCCCGGGGGATGGCCTTCGAGCAGCTGGACCAGCTGGCGTTGGAGCACCTTACGGGGGTGCGCTGAGGGGTCGGCAGGGAGGGCCCGGGTCGGGGCGGACGGGCCGGGTTCGGGCGCGGACGGCCCGGGTTGCGGTGGACGGACCGGGTTCGGGCGGGGGCGACCCGGAGCTCGGCCCGGCCCGGACCCGGGCGCGGGGGGGCCCGGTCCGGCACCCGGCCTTCACCTGGTCCAGCACCCGGCCCGGCCTTCACCTGGTCCAGCACCCGGCCCGGCCTTCACCTGGTCCAGCACCCGGCCCGGCCCGCCGCCCGGCCTGGCACCCGGACCGGCACCCGGACCGGCTCCGAGCAGGGTGGCCCGGCACGTGGCCCCCGTCCCGGGCGGGGCACCCCGCCACCCCCCTCAGCCCGTCGCCCACCCCGCCGGATCGTCCAGCACCGCCTCCACCACCAGCGCCGCCGCGCCCCGGGCCGCGTCCCCCGCCAGGGACGAGGGGCGCAGCCGGCCGCTGTCGCGGGGCCACAGGCCCGAGACCACCCGGGCGGCGAGCTCGGCCGCGGCCGGGGGAGCGAGCCACGGGGACAGCGTGCGATAGACGCCGCCCAGGACCACGCTCTGCGGGTCCAGGAGGTTCACGGCGCCCGCCAGCACCCGGCCCAGCATCCGGCCGGCCGTCTCCAGCGCCGCCAGTGCCCGCTCCTCGCCCGCCCGGGCCCGGCGCTCCAGCTCGGCCACGCCCGCGGCCCCGGCGCCCTCCTCGATGCCCGCGCCGCGCAGCAGCGCCGACTGGCCCGCGTACTGCTCCAGACAGCCCCGGGCCCCGCACCGGCACTCGGGGCCGGACGGGTCCACCGGGACGTGGCCGATCTCCCCGGCGAAGCCGTGCGCGCCGCGCAGGAGTTCACCGTCGACGACGAGGGCGCCGCCCACGCCGATCTCGCCGGAGAGGTAGAGGAACGTACGGGTCTCGCCCGGGCCGCCGAACCACAGCTCGGCCAGCGCCGCCAAGTTGGCCTCGTTCTCCGAACGCACCGCGAGGGCCGGGGCGCCGGGGCACCGCGCGAGGGCGCGCGCGAACAGGTCGTCGGCCGGTACGCCGTTCCACCCCAGGTTCGGTGCCTGGCGCACGGTGCCGGCCGCGACCAGACCCGGCAGCGCGAGCGTCACCCCGGCGGGCCGCAGCTCCTGCTGCCGGGCGGACTCCAGCGCCCGCGAGGTGAGCCGCGCCGCCCGGGCCAGCACCTCGGCGGGTGGCCCGCCCCGGTTGTCCAGGTGCTCGGTGAGCCGGACCCGGTCGGTTCCGGCCAGATCCACCACGCACACGGAGGTGTAGTCGACGTTGATCTCGACGCCGACTCCCGCGACACCGGTCCTGGCCGGCTTGAGGACGGTGCCGGGGCGCCCCGCCTGCCCGCTGAAGGTCTTGCCCGACTCGGTGAGGAACCCGCCCTCCAGCAACTGTTCGACCAGCGAGGACACGGACGCCCTGGTCAGTCCGACGCGCCCCGCCACGGCCGCCCGGGTGGTCTCGCCCTCGTCGTGGACCGCCCGCAGCACCAGACTGAGGTTGTGCCGGCGCACGGTGTCCTTGTCGGCCTTGGGCGCCAGCGGGGCGAGGTTGCTCTTCATGTCGTGGCCGAGCCTATGCGATGGGCGGGGCGCCTCAGTTGTCCGATCCAGCGGCGCTCGAACGGCGCTCGCGTCCCGGCGCCTAGGTTCTGCGGGCATGAGCGAGAAGACCATCACCAGTGAGAGGGCCGTCACCGTACTGCCCGCCGACGAGTCCTTCGCCGTCGCCGCGAGCGCCGAGAGCGTGGAGCGGGCCGCCGAGGCCCTGCGGGGCAACGGATTTACGGTGCACGTAGTGGACACCGCCGCCGACGCCCGCGCGCTCGTGGCCGGCCTGCTGCCCACCGACGAGGCGATCTTCGTCTCCACCAGCGAGACCCTGCGGCTCTCCGGGATCCAGGAGGACATCGACGCCTCCGGCCGCTACCGGAGCGTCCGCGCCGAGCAGGCGGACTGGGACCCGCGCGCCCGCCGCGACGAGGTGCGCGTCACCCGCTCCGCGCCGGATGTCGTCGTCGGCAGCGTGCACGCCGTGACCGAGGACGGCCGGCTCGTCACCGCGTCCGCGAGCGGCAGCCAGCTCGCCGCGTACGCGTTCGGCGCGGGCCGGGCGATCTGGGTGGTCGGAGCCCAGAAGGTCGTCGCGGACCTGGACACCGCGCTGCGCCGTATCGAGACGTACGCGCTGCCGAAGGAGGACGTCCGTGCTCAGCGGGTGATGGGCCGGCGCAGCGTGCTCGCCAAGATCCTGATCAACGGGCGCGAGGTCGTCCCGTACCGCGGCACCGTCGTCCTGGTCCGCGAGGCGATCGGGTTCTGAGCGGACCCTTCCCGCACGCATCGCCCTCCGAAGCCGCCGCACCCCCCCCGGTGCGGCGGCTTCGGGCGTTCAGGGGACGAGTTCGCGCCATCGCCCGGCCGAAGCGTGGTTGAACGTAACACCTCTGCAATCCCTTGCGAAAGACCTTGCGGAGGGAAAGTGGAGAGAAAACGCGGAGATTTCCCCGGCGTGACGAGGGTGTGTCCAAAGGGTTGACCAGCTGGTCCAGGCCGCCTACGGTCACGACCGCAATAGCTTTCCGGTTGTTTCAGCAAGAACATTCAGAGCCCTTAGGAGCGGCGGGCCGCGCCGTTCCGCGAGGCCGCTCCGTCCCCCGCGTTTCCGCCACGGAGGTCCCCCCATGGACGCCAGCACCCCCCGCACCCGTACGCGCAGAACCCTGGCCGCCGCCCTCGCACTCGTCGCCGGAGCGGCGAGCGGCGTCGTGGTCGGCGCCCCGCAGGCGGGGGCCGCCGCGCCGGGGCCCAAGGACGTGACCGCCGTCCTGTTCGAGTGGAACTTCGCGTCGGTGGCCCGCGCCTGCACCGACGAACTCGGCCCCGACGGCTATGGATACGTCCAGGTGTCCCCGCCCCAGGAACGGATACAGGGCGACGCCTGGTGGACCGCCTACCAGCCCGTGAGCTACCGGATCGGCAGCCGGCTCGGCGACCGCGCCGCCTTCCGCTCCATGGTGGACACCTGCCACGCGGCGGGCGTCAAGGTCGTCGCCGACGCGGTGGTCAACCACATGACCAGCGGCTCCGGCACCGGCTCGGCGGGCTCGGCGTACGGCAAGTACGACTACCCCGGCACCTACTCCGCCGCCGACCTGGACGACTGCCGGGCACAGGTCGGCAACTACCAGGACCGCTGGAACGTCCAGCACTGCGAACTCGTCGGCCTGGCCGACCTCGACACCGGCGAGGAACACGTCCGAGCCACCGTCGCGGGGTACCTGAACGACCTGCTCTCGCTCGGCGTCGACGGCTTCCGGATCGACGCCGCCAAACACATCCCCGAGGACGACCTGTCCGCCATCAAGTCCCGGCTGAGCAATCCGGGCGTCTACTGGAAGCAGGAGACGATCTACGGCGCGGGCGAGGCCGTACAGCCCACCGAGTACCTCGACACCGGGGACGTCCAGGAGTTCCGCTACGGCTGGGACCTCAAGCGGGTCTTCACCAACGAGAAGCTCGCGTACCTGAAGAACTTCGGCGAGGGCTGGGGCTATCTGACCGGGGGCAAGGCGTCGGTCTTCGTCGACAACCACGACACCGAGCGCGGCGGGCAGACACTCACCTACAACGACGGCGCCCGCTACACCCTGGCCCATGTCTTCATGCTGGCCTGGCCCTACGGCTCCCCGGACGTCCACTCCGGCTATGTGTTCAGCGACAAGGACGCGGGAGCGCCCAACGGCGGCCGGGTGAACGCCTGTTACAGCGACGGATGGAAGTGCCAGCACGCGTGGCCGGAGATCCGATCCATGGTCAACTTCCGCACCACGGCGGGCACCGCGCCGGTGACCAACTGGTGGGACAACGGCGGCAACGCCATCGCCTTCGGGCGCGGCGCCAGGGCGTACGCGGTCCTCAACCACGAGGGCTCGCCGCTCACCCGCACCTTCCAGACGTCGCTCCCGGCGGGCGGCTACTGCGATGTGCAGAGCGGCAGGACCGTCACGGTCGACGGCTCCGGGCGGTTCACCGCGACCCTGGGCGCCGACACCGCCCTGGCCCTGCACACCGGCGCCCGCACCTGCGGCGGCAGGTGACCTGAACACCCCCTGGCGGAACCGCCCGGCCGGTCCGACGCTCCCCCCGTGCCCCACGCCCGTGCCCGAAGGCCCCCGAAGAAGAAGTCCCCCGAAGAAGGAGTAGGTCCGTGATCGGCTCTCCACGCCGAACCGCCGTCACCGCAGCCGTGGCCCTCGCGCTGCTGGCGTCGGCCGCGCCCGCGGCGCATCCGGCGCCCACCGCGCCCCCGGCCCCGCCGTCCGACGCCCGGCTCGCCGCCGAGCCCGCCCGGCACGAACTCACCCGGGAGCAGCCCTACTTCGTGCTGCCGGACCGGTTCGCGGACGGCGACGGCGCCAACAACCGGGGCGGCCTGACCGGCAGCCGCTCGGTGACCGGTTACGACCCGGCCGACAAGGGCTTCTACCAGGGCGGCGACCTCAAGGGCCTGACGGGGAAGCTGGACTACATCAAGGGGCTGGGCAGCACCGCGATCTGGCTGGCGCCGATCTTCAAGAACAAGCCGGTGCAGGGCACGGGCGCCGACCAGAGCGCCGGGTACCACGGCTACTGGATCACGGACTTCACCCAGGTCGACCCGCACTTCGGCACCAACGCCGACCTGGCCCGGCTGATCGACAAGGCCCACGCCAAGGGCATGAAGGTCTTCTTCGACGTCATCACCAACCACACCGCCGACGTCATCGGTCACCGGGAACAGAGCTCCGCGTACCTCTCCAAGGGCGCGTTCCCGTATCTGACGAAGGACGGCGTGCCCTTCGACGACAGCGCCTACGCGGCCGGCGGCAAGGGCTTCCCGGCCGTCGGCCCCGGCTCCTTCCCCTACACCCCGACCGTGCCCGCCGCCGAGAGGGACGCCAAGGTCCCGGCCTGGCTCAACGATCCGACGCTTTACCACAACCGGGGCGACTCGACCTTCGCCGGGGAGAGCGCGGAGTACGGCGACTTCTCGGGGCTCGACGACCTGTGGACCGAGCGGCCCGAGGTCGTGCGGGGCATGGAGAAGATCTACGAGAAGTGGGTGAAGGACTTCGGCGTGGACGGTTTCCGCGTCGACACGGTCAAACACGTCGACCTGGACTTCTGGACCCAGTGGGCGACCGCCCTGGACGCCTACGCGGCCAGGCGCGGCCGCCCGGACTTCTTCATCTACGGCGAGGTGTACTCGGCCGACCCGTCCGTGACCTCTCCGTACGTCAGAAGGGGCCGGCTCGACGCGACCCTGGACTTCCCCTACCAGCAGGCGATGCGCGGCTATGTCTCGCAGGGCGGCTCGGCGGCGGACCTGGGAGCGGCCCTCGGCCAGGACTACCGCTACACCACCGACAAGGCCAACGCCTACGAGCAGGTGACCTTCCTCGGCAACCACGACATGGGCCGGATCGGGAGCTTCCTGCTCCAGGACAATCCGAAGGCCGACGCCGCCGAACTGCTGCGGCGCGACCGGCTCGCCCATGAGCTGATGTTCCTCAGCCGCGGCAACCCCGTCGTGTACTACGGCGACGAGCAGGGCTTCACGGGCCCGGGCGGCGACAAGGACGCCCGGCAGACGATGTTCCCGTCGAAGGTCGCCGACTATCTCGACGACCCTCAGATCGGTACGACCCGCACCCACGCGAGCAGTGCTTTCGATCCGGAGCACCCGCTCTACAAGGCGATCGCCGCTCTCTCCAAGCTCCGCCGACAGCACCCGGCACTCGCCGACGGGGTGCAGACCGAGCGGTACGCGGCGCCGGGCAAGGGCGTCTACGCCTTCTCCCGCACCGACGCCGGAACCGGCACCGAGTACGTCGTGGCGGTCAACAACGCCACCGAGGAGCAGAGCGCCGCGTTCGCGAGCGGCTCCGCCGACACCGCGTTCACCGGTATCTACGGCGCCACCGGCACGCTCACCAGCGGCGCCGACCACCGCGTCACGGTCCGGGTGCCGGCCCTGTCCGCCGTCGTCTACAAGGCGGCCGCGCCGCCTGGTGCCCCCGCCGCACGGCCCTCGCTCACCCTGACGGCCCCGGCCGCGGGCGCCACCGGAGACGTCGAGATCACGGCCGACGTCGAAGGCGGGCAGCTGAACAGGGTGGTGTTCGCCGCCCAGACCGGCACGGACACGTGGCAGGTCCTCGGCTCGGCCGACCACGCCCCGTACAAGGTCGTGCAGCACCTGCCCGCGACCCTCGCGCCCGGAACGCCCGTGCGCTACAAGGCCGTCGTCGTCGACGCGGCCGGGCGCACCGCGAGCGCGACCGCCCTGACCACGACCGGGACCCCCGCCCCGGAGCCCGCTCCCACCGCCTCCCGGCGCGACTACGCCGTGGTCCACTACAAGCGCCCCGCCGGTGACTACACCGACTGGCGCCTCTACGCCTGGGGCGACCTCGCCGACGGCGAGTCCACCACCTGGCCCGCGGGCCACGCCTTCACCGGCCGCGACGCCTACGGCGCCTTCGCGTACGTCAAGCTGAAGCCGGGCGCCTCCAGCGTCGGGTTCCTCGTCATCGACAAGGACGGCACCAAGGACGTCACCGCGGACCGCACCATCGACGTGGGCCGTACCGGCGAGGTCTGGGTCGAGCAGGGCAAGGACGCGCTGCTCACCTCGCCGCCCGCCGGTGCCTACCCGCCGCAGGACACCACCAAGGCCGTCATCCACTACCGGCGCGCCGACGGCGACTACAGCGGCTGGGGCATCCACACCTGGACGGGCGCCGCGACGCCCACCGACTGGTCGGACCCGCTGCCGCCCGTGCGCACCGACGCCTTCGGCGCGGTCTTCGAGGTGCCACTGAAGGAAGGCGCCACCGGCCTGAGCTACATCCTCCACAAGGGCGACACCAAGGAGTTCGGCTCCGACCGCTCGCTGGACCTCACCGCGTACGGGCACGAGGTGTGGCTCCTGGGCGGGGTCGAGAAGTACCTGCTGCCCATGGGGTCCGGTTCCGCCGCCGATCTGGACCTGGCGAAGTCGCGGGCGCAGTGGATCGACCGGGACACCGTCGCCTGGAAGACGGGCGGGACGGCCGCGAGCCACCAGCTGGTGTACGCGCCGGACGGCGGCCTCGCCGTGAAGGACGGCGCCCTCACCGGCGAGGGCCACTGGCTGCGGCTCATCCCCGTGCCCGGCGGACTCACCGACGCGCAGAAGGCCCGGTTCCCGCACCTGGGCACGTACGCGGCCTTCACCGTCGACCCGCGCGACCGCGCCCGGATCGGCCAGGCCCTCACCGGGCAGGTCGTCGCCACCCAGCGTCTCGCCAACGGCGCCCTGCTCGCCGCCACCGGCGTCCAGACCCAGGGCGTCCTCGACGACCTCTACGGCGCCCGCGCCACCAAGGCCGCGCTCGGCCCGGTCTTCTCCGGCGGACGCCCCACCCTCTCGCTCTGGGCACCCACCGCCCGGCGGGTCGCCCTCGAAATCGACGGCCGCACGGTCGCCATGCGCCGCGACGACGCCACCGGCGTCTGGTCGGTGACGGGCCCCCGCGCCTGGTCGGGCAAGCCGTACCGGTACGCCGTGACGGTGTGGGCACCCAGCGTCCAAAGAGTCGTCACCAACCTGGTCACCGACCCGTACTCCACCGCCCTGACCACCGACTCGGCCCGCAGCCTCGTCGTCGACCTCGCCGACCCGGGGCTCGCGCCCAGGGGCTGGGCCGCCCTGCGCAAGCCCGCCGCCGTACCGCTGCGCGCCGCGCAGATCCAGGAGCTGCACATCCGCGACTTCTCGGTCGCCGACCCCACCTCCCGCCACCCCGGCCAGTACCTGGCGTTCACGGACACCGGCTCGGACGGCATGAAGCACCTCAGGGAGCTCGCCCGCTCCGGGACCTCCTACGTCCACCTCCTGCCCGCCTTCGACATCGGCACGATCCCCGAGAAGAAGTCCGACCGGGCCGTGCCCGCGTGCGACCTGGAGGTGTACGCGCCGGACTCGGCCGAGCAGCAGGCGTGCGTGGCGAAGACCGCCGCCAAGGACGCCTACAACTGGGGGTACGACCCGCTGCACTACACCGTGCCCGAGGGGTCCTACGCCACCGACCCGGAGGGGACCCGGCGCACGGTCGAGTTCCGGCAGATGGTCCAGGGCCTCAACGGCGCCGGGCTGCGCACGGTGATGGACGTGGTCTACAACCACACCGTGGCGAGCGGCCAGCAGGACAAGTCGGTCCTCGACAAGATCGTGCCCGGCTACTACCAGCGCCTCCTCGACGACGGCACGGTGGCCACCTCCACCTGCTGCGCCAACACCGCGCCCGAGAACGCCATGATGGGCAAGCTCGTGGTGGACTCGGTGGTCACCTGGGCCCGGCAGTACAAGGTCGACGGCTTCCGCTTCGATCTGATGGGCCACCACCCCAAGGCCAACATCCTCGCGGTCCGCAAGGCCCTCGACGCGCTCACGCCCGCCAGGGACGGCGTCGACGGCAAGAAGATCGTCCTGTACGGGGAGGGCTGGAACTTCGGTGAGATCGCCGACGACGCCCGGTTCGTCCAGGCGACCCAGAAGAACATGGCGGGCACCGGCGTCGCGACCTTCTCGGACCGGGCGCGCGACGCGGTGCGCGGCGGCGGGCCCTTCGACGAGGACCCGGGCGTCCAAGGTTTCGCCTCCGGCCTGTACACCGACCCCAACTCCTCGGCCGCCAACGGCAGCCCGGCCCAGCAGCGCGCCCGGCTGCTGCACTACCAGGACCTGATCAAGGTCGGCCTCTCCGGCAACCTGGCCGCGTACACCTTCACCGACACCTCCGGCCGTACGGTCAAGGGCGCCGACGTCGACTACAACGGCGCTCCCGCCGGGTACGCGCGGGCCCCCGGCGACGCGCTCGCGTACACCGACGCGCACGACAACGAGTCGCTCTACGACGCGCTCGCCTTCAAGCTGCCGCGCACCACTTCGCCGGGCGGACGGGCCAGGACGCAGGTGCTCGCGCTGGCGACCGCCACACTGTCGCAGGGCCCGGCGCTCTCGCAGGCCGGTACGGACCTGCTGCGCTCCAAGTCGCTGGACCGCAACTCCTTCGACAGCGGTGACTGGTTCAACGCCGTCCACTGGGACTGCCGGGACGGCAACGGCTTCGGGCGGGGGCTGCCGCCCGCGGCCGACAACCAGTCCGCATGGCCGTACGCCAAGCCCCTGTTGACCGCCGGCGCGCTCACCCCGGGCTGTGCGGAGATCACCGGCGCCTCGGCGGCCTACCGGGACCTGCTGAAGATCCGCTCCACCGACCCGGCCTTCCGGCTGAGTACCGCGGCCCAGGTGCAGTCGGCGCTCTCCTTCCCGCTCTCCGGCAAGGACGAGACCCCGGGTGTGATCACCATGCGGCTCGGCCACCTGGTCGTCGTGTTCAACGCGACGCCGGACCGGCAGACCCAGCGGGTGGCGGACCTCGCGGGCCACGGATACGCGCTGCACCCGGTGCAGGCGGCGGGCGGTGACGCCACGGTCAGGTCGGCCTCGTACGAGAAGGGGTCGGGCACGTTCGGTGTCCCGGGCCGGACGGTCGCCGTGTTCACCCGCCGGTAGCGGGCCGAACGGGTCCGCCGTGACGGGTCGCGCCCCGACGGTCACGGCCCCGGCGTCCCCGAGGCGCGGCGGCCCGGAGTGTTGACTGTGCTCCGGGCCGCCGCGATGGTGATGGGCATGCCAAAGCCGTGGGCGCGTCCGTTCGGGGTCCTCGTCCTGCTCGCCGCGCTCCTCGGGGCGCAGAGCCCGGCCACCGCGGCCGACGGGCTCCCCGACGCCCAGTGGTTCGACGGCGCCACGGCCTCCGCGCTCACCGTGGCGGACGGGCACCTGGTCGACGGGCTCGGCCGCGAGGTGGTGCTGCGCGGCTACAACGTCTCCGGTGAGACCAAGCTGGCCGAGCACGGCGGGCTGCCCTTCGCCTCGGTCGCCGACGCCCGCGCCTCGGCGGCCGCCGTCCGCGCCCTGGGGGGCGCCAACACCGTCCGGTTCCTGCTCTCCTGGGCGTCCGCCGAGCCCGTGCGCGGCCAGGTGGACCAGGGGTACCTGGCGGCGGTCACCGAGCAGATGCGGGCCTTCCTGGACGCCGGGGTCCGGGTGCTGCCCGACTTCCACCAGGACCTGTTCTCCCGCCACCTCTTCGACGCGGGCAGCTGGTACACCGGCGACGGGGCCCCGGCGTGGGCCGTCGCGGGCGGCGGCTATCCGCGCGAGTCCTGCGGGATCTGCCTGTTCTGGGGGCAGAACATCACCCAGAACGAAGCCGTCAAGCGCGCCGCCCACGACTTCTGGCACAACGCGCGCGGCATCCAGGACGCCTTCCTCACCACCGCCCAGAGCACGTTGACCCATCTGGCCCAGCACCTCACCGCCGAGGAGTTCGCGGCCGTCGCCGGGTTCGATCCGTACAACGAACCGCACGCGGGCAGTTACGACGGTGGGCAGACGAGCCGGTCCTGGGAGCGTGACGTGCTCTGGCCCTTCTACACCCGCTTCCGGGCCCGGATGGACGCGGCGGGCTGGCAGGCCAAGCCCGCGTATGTGGAGCCCAACCTCTTCTGGAACGCCAACCTCGACTTCCAGCGGCAGGAGGGAGGGCTGCTCGACGCGGGCACCCTCGGGCCGCGTTATGTGTTCAACACCCACTTCTACGACCAGAAGGCGATCTCCGGCGTCTTCATGTGGGGCAAGGCGGGCGACGGGCAGTACACGCGCGACCTCGGCGCCGTGCGCGACCGGGCCGCCGCCGCGAACACGGCCGCGGTCGTCGGCGAGTTCGGCCATCCGCTCTCCGGGACCGTCGCCGACAAGGCCCCCAGTGTTCTCAAGGCGATGTACCAGGGGCTGGACTCCCGCCTCACGGGGGCCGCGTGGTGGTCGGACCCGTCGGCGTCCGGAGCCGTCCTCTCCGGCACCCAGTGGCAGTGGGACCTCTACAGCGGACGCCACCACGAGCTCATGAACGGCAACCCGGACAAGGTCCGGACCGCCGGTGACGCCTGGAACGACGAAGACCTCTCGGCCGTGCGCCGCGACGACTCCGGCGCGCCCGTGCTGCGCCAGGACGCCCGCCTCCTCGACCGGCTCTACCCCTCGGCCACGTCCGGCCGCGTGCTCGCCCTCACCTACGAGGACCGCTCCCGAGACGGCTCCGCCACCCAGACCTGGAACCCCGTCCCGGCCGCGCTGCCGCAGGTGGCCCGGCTCGTCGGCGCCGGCCGCTACGGTGTGCTGCTGTGGCGCTCCAACGGCGTGGCGGCGCCCACCGAGCTCCATCTGCCGGCCTCGTTCGCCGCCACCACGGTCGTCTCCGACCTCGGCGCGGTCCACGGTCCGCCCCTCTACACACGGGGGATCCCCGTCGCCGTGGCGCCCGAGCCGGGCGGCACCGGCAGCCGTCGGCTGCTGCTCACCGCGCCCGGTCCCGGCGCTGTCCACTTCGCGCTGGTCACCGACGGCGCCACCGACCCGTCCGCGGAGCTGCTGAGCGCGGCCCGCGCCGAACTGGCGGCCTGGGCGGCGGCCCACACGTAGATCCTCGGCGGGGCGCGGACGGGGGGCGAAGGCGGGCTCTCAGCCCTCGGTGACCCGGACCAGAACGCCGTGCTCGTCGCGCGCGTAGGCGCGGCGGCGGTTCTTCTCCAGTTTGCGGGCGACCTCCTCGTCCAGGTCCACGCCGTTCATCTCGGCCAGCGCCACCAGATAGAGGAAGACGTCGGCCAGCTCCTCGCCGAAGTCCGGAAGCCGCTTGCGCCAGGCCGTGAACGCCTCGCCCACCTCGGCGGTGAGCAGACCGAACTCCAGCGGCACATCGGTGACGTTGAAGCCCTTCTCGATCTTGTTCGCCCAGGCCTGCTCCTGGGCGGTCCGGATGTCCAAGACTCCTCCGAGCGGTGGGTGCGGCGGTGTCCGTCCAGCCTAACGAGGGCCGAACGGGGTCCGCCCGCGGCCTCGGTTCAACACCGGGGCGCCGGTGGCCGATAGGAGGGGGACAGGCAGACGGCGAGGAGTACGGACCATGCTCAACGAGTGGCACACGGCCGCCAACATCGGCGCGGGCCTCGGCTATGGCGGGATCATCGGCCTGGAGCGCCAGTGGCGGGCCCGGATGGCGGGGCTGCGGACCAACGCGCTGGTGGCGGCCGGGTCCGCGCTCTTCGTGCTGCTCTCGACGTACGGCTTCGTCGACGCCACCAGCACCAGCGGCTACGACGGCTCCCGGGTGGCCGCGCAGATCGTCTCGGGCATCGGCTTCCTCGGCGCCGGTGTCATCATGCGGGACGGCCTGAGCGTCCGGGGCCTGAACACGGCCGCCACCCTGTGGTGTTCGGCGGCCGTCGGCGCGCTCGCCGGGGCCGGGCTCTACGGGGTGGCCGCGCTCGGCACCGCCGGGGTGGTCGGCGCCAACCTGCTGCTGCGGCCGCTGGGGCGGCGTCTGGACCGCGAGCCGCACGGCGGCGTCGAGATCGGCACCGACTACCTGTTCGAGGTGGTGTGCACCGAAGCGGAGGAGGCGCATGTGCGCATCCTCTCCGTCCAGTCCCTGACGCGGCCGGGGTTCAGGCTGCGCTCGGTGCACAGCCGGGACAGTCAGGACGGTCAGGGCACAGACGCTCCGGGGAAGGTGACGGTGACCGCCGAGCTCACCACCGAGCGCCGCGACGACAGCCTCCTCGAAGAGGCGGTGAGCAGGCTGTCGTTGGAGCCCTCCGTCTCGGCCGTGAGCTGGACGGTGCTGCACCACCCGGACGACGACGAGGACGACGACGAGTACGGCGCCCCAAGGAGGCGGCGCCGCTACCGGGTCCGCGATTTCTTCAACAGTCCCTGAGCGCGCACCCGCGTTGACACACCGACGTTTCGTCAAGATTCGGACTTCCGCGTTCAGGTTCGAAAGGATCTTCGTGTAAAACAGTGCGGGACCGGTCAATGACAGTGTGTACTGGCCACGTTCGCCTTCCGGGGCGGTCGTCCACATGCCCTTCTCCCGATCTCCCCCGAAGGCCCATCAGATGATTGAGATACCGGACCTGGCCGCCGGAGGCCTGGCGGCCGGGACCCTGTCCGCGTTCGTGCTGGGCGGCGGGCTGCTGCGCTCCCGGCGCCGGGCGGCCCGGCAGCACGAGGAGATCGCCGAGCTGCGCTCCCAGGGGGAGGGCGCCCGCGCCGAAGTGGCCCGCCTCTCACGGGCGTACGCCGCCGAGGTCGCCCATCTCGCCCAGCGCCGCGTTCCGGCCGAGGCGACCAGGGCCGCGCATCCGCACGTGCGGGTGCCCGGCCCCCTCCACCCGGATCTCGCCGGCACCGAGCTCGGCGCGGGCCTCGACGACGTCCTCGAAGGGGTCGCCACCGCCGTGGCGCAGGAGCGCAAGCGGGTGGACGCCGCCGCCCGCGCGGGCATGCGCGGCGCCACCCGGGAGATCCAGGCCGGGCTCTACCGCCTCCAGGACCAGCTGCGCGGACTCCAGCAGCGCTACGACGACCCGGAGCTGGCCCAGACGCTCTTCGCCCTGGACCACGAGAACGAGCAGTCGCTGCGGCGCGCCCAGGTCACGGCCGTGGTGTGCGGCGCCTGGGTCGGCCTGGCCCGCGAGGAGTCGCACCTGGTGGACGCGGTGACGGGCGGTCAGTCCCGGCTGGTGGGCTACCACCGGGTGCGCGTCCACAACCACCTGGAGCCGGGCACCGCGCTCGTCTCGCACGCCGTGGAGCCCGTGGCGATCATCGTGGCCGAGCTGCTCGACAACGCGCTGCGCCACTCCGCCCCGGACACCGAGGTCGTGGTCAACCTCGAACGCGCCCACCACGGAGTCTCGGTCACCATCGACGACGCAGGGGTCGGCATGAGCCGCGACGAACGGGCCTACGCCCAGCGGATGGTGGCCGGCACCGAGGCGATCCTGCTCTCCGAGCTCGGCGACCCGCCCCGTATGGGACTGGCCGCGATCGGCCAGCTCACCCGGCAGTTCGACCTCTCGGTCGACCTCTCCTCGCCCTCGCCCTACGGCGGCGTCCGCGCGGTGCTGCTGGTCAAGAACCACCTGCTCGGCCGGATCGACCCGGCCCACCGCCCACCGGCCGCGGCGGCCCCCCGCTCCACCCGCACACCCGGGGCGGAGCCGACGCCGGAACACGCCCTGGAGCCCGTCCTGCCCCATGTGCCCCAGCCCGCCGCCGGACACCCCCTCGGCGCGCCCACGCACGAGCCCGCGCCCGACGGCGACGCGCTGCCCCAGCGCCGCCGCCGCGCCAGGGCCGCGCTGCCCGCCGAGACGGCCGCGGCGCCCGCCCGTACCCCCGAGGAGTCGGCCGCCGCGCTCGGCGCACTGCAGTCCGGTACCGCCGCGGCCCGCTCCGCCGCCCCCACCGAAGGGAACGAACCGCGATGACCAGCGGCACTACCGGCGAGACGGCGTGGGTGCTGGACGCGATCCTGGAGATCCCGCACGTCCAGGCCGCCGTCCTGCTCACCCGGGACGGTCTCGTCTCCGGCTACACCCAGGCCCTGTCCCAGGCGTCCGCCGAGCGCACGGCCGCCATCATGAGCACCGTGCAGGGCGCCTGCCGCACCGCGGCGGCGGCCTTCGCCGACCGGGAGGAGGCCCGCATCCGCCAGGTCGTCATCGAGTCCGACCACGGCTACATCCTTCTCGCGCCGACCGCCCACGGCACCTGTGTGGCCGCCTTCGGCGACCCGGAGGTCCGGCTCGACCTGCTCGCCCACCGCGTCCACTCCCAGGTGGCCCGGCTCGGTGAGAAGACCATGGCGGCGGCGCCGCGCGGAGCCGACGGCGCCACCCACGCATGACGGGCCGCCGCGGCGGCCGTCCGCTGGTTCCCGCCTATCTGTCCACCGGCGGAGTCGCCCGGCCCAGCCGCAACAGCCTGGAGCGGCTGTCCGTGCTGACCGGCGGGGGCGGCCCGGAGCCCGCCGGGCTGCCCGCCGCCCAGCACGCGCTGCTGGACGTGCTGGACGGCGGCTCGCTCACCGTCGTCGAGACGGCCGCGCTGCTCGAACTGCCGGTCTCCGCCGTGCGGGTGCTCGCCGCCGCCCTGATCGACCAGGGGCTGGTGAGCGCCCGCCCGCCGATTCCCGTCGCCGCCCTGCCCGCACCCGATCTGTTGAAGAGAGTGGCCGATGGCCTCCGCGCCCTCAAGCAGTAGCCCCGGCGCCACCGGGGCCCGGGCGATCCATCTGCCCGACACCGCGCGCGAGCTGGTGAAAATCCTGGTCGCGGGGCCGTTCGGGGTGGGCAAGACCACCCTGATCGACTCGGTCTCCGAGATCCGCCCGCTGCACACCGAGGAGCACCTGAGCGAGGCGTCCGCCTCGGTGGACGACCTCGCCGGAGTCCGGGACAAGACCACCACCACCGTCGCCATCGACTTCGGGCGGATCAGCCTGGGCGGGGGAGTGGTGCTCTACCTTTTCGGCACCCCCGGGCAGGAACGTTTCCGCTCCCTGTGGGCCGACATCGCCCACGGCGCGCTCGGCGCGCTCGTCCTGGTGGACACCCGGCGCATCGACGACTCCTTCGACGTACTGGGCCTGGTGGAGGAGACCGGACTGCCGTACGCGGTCGCGCTCAACACCTTCCCCGACTCCCGCCCGTACACCGAGGAGCAGCTGCGCCGCGCCCTCGACCTGGAGGCCGGCACCCCGATGGTGACGTGCGACGCCCGTGACACCAACTCCTCCGTCGACGCCCTCCTCGCGCTCGTCCAGCACCTGATCGCCCGCAACCGCCCGGAGACCCGGTGAACGCCCACCCCGCCTATCCCGCCCCCGCAGCCGCCTTCTCGCTCTCCGCGCCGGTGCGGCTGTGGGAGGACGGCTTCGCCGCCGACCCGCACGCCTACTACGCGGCGCTGCGTGCCCAGGGCCCGGTCGGCTGGGCCGAACTCGCCCCGGGCGTCCCCGCCTATGTCGTCACCGACCGGCGCGCCGCGCTCGACCTGCTGCACGACAGCGAGACCTGGTCCCACGACCCGAGGCCCTGGGAGGCCACGGTCGCCGCGGACTCGCCGATCCTCGGCATGATGCGCTGGCGGCCCAACGCCCTCTTCGCGGACGGCGACGCCCACATCCGTTACCGGCGCACCCTGCTCGACGCCTTCGACCTGGTCGAGCCGCACGACCTGCGCGAGCGGGTGCACCGGGCGGTGGACATCCTGGTGGGCCGGTTCGGGCCCGCCGGGCGGGCCGACCTCGTCACCGAGTTCGCCCGGCCCCTGATGGCGCTGGTCTTCAACAACCTCTTCGGGCTGCCCGACAGCGAGAGCGGACGCCTCAACGACGCCCTCGGCCAGATGATGGAGGGCGGCGAGCAGGCCGCGCGGGGCGAGGCCGAGTACGGCCGGTACGTGCTGGAACTCATCGCCGCCAAGAGCGAGCGGCGCGGCGACGACCTGACCAGCCGCCTCCTGGACCACCCGGCGGGGCTCACCCCCGAGGAGGTCACCTGGCAGGTGTTCCTCACCCTCGGCGCGGGCCACGAGCCCACCGCCAACCTCGTCTCCAACGCGCTCTCGCGCATCCTCGGCAACCCCGCCTACTACTCGACCCTGACCAGCGGCTCGCGGCCGGTGACGGACGCGGTGGCCGAGGTGCTGCGGTACGAGACGCCGCTGTCCAACTACGGCATCCACTTCGCCCGTCAGTCGCTGAGCTTCCACGGCGTGTGGATCCAGGCCGCCGTGCCGGTCGTCGTCTCCTACGGCGCCATCGGCCACTTCGCGGAGCACGAGTACTCCGGGGCGCACCACCCGCACGACGCCTCCCATCTGTCCTGGTCGGCGGGGAACCACGGCTGTCCCGTCAAGCAGCACACCCTGCTCATCGCCACCGAGGCCATCGAGCGGCTCACCCAGTGGCTGCCCGACCTCACCCCCACCACCGAGCGCGGGCGCCTGACCTGGCGCCCCGGCCCGTTCCACCGTTCGCTCACGGCGCTGCCCGTCCGCTTCACCCCGCGCACCCCCGACCAGCCAGGAGAACGAGCATGACCCCGTCCACGCGAGTGCCCCTCGACCCGTTCGGCGCCGACATCCCCGCCGAGAGCGCCCGGCTGCGCGCGCTCGGCACGGTGGTGCCGGTCGAGCTGCCGGGAGGGATCCCCGCCTGGGCGCCCACCCGTTACGACACCCTGAAGTCCCTCATCCTGGACCCCCGGGTCAGCAAGGACCCCCGCCGGCACTGGGGGCTGTGGTCCGAGCTCGGGGAGCACCCCGACTGGGGCTGGATCCTGGGCTGGGTCGGCGTGATCAACATGCTCTCCACCTACGGGGCCGACCACACCCGGCTGCGCAGACTCGTCGCCCCCAGCTTTACCGCCCGGCGCACCGAGGCGATGCGCGCCCGGGTGGAGCAGATCACCGCCGAACTGCTCGACTCGCTGGCCGAGGCGGGCGCCTCCGGCGAACCCGTCGATCTGAAGGCCGCCTACGCGCATCCCCTGCCGATGCGGCTGATCTGCGAACTCTTCGGTGTACCAGGCTACTTGGTCAACGACATGGCCCGGCTGATCGCGGCCATCATGGACACCTCGGACCCGAGCCCCGAGCACGCGGAGTCCGTCCAGAAGCAGATCGCCTACGTGCTGCCCGCCCTCATCGCGTTCAAGAGCGAGGTGCCCGGCGACGACATGACCACCGAGCTCATCAAGGTCCGCGACGAGGACGGCGACCGGCTGAGCAACGAGGAGCTCGTCTACACGCTGCTGCTCGTCATCGGCGCGGGCTTCGAGACGACCGTCAACCTCATCGGCAACGCCGTCGTCGACCTGCTCCACCACCCCGACCAGCTCGCCGCGGTCCGCTCCGGGAAGATCGGCTGGGACAACGTGATCGACGAGGTGCTGCGCGTCCATCCGTCCATCGCCACCCTGCCGCTGCGGTTCGCCGTCAGTGACATCACGGTCGACGGGGTGACCATCGCGGCGGGCGACGCCATCGTCACCACCTACGCGGCGGCCGGCCACGACCCGGCCCACTACGGCGAGGACGCCGGGTCCTTCGACGCCACCCGCGCCGCCGACGACCACCTGGCCTTCGGCATCGGCGTGCACCGCTGCATCGGCGCCCCGCTGGCCCGGATGGAGGCGCTCACCGCGCTGCCCGCCCTCTTCGACCGCTTCCCCGGCCTGAGCCTGGCCGCGGAGCCGAAGGACCTCGCCCAGGTGCCGTCGTTCATCGCCTTCGGCTACCAGGAGATCCCGGTCCGGCTCGGCTGAGCCCGGAGAGCGGCCTTTCGGGGGCCGGCCGGCGGCGCCGCACCGCTCGGTTTCGGACGATCTGGGCGGGCGCGCCGGGGCACACCCCGGCCCACCGGCGCTCGGGGGCGGGGGAAGACGTCCCGACAGCCCGCGTCCCACGCCGAGCGCTCATTGCCGTGGGCGGGGATGCCGCCCGCCCGTTCGAGCATCGCCGCCAGGTGCCTCAGGTTCCAGCTCATGAGGACGTGTCGCGGTCGGTGAGGTCGTTCTCGGGGCCGCCCGAGCCCGGGTCCGGACAGGACGGGCGGTGGGAGTCCTGCCCAGCCTCCCGGGCCGGTCGGGTCGGGGGCCGCCGGGCCGCCTCGGCGGCCCCCGAACGGATGAGCCGGGCCCGAAGGCCCCCGCTCCCGCTACTGCACGCGGACCTCGGAGCCCTCGGAGGCGCCCTCGTCCGGCAGATGGACATCGTCCACGGAGATGTTGACCTCCACGACCTCAAGGCCGGTCATCCGCTCCACCGCCGCGATGACGTTCTCGCGCACCTCGGCCGCGACCGCCGTGATGCTCACGCCGTACTCCACCACCACGTCCAGGTCGATCGCGGTCTGCCGCTCGCCGACCTCGACCTTCACACCGCGGCTGACGGAGGCGCCGCGCGCCCGCGGCACCCGGTCGCGCATCGCGCCGATGGTGCGGGCGAACCCGCCGCCCAGCGCGTGGATGCCCGGCACCTCGCGCGCGGCGAGCCCGGCGATCTTCTCCACCACGCCCCCGGCGATCGTCGTGCGGCCCCGGGTCGCGGGTGGCTGACCCGCGCCGCTGCGCGCGGTCTGCAGGGTGGTGCCCGAAGTGCCGCTGCGGTATTCGTCGATGTCGGGGCTCTCGGGCTTCTCCACGGCCGGGCTGATCGGCTCCGTCATCCGAAGCCACCTCCTGGGGGTCGGTAGTCGGGTGCGCGGGGTCCGCGCGTCCTCGTCCTGCGAGTACCGTGCGCGCCGCGTGTCATGCGGGGCAAGGGGGTGTTCTCCGCCCCTCGTTATTTGTCCAGCGCGCGTCAACACGGGCGCCGTCCACTGCTCCGGCCGGGTTCTCCTGCTGTACAAGAACGCGCGAGACGGTGGTCGGGAGTGATCCCATGACTGCCGTGGCAACTGATGCCCCGTCAAGACAAGGCGCCTCCGGCGCCTTTTCGGCTGGAGGAAGATCATGAGACGTATCCGGTTGACCCGCTGTCTCCTCGCTCTCACGGGCGCGCTCTCTCTGGCGACGCTGCCCGCGAGCCCCTCGGCCGCCGAGCACAGGGGCACCCCCGTCCTGCGGGTGATGCCGCTGGGCGACTCCATCACCTGGGGCGGCGGCAGCCCCACCCTCTCCTCCTACCGCCGCCCGCTGTGGCAGATCATGCGGCTGGAAAGGCGTTACACCGTACGGTTCGTGGGCTCCAAGGCCTCCGGCAGCTTCGCCGACTTCTCCAACGAGGGCCACAGCGGCTACGTCATCGACCAGCTCACCGCCGGGATCGACGGCTGGATGGCCGGCGCCCGCCCCGACGTCGTGCTGCTGCACATCGGGATCAACGACATCGCCCGGGGCATCGACCTGCCGCACGCCCCCGACCGCCTCGCCGCCCTCGTCGACCGGATCTACGCCGACAAGCCGGACGTCACGGTCCTCGTGATGGGCCTCATCCCCACGACGAGCGGTCTGGAGAAGCCCGCCGAGGAGTTCAACGTACGGGCCAGGGAGCTGGAGGAGACCGAGCGCGGGGCCGGGCGGAAGTTCCGCTATGTGGAGCCGCCCGCGCTGACCTCGGGAGAGTTCCTGGACCAGCTCCACCCCAACGACGCCGGGTTCCGGCGGATGGCCTGGTCCTTCTTCAGGCCCCTGGAGGGGGTGTGGCGCGTGGGCTGGGAGTCCGGCGGCCCCGCGCTCGGCGCCGGCACCGAGGCGGGCGGCGCGAACCCGGTGCGCTGGGCCGACCTCGACGGCGACCGCCGCATGGACCACTTCACGCTCGACGGGTACGGCGGCGTCCTCGTCCGGCTCAACCGGGGCGGCGACGGGCGCGGCGGCTGGTGGCCGCTCGGCCGGGTCCTCGGTGGTCTGCCAGCCGACCCGGCCCGGGTGCGCTTCGCCGACTTCGACGGCGACGGCCGCGCCGACTGCCTCACCCTGGACGCCGACGGCGCCGTCTTCGTACGGCTGCACCGGGGCGGTGCGGGCCACGGCCGGTGGCAGCCGCCGGAGCGCGTCACCGAGGGCACCACGGCCGACGCGGACCAGGTGGTGTTCGCGGACTTCGACGGCGACGGCCGCGCCGACCACGTCACCCTCGGCTCCGGCGGCGAGGTGCGGGTCCTTCTCAACCGGGGCGGCGACGGGCACGGCGGCTGGACCGACTGGGGGCGCGTCGCCACCGGCGTGACCGCCGACGCGAGCCGGGTGCGCTTCGCCGACCTCGACGACGACGGCCGCCCCGACTACAGCGTGCTGGGCCAGGACGGGGCCGTGCGCGGCTTCCTCAACCGGGGCGGTGACCGCCGGGGTGGCTGGGTCGACCTGGGGACCATCACGACCGGCTCCACCCCCGAGGCGGACCGTGTGTCCCTGGCCGACTTCACCGGCGACGGCAACGCCGACTACATCCTGGCCGGTGACCCGGCCACGGAGGCGTCCGTGCGCGCCTGGGCGGGCGGCGACGGCCACGGCGGCTGGACCGACCGCGGCCCGGTGATCTCGGCGGCCGCGAAGCGGTGACCAGGCGACCGGCGCCTCCCGGCTGGGCCACACCAAATGAACGGTGAGGCCCCGCCAACACCCCTTTGCCGTCAAGAAAATTGACGCGCGACGCATTGACACCTCTGGTCCGGACCACGATTCTGAGAGCGCTCTCACGAGGAGGAAGGGAAGATTCCTCCTCGCGGCGCCCCCCCCACGTGAACCGCCGAATCCGATGAGGAGTTGGAGCGTGCCCGTCCAAGGAAGGCTGCTGGCGCCCCTGGTGGCCGCGTTGCTGCTGGCAACGGGGCTCACCGCCACCGGCGCGGCCACCCCCGCCACCGCCGCCGTGCCCTCGACCATTCCGTTCACCGTGACCAACAACTCCGGCCGCGGTGAACCCCTCTACCTCTACAACCTCGGAACGCTGCTCTCGACCGGCCGGCAGGGCTGGGCCGACGCCGACGGCACCTTCCACCCCTGGCCGGCCGGGGGCAACCCGCCCATCCCGGCGCCCGACGCCTCGATCGCGGGCCCCGCCAACGGGCAGTCGAGGACCATCCGGATACCCAAGTTCTCCGGACGCGTCTACTTCTCGTACGGTCAGAAGCTCGTCTTCAAGCTCACCACCGGCGGCCTGGTGCAGCCCGCGGTGCAGAACCCGAGCGACCCGAACCGGAACATCCTCTTCAACTGGTCCGAGTACACGCTCAACGACGCCGGGCTGTGGATCAACAGCACCCAGGTGGACATGGTCTCGGCCCCGTACGCGGTCGGGGTGAAGGCGGCCGACGGCACCGTCCGATCCACCGGGCACCTGAAGCCGGGCGGATACAGCGGCTTCTTCGGCGCGCTGCGGGGCAAGCCGGGCGGCTGGGCCGGCCTTGTCCAGACCCGCCCCGACGGATCGATTCTGCGGGCACTCGCCCCCGGCCACGGCATCGAGACCGGGGCACTGCCCAGGAGCGTGCTCGACGACTACATCGACCGGGTGTGGCAGAAGTACAGCACCTCCACGCTGACCGTCACCCCGTTCGCGGACCAGCCGAACACCAAGTACTACGGGCGGGTCTCCGGCTCCACCATGGACTTCACCAACAGCGCGGGCGCGGTCGTCACCCGCTTCCTCAAGCCCGACTCCGACAGCGTGTTCGGCTGCTACAAACTGCTCGACGCCCCCAACGACCTGGTGCGCGGCCCGATCTCGCGCACGCTGTGCGCCGGGTACAACCGCTCCACGCTGCTGGTCGACCCCAACCAGCCGGACACCGGGACGGCCGCCTTCTACCAGGACGCGGTGACCAACCAGTACGCCCGTGAGCTCCACGCCCGGATGGCCGACGGACGGGCGTACGCCTTCGCCTTCGACGACGTGGGCCACCACGAGTCACTGGTGAACGACGGCGACCCCCGGCAGGCGTATCTGACGCTGGACCCGCTGAGCCAGGTCCCGTCGGCCAGGCCCTGACACGGTTCGACGAGGCCCCGGGCCGTCCCGACGGGGGACGGCCGTTCGACCGGGCGGCTCATCCCGTGGGAGATCTCCCGTTCCGGGGGAAGGCTCGCAGGCAGTACGCCAGTCACGCGAGTCCAGCCGGAAGGAGACCGGGATGAGCCGCTCCGAGCAGAGCGACACGGCGGAAGCGGAGGGCGCCGGGGGCAACGCGGGGTACGGGAGCAAGCCCTTCAAACGTTCGCGCAGCCACTTCGTGGACCGTGTCACCCGCGACGGACGCGACGGCTGGCCCGTCGAGTACGGCCGCTACCGGCTGGTCGTCAGCCGGGCCTGTCCCTGGGCGAGCCGCGCCCTGGTCTCGCGGCGTCTCCTCGGCCTCGACGACGCGCTCTCGCTCGCGGTGGCCGACCCGATCCAGGACGACCGCAGCTGGCGCTTCACCCTCCAGCCCGACGGCCGCGACCCGGTGCTCGGCATCCGCCTTCTCGCCGAGGCGTACGAGGCGCGCGAGCGCGGTTACTCGGGCGGAGTCAGCGTCCCGGCGATCGTGGACGTGCCCAGCGGGGAGCTGGTCACCAACGACTACCAGCAGATCACCCTCGACCTCGCCACCGAGTGGCGCGAGCTGCACCGGCCGGGGGCGCCCGACCTCTACCCCGAACGGCTGCGCGACGAGATCGACGAGGTCATGGACGGGGTCTACCGCGACCTCAACAACGGGGTCTACCGGGCCGGCTTCGCCACCGACCAGGGGGAGTACGAGGCCGCCCACCGCGATGTGTTCCGCCGGCTCGACCTGCTCTCGGGGCGCCTGGCAAACCGCCGCTACCTGGTCGGGGACACCCTCACCGAGGCGGACATCCGGCTCTTCACCACGCTGGTGCGCTTCGACGCCGTCTATCACGGCCACTTCAAGTGCAACCGGAACAAACTGACCGAGGACCCGGTGCTCTGGGCCTACGCCCGGGACCTCTTCCAGACCCCGGGCTTCGGCGACACCGTCGACTTCGACCACATCAAGCGCCACTACTACCTGGTCCACTCCGGCATCAACCCGACCGGCATCGTGCCCGTCGGCCCCGACCTGTCCGGCTGGCTGAGCCCGCACCACCGCGAGGAGCTGGGCGGCCGGCCGTTCGGGGACGGCACCCCGCCCGGCCCGGTGCGGCGCGGGGAGGCGATCCCCGAGGCGGGCCGCCCCTGACCTTCCCCACCCGTGGCGGACGGGGCCGGAACGGGCTCGCGTGGCCGCAGACCCGGGGCACGGGCAAGATGTTCCCAGATCGCTTTATCGACTTCATGGGGCCGAGATGAAGCCCAGAAGTCGTTCACCTGTGCGAACTGTGCGAACTGGGAAGCGTCGATGAGTGAAGAGTCGGTCATGGGCGGGGAGTGCCGGCTCCTGACCACCGGAGAGCTGATGCCGGGCGACGTCGTCGCGACCGGCGTGGACAGCTGGCACGTCGTGCTGCGCACCGCGCCCGCCGGTGAGGCCCGGACCCGGCTCGGGCTGCGCCCGCTGGGCGGCGGCCCCGACCAGGAGCGCCTGCTCGGCCGGCGCGAGCGCCAGGTGGTGCGGGCGGGCCGGGTGGACCCCGCCGAGGCCGGACGCCCGGAGGGTACGGGGACGGGCCGGCGGCGGGTCGTGGTGACCGGGCTCGGCGCGCTCACCCCGCTCGGCCCCGATGTGCCCGGGCTCTGGCAGGGGCTGCTCTCGGGGCGCTCGGCGGTCGGCCTGCTGGAGGGCGAGGAGTTCGCCGCGCTTCCGGTGCGGCTCGCCGCGCGGGCCGCGGTGGACCCGGCCGAACTGCTGCCCAGGCCGCAGGCGCGGCGGATGAACCGGTCCGCGCAACTGGCCGTGCTCGCCGCCCGTGAGGCCTGGCGGGACGCGGGCCTGGACCCGGAGGGCGCCCGGCCCAGCGGACTGCTGCCCGACCGCGCCGGGGTGTCGATGGGCTCGATCCTCGGTGGCGCGCCGGTGCTCGTCGATGCCCAGCGGCGGCTGGAGCAGCGCGGCCCGCGCGCGGTCTCGCCGCACACCGCGCCGATGCTGGTGCCGTCCTCGGCCGCCGCCCAGATCTCCATCGGCCTCGGCATCCTGGGCGAGGCGAGCACCCTGGTGTCGGCCTGCGCCTCCGGCGCCGAGGCCATCGGACGCGCCGTGGACCGCATCCGCGAAGGTCATGTCGACCTGGTGGTGGCGGGCGGCACCGAGGCCGTGATCGTCCCGGCCGTGCTGGCCGCCTTCGCCGCGATGAGGGCCGTTTCCACCCGCAACGACACACCGGCCTCCGCCTGCCGTCCGTTCGACAGGAGGCGGGACGGGTTCGTCCTCGGCGAGGGCGCGGGCGTCCTCGTCCTGGAGGCCGAGGAGCACGCCCGGGCCCGTGGCGCGCGCGTCTACTGCGAGGCCGCCGGCTGGGGCCTGTCCGCCGACGGCTTCCACATGGCGGCGCCCGAACCGGGCGGACGCGGCATCGAGGCCGCGCTGCGGGCGGCACTCGCGGACGCCGGGGCCGCCGCGGCGGACGTGGTCCACGTCAACGCCCACGCCACCGCCACCCCGGAGGGCGACCGGGCCGAGGCACGGGCCCTCGCCCGGGTCCTGGGCGCCCACACCCCGGACGTCCCCGTCACCGCCAACAAGGGCGCGCTCGGCCACCTCCAGGGCGGCGCGGGAGGTGTCGAGGCCGTCGCCACCGTCCTGGCGCTGCGGGACGGGCTGGTCCCGCCGACGGCCGGGTGCGACGACGTGGAGGACGGGATCGCCCTCGACGTCGTCCGTGGCAGTCCGCGCTCCCTGCCGCTGGACGGGGACATCGCGCTCAGCGACTCGTTCGGCTTCGGCGGACACAACGCGGTGCTCGCCTTCCGGAGCACCGGCTAGCGCACGGGGCCCGGCGCGTCTCCGCCGAGCGGGACGACGGTCCTTTTTCGCGCCGGTGCCGCGGGCCCGTCCCGGCGGCTCCACCGCCCCCTCGGCGCCCTCGCTACACGCCCTCCCCGGCCATGGCCGCCACCAGGGTGCGCCGCAGCACCGCCGCGAACCGCACCGGATGGGTGCTCAGCCCCACGTGGCCGCCCGGGAACTCGACGAGCCCGGTCCCGAACCGCTCGGCCAGCACCGCCGCCGGACGGGCGAGCAGCAGCCCCCGCGAGGCCCGCCCGCACGCCGGGACCAACTGCGCGGAGTGCGCCGCCAGCGCCTCCAGGTCCGGCATGTGGCCGCTGAACTGCCGCAGCTCGCGCTCCAGGAACTGCGGCATGTTCTCCCGCATCCGCCGCAGGCGCGCGGCGTCGTCCGGGGCGGCCGTTCCGGCGGACTGCTCGGCCGCGTCGTCCGGCTCGTCGGCGCGCTCCTGGCCCGCGGCCGCGCCCAGCGCGGCCATCGCCGCGTCGAGCCCTTCGCGGCCGTACGCCTCGACGACCCCCGCGAAGACCGCCCGCCACCGGTCCGCGTCGGGCAGCAGCCCCAGCGTCGGCGGCTCGTGGGCCACCACCGGGCGCAGCCGCTCCGGGTGGCGGGCGAGCAGGTCGAGCGCGATGACCGCGCCCGAACTGCTGCCGAAGACGAACGCGGGTTCATCCGGGGAGACCTGGTCGAGCAGCCGCCGCATGTCGTCGCTGTGCGTGCGCACCCGCTGGTCGCGGCCGCGCTCACCGGCCGCGCTGCGGGACTTGCCGCGCGGGTCGACGGCGACGACGGTGAACCGGTCGGCCAGGTCCGCCCCCACCGGGCCGAAGGAGGCGGCGTCCCCGCCCCCGCCGGGGATCATCAGCAGCACCGGGCCGGTGCCGCGCTTCTCGTAGTAGAGGGTCGCTCCCGGTACGGACAGTTCAGGCATGGTTCGCTTCCTCGTTCGCTTCCTCGGGGGACGGGGCCGGCCAGTGGGTGAGGGCGACGTGCAGGGCCGCCACGGTTCGCCGCCAGGAGGTGTCCACGTCGCGTACGTGGTTGAAGCCGCCCTGGGCTTCGAGGCTGAGATAGCCGTGGAAGGTGCTGCGCAGCAGCCGTACCGCGTCGGTCAGGTCCGGCTCGGCGAGCCCGTAGCCGCGCAGCATCCCGTAGGTGATCTCCACGGTCCGCCGCATCGCGGGCGCGTCGGCGACCAGCGCCGGGTCGACCTTGATCTGGGTCGCCGCGTACCGGCCCGGGTGGGCCCGCGCGTACGTCCGGTAGGCGTCGGCGTACGCCATCAGGGCCTCCCGCCCCGAGCGGCCCGCCACCGCGACGGCGATCTCGTCGATCAGCTCGCCGCCGGCCAGCAGCGCGACGCGCGTGCGCAGCTCCCGCGCGTTCTTGATGTGCGAGTACAGGCTCGCGTCCTTGACGCCGAAGTGCCGTGCCAGCGCCGAGAGGGTGACGTGGTCGAACCCCACCTCGTCCGCCAGATCGGCCGCGGCGGCCGTGATCCGGTCCGCTGTCAGTCCCGCGCGCGCCATGCGTCCGTACCTCCGTCTTGGTGTCCGGCCCCCCCGGAGCCGCGTCCAACCTAGGATGCCTAGGTTAAAACCTAGGGTACATAGGTACGTGGGCCGCTCATCCACATCGCGACAGCGCGGGCGTACTCCTCCCGTACTGCCTGGACCGGGCCCTGTCCGGTGGGTCTAGTCTCTGGCGACACACAGCTTGGGGAGGCAGCCGTGCCGCAGGATCCGACGGAACGCCGTGTCGTCGTCACCGGGGTGCCCCGGCGCACCCGCGGACCCGCCGGCTACCGGCCCCGGACCGAGATCGACGAGCAGACCACCCTCGGCCACACCTATGTGCGCTCGCTGATGCGCAGCCAACTGCTCGCCGGTCTCACCGTGTTCGCCGTGCTGGTGCTGCTGGTCGGGCCGCTGCCGCTGGTGTTCGCGGTGCGACCGCAGAACCCCGGGCTCGTCTGGGGCGTGCTCGGCTTCGGTGTCTATCCGCCGCTCGTGCTGCTCGCCCGCTGGTACGTGAAGCGGGCCGAGCGCAACGAACAGGACTTCGCCCGCCTCGTCGAGGACCGCTGAGCGCCCGCCCGGCGCCGCCCAGGAACGTGGACACGTGAACCAGAACTACGCCGTACCGGCCGTGGCCCTCGTAGTGTTCGCCACGGTCCTCGTCGGCGCGCTCGGCCTGCGCATATCCCGGACCACCTCCGACTTCTACGTGGCCTCGCGCACCGTCGGCCCCCGCCTCAACGCCGCCGCGATCAGCGGCGAGTACCTCTCCGCCGCCTCCTTCCTCGGCATCGCGGGCCTCGTCCTCGTCCAGGGCCCCGACATGCTCTGGTACCCGGTGGGCTACACCGCGGGTTATCTGGTCCTGCTGGTGTTCGTCGCGGCCCCGCTGCGCCGCTCCGGCGCCTACACCCTTCCCGACTTCGCCGAGGCCCGCCTCGAATCGCGCTCCGTGCGGCGGTTCGCCGCCGCCCTGGTCGTCGGGGTGGGCTGGCTCTACCTGCTGCCGCAGCTCCAGGGCGCGGGGCTCACCCTCAACGTGCTGACCGGGGCGCCGCGCTGGTTCGGGGGCGTGCTGGTCGCCGTGGTCGTCGTCGCCACCGTCGCCGCGGGCGGCATGCGCAGCATCACCTTCGTCCAGGCCTTCCAGTACTGGCTCAAACTCACCGCACTCCTGGTGCCCGCCCTCTTCCTGGTTCTCGCCTGGCACGGCGACGGCGCCCCGCGCGTCGCCTTCGACGAGCCCGCCGCCTTCCGCGAGCAGCGGTCGGTACGCGTCGACGACACCCTCGACCTCACCCTCGCCGCCCCGCTCACCGTCACCGCGACCGGAACCGTCGACGGCACCCGCCACCAGGGCGAACGCGTGCTCCTGCCCAGCGGCGTCCACCGCGTCGAACGCGGCACCCGGCTCGTCTTCGCCCCCGGCGACCGGGTGCCCGGCAGCGACGCGGGCAGCACGGGCATGTCCACCCCGCTCGCCCACGCCCGCAAGGAACGCCCGCTGTACGCCACCTACGGACTGATCGTCGCCACCTTCCTCGGCACCATGGGCCTGCCGCACGTCGTGGTCCGCTTCTACACCAGTCCGCACGGCGTCGCCGCCCGCCGCACCACGGTCGTCGTCCTCGGCCTGATCGGCGCCTTCTATCTGCTGCCGCCCGTCTACGGCGCCCTGGGCAGGCTGTACGCGCCCGAACTCGCCCTCACCGGACAGGCGGACGCGGCCGTGCTCGTCCTGCCGCACCTGGTCATCGGCGGGGTCGGCGGCAACCTGCTCGGGGCGCTGCTCGCGGGCGGCGCCTTCGCGGCGTTCCTGTCCACCGCCTCGGGGCTGACCCTGGCGGTCGCGGGCGTCCTCACCCAGGACGTGCTGCCCACCCGGGGCGTGCGGCACTTCCGCCTCGCCACCCTGCTCGCGGTCGCGGTGCCGCTGGCGGCCAGCGCCCTGGTGGGCGGGCTGCCGGTGGCCGACGCGGTGGGCCTGGCCTTCGCGGTCTCCGCCTCCTCCTTCTGCCCGCTCCTGGTGCTCGGCATCTGGTGGCGCGGGCTCACCCCGCCGGGCGCGGTCGCCGGAATGGTCGCGGGCGGCGGCTCGGCGCTGCTCGCGGTCACCACCACCATGGCGGGGCTGCCCGGCGGCGGCCCGCTGCACGCCCTGCTCGCCTGGCCCGCCCTGTGGTCGGTGCCGCTCGGCTTCCTGACGATGGTCCTGGTGTCCCTGGCGACCGCGTCCCGCATCCCGGCCGGCACGGCCGCGACGCTGGCCCGGTTCCATCTGCCGGAGGCGCTGTACGCCGGTCAGCGCGGCGGACCGGCGCACTCCGCCCCCCGGCGGGAGCGCGCGTGAACGGGTTCCTCGCCGGGATGTTCGCCGCCGCCCTGCCCCTGGTCGCGGCCGGCTTCTGGGCCGGGCGGCGCACCGCGCGCCCGCAGGGCCTGGGCGACCTGGGCACGCCCGTCGAGCACGCCACGTTCCAGACCCTGCACACCGCCTCCCTCGCCGCGCCCCCGCTGCGTGCCGGGCTCACCCCCGACACCGCGCGCCGCGCCGCCCGGGGCCTGCGCACCCTGCTCGG
Source organism: Streptomyces sp. NPDC026377 (assembly GCF_055567715.1). Lineage (NCBI taxonomy): Bacteria > Bacillati > Actinomycetota > Actinomycetes > Kitasatosporales > Streptomycetaceae > Streptomyces > Streptomyces sp. NPDC026377. The sequence goes on from NZ_JBVHPV010000007.1 coordinate 295,800, forward strand.
CACCGACGCGCTGTGCCTGACCGACGGGTCCTCGGTGCTGACCTGGGACGGGGCGGGCGAGCACCACGCCGCGGAGATCCTGGGACGGCTCGGCCGCATCCGCGAGACCGGCCGGGGCGAGGCGTTCCGCATCCGGTGCGACGACGACGGCTGCGCCCTGCGCTGGGCGGTCGTGGCCCCGCTCACCGTCGACGACCGGGTGCACGGCGCCCTGGTGACCTGCGCGCCGCGCGAGTCGGCGGTGCTGGTGCGGGCGGCGGGGGAGGTGGCCCGCTGGGTGTCGGTCCAGCTGGAGCTCGCCGACCTCGACCGCTCCCGCACCCGGCTCATCGAGGCCGAGATCAAGGCGCTGCGGGCGCAGATCTCCCCGCACTTCGTCTTCAACTCCCTGGCCGTCATCGCCTCGTTCGTCCGCACCGACCCGGACCGGGCCCGCGAACTGCTCCTGGAGTTCGCGGACTTCACCCGGTACTCCTTCCGCCGGCACGGCGACTTCACCACCCTGGCCGACGAACTGCACGCCATCGACCAGTACCTGGCCCTGGTCCGCGCCCGCTTCGGCGAACGCCTCTCGGTGACCCTCCAGATAGCCCCGGAGGTGCTGCCGGTGGCCCTGCCGTTCCTGTGCCTGCAACCGCTGGTGGAGAACGCCGTCAAACACGGCCTGGAGGGCAAGACCGACAAGAGCCACATCAGCATCACCGCGCGCGACGCCGGGTCGGAGGCGCTGGTGGTCATCGAGGACAACGGCGTCGGCATGGAGCCCGACCGGCTGCGCCGCATCCTGGCGGACGAGGCCGGCCCGTCCACCGGCATCGGCCTGTCCAACGTGGACGACCGGCTGCGCCAGGTGTACGGGGACGGGCACGGCCTGGTCATCGAGACGGCGGTCGGGGCCGGAATGAAGATCACGGTCCGGCTGCCCAAGTACCAGCCGGGTGTCCACCCGGCGCCGGACACGCCCTAGCCGGCGTACTCCGTGAGGTCGATGGAGTGCACCGCCAGCCGGTTGCCGGTGCGCGGGTCGGTCGTGACCTTCTCGGGGACCATGCCCAACTTGCGGATGACGTTCTCCGACGCGCTGTCGCCCACGCGCGCGATGGCGAGGACCCGGTCGAGGCCGCGGTCCTGGAGGGCGAACTCCAGGGACGCCTGCGCGGCCTCCGAGGCGTACCCCTGGCCCCAGAACTGCCGTCCCAGACGCCACTCGACCGCCACGGCGGGCAGCACCTCGGGCAGGTACCCGGGCACGGTCAGACCGGTGAACCCGGCAAGCTCGCCCGAGCCGAGGAGCTCGACGGCGAAGAGCCCGAAGCCCTCCTCGTCCCACTCCTCCTCCCAGCGCTCGATGTCGTCGGCCGTCTGCTCCAGATCGAGGACCGAGCCGTCCCCGGTCCAGCGCATGACGTCCGGGTCGGCGTTGATGTCGGCCAGGGCGGGCAGGTCGTCCTGGTCCCAGCGGCGCAGGAGCAGACGGGGGGTGTGGATCTCGGTCATGTGCCCATCCTGTCGAATACGGGGCCGAACCGGTAATCAGCGCCTTCGCGCCGGCGGGGCCCGGGACCGCCCGGGCGGCCGTCGGTGGTGTCCGACGTCTGTTCTCCTTGGGCCCGCTGTGCTTCCATGCCACAGCGACGACCGGGTGGGGCCCGCGGGGGCCGCCGAGCGGCAGGGGGAGCGTGGGCATGGACCGGCGGGGATTTCTCACAGCGGCGGCCGTGCTTCCGGCCGCCGGACTCCTGGCGTACGCGGGCGCCGCGCCCGCCGGGGCCCGCACCCTGGGCACCACCGACTGGATGTCGGGTCTGGGCGGCTCGACCGACCTGCGGCAGCTGACGATCCCCGGCACCCACAACACCGGCGCCCGCTTCGGCGGCCTGTGGGTCAAGTGCCAGAACGCCGTCGTCGCCGCGCAGCTGAACGCCGGCGTCCGCTTCCTGGACGTGCGCTGCCGGGCCACCGGCGACGCCTTCGCCATCCACCACGCCGCCTTCTACCAGAACCTGATGTTCGGCGATGTGCTGATCGCCTGCCGCGACTTCCTCGCCGCCCACCCCGGCGAGACCGTGCTGATGCGGGTGAAGCAGGAGTACTCGACGGTGAGCGACGCCGAGTTCCGCCGGATCTTCGACCTCTACCTCGACCAGAAGGGCTGGCGTCCCCTGTTCCGCCTGGACGCCGCGCTGCCCACCCTGGGCGAGGCGCGGGGCAGGGTGGTCCTGCTCGCCGACAACGGCGGTCTGCCCGGCGTGCGCTACGGCGACCCGGCGCTCTTCGACATCCAGGACGACTACAACGCCGAGCCCTTCGGCAAGTACCCCGAGATCGAGGCCCAGTTCCGCAAGGCCGCGGACCGGCCCGGCAAGCTCTACGTCAACTATGTGAGCACGGCCGCGGGGCTGCCGCCCGAGTGGAACGCCGCCCGGCTCAACCCGCAGGTGCGCTCCTACCTGAACGGTTCCGAGGCGGCGGGCCGGACCGGGCTCGGGATCGTCCCCATGGACTTCCCCGAAGCGACCTCGGGTCTCGTCGACGCGGTGCTGCGGCACAATCCCGCCCCCGCCGCCATCCACGCGCGGCCGAACGGGTGACCGGGGGCCGGTCGCGCCACGAGGGGCCCAGTGGGCACCGCCTGCTGATGCGGAGGAAAAACCCCCGAAGTTAAGCTGACGCAGTGGCTGGACGCGACCGACGGCGGATCGGGCCGGGCGAGAGGCTGGCCCTCAACCGCATGGGCAGCTTCGACTGGGACCTGGAGAACGACACCCTCGCGTTCGATGACGCGGGTCTCGCCGTCTTCGACCTCAGACCCGGCGAGTACGACGGGAACCCCGACTCGCTGGCCTCCCGGGTGCCGCCCGAGGAGGGCGCCCGGGTGGAGGGGGTCATAGCCGAGGCCATGCAGACCGGCCGCTCCTCCTACGGCGCCTACTTCCAGGTGAGGCGGCGCAACGGGCACCGGCAGTGGACCCATGTACGCGGGCGCATCCTGCGCGACGACCGGGGCAGCGCGTACCGCGTCCTCGGGATCGTCCGCAACGCCTCCACCGAGCTCACCGAGTTCACCGTGATCAGCCCGCTGGAGGCGGGGCGGCGGCGGATCACCGGCATGGTGCAGGGCACCACGGAGGCCCTCTCCAGGGCGGTGACCGTCGACGACGTCGCCGAGGTCCTGACCGGCAGCGGCGGGCGGGAGCGGTTCGGCGCCGACGGGCTGCTGCTCGGACTGGTCGAGGGCGGCGCGCTCAAGGTCATCGCCATGTCCGGCGACTCGATGGAGGCGCTCGACGAGCTGAAGCTGCACCGCCTGGACGACTCGCTGCCGCTGGCCGAGGCCGTGCTGACCGGCCGGCCCCGGTTCGTCACCTCGCTGGGCGAACTGGGCCACACCTTCCCCCGGCTCGCCCCCTACATCCAGCGCCTGGAGCTGGACGCGGCGGCCTTCCTGCCGCTGATCGCCCAGGCCCGCCCGGTCGGCGGCCTGGCGCTCTTCTTCCGGGGCCGCAGCGACTTCTCCGCCGAGGACCGCAACCTCTGTCTGGGGCTCGCGGGCATCGTCGCCCAGTCGCTCCAGCGGGCCATTCTCTTCGACCAGGAGCGCGAGTTCGCCACCGGCCTCCAGGCGTCCATGCTGCCCCGGCACGTGCCCGAGGTCAGCGGCGCCGAGATCGCGGTGCGCTACCACGCCGCCTGGGGCGGCCGGGAGGTCGGCGGCGACTGGTACGACGTGATCCCGCTGCCCAGGGGCCGGGTCGGCGTCGTGGTCGGCGACGTCCAGGGCCACGACACCCACGCCGCCGCGATCATGGGCCAGCTCAGGATCGCGATCCGGGCCTACGCGGGCGAGGGACACGCGCCCGCCACGGTGCTCGCCCGCGCCTCGCGCTTCCTCGCCGAGCTCGACACCGAGCGCTTCGCGACCTGTACGTACGCCCAGGTGGACCTGGTCTCCGGCGGTGTGCGGGCCGTGCGCGCGGGCCATCTGGGGCCGTTCATCCGGCACACCGACGGCCGGGTGGGCCGCCCCAACCTGCGCGGCGGCCTGCCGCTCGGGCTCGCCAGCGAGTTCGACGACGAGGACTTCCCCGAGACCCGTCTGGACCTGGTGCCGGGCGAGACGATGGTGATGTGCACCGACGGGCTGGTGGAGGAGCCGGGCCTGGACATCACGGCCGGAATGGACTCCCTGGCGGCGGCCGTGCGGACCGGACCCGAGGGGGCGGACGCGCTCGCGGACCACCTCTCCGCCAGCCTCTGGGAGCGCTGGGGCACCGGTGACGACGTGGCCCTGCTGGTGCTGCGCCGCGCCCCCGACCCCGGCACGGCACAGGCCCCCCGGATCCACCAGTACATCCACCAGGCCGACCCCGAGGGCCTGGCCGAGTCCCGGGTGGCCCTGCGCCGGGCCCTGGAGGACTGGGGCTTCGCGGAGCTCGTCGACGACGTGGAGCTGGCCGCGGGCGAGCTGCTCGGCAACGTCCTGCTGCACACCGAGGGCGGCGCCGTCCTCACCCTGGAGGTACTGCCCGAGCCGGTGCGGCGCGTACGGCTGTGGGTGAAGGACCGCTCCAGCGTCCGCCCGCGCCGCCGGACGCCCGGGGAGGCGGCGACCTCCGGGCGCGGGCTGCTGCTCATCGAGGCGGTGTCGGCCCGCTGGGGGGTGGAGCCCCGGGGCGACGGGAAGGCGGTGTGGTGCGAGTTCGTGCCCGAAGGCGCCCTGGGCACGGCCGCGGAGCTGCCGGCCGGGCGGCCGGTGGTGCCGCCCGAGGAGCCCCCGGAGGACTGACCGGCCCGCGCCGCGGCACGGACCGGTCACCCCCGTCCGGACCCAGGTACTCAGGGCTTGATGACCCAGGCGTCGCCCAGCGAGCGCTCGCCCGAGGAGTCCGACGGGTGGTTGATGACGCCGTCGGCCGCCGTGGCCATCACGCTGGAGCCGCCGCCGTCCAGGTTGAGCGCCTCGCGGGCGCCGAGCTGGCGCATCAGCTCGGCGGTCCGCGCGATGCTCAGCCCCTCGCTGTAGCCCGCCTGGCGGCCGTCGACGACCGCCAGCATCAGGCGGCCGCGGTCGTCCACGCCCATCATCGAGCGGGGGTTGGCGCGGTTGGTCCAGTCGTAGGTGAAGGACTGGTCGGAGCCGGACCGGATGATGCCGTCCCCCAGCGCGTTCACCGACACCTGGCCGTGGCGCACCAGGGTCGGGCCGACCTGCATGATCGTGGTGTCCCGGGTGAGCGGGACCGGGCGGCCGTAGCCGTCGCTGACGCGGGTGCGGATGCCGAGCCGGTCGCCCTCGCGCACATGGCCGAGCAGCCACTGGGCGCTGTCCCCGATGGCCTGGAGGGTGGAGCCCCCGGCCGGGACGGCGGCCCCGCGCGAGGAGTTCACCTCGACGACCCGGTTGTTGGCGTCCAGGACCGCCTCGGCGCCCGCGCCGGCCGGCGGGGCGCCCCACTCGGGGGTGAACCGGACCAGCTCGCTGGGGTCGGTGCACTCGAAGTCGTGCTGCGGCTTCTGGGTGGGGGTGTCGCCGCCGACCCCGCCGCAGTTCCAGACGTCGCCGGGGAAGCGGTTGACGCCGTCGATCTCCTGGGTGGCGCCGCCCGGCGTGCGCAGGGTGATGTGTGCCCTGATGGTGTCGACGCGGACGTTGCGGCCGCCCCTGGTGATCAGGATCGCGCCCCGGCCCTGGGTCGCCGAGGCGAGCACCTTGCCGTCCTTGACGTAGAACCCGCCGGGGGCGTCGTTGTAGAACCACTGGCCGTTGATGCCCGCGACCGCGTGCGCCCGGGCGACGAGGTCGGTGGCCGGTTCGGTGCCGTGCAGGGTGGGCCCGAACTCGGTGTCGATCTTGCCGCGGAACTCGCGGAAGTCGACCCGGATGACGTTGACCTTCTGCGGGGCCCCGGGGTCGGTGCCGTCCTGCGCGGTGTAGCGGGTGTCGCCGCTGAACCCGGCGGCCTTGAGCTGGGCCAGCTCCGCGTTCGCCCCGGAGCGCTGGGCGAAGGCGCCCACCCGGACGGTCCAGCCCAGCGTGCCCGCCGCGAGGTCGGCGTACGCGGGCGAGCGGACCTCTTCGACCCGCGGCGTGAAGCCCTCCTCGCGCAGGGCCTCGGCGACCCGGTCCGCGGTGTCCTTCGGGCCGAGCTCGGTGGTGGCCCGGTCGAGCCGGCCACCGGGATCAACCGGCAGGAACACGTGCGCGGTCCAGAAGTCGTCCGCGTTCTTCCTGCCGAAGGTGTACGTGGTGAGGGTGACACCGGGACTGAGGACCCGGGACACCGGCGGCGCGGTGGTCGGCAGCGGCGGCCGGAAGGGTCTGGCGGACGATTCGAGGGAGGGCCGGAGGGCACCGTGGGGGGCGGCCTCGGCGGTCGGGACGACGACCGCGGCGGTCAGGGCGACGGCGGCTGACAGCGCGGTGGCGAGGGTGGTTCGGCGCATGAGGCTTCCTTCAGGGGTGGGAAGGTGCGTCGAAAATTAGATGGTGTGGACATGACTTGCGCTGATACGTGACACGCTGCCCACATGAAGTGACTCTCACTGATGAGTGAACGAGGCGGGCGGCCAGAAGTAGTTGGCCCGGCCGAACTTCAACTGCCGGTCGTACCACGGCTTCCGCGCTCCCCACCGGGGCATGTGTCGCGCTCGGCGTCCCTTCCCCAGTTGATGATCCGTCAGTTATTTCGTCCGATTTATAACGGAGACGGAGGGATCTTCCACGCGAATCGCCGATGCCCGCGCCGCACGTCCCCCGGTCGGCTCCCGCCGCGCCCGCCCCACCCGCCGGGTCCCCCCGCCGTGCGGCGACGGCCGCGGGCGGGCAGCCTGGATCTTCCAGAGGTGTCCCCGCGCGTCCTGGGAGGAGGTGGTCCGCCGTGCCCGACCGGGATGCGCCCGGCCCTCCGCCCGACCGCGCGCCCCCGCACCGGGCGGTGCTCTCCCGGGTGCTGACCGGGCTGCTGGACGACGTCCAGGCGCACTCCGGCGCCGTCTATGTGCTCGATCCCGAGGAGAACGTCCTGGTCATGGCGGCGATCGCGGGGCTGCCGCGGGTCTTCGCCGCGCCCTGGGAGCGGGTGGGGCTCGCCGCCCCCATCCCGGTCGCCGACGCGGCCCGCGAGCGGCGCCTGGTCTGGGTCGGCGGCGAGGAGGAGATGGCGGGCCGCTATCCGCGGATCGCGGTCGTGCTGCCCTACCCCTTCGCCCTGGCCGCGCACCCGGTCGCAACCGCCGGCACCGTCTACGGGGCCGTCTACGCGACCTGGCCCGGCTCGCACCCGGCGGACCTCTCCCGCGCCGAGCGCGAACGCCTCGCCGCCGCCTGCGACCGGCTCGCCGAGTACATGGAGTGGGCCGCCCGCCGGGGCAGACCGGTGCTGCCCGAGTCCGGTGTGCGCCCGGTGGAGCAACCGCCGGGGGAGACCGGCGCCGCCGAGGCCGCCCGGATGGCCGCCCGGCTGCCGTACGGGCTGTGCGCGCTCGACATCGACGGCCGGGTCGAATACGCCAACCAGGCGGCGGCCGACCTGCTCGGCGTCCCCGTGGAGCGCCTGCTCGGCACCCCGCCCTGGGTGACCCTGCCGTGGCTGAACGACCCGATGTACGAGGACCGCTACCGGGCGGCGCTGCTCAGCCAGCAGATCACCTCGTTCGTGGCGCTGCGCCCGCCCGGCGACTGGCTCTCCTTCCGGCTCTACCCGAGCACCACCGGGCTCAGCGTGCGCATCACCCGGGCCCGGGCCACGCCCCGGGGAGGGCGTCCGCAGCGCGACGAGGGAGAGGGGCCGGGGCGGCTGGTGACCATCTCGCACGTGCTGAGCCTGGCCAGCGCCCTCACCGAGGCCGTGGGCGTACGGGACGTGGTCGAGCTGGTGGCCGACGAGATCATGCCGGCGGTGGGCAGCCGCACCCTGGTCATGCTCGGCACCTCCGGCGGGCGGCTCCACGTCCTGGGCCAGCGCGGATACGAGGACCCCTCGCTGGTGGACCGCTTCGACGGGATGCCGCTCACGGCGCACACGCCGGGCGTGCGCGCCCTGCTCACCGGCGTACCCGGGTTCTACGAGTCGCGCGCGCAACTGGAGCGGCTCTACCCGCTCCGCAACGCGACCCCCGACGGCATGGCCGCCTGGGCCTATCTGCCGCTGATCGCCTCCGGCCGGGCCGTGGGCACCTGTGTGCTCGGCTACGCCGAGGAGCGGGCGTTCACGGCCGAGGAGCGCGCGGTGCTGACCAGCGTGGGCGGGCTGATCGCCCAGGCCCTGGAACGGGCGAGCCTCTACGACGCCAAGCACCGGCTCGCCCACGGCCTCCAGGAGGCCCTGCTGCCGCACACCCTGCCGGACCTGCCGGGTCTGGAGGTGGCCGCCCGCTATCTGCCCGCCACCCAGGGCATGGACATCGGCGGCGACTTCTACGACCTGCTGCCCGTCGGGACCGCGGCCGCCGCCGTGATCGGGGACGTCCAGGGCCACAACGTCACCGCGGCGGGCCTGATGGGCCAGGTCCGCACGGCCGTACGCGCCTACACCGCCGTCGGGCAGACCCCGGGCCGGGTCATGGAGTCCACCAACCGGCTCCTGGTCGACCTCGCCGCCGAGCGCTTCGCCAGCTGCGTCTATCTGCACCTGGACACCGCGCGCGGCCGCGCGCTGCTGGCCCGCGCAGGGCACCCCCAGCCGCTGCTGAGGGACCCGGACGGCCGGGTGCGCACGCTGGACCTGGCGGGCGGCCCGCTCCTCGGCATCGAGGCCGAAGCCGCCTACCCGACCACCGAGGTCCCGCTGCCGCCCGGGTCGGTCCTCGCCCTGTACACCGACGGCCTCGTCGAGGTGGCCGGTGTGGACCTCGACGAGTCGGTGGCCGCCGTCGCCGACCGCCTCGCCGAGGTGGGCGGGCGCCCCCTGGAGGAGGTCGCCGACGCCCTCGTACGCCATGTGCGGGAGACCCAGCGGCGCAGCGACGACGTGGCGCTCCTGCTGCTCAGGCCCCGCTGACCGGCGGGGGAGCGGTGCTCTCCCGCTCGATCAGCCGGGGCAGTGGCATCGGGACCGACCGGGCGGCGGCGCCGTCGAGCAGCGCCGTCAGCTCGCGCGCGGCGAGCCGTCCGAACGCGACGGTGTCCCGGGAGAGCGCGGTGAGCCACGGGTGGACCATCCGGCACAGCACCGAGTCCTCCCACGACACGATCGACACGTCCCCGGGCACCGAGAGGCCGAGCCCGGCCACCACCGCCGCGCCGGCCGCCGCCATCACGTCGTTGTCGTAGACCAGCGCGGTCGGCGCCTCCCGGCCGGCCAGCACCCGGCGGGTCACCGCCGCGCCCTCGGTGTCGGAGTAGTCCGTGGTCACCGAGCGCACCCCGGCCAGTCCCCGGCGCTCGGCCTCGGCGCGCAGGGAGCGGATACGGCGGTCGGTGTGGGCGAGTGAGCCGAGGCCCGCGATGTGCACGATCCTGCGGTGGCCGAGCTCGTGGAGCCTGCCGACGACCGCGGCCATCACCCCCGTGTCGTCGGCCCGTACCTGCGACAGGTTCGGGTGCGTGTCCGCGAGCCCGCCGATGACGACGCCCGGCAGCCCCAGTTCGTCGAGCAGCTCCGGGCGCGGGTCGTCGGTGCGCGGATCCACCACCAGGACCCCGTCCACCCGGTGCTCGGCCCACCACCGCCGGTACACCGCGCACTCGGCGGCCACGTCCTCCACCACCTGGAAGAGCAGGCCGAGCTGACGCTCCGCCAGAACTTCCTGGATGCCGGAGATCAGCTGGAGGAAGAAGGAGTCCACGCCGAGGGTCTCCGCCGGGCGCGCCACCACCAGGCCGACCGTGGCCGCGCCCTCGCCGGACAGCGCCCGGGCCGCCGTGCTCGGCCGCCAGCCCAGCTGCTCGGCGACCCGGCGGACCCGGTCCCGGGTGACCTCGGAGACGCCGGGGCGGTCGTTGAGCGCGAAGGACACCGCGCTCTCCGAGACCCCGGCGCGCTGGGCGATGTCCTTCATCGTCGGGCGGCGCGCCGGTGTGCGCCGGGCCGCCTGCGTGTCCCTGCCGGACGGCGGGCTCTCCGTCACCAGTGCCCCTTTCCCCCTGCTTTTGACCGGTCCGCGGCCGGTGAATGCCTCGGCGTACTAATGCGCTTGAGCTCTACGACTCTAAAGCGCATTAGTAGATCGCCGCAACTACCGCGCGCGCAGCGGTGACCTGCGTCTACGCCAGCCAACTTGGGCGCCCTATTGACTTTTTGAAGAAACGCACCGCACAGTCTGCCGATGTGAGCGCCCGGCATCGCATCTCTCCGGGGGGCGGCCCCGAAACCCCCTGAGCGGCCGGGCTTTGCCGTCCGCACGTCTGGTCCGAGCAAAGGAGCCGTACACCGTGCGCATCTCCCGCAGGGCACTCGCCGCTGCCGCCGTCCTCGCCACCGTCCTGCCGCTGAGCGCCTGCTCCGGCGACTCCGGCTCGGACTCCTCCGACGCCTCCGGCAAGGTCGAAGGGAAGATCACCTTCCAGACCTGGAACCTCCAGGCCAACTTCAAGGACTACTTCAACGGCGTGATCGCGGACTTCCACAAGAAGTACCCCGGCACCGAGGTGAAGTGGGTCGACCGCCCCGCCGAGGGCTACGCCGACAAGATCAGCGCCGACGCGGCCGGCGGCACCCTGCCCGACGTCGTCAACGTCTCGCCCGACCTGGTCGCCCCGCTCGCCAAGGCCGGGCTCGCGCTCGACCTCGACAAGGCGGCCCCCGACTACCGCAAGGAGTACCTGCCCGGCGCCTGGGAGAGCCACCGGATACCGGGTGAGCCGGGGACGTACGCCTTCCCCTGGTACCTCAACACCGGCCCGCTGTTCTACAACAAGCGGCTGTTCACCGACGCCGGACTCGACCCGGCGAAACCCCCGAAGACGTACGACGAGGTCTTCGCGGCCGGCCTGCGGATGGCGAAGCAGAGCAACGGGAAGATCGCCACCTTCGCCAATATCCCCACCATCGAGGACTTCGGCCGCTACGGCGTCCAGCAGATGAACACGAAGGGTGACGGCTTCGCCTTCAACGACGCGAAGGGGGTCGAACTGCTGACGAAGTACAAGGAGTTGTACGACGCCAAGGCGCTCGACCCGCAGGCGCTGACGGCAACCCCCGAGTCCACCGGCCACAAGTTCCTCACCGAGTCGGTCGCCATGAACCCCGGCAGCGCCCTCGACCTCGCCAACTTCAAGAAGCAGGCCCCCACGCTCTACAAGAACATCGGGATCACCGACCAGATCAGCAGCACCGGCAAGGCGAACATGTACGTCATGGGCGTGATGGTGAACGCGAAGAGCGACCGGAAGCCCGCGGCCGTCGCCTTCGCGCACTTCGTGACCGACGCGGCCCGCCAGATGCGGTTCGCCAAGAAGGTCGCCATCTTCCCCAGCACCGCGGGCTCCCTGGACGATCCGTACTTCACCAAGGAGGACGGCACCGACGAGACCCGGGTGCGGGTCGCCGCCGCCAAGTCCCTGAAGACGGCCGTCAACTACACACCGGTGCTCTTCAGCGAGCAGATGAAGGTCGCGCTGCGCAACGAGGTGGCCAAGGCGCTCCAGGGCAAGGAGAGCCCCAAGGAAGCGCTTGACAACGCTGTCAAGGCCTGCGACCAGCTGCTGAAGCAGAGCTGAGCCCTCCGATGGACGCCCCCGCCGCCTCCCCGGCACACCCGCCCGGCACCCTCGCCGCCCCGGCGCCCCGGAGCCCGCGCTCCGGGCCGCCGCGCCCCGGCCGCCGCATCCGGCGCCATCTGCCCACCAGCCCCTGGCTGTTCGCGGCGCCCGGACTGCTCGTCGTCGGCGTGTTCAGCCTGTACCCGTTCCTCAGCACCGTCCTGAACTCCTTCACCGACCGCCGCACCCTGGTGGACGGCCACTACGTCGGCCTCGCCAACTTCCGCGAGCTGTGGCACGACGAGATGTTCTGGACCGGCCTGCGCAACAGCACCCTGTACGTCCTCGGCGTCGTCCCCGCCCTCGTCGTCCTGCCGCTGCTCCTGGCGATGCTCGTCCAGCGCCACATCCCCGGCATCGCCTTCTTCCGGGCGGCCTTCTACACCCCGGTGGTGGCCTCCATCGTGGTGGTCGGCCTCATCTGGGTGTGGATGCTCGACGACCGGGGGCTGGTCAACTCGGTGCTGGAGGCGGTGGGCGTCGGCAAGGTCGGCTTCCTGAGCGACCAGTGGCTGCTGCTGGGCAGCGCGATGGCGGTCACGGTCTGGAAGGGCCTCGGCTACTACATGATCATTTACTTGGCGGCGCTGGCCAACGTGCCGCGCGAACTCCACGAGGCGGCGGCGGTGGACGGGGCAGGGGCGGTGCGACGCTTCCTCACCGTCACCGTGCCCGCCCTGCGCTCCACCATGGTCCTGGTCGCCGCGCTCTCCTCGGTCTCGGCCTTCAAGGTCTTCTCCGAGGTGTATCTGATGGCGGGCCCGGGCGGCGGCCCCGCGGGCGAGGACACCACGCTGGTGATGCTCGTCCAGCGCGTCGGCACCGGCCTGAGCGGACGCGTCGGCTACGCCTCGGCGATCTCCGTCGTGGTCTTCGTCATCACCGTCACCCTGATGCTGCTCGTCCTGCGGGCGGACCGGAGGGAGGAGACATGAGCACCGGGACAGAGGTGAACACCGAGACCCAGGACGGACCCCGGACACCACCGGTGACCCCCGCGCGCCGCGCGCGCGGGATCACCGACGCGGAGGGGCGGCGCGTCCCCCTGTGGCAGCTCGTGCTGCGCTACACCCTGCTCCTGGCGGTGCTGGCCCTCACCATCGGTCCGTTCCTGTGGCAGCTGTCCACCTCGCTCAAGGGCCCGCACGAGGACATCTTCAGCTCCCCGCCCAGGTTCCTGCCCGCGGAGCCGACCCTCGGCAACTACACGCGCGTGGCCGACACCATCCCCGTCTGGGACTACGCCCTGAACTCGCTGAAGGTCGCCGCCGCCAACGTCGTCACCAACTGCGTCGGCGCCTCGCTGGCCGGCTACGCCCTGGCCCGGATGCGCTTTTGGGGCCGCCGCGCCGCCGCCCTCGCGTTCGTCCTCGCCATGCTGGTCCCCGTCGAGGGCATCATCATCGCCCAGTTCACCACCATGCGGGACCTCGGCCTGAACAACACGCTCATCGCGGTCCTGCTGCCCGGCTCCATCGGCGCGATGAACGTCCTGCTGATGCGCAACGCCTTCCTCGGCCTCCCGTACGAGATCGAGGAGGCGGCGTACGTCGACGGGGCCAGCGCCTGGCAGCGCTACCTCCGGATCGCCCTGCCCGCCGTCAAGGGCACCCTCGCCGTGGTCGCCATCTTCGCCTTCATGGGCGCCTGGGACGACTTCCTGTGGCCGCTGATCGTCCTCAGCGACCCGGACCGCTTCACCCTCACCATCGGCCTGAACTACCTGCACGGCACCTTCGCCAACGACGAACGGCTCGTCGCGGCCGGCACGGTCATCGCCGTCGCTCCGCTCATCGTGCTCTTCGCCTGTCTGCAGCGCTACTTCTTCCGCGGCGTCGGCGAGGGAGCCGTCAAGGGCTGAGCGCCCCGACCCCGGCCCCTCCACCCGCGGTACGCCCACAGAACGGACCCGCATGCCTTCGGTACAGGCCCCCATGCCTTCAGCGCAGACCCGCATGCCTCCAGCGCAGGCCCCCAGGCCCGCCGCCGTGCGTTTCGGCGCCAACTACACACCCGGCCAGGGGTGGTTCCACCACTGGCTCGACTTCGACCTCGACGCCGTACGCGCCGACCTCGACGCGGTCGCGGCGCTCGGCCTCGACCACATCCGGGTCTTCCCGGTGTGGCCCTACTTCCAGCCCAACCGCACCCTGATACGGCCGCGCGCGGTCGAGCAGCTGGTCCAGCTCGCCGACGCGGCGGGCGAACGCGGCCTCGACGTCAACGTCGACGGCCTCCAGGGCCATCTGTCGAGCTTCGACTTCCTGCCCGCCTGGACGCAGACCTGGCACCGGCGCGGCCTCTTCACCGACCCCGAGGTGCTCGACGGGCAGGCGGCGCTGCTGCGCACGCTGGCGGGGGCGCTCGCGGACCGGCCCAACTTCATCGGGATGACGCTCGGCAACGAGATCAACCAGTTCGCGGCCGGTCCGCACCCCGATCCCGACCGCATCACCCCGGCGCAGGCCGGGGCGTGGCTGGGGCGAATGCTCGCCGCGTGCGAGGAGGGCGCGCCCGGCAGGCCGCATGTGCACGCCGAGTACGACGCGGCCTGGTACCAGGACGACCAGCCCTTCACGCCCGCCCACGCCGCCCGGCTCGGCGCCATGACCACCGTGCACTCCTGGGTGTTCAACGGCACGGCCCAGGCGCACGGGCGCACCGGCACGGCCACCGAGCACCACGCCGCGTACCTGATCGAGCTGTCGAAGGCATGGGCCGACGATCCGCGCCGGCCGGTGTGGCTCCAGGAGGTCGGCGCGCCCGCCCCGCTGATCCCCGCCGCGCACGCGGCCGCGTTCACCGAGGCGACCGTGGTCAACGCCCTGGACTGCCCGGACCTGTGGGGCGTCACCTGGTGGTGCTCCCACGACGTGGACCGCTCGCTGGCCGACTTCCCCGAACTGGAGTACAGCCTGGGGCTGTTGACCAGTGACGGGCGGGTCAAACCGGCGGGGTCCGCGGTGGCCCGGCTCGCCGAGGAGTGGCGGGGGCGGGTGCACGCGCCCGCGCCCCGGACGACGGCGCTCGTCGTGGACGCGGGGGACGACGTGCTCGCACCGCGCCGCTCCGTGTGCGCGCCCGGGGGGCCGGTCTTCGAGGCGTACGCCCGGCTCGTCGCGGACGGGGTCCGGCCCGCCGCCGTGCTGGCGGGCCGCGCCAAGGACAGGGAGTACCTGGCGCTGCGCGGAATCGAGGAGGTGGTGGAGCCGCCGGCTGTGCGCGGGCGTCGGTGAGCGGGGGCTGGGGCCGGGGGCCGTGCGTGGGGGGTGTGTGCGTGGCCGTTCATGTGTGGCCGCCCATGCGTGGCCTCCCGCGCGGGGCGGCCCCTACGGCGCCGCCCCCATGCGTGGCCGTCCATGCGTGGCCGCCCCCGCACGCGCCCGCTCGTCCCTGAGATATCGGCCGCAGACCGTGCGTGCCCGTTCGCCCGTGTTCCCCCGCGCCCTGACAGTTCCCCCTCCAGGCCCCGATCCGAGACGGAGATCCCCCTCATGGCCCCGCACCCCACCCGTCGTTCCGTCGTCCTCACGGGCGTCGGGACCGCCGCCGCCCTCGCGCTCCCGGCCCCGTCCGTCGCCGCCCGCGCCGCCGAAGGCCAGGCCGCCGACCTCCAGCCCCAGGCCTCCTACTGGTACCCGGACTCCCTCCCGTCCGGTGCGCCCGGTCCCGGCATCACCTGGCGGAGCCTGAAGGACTGGCGGGCCGAGGACGACGAGGACCTCGCCTTCAACGCCGCCTCCGTGCCGCTCGCCGCGCGGTTCACCCCGGTCCCGGTGAACCGGACCGCGCGCGGCGGCCAGGCCCGTATCCAGGCGCTGGTCTCCTTCGACCACACCGCGGGCAACCCCTCCCAGGGCGCGCCCACCGCCGACTACTACGCCCTGACCCACTGGGCCTACCTCGACGAGCTGGTCTTCTGGGGCGGTTCGGCGGGGGAGGGGCTGATCCTGGCGCCCAACGCGCCGATCGTGGACGCGGCCCACCGCAACGGCGTGCCGGTGCTCGGTACCGTCTTCCTGCCGCCGACCGCCTGGGGCGGCGATCTGACATGGACCCGCGATCTGGTGCGCCGGGACGCGCTGGGCCGTTTCCCGCTGGCCGCGAAGCTGGTGGAGGTCGCCACCGCGTACGGCTTCGACGGCTGGTTCGTCAACGCCGAGACCGACGGCGGCGACGCGGCCCTCGGCGCCGCCATGCTCGCCTTCGTCGGCGACCTCAAGAGCCGCGCCGAGGCCGCAGGCCTGCGGATCACCTGGTACGACGCGATGGCCGTCGACGGCTCGGTGGGCTGGCAGGGCGCGCTCAACAGCCGCAACCAGGACTTCTTCCGCAGGGCCGACGCGATGTTCGTGGACTTCCGCTGGTCGCCGCGGAGCCTCGCGGAATCGGGCGATCTGGCGCACCGCCTCGGCCGCGACCGCTACGAGCTGTGGGCGGGCGTCGACGTCGAGGCGCGCGGGTGGAACACGCCGGTGGACTGGGACGCCATCGTCCCCCGGGACCGGGCGCATGTCGTCTCCTACGGTCTGTACCGGCCCGAGTGGACCCGCAACCAGCTGCCCCCGGGCCGCACGCCGGGGCAGTTCCACGCGGCCGACGACCGTTTCTGGACCGGCCGTTCGCTCGATCCCTCCCAGCCCGACACGGACGGCTGGCGCGCCCCGGCGACGGTCGTCGCGGACCGCTCGACGGTCGACCGGCTGCCGTTCGCGACCTCCTTCAACACCGGGCACGGGCTGCGCTGGTACGAGGACGGCGAGGTGGTCTCGGCCGCCGAGTGGAACCACCTGGGCCTCCAGGACCGGCTGCCGGGCCGCCGCTGGGTGGTGCGCTCGGCGGGGCGCCGCCCGTCCGTCACGCTCGACTTCGCCGACGCGTGGCGGGGTGGCTCCAGCCTGCTGGTGGACGGCGACTTCGACGCGCCCGCGACCGTGGAACTCCACGCGACCCGGCTGCCGCTGTCCCGCTCGACGGTCGTCGAGCTCACCCACCGGGCCGACGAGGGCACGCTCACGGTCGAGCTGGCGGTCGCCCTGCGCGAGCCCGCGGAACCGGGCGAGCCGGTTCCGTACACCCACATCCCGGCGGGCCGGCTGAAGGCGGGCGGCGCCGGATGGACCACCTCGACCCTGCGCCTCAACACCCTGCACCTCAGCAGCCCGCGCCCGCACACCGCACACCTCGGCACCCCCCACCTCAACGGCCGTCCCGCCACCCTGCGTTCGCTCGGTGTCCGGATCACCGCGCACGGCCGGGCCGCCTGGCGCCTGGGCGCGCTCGCGGTACGCGACCGGGCGCCCAGGCCCGTGCCCGGGCCGGCCCGGCTGCGCGTCACCGGCACGGCGACCGGCGCCGAGGGCACCTCGCTGCGCTTCACCTGGCGCCGGGCGCCGGGCGCGGTGCGCCACTACGAACTGCACCGGGTGCTCCCGGGAGGAAGCCGCCGCTTCCTCGGGGGAACGTGCGGGAATGCCTTCTTCGTTCCCGCACTGAAGCCGGAAGGAGGCGAGCGGTCGGCACGGTTCGAGATACGGGCCGTCGACGAGCTCTACACGGCCTCCGCACCGGCCGCCACCGTCCACTCCTGGTGACACCGTCCACTCCTGGTGACCACCGCCCGCCCCGCGGCCCCCGCGTCCCGCTCGACCCCGACCCAGGGAGCAGACCCTCATGCATGACGACCGCAGTCTGGTCGAGGCCCGTCTCAGGCGCGTCCTCGACGAGCGCATCCGTCCCGCCGTGTACCCCGAATCCGTCCCGCTGGAAGTGGCGGTGTGGCATGCGCCGGGCGAGCCCGTCCCGGTGGCCGAGGGGCTGGCCCGGGACCCCCGGCCGATCGCGGTCGGGGACGCCTGGGGGGCTCCCTGGGGCACCAGCTGGTTCCGGGTGACCGGGACCGTACCGGCCGAGTGGGCCGGGAAGACCGTCGAGGCGCTCCTCGACCTCGGCTTCGACGAGAACATGCCGGGCTTCCAGTGCGAAGGCCTGGTCTACCGCCCCGACGGCACCCCGGTGAAGGGCCTGAACCCGCGCAACCAGTGGGTGCGGATCGGCGCGCCCGTCGCGGGCGGCGAGGAGGTGCGGCTGCACATCGAGGCCGCGTCCAACCCGGTCATCCTCGACTACCACCCCTTCGTGCCGACCGCCCTCGGCGACAAGGAGACCGCGGGCAGCGAGCCGCAGTACCGGCTGGCCCGGATGGACCTCGCCGTCTTCGACGAGACCGTGTGGGAGCTCGTCCTCGACCTGGAGGTCCTGGGCGAGCTGATGCACGAGCTGCCGGTGGACGGCGCCCGGCGCTGGGACATCCTGCGGGCCGTGGGGCGCGCGCTGGACGCCGTGGACCTCCAGGACGTGGGCGGCAGCGCCGCCGCAGCCCGTGCCGAGCTCGCGGGCGTCCTCGCCGTGCCCGCCGCGCCGACCGCCCACCGCATCAGCGCGGTGGGGCACGCCCACATCGACTCCGCGTGGCTGTGGCCGCTGCGCGAGACGGTGCGCAAGGTGGCCCGGACGACCTCCAACATGACGGCGCTCCTGGAGGACGAGCCGGACTTCGTCTTCACCATGTCGCAGGCCCAGCAGTTCGCCTGGATCAAGGAGCACCGGCCGGAGGTCTACGCGCGCGTGAAGAAGGCCGTGTCCGACGGGCGGTTCGTCCCCGCGGGCGGCATGTGGGTGGAGTCGGACACCAACATGCCGGGATCGGAGGCGATGGCACGTCAGTTCGTGCACGGCAAGCGGTTCTTCCTGGAGGAGTTCGGCGTCGAGAACGACGAGGCGTGGCTCCCGGACACCTTCGGCTTCGCCGCCGGACTGCCGCAGATCATCAAGGCGGCGGGCGCCAAATGGCTGCTCACCCAGAAGATCTCCTGGAGCCAGACCAACAAGTTCCCCCACCACACCTTCCAGTGGGAGGGCATCGACGGCACCCGGATCTTCACCCACTTCCCGCCCGTCGACACCTACAACTGCTCGATGAAGGGCAGCGAGATCGCCCACGCCGCCCGCAACTTCAAGGACAAGGGCGCGGCGAGGCACTCGTTGGCCCCCACCGGCTGGGGCGACGGGGGCGGCGGCACCACCCGGGAGATGGTCGCCAAGGCGGCCCGGCTGCGCAGCCTGGAGGGTTCGGCGACCGTCGTGTGGGAGAGCCCGGCGGAGTTCTTCACCAAGGCGCAGGCGGAGTACCCGAACGCGCCGGTGTGGGTGGGCGAGCTCTATCTGGAACTGCACCGCGCCACTCTGACCAGCCAGGCGAAGACCAAGCAGGGCAACCGGCGCAGCGAACACCTGCTGCGCGAGGCGGAGCTGTGGGCCGCGACGGCGGCGGTGCGGGGTGGATTCCCGTACCCGTACGAGCAATTGGACCGGGTCTGGAAGACCGTCCTGCTGCACCAGTTCCACGACATCCTGCCCGGCTCCTCCATCGCCTGGGTGCACCGGGAGGCGGAGAAGACCTACGCGGCGGTCGCGGAGGAGCTGAACGGGATCATCGAGGGCGCGCAGCGGGCACTCGCCGGTGACAGCGGTTCGGGCACCACCCTGGTCTTCAACTCCGCGCCCCACGCGCGCGACGGCGTCCCCGCGGGCGCCGCCGCGCCCGCCGTGCGGACCGGCGCCGCCCGCGCCGTCCCGCGCGAGGGCGGCGGCTTCGTCCTGGACAACGGGCTGCTGTCGGTGGGGATCGACGCCCGGGGCCTCGTGGTGTCCGCCTACGACATCGGCGCCGCGCGGGAGACGATCGCCCCCGGCAGGGCCGCCAACCTCCTCCAGATCCACCCCGACTTCCCGAACATGTGGGACGCGTGGGACGTGGACGCGTTCTACCGCAACACGGTGACGGATCTGACGGACCTCGACGAGCTCGCGGTGGTGCAGGACACCGACGCGGCCGCCGTACGGATCGTCCGCCGCTTCGGCCGCTCCCGGGTCACCCAGCTGCTCAGCGTCGCCCCCGGCGCCAAGCGCCTGGACATCGACACCGAGGTCGACTGGCACGAGACCGAGAAGTTCCTCAAGGCCGCGTTCCCCCTGGACATCCACGCCGAGCGGTACGCCTCGGAGACCCAGTTCGGCCACGTCCACCGCCCGACCCACACCAACACCAGCTGGGAGGCGGCGAAGTTCGAGGCGTGCAACCACCGTTTCGTCCACCTGGAGGAGCCCGGCTGGGGCGTCGCCCTCGTCAATGACTCCACGTACGGGCACGACGTCACCCGGACCGTGCGCGACGCCTGTGAGGGCGCGGGCACGACCACCACGGTCCGTGTCTCGCTGCTGCGCGCCCCGCGCTTCCCCGACCCGGAGACCGACCAGGGTCTGCACCGCTTTCGGCACGCGCTGGTGCCGGGGGCCGGCATCGGCGACGCGGTGCGCGAGGGCTACCGCGTCAATCTGCCGGAGCGGCGCATCGAGGGCGGCGCGGAGGTGGCGCCGCTGGTGTCGGTCGACGAGGACGCGGTGGTGGTCAGCGCCGTGAAGCTGGCGGACGACGGGAGCGGTGACGTGGTCGTACGGCTCTACGAGTCGCACGGCGGCCGGGCGAGGGCCCGGCTCACCCCGGGCTTCGCGGCGGACGCGGTGGTGGCGGCGGACCTGCTGGAGCGTCCGCTGACCGAGGGCCCCCGCCATGAGCGCGGTCCCGAACTGGCCCACGGGGCCGTGTCGTTGGAGCTGCGCCCCTTCGAGCTGGTCACTCTCCGGTTGAAGCGGAGCCGTCCCGCGGCCTGACGGAGTCCAGGGCCTGCTCCAGTGTGGGAGTGGGCCCGAGGACGGGGGCGAGAGCGGTGATCCGCAGGATCCGCAGCGTCAGCGGATGGTCGCAGACCAGCGCCCAGGAGCCGCCCCGCTCGGTCACCCGGCGGTGGGCGCGGACCAGCAGGGCGAGGCCGGAGCAGTCCAGGAACCCGATGGGGCGCAGATCCACGGCGAGCGCGCCCACCCCGTCCCCGGTGAGGGTGTCCAGGCGCGGCCGCAGCGCCTGGACGGCCTGGATGTCGATCTCGCCGTGCAGCTCGGCGATGGTCACTCCGGCCTGGGTGCGGACCCGCAGAAGCGGCCGCTCGTGGTGGTGGCGGGAGTCCGGCACCAGTTCTCGTGGGCTGTCGTCGACGTCTTCGTTGCGGCGCACTGTCCGTCCCCCAAAGGTAGCGGTTGGCGTGGCGGCCGGGGGCTGGGGCCGCCGGGGGGAACGTTAGACGCCCGCGGGAGCGCCGGAAGTGCAGAAACAATTCACACGACCGTTTCATCACTCGATCGAGTGAAGTGAGGCGTTCCCGCTTGCCAGTTGGCCGTCCGGCACCCGGGCCGACATGAACCGGGTGGTCCGGCGGAGCCGGAAGCCCAGGGCTTCATAGAGGCGGATGGCGCCGGTGTTGCCCGCGCCGGTGTGCAGGAAGGGCCGCTCACCGCGCTCCTTGACGGCCGCCGCGACCGCCAGGATCAGCCGGGTGCCCAGGCCCTGGCCGCGGAAGGCGTCGTCGGTGCAGACCGCGCTGATCTCCGTCCAGCCGGGCGGACGCAGCCGCTCGCCCGCCATCGCGACCAGGGCGCCGTTCCTGCGTACGCCCAGATAGGTGCCCAGCTCGACGGTGCGCGGCAGGAAGGGGCCCGGCCGGGTCCGCTCCACCAGGTCCATCATCTCGGGCACGTCGGCGGCGGTCAGCGTCACCGCCTCGGGGAACGCTCGCGCGGCCACCTTGTCGTCCACGAGCTGCACCCCGTCCGCCTCGAACGTCAACTCCCAGTCCGGGGGCGGCAGATGGCTGGTCCCGAGCAGCGGCACCTCACCGTCCGGCCCGGCCAGGGCGGCGACATCGGCCCAGTCCCCGGGGCCGGGATCGTCCGGGAGCGCCAGCCACGGCGTCACCTCCGGCGGATACCGCAGCACCCGCCCCCGCCGCTCGGCGAAGTGGGAGTGCGGCCCGGTGAGGGAGGAGCGGGCGGGGTTGTCGAGGGGATGCGGTGCGCTCACGCCGCCACCTCGGCCGCGGCCCCGTCGGTCGGCCCGGGGCGGCGCGATCCGCGGCCCGGTCGCGGGCCGACCGCGCTCGCGCCGATCGCCCGCGCCCCGGCCGTCACCTGGCCGGGGCCCGGGCGTCGCCGGTCGCGCTCGATGAACGCCCCGGCTCCGGGGCCGCCGGGGCGGGTGGACGCGTACGCCTTGGACATCTGCTGACTCCTCGATCTCTCAGCAGCTCCAAGGCGGCTTCCGGTGCCGCTATTCCCAGGAGCCGGGCAGGCCCTCACCCGCGCAGGGCAGGCCCTGCCCCCTCGCGGGGGCGTCGGCGCCGCTAGCAGCTCGGCACGTCACCGTGGGCGCGCACGAAGGCGGCGCTGGCCCAGCCGTGTGCGCGGCTCAGCCAGTACCAGGTGGAGGTTCCGTCGACGGTCGAGCCGTGGGTCCTGCACTCGATGCGGACCTTGCTGCCCGGGCCGAGGGCGACGACGACCCCGGCGTCCAGGCTCGGGTCGTCGCGGACGTTCAGCTCGATGCGCGAGGTGACCTTGCCCCAGACCCGGCCGCCGTCGTGGTGGTCCCGGGAGTGGTCGTCACCGTGGTCGTCCCAGCGCCATCCGCCGCCGCGGTCCTCACGGATCCAGCCGCTGATGCGGGTGTCCCACGACCAGCCGTTGCCCCGGCTCCGGTCGTGGCCGTCGCCCGGGTCGTGGGCCGGGGCCGCCGCAGCCGCGGTGGCGAGGCCGCCCATGGCGAGACCGCACGACAGCAGGGCCGCGGCGGCCGTTCGACGTATCCGTCCGGTGTGCATGACCGGCTCCTTTCGTCGCTCCCGCCCCTCGTGACCAACCCTTCCATGACACACCCGGGCCGCGAGGGACGCGATGTGGGCAGGTGGGAGCCCTGAAGAACCGTCGCGACCCGTTGTCCGGTCAACGTTCAACCTTTGCGGGGCCGTACGGAATCGCCCTCACCCGGGGCCGTACGAAGCCGCCCTCACAGGCCCGAGACGCGCGCCGCCTCGCGGAACACCTCCACCAGCATGGGGAGGGTGAGCCGTCCCGTAGAGGTGTTGCGCCGGCTCGGGTGGTAACAGCCGAGCAGCCGCAACGGAGGCCGCCCTTCTCGGCCGCCTCCAGCACCACCTGGACGCCGTGGCCGAACCGGGGCCGGGGGCGCGGCACCTGTCGGCCCGCCGAGGCCAGCACCGGCAGCAGCGCCTGCCAGCCGAACGCGCCGAGCACCACGACCGTCCGCAGCCCCGGGCCCAGCAGCTCCAGTTCGGCCGCCAGCCAGGGGCGGCAGTTGTCGCGCTCCTGGGGCGTCGGCTTGTTGTCCGGCGGTGCGCAGTGCACCGGCGCGGCCAGCCGCACACCCCGCAGTTCGAGTCCGTCCCCGGCGTGGGTGGCCTCGGCCTGGGAGGCCAGACCCACCTCGTGCAGCGCGGCGAAGAGGAAGTCGCCGGAGGCGTCGCCCGTGAACATCCGGCCGGTCCGGTTGCCGCCGTGCGCGGCCGGGGCGAGGCCGACGACCGCGATCGCCGCGTCCGACGGGCCGAAGCCGGGCACCGGCCGCCCCCAGTACTCCCACTCCCGGAACGCCGCCCGCCTGGTCGCGGCGACCTCCTCGCGCCAGGCGACCAGCCGTGGACAGGCCCGGCAGCGGATCACCTGGGCATCCAGGGCGTCGAGACTGCGGCAGTGCGGTGCCCGGTGCGCGGGGAACGCCGGATCGTCCGGCCCCACCGCCGCTTTCGCCCCACCCTGCCCCGTCGTCCCGCGCGTCGTGTCCATGGCTCCACGCTAGGGGACCCGGCCACCGCCCGCCGATTCGCCGGGCGCCCGCGCGGGCGCCCGGGAAGAAGCGGTCACAACCGGCCGAGTTTTTTCGCCCGCGGTGAACTCCCGGTCACGCGGGGGTACAGCGGCGGATTCCGTTTGCGCTGGCGGACGCCCGTAGACGTCCGCCGCCCCCGGCCTCCGGCCCCCTGGGGCGCGGGCGCAGATGCCGTTGGCAGGTACCGGGGGCCTCCTGCGTCCGGCCCCGGCGCGCACTACTGTGAAGGTCCGGCTGCAGGGGAGTGTGGTTGGGACGTGGACAGTTCATGGAAGATCCTCGTGGTGGACGACCGTGAGGACAACCTCTTCGCCATGGAGAGTGTGCTGCGTCCCGTGGGCCGCCCGATAGTGTGCGCCCGCGGCGGGGACGAGGCGCTGAAGACCGTGCTGCGCGGCGGGATAGCGGTGATCCTGCTCGATGTGCTGATGCCGCGGATGGACGGCCTCGAAGTGGTCGAGTACCTCAAACGCCTGGACCACACCCGGAGCCTGCCGGTCATCCTGGTCACCGGCATCGGCCGCGACGACGACCTCGCGGCCCGGGCCTACCACCTCGGGGTCGCGGACTTCCTGGTGAAGCCGGTGGAGCCGTGGGCGGTGCGCTCCAAGGTCCGCGTCCTGGCCGACCTGTACGTGGAGAACCAGCTGCTGCGGCGCCGTCTCGGCGCGCCGGGGACGCCGGCGCCGCCGCTGCCGACCGTGCCGCCGCAGGCGCACCGGCCGCCGTGGCGTGCGGTGCGGATGCGGGGCGACGGCGTCAAGGGCGTGACGGACGACAGGTGTTGACGCCCGCCGCCTGCCGTCCGCAGCCCGTCGCCCGTCGCCCCGGGGAGGCCCGGCCCGGGCGGGCGGCCGAGGACCGTCAGCCGGACGCCTGTTGGAGGCGGTGCAGCGACGCCACCAGCTGGTCCACCTCCTCCGACGTGTTGTAGAGCGCCAGCGAGGCACGGGCCGCCGACTCAAGGCCGTAGTGGGCGAGCGCCGGCTGGGCGCAGTGGTGGCCCGCGCGGATCGCGATCCCGTCGCGGTCCAGCCACTGCGCGACGTCCGCCGGGTCATGGCCCGCCAGCGTGAACGTCAGCACCGCGATCCGCTCGGGCGCGGCGCCCACCAGCTCCAGACCGGGCACGGTGGCCATGGCCTGCTGGGCGTGGGCCATCAGCCCCTGCTCGTACGCCGTGACGGCGTCCCGGTCGAAGGACCCGAGCCAGTCCAGCGCGGCCAGCAGCCCGATCACCCCGCCGATGTTCCCGGTGCCCGCCTCCATGCGGTGCGGGTCGGGGGCGAAGGTGGTGAGGCCGAAGTCCACCGAGTCGATCATGTTGCCGCCGCCCTGCCAGGGCCGCATGCCCGCCAGGACCTCCGGCTTGGCGTAGAGGGCGCCGATGCCGGTCGGGGCGAACAGCTTGTGCCCGGAGAACGCGTAGAAGTCCGCGTCCAGCTCAGCCACGTCGACCGGGAAGTGGGCCACCGCCTGCGCCCCGTCCACCAGCACCTTCGCCCCGTACCGATGGGCGAGCGCGGTCATCTCGCGCACCGGCGGGACGGTGCCCAGGACGTTGGAGGCGTGGCTGAGCGCGACCAGGCGGGTCCGCGAGGAGAGCAGGTCCTCGTAGGCGAACCGGTCGATCTCCCCCTCGGGCGTCAGCGGGACAGGTACCACCCGGGCCCGTGTCTCCTTGGCGATCATCTGCCAGGGGACGATGTTGGAGTGGTGTTCCAGGACCGGTACGAGGATGTCGTCGCCGGGCCCCAGGTTGTCGCGGCCCCAGCTCTGGGCGACCAGGTTGACCGCCTCCGTGGTGCCGCGCACGAACACGATGCTCCCGGGGTCCGGCGCCCCCAGGAACTCGGCGACCGCCGCCCGCCCCGCCTCGTACGCCTCCGTCGCCTCGCGGGCCATGGTGTGGGCACCGCGGTGGATGTTGGAGTTGGCGGCGCCGTAGTAGGCGGCGAGCGCCTCGATGACCTGGCGGGGCTTCTGTGTCGTCGCCCCGTTGTCCAGCCAGACCAGCGGGCGGCCGTTGACCGTGCGGTGCAGGACGGGGAAGTCCTGGCGGGCGGTCTCGGCGGAGTGGGCACCGTGCGGCCGGGGCGCGGTGGAGGATGGGCGGGGCATCGCGGGCAGGGCCGGGTCCGGCGCCCCCGGGAGCTGCCGGGTGAGGTCAGGAATAGTCATGGTAGTTGGACACCTCGACGTTCTCGAGCACGGCGATGGCGTCCTCCACGAGCACGGCGGTGTTGAAGTAGGCGGTCATCAGATACGAGGTGATGCCCTTCTGGTCGGTGCCCATGTTCCGCATCCCCAGCCCCGGTTCGATCTCGTCCTGGACACGGGAGGGCCGCAGGCCGACCACGCCCTGCTCCGCCTCGCCCATCCGCATCAGCAGGATCCCGGTCGTCCCGGAGCCCGGGCCGCCGTCGAAGCGGACCTTGTCGCTGGGCAGCAGCGGCACCCCGCGCCAGGTGAGCAGCGGGCTGCCGAAGCGGGTGTCGGTGAGCGGCGGCACGCCCCGCCGGGTGCACTCACGGCCGAACGCGGCGATCGCCCGCGGGTGTGCGAGGAAGTACCCCGGCTGCTTCCACACCTTGGCGAGCAGCTCGTCGAGGTCGTCCGGCGTGGGCGAGCCGGTGCGGGACTGGACGCGCTGGCCCGCCGGGACGTTGTTGAAGAGCCCGAACTCCGGGTGGTTCAGCAGGGCCGCCTCCTGCCGCTCGCGCAGCGCCTGGACGGTGAGGTTGGACTGCGCCCGGGTCTGGTCGATGGGTCCGTTGTAGAGGTCCGCGACGCGGGTGTGGACGCGCAGCACGGTCTGCGCGAGCGTCATGTGGTACTCGCGCGGCGCGTCCTCGTAGTCGACGTACGTGCCCGGCAGGTCGGGCTCGCCCACATGCCCGGAGGACAGGTCCACCGGCACCTCGGCGCCCGGCACCAGGTGGTTCCCGGCGCAGTAGTCGTCCATCGCGGCCCGGAGCCCCGCGTCCCGGTCGGTCAGGGCCGCGAGCGCGCCGCGCTCCGCGACCAGCGCCACGCCCGGGGTGAGCGCCTGCACGCGGTACGGCATCGGCTCGGACCGGGTCCAGCTGCCGAGGTCGAAGAACTGGCCGTCGCCGATGACCTCGAGGAGTGCCTCCTCTCCGTACCGTCCGGTCATCCGCTTCTCGGCCCGGCCGCGCACGATCACCCACAGCCGGTCGGCGAGATCGCCGCTCTGCACCAGGACCTGGCCGGCCTCGAAGGTGACTTCGGTGAACGCTCCGGCCAGCTCGGCCAGCAACGCCTCGTCGGCGTCGCGTAAGTACGCCGCTTCCCGCAGATCTCCGGGGACGACCCGGTGGGCGCCGTCGTTGTCCGCGTAGGTGGTGATCCGGTCGTCGCCCAGGACGAAGGTGCGGCGGCGGTTGACGCGGTAGACCCCGGACTCGACGTCCACCCAGGGCAGCGCGCGCAGCAGATAGCGCGGGGTGATGCCGCGCATCTGCGGCACGGTCTTGGTGGCGGTCGCGAGTTGCCGTGCCGCGTCGGGGCTGAGGGACATCCGGTCGTTGACCACGGGAACCTCCTCGAAGGCAGGTGCGACGGCGGCCGACAGGGGCCGCCGCAGGGGGAACGGGGACCGATCGTCCGCTCGCCGCGGGCGGTCCGACAAGGAGCGCTCCAGGGGCGCGTTCGGCCGCCCGGCCGGAAACGGTTCACCCGGTCAACGGCTTCCGGAAACGGAATCGCAAGTTCTCCCGGGGTCCTCCTGGTGGATCCCGCCGGGGCGGCAGCGGAACGCCCTTTTCCGTATTCGTTGAGATATGGTCAACTCTCCCTGAAAAGGCGGGATATGGACCGACAGAGACGCTCTGAGCTCCTGAAAGGCCCCCTTATCCGTCCCCCTGTGGCGCGGGCGGCCCAGGTCCCTGGGGCACGGTGGTGTCCTACTGTGTGCGCGCACCGGGCCGGGTCGGCATCGCCCAGGGACCCGGCCGAGGCCTGCCGGGCCGCGTTGGGCCAGTTCATGGGGCTCGACCGTACGAGAGCCGAGGGCCGGGCGGCTCCCCCCGGGGGCCGGACCCCGGCGCGTGTACGGCGCGGGGTGAACCGTCGTGAACAAGACAGGTGAGAGGAGTGAAGTGGGGGACCGCTGCTTGGCCGTGGGACGGGAGCGGTACTGTGCGCGCACCGCCAATGGGGCGGTACGGAACAGTGGAGGATTCTGTGACCGTAAACAGAGGAACGGGGCGTCGTCGTGGAGCGCTGATAGGGGCAGCCGCCGCGGGGCTCCTCGGCGTCGGCCTGAGCGCGCTGCCCGCACAGGCGCACACCCCCGTCTGGAAGGTGACCTGCTCGGCCGTGACGGTCGATCTGACCAGCTACTCCCGCTCGGCCACCAACACGGTGACCATCAAGACCTCGGACGGCAAGGACCTGCTCCCCACCGAGGAGTTCAGGGGCGAGTTCCACAAGAACCTCAAGCTCCCCGCCCACGACAAGGAGCTCACGCTCCGGCTCATCGTGAAGGCGGGCGACGGCGACCAGTACTCGCGCGACGAGACCAGGACGTCTCCCGTCTGCGACACGGTGCCCCCGACGAAACCCACCCCGTCGGGCAAGCCGTCCAAGCCGTCGAAGCCGGCCCCGACCCCGTCGGCCGAGCCCAGCAAGCCCGGCAAGCCCGCTCCGGCGCCGAGCACGTCCGCGCCCGCGGCTCCCCAGCCGCAGCCGAGCCCCAACCTCGCGGAGACCGGCTCGTCGAGCTCCACCCCGCTCGTCGCCGGTATGGGCGGCGCCGTGCTCGTCGCGGGCGGCGGGATCGTCTGGGCCGCGCGCCGCAGGCGCCCGGCCCGTCACTGACCCGCTCACCCCGTGGCGACTGCGCCGGTGACCTCGCGGGCCACCGGCGCAGTCGCGCGTCACACCTCACTCCCCAACGGCGTCCTTCCGGACGGCATCAGGGATACGAGACCACCGTCGACGGCGTCGTCGAGGTGCCCGAGGTCGGCGCCCCGGTGCTGTTGACGACGTGCGCGTACTGCCCCTGCCCGCCGAGGGAGACCACCAGCAGGTCGTGCAGCCGCACGCCCGGCCGGTCCGGCACCTCGAAGCCGTGGTCCTGGACGATCGTCGGATCCACGTTGTAGTAGCAGTAGCTGCCCAGTCCCCAGCCCTCATGGGTGGTGACGGAATCGGCCACCTTGTACGCGGCGAATCCGCGCACACCGCCGTTCTGGACGGCGGCCTGGTTGGGCGCGTCGTACGACTTCTCGTTCTGGAAGAAGATCGTCCGGCCGCGCTCGCCGTTCCACCGCACGTCGTACTTGTTGAAGTGCTCGACGAACAGACCGGTGGCCAGCACGTCGTTGCCGTTGACCGTCAGGCCGTAGTCGGCCCGGTTGGTGTCCCAGCCGACGCCGGTGCCGTGGTCGGCGCGCCACAGCCAGGTGTGGTCCACGATGGTGTGGTTGCTGTTGATCTCCATGCTGGAGGTGGCCCGGCCCGCGCCCGCCCCGCCGATCCGCACGAACACGTCCTGCACGGTCGTCGGGTCCGCCGCGTGGTTCGCGCTCGCCCCGGGCGGCCCGACCTGGAGCAGGACGGGCGAGTTGACCGGACCCGCGTCGATGAGGAGCCCGGCCAGCCGCACCCCGTCGACGTCGGCGACCCGCAGCGCGGTGACACCGTTGTCCGGCACGATCGTGGCGAGTCCCAGACCGAGGACCACCGTGTCGGGCCGGGTGACCTCGATGGGCCGGTCGACGTGGTAGATCCCGGGCGTGAAGAGCAGGTTGAGGCCCTGGGCGAGTGCCTGGTTGATCGTCGCCGCGCTCGCGCCGGGCTTCACCACGTAGAACCGGTCGAGCGGCAGCGAGCTGCCCGGGGTGCTGCCCGACGCCCAGGAGACGTCCCGCGCGTCGGTGCGCTTGGCCGGGACGAACACCTTGTAGTCGTTGCCGTCGAGGTAGAGGAACGGCTTCTCCCGGGAGACCGGGGTGGTGTCGAGCGTGGTGTACGGGGGGCTGGGGAAGCTCTGCGCGGGCGCGCCCCGGACCCCGGAGAAGGTCATGTTCCACACGCCGTTGGTCCAGCCGCCCACCGAGCTGTCCCGGGTGTACCACTGCTGCTGCGAGTACGGACCGACCGTGCCGTCGATCCTGCTGTCCGCGATGTAACCGCCGCTGGCCCAGCCGTAGCCGTTGGGCGCCAGGTTCAGGCCGCCCTTGACGTGCATCCGCCGGAAGGGCGCCGCCTGGGCGACCGCCCAGCGGTCGGTGCCGCTGACGGGGTTGAGCGCCAGGTTCTCGGCGGAGCGCCAGAAGTTCTGGGTGGCGTTGCCGTTGAACCAGCCCGCGTCCACGGTCACATCGCCGTTGATGGTGGTGTCGTCGGGGTTGAGTCCGAGCCCCGCTATCGAGGTGTAGAAGCCGAGGTTGGCGTTGAGGCCGTTGTACGTTCCGGGCTTGAACAGAAGGGCGTAGCGGCCGGTGCCGAACTGCGCCGACTCCTGCTGCCGGAAGACCTGGTCGAGTCTGCCCTGGATGTCGGGCGTGGAGGGGTCGAAGACCAGCACGTTGGGCCCGAGGTCACCGCCGCCGGGCAGGGTGCCCCCGCCGCTGCCGAACACCTGGAACTCCCAGAGGGAGTACCCGTATCCGGTGGCGCGGACCGTCCCGTGGACCCGCACGTAGCGGGCGGTGCCCGAGACGGGCAGGATCTCGGTGCCGCCGGGGCCGTTGGCCGTGGAGTACGCCGTGGTCCAGGCGGTGCCGTCGGTGGAGAGCTCGACGCGGTACGCCTTGGCGTACGCCGCCTCCCACTTCAGCACGACCTTGCCGAGCGCGGCCGGGCCGCCGAGGTCGACCTGGATCCACTGGGGATCGGAAAACGCGCTCGACCAGCGCGTCCCCGGGTCGCCGTCGACGGCCGCGGCGGCCGGGGTGGAGCCGTTCTCCTGGCTGGAGGCGGTGACGGGACGGCCCTGGGAGAGCGGCGGGGGCTCGGCGTGGGCGGCGGGCGCGGGGACGAACAGGAGCAGCGCGGCCACCAGGGCGGCGGCCACGGCGGCGGCTAGCCGGCGAGGGTGCGCGAAGGATCCGGGGGGCACCGGCGAACCGGTGGGGGGAGCGTGCATCGAGCCTCGATCCTGGGTCGTGGGGGTGGGCAAGGGGATACAGGAGAGCGCTCTCCGGTTGCCCCCAGATGGTTCTCCGGCGATGCGAACACGTCAAGGCTTGTACACAGAACGGTTGTTGGGAGCGTCCACGGACCGGGCCGCCCGTGCCCGGGGAGCGCTCTCCCCGTACAGTTCCGTCATGAGCGGAGATCTGCGGGAGCACACCGGGGCGCCCACCCTGGAGGACGTGGCGCGGGTCGCCGGGGTGTCGCGGGCGACGGTGTCCCGTGTCGTCAACGGCGTCCGCAATGTCGACCCCGGCATCCAGGAGGCCGTGCGCAGGGCCGTCGAGGCCACCGGGTACGCGCCCAACCGCGCCGCCCGCTCGCTGGTCACCCGGCGGTCCGGGACGATCGCCCTGGTGGTGTCGGGCGTGGACGGCGGGCCCGACGAACACGACGGGCCGGACGCGTTCGCCGCCCGGGTCTTCGCCGACCCGTTCTTCGGGCGCGTGGTCGCCGGGGTCGTCGGCTTCCTGCGGCCCCGCTCCGCGCATCCGGTGCTGATGTTCGCCGAGACGCCCGCCGACCGGGAGCAGGTCGTCGCGTATCTGCGCCAGGGCAGCGCAGACGGCGCCCTGGTCGTGTCGGCGCACGGCGAGGACCCGCTGCCCGCGCTGCTGGCGGCCGCCGGGCTGCCCGCCGTGCTCTTCGCGCGCCCGGCCCGGCCGGTGCCGCTCACCCACGTCGACCTCGACCACGTGGACGGGGGCCGGCTGGCCGCCGAGCATCTGCTGGCCCGGGGCTGCCGTCGGGTCGCCACGATCACGGGTCCGCTGGACGTGCCGGCGGGCCAGGACCGGCTGACCGGGTTCCGGGACGCGATGGCGCTTCGGGGCCAGCCGTACGTACCGATCGTCGAGGGGCTGTTCACCCAGCGCAGCGGCGAGGAGGCGATGGCGCGGCTCCTGGCCGAACACCCGGACGTGGACGGGGTGTTCGTCGGCAACGACGTGATGGCGCGGGGCGCCTGCCAGGTGCTGGGGGAGCACGGCAGGAGGATCCCCGAGGACGTGGCGGTGGTGGGCTTCGACGACAGCGCGGCGGCGACCTCCGGGCGGCTCGGCCTCACCACCGTGCGCCAGCCGGTGGAGGACATGGCCGCGGAGATGGCGCGGCTCCTCCAGGAGCACATCGAGACTCCGGGGCGCCCGGTGACCTCGGTCGTCTTCGCGCCGGAGCTGGTGGTGCGGGAGTCCGCGTAGCGCTGAGCCCGGGAGGTCTGCCGGGAGGCGGGCGCGGTCCGGCGGGGCGCCTCGCGAGGGGGAGCAGCGGCCGCGCAAGGGGTGTACCCGTGGCATCGCCCGGCGTCGTCCGCGCACGGGACGCACTCCCGTGGCGCGGCGAGGTGCCGTGCCGCGATCCGGTGAGCCCTTTTCCTCGTTGCACCGGCGGCCGCGTCGGTGCGGTCGTCAACGAGCGGCGCGCTCCTCGACCGAGGCGCGCCAGTCGGGCTGCCGGAGGACGCCGGGCGCCAACTCGCCCGGCGCGCGGTGGCCGCCGCGCGCGAAGAAGTCGGCCAGGGGCAGGGTGGCGGCGCCCACGGTGACCGCGTCAGGGCCGAGCCGCCCCAGCTCGATGGTCACGCGCTCGGCGGGGTGGCGCAGGGCGTACGCGGTGGCGTGGGCGCGCACCGACTCCAGGATGTACGGGCCGAGTTGGAGTCCCGCCCAGCCGCCGACGAGGATGCGCTCGGGGTTGTAGAGGTTGATGAGGTCGGAGAGCCCGGCGCCCAGGTACTCCGCGGTCTCGTCGAGGACGGTCCGGGCCACGGGGTCGGGGGAGCGGCCTGCGCCGTCCGCCGGTTCCCCGCCGGCACGGGCGTCCGCCCCGGCGCCGTCCGGGTAGGCCGCGGCCACCAGCGCCGACAGCGCCGCCTCCTCCTCGATGCCGTGCGGCAGGGCCGCGCCCGCCTCGCGCCAGCGGGCGACCAGTGCCTCCGCGCCCGCGTACGCCTCCAGGCACCCCGGCGACCCGCACCGGCAGCGCCGCCCGCGCACATGGACGGTGGTGTGGCCCCACTCGGCGGCGCTGCTGTGCGCGCCCCCGTAGATCTGCCCGTCGGAGACGATGCACGCGCCGACGCCCGAGCCGAAGAGCACGATCACCGCGTCCTGGGCGCCGCGTCCGCCGCCGAACCACATCTCGGCCTGGCCGAGCGTCTTGGCGCCGTTCTCCACGAAGAGGCGGAAGCCGGGCGGGAGCCGGTCCGCGAGCGCGGTGCGCAGCAGCGCCTCCAGCGGGACCGCGTCCCAGCCGACGGTCTGCCCGTGCACCACCGCGCCCTCGGCGCCGCTGCGGTCGACGATGCCCGGGACCCCGACGCCGATGCCGAGCAGCCGCTCGGGGGCCAGGGCCGCGTCGCGCAGCACGGCGGCCACCCCGTCGCGGATGAGCCCCACGATGTGGTCCACGTCGTATCCGCCGGGCGCCAATGTCAGTTCGGCGCGGGCCAGTTCCCTCATCACCAGGTCGAAGAGCTCGACGCGGACCCGGGTCTCGCCGACGTCCACGCCGATGAGATGGCCGCTGTCGGGGGTGACGCGGAGCAGGGTGCGCGGGCGGCCGCCGTCGGAGTCGACGACGCCCGCGTCCTCCAGGAGCCCTTCGGCGGCGAGTTCGGTGACCACGTTGCTGATGGACCCCGAACTCAGGCCCGTGGCGGGGCCGAGTTCCTGACGGCTCGTGGGGCCGTCGAAATACAACCGTTGCAATACCGCGGTCCGGTTGTCGCGCCGCAGGTCACGAACGGTTCGTCTGTTCGGCATGGCCATATGGCTCCCTCCCTGCGTGCAACATACCGTCGCGCGGGGCCTTGACGCGACCTTCTCTCGGGTCTTAACTCACGTCCTAAATTAAGGCGTGAGTCCGTTCAGGACCTGAACCCGGCCACCTCTGGAACCCCGGAAAGGGGCGATCCCGCCATGCGCAGACTCCGAGCCGCGGCTGCCTTCGCGACCGTCACCGCTCTCGCCGCCACCGCGAGTGGCTGCGGCGGCGGTTCCGACACGGGAGGAGGCGGCAACGACTCCCCGAAGTCCCTGACGTACTGGGCGTCCAACCAGGGCCCGAGCATCGAGGCGGACAAGAAGATCCTGACCGCCGAGCTGAAGAAGTTCGAGCAGCGGAGCGGGATCAAGGTCAAGCTGGAGGTGGTCCCCTGGTCCGACCTGCTCAACCGCATCCTCGCCGCCACCACCTCCGGCCAGGGCCCCGACGTGCTCAACATCGGCAACACCTGGTCCGCCTCCCTCCAGGCCACCGGCGCCCTGCTGCCGTGGGACCGGGCGGCGTTCGACGCGATCGGCGGCCGGGCCCGGTTCGCGGACTCCGCGGTCGCCGCGGCCGGGGCCCCGGGCAAGGACCCGGCGGCCGTCCCGCTGTACTCGCTGGCGTACGCGCTCTACTACAACAAGAAGATGTTCGCCGACGCGGGCATAGCCAAACCGCCCGCGACCTGGGACGAGCTCGTCGCGGACGGCAAGCGGCTTTCCAGGGACGGCAAGTGGGGGCTGGGCGCCGAGGGTTCCAACCTCTCCAACAACATCCACCAGGTGTTCGCCCTGGGCAAGCAGCACGGCGCCGACTTCTTCGACGCGGCCGGCAGACCCGCCTTCACCTCGGACGGCGCGGTGGCCGCGGTCAAGCAGTACGTCGACTTCATGGCCAAGGACAAGATCGTCGCACCGGGCAACGCGGAGTACGCCCAGAACCAGTCGCTGCGCGACTTCTCCACCGGCAGGACCGCCATGGTGCTGTGGCAGGCCGCCGCCTCCACCTTCGCCGCCCAGGGAATGAAGCCCGAACAGTGGGGCGTGGCACCGGTGCCCGTCCCGGCCGGGACGCCGGACACCGCCAGGAACATCAACTCGATGGTCGCGGGCATCAACATCTCCGTCTTCAAGAACACCCGCAACCGCGACGGCGCCCTGAACTTCGTGAAGTTCATGACCAGCGACGAGGAACAGAAGATCCTCAACAGGACGTACGGCTCGATCCCGCCGGTCAAGGCCGCCCAGCAGGACCCCGCCTTCGGCGCCCCCGACACCTCCGTCCTCAAGGACACCCTGCTCAAGAGCGCCGCACCGCTGCCGCAGGTCCCCGAGGAGTCCCAGTTCGAGACGGCCGTGGGCACCGCCGTCAAGGGCCTGTGGGCCGACGCGGCGGCCGGCCGCGCGGTCACCACCGAGTCCGTGAGGGCGGCCCTGGCCAAGGCCCAGCAGCAGATGCCCAAGTGAGCGCCCCCGTGACCCCGCCCACCCCCGCGCCCCTCGCCGTCGACGCGCAGGCGCGGCCGGAGCGCGGCGGACGGCCGTCGCCCGCCCGGGGCCGACGCGGCTTTCGCGCCCCCGGCCGCGTCCGCCGGGCGAGCCTGCCGTATCTGCTCCTGCTCCCGGCCCTCGCCCTCGAACTCCTCGTCCATCTGGTGCCGATGGTCATCGGCGCGGTGATGAGCTTCAAGACGCTCACCCAGTTCTACATCCGCGACTGGTCCACCGCGCCCTGGACCGGATTCGACAACTACGGGATCTCCGTCGACTTCTCCGCGCCGGTCGGCCGCGACCTGCTCGACTCCTTCGTCACCACCTGCCTGTTCACGGTGGCCTCGGTGGCGCTGTGCTGGCTGCTCGGCACGGCCGCGGCGATCTTCATGCAGGACGGCTTCCGCGGCCGTGGCCTGCTGCGGGCCCTCTTCCTCGTCCCCTACGCCCTGCCGGTCTACGCGGCGGTCATCACCTGGGCGTTCATGTTCCAGCGCGACAACGGGCTGGTCAACCACGTCCTGTACGACCAGCTCGGACTCGGCGGCGAGCGCTCCTTCTGGCTGATCGGCGACAACAGCTTCGTCGCCCTGCTGACCGTCTCGGTCTGGAAGGGCTGGCCGTTCGCCTTCCTCATCGTCACGGCCGGGCTGCAGAACATCCCGCGGGAGCTGTACGAGGCCGCCGCCATCGACGGCGCCGGGATGTGGCAGCGGATCCGCCGGATCACCCTGCCCTCGCTCCGGCCGGTCAACCAGGTCCTCGTGCTGGTGCTGTTCCTGTGGACGTTCAACGACTTCAACACGCCGTACGTCCTGTTCGGACGCTCGGCGCCGAAGGCCGCGGACCTCATCTCCATCCACATCTACCAGTCCTCGTTCGTCACCTGGAACTTCGGCACCGGCGCCGCGATGTCGGTCCTGCTGCTGCTCTTCCTGCTCGCGGTGACGGCCGTCTACCTCCTGCTGACCTCCCGGGGAAGGAAGTCCGCCGATGTCTAGCGCCGGCCCCACCGCCGTGCCCCGCTCCTTCGTCCTGGCCCGCCGGGTCTTCCTCACCCTGCTCACCGGATTCGTGCTGCTGCCCGTCTATGTGATGGCCAGCAGTTCCCTCAAGCCGCTGCAGGACGTGTCGGGACGGTTCCGCTGGCTGCCCAGCGGCCTCACCGTCCGCCCCTACCTCGACATCTGGAAGACCGTCCCGCTCGCCAGGTACTTCGTGAACTCGCTGATCGTGGCGGGCGCGGCGACCGTCCTGTCCGTCGTCGTCGCGGTCCTCGCGGCGTACGCGGTGAGCCGCTACCGCTTCCGCGGCAAGCGGGTGTTCACCGTGACCGTGCTGTCCACGCAGATGTTCCCCGGCATCCTCTTCCTGCTGCCGCTGTTCCTGATCTTCGTCAACGTCGGCAACGCCACCGGTGTCGCCCTCTACGGCTCGCGCGGCGGACTGATCCTCACCTATCTCACCTTCTCGCTGCCCTTCTCCATCTGGATGCTCATCGGCTACCTCGACTCCGTGCCGCGCGACCTCGACGAGGCGGCGATGGTCGACGGCTGCGGGCCGCTGGGCGCGCTGCTGCGCGTGGTGGTCCCGGCGGCGGTTCCCGGCATCGTTGCGGTCGCGGTGTACGCGTTCATGACGGCGTGGGGCGAGGTCCTGTTCGCCTCCGTGATGACGAACGACACCACCCGCACCCTCGCCGTGGGCCTCCAGGGCTACGCCACCCAGAACGACGTGTACTGGAACCAGGTCATGGCCGCCTCGCTGGTGGTCAGCGTGCCGGTGGTCGCCGCCTTCCTGCTGCTCCAGCGCTATCTCGTGGCCGGGCTCACCGCCGGAGCCGTGAAGTGACGAGCCGTCAATCCCGCCTGCCCGAAAGGACTTTCGTGACCGAGCCCATCGACCTCGCCGCCCTGCCGGAGGACTTCGCCTGGGGCGTGGCCACCTCCGCGTACCAGATCGAGGGGGCGGTGGCCGAGGACGGCCGAGCCCCCTCGATCTGGGACACCTTCTCCCACACCCCCGGGAAGATCGACGGCGGCGACCACGGCGACACCGCCTGCGACCACTACCACCGGTGGCGGGAGGACATCGCGCTGATGAAGGAGCTCGGCGTCACCTCGTACCGCTTCTCGCTCGCGTGGCCGCGCATCCTGCCCGGCGGCGACGGACCGGTCAACCGGGCGGGACTGGACTTCTACTCCCGCCTGGTCGACGCCCTCCTGGAGGCCGGGATCACCCCCAACGCCACGCTCTACCACTGGGACCTGCCCCAGGCCCTCCAGGACCGCGGCGGCTGGCCCGTGCGGGAGACCGCCGAGCACTTCGCCGCGTACGCGTCGGTCGCGGCCCGTGAGCTGGGCGACCGCGTCCCGCTGTGGTCCACCCTCAACGAGCCGCTGTGCTCGGCCTGGATCGGCCACCTCGAAGGGCGGATGGCGCCGGGCCTGACCGACATCGCGGCAGCCGTCCGTGCCTCCTACCACCTGCTGCTCGGCCACGGCCTGGCCACCCGGGCGCTGCGCGCCACCGCCCCCGGCGCCCAGGTCGGCATCGTCAACAACCTCTCGACCGTCGAGCCCGACTCCGCGTCCGAGGCCGACCTCGCCGCCACCCGCCGGATGGACGGCCACGTCAACCGCTGGTGGCTGGACCCGGTGCACGGCCGGGGCTTCCCCGCCGACATGAGGGAGGTGTACGGGGTCGACCTGCCCGAGCGCCCCGGCGACCTCGACGCCATCGCCGAGCCGCTGGACTGGCTGGGCCTGAACTACTACTTCGGGGTGCGCGTCGCCGACGACCCGCACGGGCCCCTGCCCTTCGCCCGCCAGGTCCCGCGCCCGTGGCTGCCGCGCACCGGTATGGGCTGGGAGATCGACGCGAGCGGCATCGAGGCCCTGCTGATGCGGCTGACCGACGACTACGGGGCCCGGCGCCTGCACGTCACCGAGAACGGCTCGGCCTACCCCGACGCCGTGACTCCCGACGGCACCGTCCACGACCCCGAACGCGTGCGGTACCTGCGCGAGCACCTGGCCGCCTGCGCCCGCGCCGCCCGCCGTGGCGCCCCGCTCGCCGGGTACTACGCCTGGTCGCTGCTGGACAACTTCGAGTGGGCGTACGGCTACGACAAGCGGTTCGGCCTGGTACACGTCGATTACGCGACCCAGAAGCGCACGGTCAAGGGCAGCGGACGCCATTACGCGCAGATCATCGCGGACCACCTGGGCCGCGCCCCGCGCGCGGCCTGAACCGTCAGGTCCGCCCGGCCCCGTCCAGGTGCGCGGCCAGCCGGTCGAGGAAGACCCGCTGCCCCGCCACCAGCCGGGCGGACGCCTCCTCGGGCGCGAGCCAGGCGAACCGGTCCATCTCGGGGAACTCCTGGTGCACGCCCGAGCCCCGGGGCCACTCCATGGTGAAGGTGCCGGGCACGACACCGGCCAGGTCGAGGTCGCCCTCGACCGCCCAGACCGCCACCACCTTGCCGCCCGCCTGCCGCGCCTCGCCGAGCGGCACCTGGGTGCCTTCGGGGGCGGGCAGGCCCAGCTCCTCCTCGAACTCCCGCCGGGCCGCCGCCTGGGGCAGCTCCTCCGGGTCGTACTCGCCCTTGGGGATCGACCAGGCGGCCTCGTCCCGGCCGGCCCAGAACGGGCCGCCCATGTGCCCGATCAGCACTTCGACGCCGGCCGGTACGGTCCGGTAGAGGAGGAGTCCCGCGCTGCGTTTCACGGCCATGGCCCTCAGTGTGCGGGTCGGCCGGGCCCCCGGCGAGAGGGCGCGCCCCGGTGGACGTACGGGGTGGTGGTGCTCAGCCGGGCGAAGCCCAGCCGGCGCAGGATCGGCTCGCTCCGGTCGGAGGCGTCGACCTGGAGGAAGCGGTAGCCGCGCTCCACGGCGACGCGGGCGCGGTGGGCGACCAGGGCCCGGTAGATGCCCTTGCCCCGCCACGCCTCGGCGGTGCCGCCGCCCCACAGGCCCGCGAAGGGCGTCCCCGGGATCAGCTCCATCCGGGCCGCGGACACCGGCACCCCGTCCGCCAGCGCCACCACCGCGACCAGCGTCTCGGGGGCCTCGGCGAGCTGGAGTTCCATGCGCCTGGCGAGCCTGGAGGCGTCGCCGCCGAACGCCCGCTCGTGCACGAGCGCCATCAGCGCGACTCCCGCCGCGTCCGTCACCGGCACCAGCTCCACCCCTTCGGGCAGGGTCACGTCGTGGAGCTGGTCCCCGGCCTCGGCCACCATCAGGGCCTCGGCGGGCTCGGGCGTGAACCCGGCCGCGAGGAGGCGTTCACCGAGGTCGCCCGGGGTGTCATGGGCGTACAGCTTCCACTCGAACTCGCGCTCCAGGGCGGTGAAGTGCCGTACCTGCCCGGCGATCTCGCGCTCCGCGCACTCCTCGTCGAGGTCCGACCAGAGGATCCCGTTCCAGACGGGATCCGGCCCCACCTGACGCACCACCCGGCCCACGCGCTCGACCTCGGCGCCGGGGCCGTCGGGCGGGGAGCCCTCGCGCATCCGCCGGTCGAACAGGGCCAGCACTTCCGCAGTGTCCATATGCCCACTCCAACAGCACCCGCATCCGGTGGCAAACGGGTTTCGCATCCTCGCGGAGGGAGCGGGTCCGGCTACAACCCCCGTAGTAGTCCGTGCACCGCGACCGGTTGACGCCACGCCTGTGACCTGCGCCTAGGCTGCGGTCATGCGGATCCGCCCCGTGGCCGCCGACGTGTTCGTCGCGCTGGCACAGACGTGTGTCGCCGTGCTGCTGGGACGGGAGGCTTCCAGCCAGGGGCAGCCCCCGCTCGACCTGGCCGGATACGGGCTGGCCGTGGTGGTCAACATGGCGTGCGCGTTCCGCTCCAGGGCGCCCGTCGGGGTCTGCCTCTTTGTCATCGCCACCTGGACCCTCTACATCGCCCTGGGGAACTGGCCGGTCGTGGGGAGCTACGGCGGCATGATCGCCTGCTACACGGTCGCCGCCACCCGCCCCGCCCGGATATCCGCGGGCTGCGCCGCGCTCCTGGGCGCCGTCTGGCTGTTCGCCGGGTTCCGCGTCGGCGGCGGCTCGATCCCCTCCGTGGCCGTGCAGGCGATCGCCGTACCGGCCGTGATCTGGCGGTTCGGCCGGGTGGCGCGCCGCTCCACCCGGCTCGCCGAACAGCTCGCCCGGGAGCAGGAGGCCCGGGCCAGACGGGAGGTCGCGGAGGAACGGGGCCGTATCGCACGGGAGTTGCACGACATCATCGCCCACCACATGTCGGTGATATCGGTCCAGTCGGGCCTGGCCCGGTTCGTCTTCACCTCCGACCCGGCCACCGCGCACACCGCGCTGGGCACCATCTCGGCCACCAGCCAGGAGGCGCTGGAGGAGCTGCGGCGCATGCTGCACGTCCTGCGCGCCGAGGACCTCGACGACGAGCCGTCGGCCCCGATGCCCGGTCTCGCGCGGCTGCCGGACATGGTGGAGCGGCTGCGGGCCGGGGGTCTGCCCGTCGAGCTGCGGGTGCGGGGACAGGTGCGCACGCTCGCACCCGGCGTCGACCTGTGCGCGTACCGGGTGGCGCAGGAGGCGCTGACCAACGTCCTGAAACACGCGCCGGGCGCCGCCACGAGCGTGGAAGTTGGCTACGAACGGAACCATGTCGCCCTCGCCGTCGTGAACGACGGTACGGGAGCGGATCCGGCCGTGAACCGGACGGGCGGGGGACACGGGTTGATCGGAATGCGGGAACGGGCCAAGCTCTACGGCGGCACGGTCACCACCGGCCCGCGGCGCGAGGGGGGCTTCGAGGTCCGGCTGCTGCTGCCGACCTCGGCCCGGCCGACCGCCTGACCGGCGCCGCACGACACAGGGGGAAGACGCGACTTCATGACCAGGGCACTCGTGGTCGACGACCAGTTCCTCGTGC
The DNA here is from genome assembly GCF_055567715.1 of Streptomyces sp. NPDC026377. NCBI lineage: Bacteria > Bacillati > Actinomycetota > Actinomycetes > Kitasatosporales > Streptomycetaceae > Streptomyces > Streptomyces sp. NPDC026377. The sequence continues at coordinate 336,626 of NZ_JBVHPV010000007.1, forward strand.
GGGCCGGTCTGGTCGCGCTGCTGCGGGCGGCGGGCATCGACGTGGTCGGCGAGGCGAGCGACGGCGAGGAGGCGGTCGCCGAGGCGGCGCGGACCCGGCCGGACGTGATCCTGATGGACATCCGGATGCCGGGGACGAACGGCATCACCGCCACCGAGCGGATCCTCGCGGACGCCGGGGACCCCGCGCCGCGCATCCTGATCCTCACCACCTTCGACCTCGACGAGTACGTGTACGCCGCGCTCCGCGCCGGTGCCTCGGGGTTCCTGCTCAAGGACGCGGGACCGGAGCGGCTGCTCAACGCGGTCGCGGTGGTCGCCGGCGGCGACATGCTCTTCGCGCCGAGCGTCACCCGGCGCCTGGTGGAGGCCTTCGCGCGGCCCGCCGAGCGCGCCCCGCGGCTCTCGGCGGACCTGGCGGCGCTCACCGCCCGGGAGACCGAGGTCCTGAAGCTGACCGGGCGCGGGCTGTCGAACCAGGAGATCTCCGGCCACCTCTTCATCAGCGAGGCGACGGTGAAGACCCATCTGAACCGGGCCATGAGCAAACTGGACCTGGCCAGCCGGGCGCAGGCGGTGGTGCTCGCGTACGAGTCGGGGCTCGTCACCCCGGGCGGCGGCGCCCGTTAGCCCGGGGGCGTCAACCGCCGTCCCGCCCCGTGCCGTTGTAGCGCAGAAGGTAGGCGGCAAACCGTTCGAGGTCGGCCTCGTCCCAGTCCGCGAGGCGCTCGTGGAAGGCGTGCCGGCGCAGCACCGCCGCCTCGGCGAGCTTCTCGGTGCCCGCGGAGGTCAGGTGCAGCAGCTGGATGCGGTGGTCGGCGGGGTCGCTGCGGCGCTCGATGAACCCCAGCTTCTCCAGGGCCGCGATCTGCCGGCTGATCGTCGACTTGTCGAGCATGTAGTACGCGGCGAGGTCGGTCGCGCGGCACCCCTGCTGGTCCTCCAGATGGGACAGCAGCGTGAAGGAGACCAGCGACAGCTCCGGGTGCATCCGCGCGGCGGCGGCCCGCGCACGGCGGGCGAAGGCGGTCAGCTCCCGCTGGATGGTGGTGACCGACTGGTCTCGGCTGGGCACGGCTGGTCCTCTCACTGGCTAGTTGCATAATACAACGCCAGCGGGCGATGCCCCGCGTCACGCGGCCGCGCCCTCCCCGCGCCCGGGTGAGGAGAACGCCTCACTCCTCCCCGTCCACCGTCTCCAGCGCCTGTGTCAGCCACCGGATCCAGAACGTCTCCAGTTCGATGCCGCCGCGCAGCACCAGGTGGCGCAGCCGGTCCTGCTCGCTGTCGCGGTCCGGTGGGAAGTCCCGCCGCTCGATCGACTCGTACAGCTCCAACTGCTTCTCGTGCAGGCCCAGATGGCGGCGCAGCTCGGCGGGCAGGCCCTCGGTGCCGACCACCGCCGCCGCCCGCACCCGCAGCAGCAGCGGGTCCCGCATGGCACGCGGGTCCTGCCCGGCGGCGGCCCACGCCGCCAGCTCCGCACGGCCCGCGGGCAGCACCTCGTACTCCTTCTTCTGGCCGCGCGCCGGGGCCCGGGACGGCAGCGCGCGGATGAATCCGGACTGCTCCAGCTTGCCCAGCTCGCGGTAGATCTGCTGGTGCGTCGCGGACCAGAAGAAGCCGAACGACTTGTCGAACCGGCGGGTCAGCTCAAGCCCCGACGACGTCTTTTCGAGCAGAGCGGTCAGGATCGCGTGCGGGAGGGACATGAGCGCATCGTAGGTTCCCCGGGGCCGGCCGCGCCGAGCGCGGTCGTCACAGGGACGCCGCCAGCCGGGTGCCCTGGTCGATGGCGCGCTTGGCGTCCAGCTCGGCGGCCACGTCCGCGCCGCCGATCAGGTGCGCGGTGGCACCGGCAGCCGTCAGCTCCTCGTACAGGTCGCGGCGCGGTTCCTGGCCCGCGCACAGGACCACGGTGTCCACCGGCAGCACGGTGGAGGCGCCGTCGACGGTGATGTGCAGCCCGGCGTCGTCGATCCGGTCGTAGCCGACGCCCGGCACCATCGTCACGCCCCGGTGCTTGAGCTCGGTGCGGTGGATCCACCCCGTGGTCTTGCCGAGGCCCGCGCCGACCTTGGAGGTCTTGCGCTGGAGCAGGTGCACCGCGCGCGGGGGCTTGGGCCGCTCGGGCGCGCGCAGTCCGCCGCGCTCGCCGTAGGAGGTGTCGACGCCCCACTGCCGGAAGTACGTCTCGGGATCCAGGCTCGCCGCGTCCCCGCCGTCGGTGAGGTACTCGGCGACGTCGAAGCCGATGCCGCCCGCGCCGACGATCGCCACCCGCTCGCCGACCGGCGCGCCGTCGCGCAGCACATCGAGGTAGGTGACGACGCTGGGGTGGTCGGATCCGGGGATCTGCGGGGTGCGGGGCGTCACACCGGTGGCGACGACGACCTCGTCGTAGCCGCCCGCGGTGAGCTCCTCCACGGTCGCGGTGGTGTTCAACCGGACGTCCACGCCGCGCAGTTCGAGCTGCGTACGGTAGTAGCGCAGCGTCTCGTGGAACTCCTCCTTGCCGGGGACGCGCTTGGCGATGTTCAGCTGGCCGCCGATCTCGGCCGCGCTGTCGAAGAGCGTGACCGCGTGGCCGCGCTCGGCCGCCGAGACCGCGCAGGCCAGCCCGGCCGGGCCCGCGCCCACCACGGCGAGGCTCTTGCGCCGCCGGGTGGGGGAGAGGACCAGCTCGGTCTCGTGACAGGCGCGCGGGTTGACCAGGCAGGAGGTGATCTTCCCGCTGAAGGTGTGGTCCAGGCAGGCCTGGTTGCAGCCGATGCAGGTGTTGATGGTCTCCGGGCTTCCCGCGGCCGCCTTGGCGACGAACTCGGGGTCGGCGAGGAACGGCCGCGCCATCGACACCATGTCCGCCCGGCCCTCGGCGAGCAGCCGCTCGGCCACCTCGGGGGTGTTGATGCGGTTGCTGGTGATCAGCGGGATGGAGACGGACCCCATCAGCTTCTTGGTCACCCAGGTGTACGCGCCGCGCGGCACCGAGGTGGCGATGGTGGGGATACGGGCCTCGTGCCAGCCGATGCCGGTGTTGATCAGGGTCGCCCCGGCCGCCTCGATCGCCCGCGCCAGCGTGACGACCTCCTCCAGGGTGGAGCCGCCGGGCACCAGGTCCAGCATGGAGAGCCGGTAGATGATGATGAAGTCCGCGCCGACGCGCTCGCGGGTGCGGCGGACGATCTCGACGGGGAAGCGCATCCGGTTCTCGTAGGAGCCGCCCCAGCGGTCGGTGCGCCGGTTCACCGCGCCCGCGACGAACTCGTTGATCAGATAGCCCTCGGAGCCCATGATCTCGACGCCGTCGTACCCGGCCGACTTCGCCAGTCCGGCCGCGCGCACGAAGTCCTCGACGGTCCGCTCGACCTCCTCGTCGGTGAGGGCGTGCGGCACGAAGGGGCTGATGGGGGCCTGGAGCGCGCTCGGCGCCACCAGGTCCTGGTGGTAGGCGTACCGGCCGAAGTGCAGGATCTGCATCGCGATCCGCCCGCCCGCCGCGTGCACGGCGTCGGTGACCGTGCGGTGCTGGGCGGCCTCCGCCTCGGTGGTGAGCTTGGCGCCGCCCTCGTAGGGGCGGCCCGCGTCGTTGGGGGAGATGCCGCCGGTGACCATGAGGCCGACCCCGCCGCGTGCCCGCTCGGCGTAGAACGCCGCCATCCGCTCGAACCCGTTCTCGGCCTCTTCGAGTCCGATGTGCATGGACCCCATCAGCACCCGGTTGGGCAGCGTGGTGAAGCCCAGGTCGAGGGGGCTCAGCAGGTGGGGGTAGTCGCTCATCGGGGGGCCTCCGGGTACGGCGGTGTCGTCGCCTCCAGTTGTAGAGCACCGGGTACGTGTTGTGCAACAAGTTGCATAAAGGAGGGGTGCCGCAGGACGGCCGGTCCGGCGCTCCGCGCGCCAGGGCCCGGCGGGAGCGTTCCGCCGGGCCCTCGCCCACGTGGCGCGGTTCACACCTTCCGGTAGCCGTACGCCTCCGAGGCCGCCGCCTCCACCGCGTCCAGCGGCGCCCCGGCCGAGGCGCTGACGACGGCCGCCACCGCGCCCTCCACGAAGGGCGCGTCGACCAGCCGCGTCCCGGGCGGCAGCTCGTCCTCGGCCAGCAGCGCCTTCACGGTGAGCACCGCGCTGCCCAGGTCCACCAGGACCGCCACGCCCGCGCCCCCGTCGACGGCCGCCGCCGCCCCGGCGATCAGCTCCGAACTGGTGCCGAGACCGCCGTCGGGGGTGCCGCCCGCCGCCGCGACCGGAGCGGTCCCGCCGCCGCCCGCGAGCCCGGTCGCCAGCGCCGCGACGGCCTCGGCGACCTCCGCGCTGTGCGAGACGAGCACGACCCCGACGAACCCCGCGGCCGCGCCCGTCCGGCCGGGCCCGCCGACGGCTCCGCCCGCGCTCACGCGGCGGCCTCCTCGAGCGCTCCGACGAGCAGCGCGGCCGAGGTCGCGCCCGGGTCCTGGTGCCCCACCGAGCGCTCGCCCAGATAGCTGGCCCTGCCCTTGCGGGCCCGCAGCGGTACGGTCGCCAGCGCCCCGTCCCGGGCCGCCGCCCCCGCCGCGGCGAACGACTCCCCGAGCGCCTCGACGGCCGGGAGCAGCGCGTCCAGCATCGTCTTGTCCCCGGCCGCCGCTCCGCCCAGCTGGGCCACCGCCGCCACGCCCTCGCCCAGCGCCACCGCGAACTCCTCCCGGCTCACCTCGGCCCGGTCGCCGAGCGCCTTGCCGGTGCGGCGCAGCAGCGTCCCGTACAGCGGTCCGGAGGCGCCGCCCACGGCCGAGATCAGCTGCCGCCCGGCGAGGGCGAGTACGGCGCCCGGGGTGTCCGGGGCCTCCTTCTCCAGGACGGCGGTCACGGCGGTGAATCCGCGCCGGAGGTTGGCGCCGTGGTCGGCGTCGCCGATGGCCGAGTCCAGTTCGGTCAGCCGTGCCGCCTGGCGGTCCACGGCCGAGGCCGTCACGGTCATCCAGCGGCGGAAGAAAGCGGCGTCGAGCACGAGCGACTCCTTCGGGGTACGGACGGGATACGGCCGGGGGAGCGGTCCGGGTCAGCAGCCCCACCGCAGCGCGGGCGTGTTCACGGGCGCGTCCCACAGCCGCAGCAGCTCCTCGTCGGCCTGGCACAGCGTCACCGAGGCGCCCGCCATGTCGAGCGAGGTCACGTAGTCGCCGACGAGCGTGCGCGCCACCGGGACGCGCCGCTCGGCCAGGACCCGGTGCACCTCGGCGGTGAACCCGTACAGCTCCAGGAGCGGTGTCGCCCCCATGCCGTTGACGAGCAGCAGGACGGGGCTGGACGGCTCCAGGTCCGCCAGGACCGCGTCCACGGCGAAGTCCGCGATCTCCCCGGAGGTCATCATGGGCCGCCGCTCGCGCCCCGGCTCACCGTGGATGCCGACGCCGAGCTCCAGCTCACCGGGCGGCAGGTCGAAGGTGGGGCCGCCCTTGGCGGGCGTGGTGCAGGCGCCGAGCGCGACGCCGAAGCTGCGCGAACTCGCGTTCACCCGGCGGGCGATCGCCTCGACCCGCTCCAGCGGCGCGCCCTCCTCGGCGGCGGCACCCGCGATCTTCTCCACGAAGAGGGTGGCCCCGGTGCCGCGCCGCCCGGCGGTGTAGAGGCTGTCGGTCACGGCGACGTCGTCGTCGACGAGCACCCTGGCGATCGTCACGCCCTCGTCCTCGGCGAGCTCCACGGCCATGTCGAAGTTGAGCACGTCACCGGTGTAGTTCTTGACGACGAACAGCACCCCGGCCCCGCTGTCCACGGCGGCCGCGGCCCGTACCATCTGGTCCGGCACGGGCGAGGTGAACACCTCGCCGGGACAGGCGGCGGAGAGCATCCCGCGCCCCACGAACCCGCCGTGCAGCGGCTCGTGCCCCGAACCGCCCCCGGACACCAGCCCCACCTTTCCGGCGAACGGCGCGTCCCGCCGCACGATCACCCGGTTCTCCACGTCGACGGTCAGCTCGGGATGCGCGGCGGCCATCCCGCGCAGCGCGTCCGCCACGACCGTCTCGGCCACGTTGATCAGCATCTTCACGGGTGCCTCCGGGTGGGCGTGGATGGTGTACGAGGAGGGCGCGGCCGAAGCCGGGACGGACCGCGCGTACGGGCCCGCTCCCTCCGGGCGTTCGGCGGGAGTCGCGGATCACGGTAGCCACTGCCGAGCTCCCCGGCCCCGGACGACCCCCGCGTGTCGGCCACTCGGGGGGCCCGCCGCGCGCGCGTCGGACGCATGCGGTTCCGTGCCCGTGAGTATGGGGGGCGGAGCCAGGAGAGGGACAGGGCATGACGAAGAGATGCCGCACGCGGCGGCGGTGGCGGGTGTGGGCCGCGACGGCGGTGCTGGGCCTGGCGGCCGCGGCGGCCGGGACGCCCCCGGTGACCGCCGCCGCGTTCGAGGCAACCCCGCTGGTCGCCGCCGACCGGGGGGAGAGTCCGGGCGGGGGCGACGGGCGGGCGCTGGGGGAGTTCCCGAGCCGGGGTGACCGGCGTGCGGCCGGGCAGGGGCCGGGCCGGGACGAACAGCGTCTGGGCGGGGAGCGGTTGGCGCGTGCCGTTCGCGGGACCGGGGATCTCGCCTCCCTCCTGCGCGAGCTGCCCAAGGGCGGCGACCTCCACCACCACCTCGGCGGAGCCGTCCCCGCGGAGTCGCTCCTCGCCTACGCCGCCCGCGACCGCAAGTGCGTCGACACCGCCACGTACGTCGTGACCCCGGGGCCGGAGCCGTGCGCCCCGGGCCGGCGGCCCGCCCGGGACGCCACCCGCCCCGGACCGTTCCGCGGCGAGGTCGTCCGGGCCTGGTCGATGCGCGGCTTCGTCCTGCCGCCCGACGGGGACCCGAGGCCCGGCCACGACCACTTCTTCGCCACCTTCGGCAAGTTCGCCGAGGCCGAGGCGGGCCATGACGCGGACATGCTGGCGGAGGTGGCCCGGGCCGCCGCCCGGGAGCACACCGCCTATGTGGAGACGCTGGTGACGGTCGCCGCCGAGCCGCTGCGCCGCCTGGTCGACCGGGTGCACCCGGCGGACCCCGGCCCGGCCGGTCTCGCGGGGTTCCACCGCGCCCTCACCCGCGACCGGCGCTTCCAGGAGATCGTCCGGCAGGCCGGGGCGGAGTACGACCGGACCTTCGCCCGCTACCGCCGCCTCCTCGGCTGCGGTCAAACGTCCGCGCCGCCCGCCTGTTCCGTCGTCGTCCGCTTCGACTACCAGGTCGGCCGCGCCCAGCCCGCCCGCCATGTGTTCGCCCAGGAGATCCTCGGCTTCGCCCTCGCCCACCGGGGGCTCGGCCGGGTCGTCGGCGTCAACCTGGTCCAGCCCGAGGACGCCCCCGTCGCCCTGCGGGACTACACCCTGCACATGAGGATGACCGGCTTCCTGAAGTCCCGCTCCCCGTCCGTCCACGTCAGCCTGCACGCCGGTGAGCTGGTCGCGGGTCTGGACGGGGTACGCGAACGCGACCTCGCCTTCCACATCGCCCAGGCCGTCGACCTGGCGGGTGCCGACCGCGTCGGACACGGCGTCGATCTCCTCCACGAGCGCGGCCACCGGGCGCTGGCCGCCAGGATGCGCGCGCGGCACGTCCTCGTGGAGGCCCCGCTCATCAGCCACGCCCAGATCCTGCGGGTCACCGGCGACCGCCACCCCCTGCGCACCTATCTGGACGCCGGGGTGCCGTTCGCCCTGGCCACCGACGACCCGGGTGTCAGCGGCAGCGGCCTCACCGACGTCTACCGGCTCGGCGTCAGCGACCAGGGCCTGGGCATCGAGGAGTTGCGCGCCTCCGCGCGTGCCTCGCTGGACCACGCCTTCGTCGAAGGGGCGAACCTGTGGAGGGAGCAGGACCGGTACGACGCCTTCGCCGCGCCCTGCCGCCACGACACCCCCGACCCGGACCACCGGCCCGGCGCCGGCTGCCGCGCGTTCCTGGCCGCCAGCGCCAAGGCCGCGCTCCAGTGGCGCCTGGAGACGGACTGGCGGGCGTTCGAGCGGCGCGGCGCCCGCCGTTGAGCCTCGCCAACATAAGGGGACGATTCGGGCAGAATGCCGCCCATGACTCTCTTCGAACGGCGACCGCCGCGGCGCACCGCGCGACGGCCGGTGCTGCGGCTGGGACTCGCCGCCGCCGCCTCGGGGGCGCTCCTGCTGACCGGCGGGGCGCCCGCCGGCGCGGCGCACGCACCCGGGACGGACCGTACGGGGGAGGAGGCGGCCCTCGACGCCGGGGGCTGGTCGGACAGTGACGTCCTCGGCTTCTGGACCCCGGGGCGCATCGCCTCCGCCACCGACCCCGGGCGGCGCCCCCGCCCGCACGGCGGCCCCGCCGGTACGCCCGGGCCGCCGGCCGCCGTGCCCGGGATGCCGAGCGCCGAGCACTTCCCCGGGATCGCCTCCGTCGGCGTCCTGTTCACCTCCACGGGCCCGGACCCGACCACCGGCGAGCTGCGCGCGCACCGGTGTTCGGCGAGCGTGGTGGAGAGCTCCGGACGCAGTCTCATTCTGACGGCGGGTCACTGCGCGGGCGGGCGGGCCGTGTTCATGCCGGGATACCGGCCGCGCGTCGGCCTCGGCGACCAGCCGTACGGCTTCTACCGGGTCACCGACTGGTACGTGGACGACCAGTACGTCCGCAACAGCAAGGAGGCCGTCTCGGACCTGGATTACTCCTTCGGCCGCCTCGCCCTCTCTCCCGGGGGCAAGGACGCCCAGGACGTGGTGGGCGCCAACCGCCTGGCCCGGACGCCCGGCTACCGCCAGGACGTGACGATGCTCGGCTATCCCCGGGTGGGCCGCAACCCGCAGGACACCCCGGTGCGCTGCACGGCGCGGACGGGGCGGCTGGCCGGGTTCCGGCAGATGCGGGTCGAGTGCGCCGGGATGTGGGGCGGGGTCTCGGGCGGGCCGTGGTTCTCCGAGGTCGACTGGGACGAGGGGACCGGCGAGATCATCGGGAACGTCGGCGGCTACAACGGCGGCGGCATGGACGTGCCGGAGTCCGATCCGCGCTACCACCGGATCACCTACAGCCCCCTGTACGGCGAGCGCTTCCTCCGACTCTACGCCGACGCCCGCGGCGGGCGCCGGCCGCACTACGGCACGTACCGCTGACCTCGCCGGGGGAAGCGGAAGTTGGGCGGACGGCGGGCGGAACCGGAGGACCGGTCCCGCCCGCCGCCCTGACCGCACCGCGGCCCGCTGCCATGGGTACCCTCCGGGCTGCCTGGCGGGGGCGCAGGAGCCAGCAGGGGGCGGGGTCACGACACGGCCGTACAGGGGCCGGCGGGGCGCCCCGGGAGGATTCACCCGGGGCGCCCCGCCACCGCGGTACGGGCCTCAGACGACTTCCATCGTCGCCATCATGCCCATCGACGCGTGGTCGAACATGTGGCAGTGGTAGACGTACTTGCCTCGGTAGCCGGTGAAGGTGGCCTGCACCTTCACCTTCTCGCCGGGCATCAGCCGGACCGTGTCCTTGAGCCCCGCCTCGGGCCCGGACGTCACCGGCACGCCGTTGCGCTCCAGCACCCGGAACTGCACCAGGTGGATGTGGAAGTTGTGCGGCACCCGCTGGTTGACGTTGGAGACGGTCCACACCTCGGTGTCGCCGTACTTGATGGTGGTGTCGACGCGGTTGTGGTCGTACACCTTGTCGTCGATGTACCCCATGCCGTCCGCGATGTTCTCGTCCACGCGCAGCACGATGTCGCGGTTGACGGTCGGCGTCGCCAGGGCGGGCAGCGTCCGCAGCTTGGCCGGCACCTTGCTGTAGTCCGCGGCCTTGCGGGTCACCCGGAACTGCAGGACCGGCGTCGGGGGGACACCGGCGGGCACGTTCTCGGTGTTGACGATCTGGAGGGTGGTGCCCACCGGGTACTTGGAGAAGTCGATGACGACGTCGGCGCGCTCGCCGGACGTCAGCGAGATGGCGTCGGTGGTCACCGGCGCCTCCAGCAGGCCGCCGTCGGTGCCGATTTGCTGGACGGTCGAGCCGTCCGACAGCTTCAGCGTGAAGAACCGCATGTTGGCCGTGTTGTACAGCCGGAAGCGGTACTTGCGCGCCGCCACCTCGAAGTACGGCCAGGCCTTGCCGTTGGCGAGGATGACGTTGCGGCCCCGGAAGTCGTTCATCTGGTAGATGAACTGGCCGTTGTCGTCGAAGCGGGCGTCCCGGATGGAGATCGGCACGTCGTACGCGCCCGAGGGAAGCCCCAGGGCCTTCTCCTGGAGGTCCATCAGCGTGTAGATGCCGGTCAGACCGCGGAAGACGTTCTCCGACTCGATGTGGTGCGCGTGGTCGTGGAACCACAGGTTCGCGTTGGGCTGGCTGTTGGGGTAGGTGTACGTCTTCTCGCCGCCCGGCTGGATGAGGTCCATCGGGGTGCCGTCGCTGGACTCCGGGACGTGGCCGCCGTGCAGATGGATCGAGGTCGGCGTGGGCAGGTTGTTCTTCTGCGTGACCACCACGCGGTGGCCCGAGCACGCCTTGATCCACGGGCCCGGCCAGTGGCCGTCGAAGGTGCGGACGGTCGTCTGCTTGCCCGGGATGATCTCCGTCTGCACCTCCTGCATCTCGAAGCTGTAGTACGCGGTGGTGCCCGATATCCGGTCCGGACGCAGGACCTGCGGAACCGTCATCTCCTGGGCGAACTTGGGGATGGTGGTGGGGTCGATGTCCGTCGTCGTCTGCGCCTGCGCCTCGCTGCCCAGGGCCGGAAGCAGCAGTCCCGCGCCCCCCACGGCGCCGGTGAGCGCGACACCGGCCTTCATCGCATTCCTGCGTGTGATCATCAAGAACTCTCCCAGCGAGACATGCTGAGGACGCCCCCGCGGCGTCCTGGCAGTGATCGTGCGGGCGGCGTGCGGGCACTCCCGCGGGCGCCGCCGGCCCGTCACGCGGTCCGGCGAGCGCTTCGGCTCGCCGCCGCCTGACCGGCAGTCCCGGGGAACAGCCCCACCTGGTTCATGAAGCTCGGCCTCGGGGTGTCACATGTGCTCCGGCGCCCTTCCGGGGTGGGGCCCGGCGCGGCGCGGCAGATCTTGTCCCCCCAGTCTCGTGGGGGCGCTCGGGCCGAACAAGACACTCTGGTTTCAGGGTTGTGTCAGATTTCGCAGATTACTTGCCCGTTGTGTGGGGCCACTGGCACCCGAACGTCAGACTCCGTCAGGCGCCCGAGGATGGGCCGCCCGGGAGCGGGGAGCTATCGTCGGAAGTCCGGATCGGTCGCGCGTCCGGAAAGTGCGGGCGGCCCCGACCGTGAAGGGCCGGTTCCGCGTCGACTAGGGGGGCGGTCGGGGATGGAACAGGACGAGGCCGTGATCGGCTGTACCGGCGAGGTGCTCATCGGCACCCTCGGCCCCGGTGGCCCCGGCGAGGTCCTGGTACGGGTGCGCGGTGGCTCGGAGACCTTCCTGGCCTGGTCCGAGGAGCCCCTGCCGCGCGGGGCGCGGGTCCTCGTCGTCGAGTCGCGCGGCACCCGTCAGGTCGACGTCATCGAGTGGTCCGACCCGCTGGACGGGCTGGGCCTCGGCACCGGTTGACACCGCCCGGCCCTCGGGTCCGCTCAGCAGCACACCAAGCGAAAGTCAAAGGGAGACCCCGATGTTCGGATACCGCGTGCCCGCCCCCGACGAGGCGATGCTCATCTCGGGCGGCAGACGAGGACTGGGAGGGGCGCCGTTCCGGGTGGTGACCGGACACGGCAAGTTCGTGCTCCCCATCTTCCGCAAGACCCGGTTCCTCACCCTCGCCATGTGCGAGTCCGAGGTCACCGAGACCTGTGTGACCAAGCAGGGCATCGCCCTCACCGTCCGGGCGGTCATCGCCTTCAAGGTCGGCAACGACACCGAGTCCATCGTCAACGCCGGCCAGCGCTTCCTCTCCGACCAGGACCAGATGTCGGTGCTCACCGGCCGGATCTTCGCCGGTCATCTGCGGGCCATCATCGGCTCGATGACCGTCGAGGAGATCGTCACCGAGCGCCAGAAGCTGGCCGCCGAGGTGCTGGGCACCTCGAAGATGGAGATGGCGAAGATCGGCCTGATCGTCGACTCGCTCCAGATCCAGTCGATCGACGACGGCGACACCGGCTACATCGCGGCGATGTCGGCGCCGCACAAGGCGGCCATCCAGCGCCAGGCGCAGATCGCCCAGGCACAGGCCACCCAGGCCGCGGTGGAGGCCGAGCAGGTGGCCGCCCGCAACCAGGCCGAGTACGCCCGCCAGACCGCCGTCGTCAAGGCCGAGTACTCGGCCGAGGTCGACCGCGCCCAGGCACAGGCCGCCCAGGCCGGTCCGCTCGCCCAGGCCCACGCCCAGCAGGAGGTGCTGGCGGCCCAGACCGAACTGGCGCTGCGCCAGGCCGAGCTGCGCCAGCAGCAGCTGGTCGCCGAGATCGTCAAGCCCGCCGAGGCCGAGGCCGAGCGCATCCGGGTGCTGGCCGTGGCCGACGCCGAGCGGATGAAGATCCAGGCCGAGGCGGCGGCCTCGTACGACCGGGTCGCCCTCGACCGGATGCTGATCGACCAGCTGCCGCAGATCGTCAAGGAGGCGGCGGGCGGCCTCGCGGGCGCCAACGTCAATGTGCTCAACGGGGCGGACGGCCTGGGCGAGATCGCCGCGGGCCTGGTCGGCCAGGGCCTGACGATCCTCGACTCGGTCCGCCAGAACCTGGGCGGATCCGGCCAGGGCCAGGACCGGCGTGACGGCTCCGCCAAGGGCGTGCTGCCGGAGCTGCGGGGCCACTCCGGCGGCTTTGGAACGCCGGACGAGGACGGGTCGGCCGGGCCGCGCGCCCCGCGGGCCAGGACCGGCGAAGGCCCGGTCAGCCTGGACTGATCCCCTTCCCGGGGCCCTTCGGACACGGATCGCCCGGGCGGCTCGCGAGCAGCGTGACAGGGGGGTGTCCTCCGGGTGAATCGTGCGCGAGGATGGGGTCATGACCGCGGCCCATCGCGCCATGGCTCAGTTGGAGACATGGCCGAATCTGGTAAGTGGCGCGCCCCGGTGCGCCGTTGGGCAGGCCTTCCGCACGACGGAGTACGAGGTGGTGCACTTCCACTCCGACCACGCCGCCGATCTGCACCTCACCCACCCCGCGATCGAGCGGCTGCTGCCCGAGCTGCGGCGCAGCAGTGCGATCCGGGTGATGCCCGGATCCGCCTGGCTCACCGTGCTCCTGGACTGCGACGCGGACGTCGAACTGCTGCTCAGTCTGATCAGTGTGGCGCTGAAGGCGCACGGTGATGCCCGGCAGTGCCACCCGGGCGCGCCCTGCGAGTGGTACGGGCCGCCCGTGCCCGCGCCGCGCGCCACGGTCGGGACGGCGGCGGTCACCGCCCCGGTGCCGCAGGGGCTGATGCCCGCCGCCCGGCGGGCGATGGGCCGTTTCCTCGCGCACGCCCACCGGCCGGGCTGACGCCCCGGCGCCCCAGTAGTCGGTGCGCGCAGGCGCCTGGTTCCGGCGCTCCGGCGTGGCCTGGATCACCCACGCCGTAGGGGCGGAATCGGTGGATCATTGTGCGAACCCGCCGGTGGGACGCCCGGGGCGGATGCGAGGATGAGCGCGCCATGACTGCCACCGACGCCTGCCGCACCGTGCGGGCCGCGATGTTCGCGGCCCTCTGTGTGCTGCTCACCGCGTTCGGACACGCCCTCATGTCGCGGACACCGGTGCCGTGGTGGGCCCTGGGGTGCGGCTTCGCCGCCACCGGCGCCACGGCGTGGGCACTGGCGGGGCGCGAGCGCGGTTTCGCCTCCGTGGTGGCGGTCGCCGTGGGGGCGCAGGCGGTGCTCCATGAACTGTTCTCGTGGGCCCAGACCACAGCGGGCCCCACCGCGCCGCCCATGGGCCCGCGGACGACCGGGATGCCCATGCACCACATGGGTCATATGGACGCCGTGGGCCACATGGATCACCCGGGCCCCATGGACTCCATGGGCCCTATGGACTCCATGGGGCACGGCATGGCGGGGATGCCCCTGGGGATGTCCTCCACCGGCATGTTCGCCGTCCACCTCCTGGCCGCGCTGCTCTGCGGGCTGTGGCTCGCGTACGGCGAGCGCGCGGCCTTCCGCATCCTGCGGGCCTTCGCCGGCCGGCTGTCCGCCCCGCTGCGGCTTGTCCTCGCGGTCGCGCCCCCGCTGCCCCCGCGCCCGCGCGCCAGGCCGGGGCGTACGACCCGCCGGCTGCGGCGGCTCCTCCTCGTCCACGCGATCACCTCACGGGGTCCGCCCGCCGGGACCGCTGTCGTCTGACGACAGCCGGTTTCCCGGGGCGTCCCCGCAACCTCTGCGGGGCCCCGGGCATCGGCGGCACCCCCCGGTGCCGCCGTACCCCTTCACCGGACCCGCCGCCTTTCCCGGCCGGTCCGGATCCCGGATTCCCGAGAAGGACATCAGGTGATCACTCCTGCCCTGCCCCGCTCGCGCGAGGCATCGACGGACCAGGCGATAACGGCGTGGGCGCTGGCCGCCCGCGCCGGCGACCCCGAAGCCGTCGAGCACTTCGTCCGCGCGCTCCACCTCGACGTACGCCGTTACGTCAGCTACCTCGGCGCCGACCCGCAGGCCGCCGACGACCTCGCCCAGGAGACCTTCCTGCGGGCCCTCGGCAGCCTGCACCGTTTCGAAGGCCGCTCCTCGGCCCGGACCTGGCTGCTGTCGATCGCCCGCCGCACGGTCGTCGACCACCTGCGGTACGCCGCCGCGCGCCCGCGGGTGTCCGACACCCACGACTGGCAGTCGGCCGCCGAGCGGGCCCAGCCCCGGGGGCTGCCCGGTTTCGACGACGGGGTCGCCCTCGCCGATCTGCTGGCGGCGCTCCCGGACGAGCGCCGCGAGGCCTTCGTCCTCACCCAGCTCCTCGGACTGCCCTACGCGGACGCGGCCCACGTCAGCAACTGCCCGGTGGGAACCGTGCGCTCCCGGGTGGCCCGGGCCCGCGCCGCCCTCGTCGAGCGGCTGCGCGCGGCCGAGCGCGCGGAGCCGGCGGGCGCCGCGGCCTGAGCACGCGGAAGGCCCGGACCGTACCGGTCCGGGCCTTCCCTCCCTCTGTCGCGCGCCGCGCTCACTCCCCGGCCGGGGCCTCCGGCTCGCCCTGGAACGCGCCCAGGATCCGCTCCGCGGCCAGCGTCGCCGTCAACTCGCCGTCGCGGACGCTCTGTTCCAGCGCCGGAGCCAGCGCGCGCACCCGTGGATGCGCGCGCAGCCGGCCCAGCAGCTCGTCCCGGACCATCGTCCAGGTCCAGTCGACCTGCTGGTCGCGGCGCTTGGCGGCCAGCCGTCCGTTGGAGTCGAGCAGCGAACGGTGCTGGTCCAGGCGCTCCCAGACGGTGTCAAGGCCGCTGGACTCCCGGGCGCTGCAACACAGCACCGGCGGGGTCCAGGCCGCGTCGGCGGGGTGCATCAGGCGCAGGGCGCCCGCCAGTTCGCGCGCCGCCGACTTCGCGTCGCGCTCGTGCGGGCCGTCCGCCTTGTTCACGGCGATCACGTCCGCCAGCTCCAGGACGCCCTTCTTGATGCCCTGGAGCTGGTCACCGGTGCGCGCGAGGGTGAGCAGCAGGAACGAGTCGACCATGTCGGCGACCGTCGTTTCGGACTGGCCGACGCCGACGGTCTCCACCAGCACGACGTCGTACCCGGCCGCCTCCATCACCACCATCGACTCCCGGGTCGCCTTGGCGACACCGCCCAGCGTGCCCGCGCTCGGCGAGGGCCGCACGAACGCCGCCGGGTCCACCGCCAGGCGCTCCATCCGCGTCTTGTCGCCGAGGATCGAGCCGCCGGTACGGGTGGAGGACGGGTCGACGGCGAGCACCGCGACCCGGTGGCCGAGCCCCGTCAGCATCGTGCCGAAGGCGTCGATGAAGGTGGACTTGCCCACGCCAGGCACCCCGCTGATACCGATCCGCCGGGCCTTTCCGGCGTGCGGCAGCAGCTCGGTGAGGAGCTGCTGCGCCAGCGTGCGGTGGTCGGGCCGGGTGGACTCGACGAGCGTGATCGCCCGGGCCACGAAGGACCGCTTCCCGTCGAGCACACCCTTGACGTAACTGTCCAGATCGATGCGCACGGGCGGCTACAGCTCGTCGTGGCCCAGCGCCGCGCCGAGCCGCGTCACCAGGTCGTACGCCGCGTCCGGGATGACCGTCCCCGGCGGGAAGACCGCCGTGGCGCCCATCTCGAGCAGGGTCGGGACGTCCTGCGGCGGGATGACACCGCCGACGACGACCATGATGTCCTGACGGCCCTCGGCCGCCAGCTCCTCGCGGAGCGCCGGTACGAGGGTGAGGTGACCGGCGGCGAGGGAGGACACACCGACGATGTGCACGTCCGCCTCGACCGCCTGCCGGGCGACCTCGCCCGGCGTCTGGAAGAGCGGGCCGACGTCGACGTCGAAGCCGAGGTCGGCGAAGGCCGTGGCGATCACCTTCTGGCCGCGGTCGTGGCCGTCCTGGCCCATCTTGGCGACCAGGATGCGCGGGCGGCG
Source organism: Streptomyces sp. NPDC026377 (assembly GCF_055567715.1). Lineage (NCBI taxonomy): Bacteria > Bacillati > Actinomycetota > Actinomycetes > Kitasatosporales > Streptomycetaceae > Streptomyces > Streptomyces sp. NPDC026377. Next base: position 353,106 of record NZ_JBVHPV010000007.1, read on the forward strand.
GCCCTCCGCCTCGTCGAAGCGGTCGACCAGCGCGCGGGTGCGCTCGACCGAAGGCGACTGTCCTGCCTCGTTGCGGTACACGCCGGAGATCGTACGGGTCTGCGCCGCGTGCCGTCCGTACACCTTCTCCAGGGCGTCCGAGATCTCGCCGACCGTCGACTTGGCGCGGGCCGCGTCCACGGCCAGCTCGAGGAGGTTGCCGGTGCCGGAGGCGGCGGCGTTCGTCAGCGCGCGCAGCGCGTCCTGGCACACCGCCTCGTCGCGCTCCTCGCGCAGCCGCCGCAGCTTGGCGATCTGCTGGGTGCGCACCGAGGAGTTGTCGACCTTGAGGACGTCGATCTGCTCGTCGGTCTCCACGCGGTACTTGTTGACGCCGATCACCGGCTGGCGCCCGGAGTCGATCCGCGCCTGGGTGCGGGCGGCGGCCTCCTCGACGCGCAGCTTCGGGATGCCCGCGTCGATGGCCTGCGCCATACCGCCGGCCGCCTCGACCTCCTGGATGTGCTGCCAGGCCCGGCGCGCCAGGTCGTAGGTGAGCTTCTCCACGTACGCGCTGCCGCCCCAGGGGTCGATGACCCGGGTGGTGCCCGACTCCTGCTGGATGAGGAGCTGGGTGTTGCGGGCGATGCGCGCCGAGAAGTCGGTCGGCAGGGCGAGCGCCTCGTCGAGCGCGTTGGTGTGCAGCGACTGGGTGTGCCCCTGGGTGGCGGCCATCGCCTCCACACAGGTGCGCGTGACGTTGTTGAAGACGTCCTGCGCGGTCAGCGACCAGCCCGAGGTCTGCGAATGGGTGCGCAGCGACAGGGACTTGGTGTTCTTCGGGTCGAACTGCTTGACCAGGCGCGCCCACAGCAGCCGCGCCGCCCGCATCTTGGCGATCTCCATGAAGAAGTTCATGCCGATCGCCCAGAAGAAGGAGAGCCGGGGCGCGAACGCGTCGACGTCGAGTCCGGCCTCCTGTCCGGCCCGCAGGTACTCCACACCGTCCGCGAGCGTGTAGGCCAGCTCCAGGTCGGCCGTCGCACCCGCTTCCTGGATGTGGTAGCCCGAGATGGAGATCGAGTTGTAGCGCGGCATCCTCTGCGAGGTGTACGCGAAGATGTCGGAGATGATCCGCATCGAGGGCTTGGGCGGGTAGATGTAGGTGTTGCGGACCATGAACTCCTTGAGGATGTCGTTCTGGATGGTCCCGGCCAGCTTCTCGGGCGGTACGCCCTGCTCCTCGGCGGCCACGATGTAGAGCGCGAGGACGGGCAGCACCGCGCCGTTCATCGTCATCGACACCGTCATCCTGTCCAGCGGGATGCCGTCGAACAGCTGGCGCATGTCGTAGATGGAGTCGATGGCCACGCCGGCCATGCCGACGTCACCGGTCACGCGCGGGTGGTCGCTGTCGTAGCCGCGGTGGGTCGGCAGGTCGAAGGCGACCGACAGGCCCTTCTGACCGGCGGCGAGGTTGCGCCGGTAGAAGGCGTTGGACTCCTCGGCCGTGGAGAACCCGGCGTACTGCCGGATCGTCCAGGGCTGGTTGACGTACATCGTCGGATAGGGGCCGCGCAGATACGGCGCCACGCCCGGGTACGTCTGAAGGAAGTCCAGGCCCTCCAGGTCGCGCGCGGTGTAGAGCGGCTTGACCGCGATGCCCTCCGGGGTGTCCCACAGCAGATCGCCGTCGGCCTTCCCGGTGGACTCCTTCACGGCGGTGCGCCACTGGTCTTCGGAGCCGCCGGCGCCGGCGCCCGGAGCCAGCGGCAGCTCCGAGAAGTCGGGGATCGTCATGACGCCACTCCCATGCGGTCGAGGGCGGAGGAGAGCACGGCCACCGCGTCGCAGCCGGCGAAGACGTACTCGTCCACACCGGCGAAGTCGCCGCGGCCGGCGAGGTAGACGTGGCGCGCGCCGGCCGAGCGCAGGGCGGCGGCGACCGCCTCGGCCTGCTCGGTGTAGAGCGCGTCGCTGGAGCACAGGCACGCGACGGTGGCGCCGCTGGCGGCGAACGCCCCGGCGGCCGTCTCCGCGTCGACCGACACCGGATCGTGCACGGGCTCGATGCCGCCCGCCTGGAACAGGTTGGAGGCGAAGCCCGCCCGGCCCGTGTGCGCGGCGGCCGGGCCCAGTGCGGCGAGGAAGACCCGCGGACGGGTACCGGTCGCGGCCAGATGGACGTCCGAACGGGCGCGCAGCTCCTCGAACGCCTCGTCGCGACGGACCTTCGGCAGCCCGCCCGAGGGCTCGGCGGGGGCCGCCTCACGCTCGACGGGGCGTTCGGCGAGCGAGGGGAACTCACTGACGCCGGTGACCGGTTCACGCCGCCGCGCGAGGCGGGCGCCGCGCGCCGCCCAGGTGGCGGCGAGCCGCTCGCGGACGAGACCGGAGCGCAGCGCCGCGGCCTGGCCGCCCGCGCGCTCGATGGTCCGGAAGAACTCCCAGGCGCTGTGGGCGAGTTCGTCGGTGAGCCGCTCCACGTACCAGGAGCCGCCCGCCGGGTCGATCACCCGGGCCAGGTGCGACTCCTCCAGCAGGATGGAGGAGGTGTTGCGCGCGATCCGGCGGGCGAAGGCGTCCGGCAGACCGAGGGAGTGGTCGAAGGGCAGCACCGTGACGGCGTCGGCGCCGCCGACTCCGGCGCCCAGGCAGGCCACCGTGGTGCGCAGCATGTTCACCCACGGGTCGCGGCGCGTCATCATCACCGGCGAGGTCACCGCGTGCTGGCGCTGCGCCCCGGCGGCGGGGGCCCCGCTCGCCTCGGCGACCCGCGCCCACAGCCGCCGCGCGGCGCGCAGCTTGGCGATGGTCAGGAACTGGTCGGCGGTGGCCGCGTAGCGGAACTCCAGCTGGGCGCAGGCGGCCTCGACGGACAGACCCGCCTCGGTGAGGGCGCGCAGATAGGCGACCGCCGTCGCCAGCGAGGCGCCGAGCTCCTCCGCCGCCGAACCGCCGGCCTCGTGGTAGGGCAGGGCGTCCACGGTGAGCGCGCGCAGGTGCGGGAACCGCTCGTCGCAGAGCCGGGCGAGGCCGGTGGCGGCCCCCGGGTCCAGCGCCTCGCCGGTACGGGCCTCGTGGCCGAGCGGGTCGGCGCCGAGGTTGCCGCGCGCGGAGCCGGCGGGGACGCCGCGCTCCTCGTACAGGCTCAGCAGCGCCTGTGCGGCGGCCTCGGCCTCGGCGCCCGCGTCGAGGACGACGGGTGCGAGGTCGAGGTAGACGCCATCGAGGGCGCGGGCGAGCGAGGAGACCGGGACGCCGCCCCGGCCCACTGTCAGCCAGAGGGAGGTGACGCCGTTCTCCAGGTCGGCCAGCACGGCCTCGTTGACCCGGGCGGGGTCGGTTCCGGCGTGGCGCTGTCGCACGCCCCAGCCGTCGGCCACGTTGCCCTCGGGCCGGCTTCCCCGGACGAAGGGGGCGAAGCCCGGATATCCGGCATCGGGCGCGGAGTCTCGCGCGGTGTACAGGGGGCGGGTGGTGAGCCCGTCCTCGACCGGGGTGGACAGTGCCTCCTCGGCAGCCGTGCCCGAGACATCTTTACCCGATTTGCGCAGCACGCCTTCCACGAGGCGCTGCCATTGCTCATGGGTTGCATCAGGGAACTCGGCGGCCAGCGAAAGCCCGTCGTCAGGCAGGACCGTCATGCTCAGATGCTAGGGCAGCCGCCCAAAGGCGCAGCAGAGGGAAAGGCTGTGACCTTGCCCTCTTCGGAACGCTCTTGATCCGTTACGGACGGTGGCGTATCCGGCGCGGGCGCGCGTTCGGGGTCGCAACGGGTCGCTACCGGCCTCTTGGGGCGTATCGCCCTCCCCCGCCGCCCTCTCTCGCGCCGACCCCTTGACCGCACCGGAAGCGCACTGGTTCAGTGGCTCAGCCACTGATCCACTGCCGTGCCATCGCATCACGATCCTGGGGAGGACTTCGTGGAGACGCTGCCCCGCGAGACCATCGTCGACGTCCTGGAGAACCGGCTGCGCGAGGACATCCTCACCGGCCGCCATCCGGCGGGCAGCTATCTGCCCCCCGAACGCAGCCTCGCCGACGGCTACGGCGTCACCCGGACCACCCTCAAGCACGCCTTCGGCCGGCTGGTGCAGGCCGGGCTCCTGGAGACCCGGCACGGCGTCGGCACCCGCGTCCGCGACTACGCGCGCCTGGGCGGCGCCGATCTGCTGCCGATGCTGGTCCGCCACAGCCCGGAGTGGATCGCGGAGGTCTTCGAGGTGCGGCGAAGCATCGGCGCGCTGATCGCCGAACGGGCGGCGGCCCGCCGCGACACCCGGGCCGCCGCCGAGCTGCGCCGGCTCCTCCACGCGGTACGGGAGGCGGAGGGCGCGGACGCGGCGCAGCTCGCCGACGCCGAGGTGCACCGGGCGCTCGCCCGCGCCACCGGCAACCGGGTCTACGTCCTCCTCACCAACACCCTCTTCAACGCCTACCTCCCCGTACGGGCGTCTCTGGCGGGGCCGTTCACCGACCCGCAGGCGGCGTACGCGCGGCTCGCCCCGGTCGTCGCGGCGGTGGAGGCGGGCGACCGCGCGGCAGCCCACGCGGCGGCGGACGCCTATCTGACCGCCACCGAACGGATCATGCTGGAGGACCTGGCGTGAGCGGGCGGGGCACCGAGTTCCGGGAGACGCTGCTCGGCACGTTCCGCTTCGATGGCGAGGGCCGCACCCGCGCGGCCCGCCTCGACCTGCGGGCCGTCGCGGACACCGTCCTGCGCCCGGGCGGCACCACGCCCGCGCGCCTCACCGGCCGCGTCCGCGTCGAAGGGCGGGCCGACGACCCGTACGCGACGGGGGAGCTGGAGATCTCCCCGCTGGCCCGCCGCCGCATCCGCTACCGCCTCGCCTTCACCGCCGACGGGCGCCGGCTCACCCTGGACGGCTGGAAGTCCGTCACCCCGCTGCGCCCGGTCCGCTCGATGACGGTCCTGCCCTGCACCCTGTACGAGGAGGGCGAGCGGGTGGGCACGGGCACCCTGCGCTTCCCCCTGGGCACCGGCCTCGCCCCGTTCCTGGCGAGCTTCCGCTTCCCGCGCCGCGAGGACGCCGACGCCCTGGCCGCCCCGCGCTTCAGGGGCGAGCCCGGGCGGACCGAGGTCTGGTACACGACCGTGACCGATCCGGTGACCGGGGACGGCCTCTGGCTCCACCACGAGCTGGTCGCGCCCACGGACGGCTCGGCCGCCCGCGCCCACGGCTGGATCGCGGTGTTCCCCGAGGAAGGGCCGGTCGAGCACGCCCGCTTCGGGCCGAGCCCCTGGCGGGGCGGCGCGGACGGCTTCGCCGCAGACGGCGTCTCGGCCCGGCCCGGCCGGCTCACCGGCAGGGCGGGCGCCTTCACCTGGGACCTGGCCGAACGCGCCGAGGACGCCCCGCTGTTCACCTTCCCGCGCTGGTCCTGGCGGCGCCCGCTGCTGCCCGCCGCGCAGATCCTCCCCGCCGCCCGCGCCACGTACGACGGCACGGTCACCCGCGACGGGCGCACCTTGACACTGAAGGGCGCACCGGGCGCGTCCGCCCGTATATACGGACACGGCAACGCCCGCCGCTGGTCCTGGCTGCACGCGGACCTCGGCGGCGGGGACGTCCTGGAGGTGGTGGCGGCGGTCTCCAAGAAGCCCGTGCTGCGCGCGCTGCCGCCGCTGGTCTTCCTGCGGCTGCGCCGGGGCGGCCGCACCTGGCCCCGGCGGCCCGCGCGGACGGCCCTCGGATGGGCGGGCGCGGGCCGCTTCCGGGCGGAGCTCGCACTGCCGGTGTGGACGGTGACCGGCCGCTGCGGTCTGCGCCGCATCCGCGTGGAGGTGACCCAGCCGCAGGAGCGCACCCTGACCCTCGGCTACACCGACCCCGACGGCAGCGGGGCGCTCTGCCGCAACAGCGAGCGGGCCGACGCGGTCGTACGGCTGGAGCGGTGGTGGGGGCGGTGGCGGCCGGAGGCCCGGTGGAGGCTGGAGGGCACGGCCCACGCAGAGGTGGGCGGCCGGTGAGCGGCCACGGCAGCCGGACCGCGACCGGTCTTGTGGGCGCGCTGCTCGCCGACGACGGCACCCGGCCCTGGACGGCGGCGGCGGCGCGCAGGCTCGACACCGTCCTCGCTTCGATGCCCGGGCCCGCCCGGGCGGGGCTGCGGGGCGCGGCGGCGGCCGTCGACGCCTACGCGCTCGCCCGGACGGGACGGCGGCTGGCGGCGCTCGGCCACGGGGAGCGCGAGCACCTCATGGCGGCGCTCGGCGCCCGCCCCGCCCTCGCCCCGGTCCTGGACCTGCTCAAGGTGCCGGTGCTGCTCGCCGCCGGGACCGAGCGGATGCTGTACGAGGGTGGGCGCGGGCCGGTTCCGGCGCCGCCGGACGATCCGCCGCTCGACTGCGTCCCGGCCGAGGAGTGGCCCACGCGCAGTACGGCCGACGCCGTGGTGATCGGGTCGGGCGCCGGGGGAGCGATGGCCGCGCGGACCCTCGCGCGGGCCGGGCTGCGCACGGTCGTCCTGGAGGAGGGCCACCACCACACCACCGCGTCGTTCGGGCGCCGCGCCCCGCTCGACCGGTTCGCCGAGCTCTACCGCGACGGCGGGGCGACCGTCGCGGTGGGCCGCCCGCCCCTGCTGCTGCCGACCGGGCGGGCCGTCGGCGGCACGACCCTGGTCAACTCCGGCACCTGTTACCGCACTCCGGACCACGTCCTTGACCGCTGGCGCTCGTCCTTCGGCTTCGGCCTCGCCGATGGCATGCCGCGCCGCCTCGACGAGGTCGAGCGGACCCTGCGCGTCGCCACCCAGCCGCTCGACGTCCTGGGCAACAACGGCCTGCTGGCACTCACCGGCGCGCGCCGCCTCGGCTGGCGGGCCGCGCCCCTGCGCCGCAACGCCCCCGGCTGCAAGGGTTCCTGCCAGTGCGTGGTGGGCTGCCCGGCGGGGGCCAAGCAGAGCGTCCAGCTCTCGGTGCTGCCCGACGCGTGCGCGGCGGGAGCCAGGATCGTCACGGGCGCCCGGGTGCGGCGCGTCCTGGTCGACACCGACCGGCCGGGCGGACCGAGGGCCGCCGGGGTGCGGGTGCGGCGGGCGGACGGCAGCGAGGTGGACATCCTCAGCCCGCTGGTGGTGGTCGCGGCGGGCGCCCTCCAGTCCCCTCCACTGCTTCGCCGCTCGGGCCTGGGCTCCCATCCGGGCATCGGCCGCAACCTCAGCGTCCACCCCGCGACGAGCGTGGCGGGCCGCTTCCCCGAGCCGGTCACCGCCTGGGAGGGGGTGCTCCAGAGCGTCGGGGTGGAGCAGTTGCACGGCCGGGGGGTCCTCATCGAGGCGACGGCGACCCCGCCGGGCATGGGCAGCTTCGTCCTGCCGGGCGTGGGCCGCGAGCTGCGCCGCGAACTGGACGGCGCCGGGAACCTGGCCACCCTGGGAGCGATGATCGCCGACCGGCCCTCGGGCAGCGTCCACGGCCGCGACCGCACCCTGATCCGCTACGACCTCGGCCCCCGCGACGCGGGGCGGCTGCTGACGGCGGTGCGGGCGATGGGCAGGCTCCTGTTCGCGGCGGGCGCCGAGGAGGTGCTGACGGGCATCCCGAAGGCGCCGAGGGCGCGCGACCCGCGCGAGCTGGACGAGGCGCTGGCAGGAGTGACGGCACGTCAGCTGCACCTGTCGGCCTTCCACCCCACCGGTACGGTCGCCGGGGGCGGCGACCCGGCCCGCTTCCCGGCGGACGGGCGGGGCCGTCTGCGCGGCGTCGAGGGCGTCCTCGTCGCCGACGCGTCGCTGCTGCCGGGATGCCCCGAGGTGAACCCCCAGCTCAGCGTGATGGCGGTGGCGTTGGGGGTGGCGGAAGGGCAGGGGTAGGGGGCAGCGCCCCGGTGGCCGACGACGGCCGCCGCCGGCCCGCGTCAGAGCAGGGCCCGCAGCTCAGAGCAGGGCCCGCAGCTCAGAGCAGGGCCCGCAGCGCGGAGCGGTCCACCAGCCCCATCGCGTGCCCGTCCCGTACCGCCACCGCCAGCTCCTCGCCGCGCTCCTCCAGCTCGGCGAGCACGGCCGCCGCCTCCTCGCCCACCCCGAAGTGGGGGAGCGGGGCGGCGAGGTGGTCGCGCACCGGGTCGTGCGGCTTCAGGGTGCCGTCCTCCAGGGCGGCGGCGAGCGCGTCCAGGTGGAGGGAGCCCGCCAGCTCCGGGACGGTCGGCGCGCGGTCCGGGCCCACCGGGCACGGCCCGGCCGGGGCGAGCGCCGGCAGGCCCCGCTCGCGCAGGGTCCGCAGCACGGCCAGCGCCTCGGCGGCCGTGCTCAGCCGGTTCACGTACGGCAGCGGCTCTGCCCGCAGCGCTGGAGCCAGCGCGTCCCCGACCCGGGCCGTGCCCTCCTCGCCGTCGAGGAAGCCCAGCCGCAGCAGCCACGCGTCGTTGAAGTACTTCGAGAGGTACTGGCGCCCCGAGTCCGGCAGGATCACCACGACCAGCGACTCGGGGCCGAGCCCGGCCGCCACGCGCTGGGCGGCAGCGACCGCGAGACCGGCCGAGCCTCCCACCATCAGGCCCTGCTCCCGCGCGAGGTGACGTACCGTCAGCAGTGCGTCCCGGTCGCGCACCGGGATCAGTTCGTCCACCACGTCCTGCTGGTAGGAGGTGGGCCAGACGTCCTCCACCGTCTCGGGGTGGCGCACATGCCCGGTCGCCTCGACGAAGTACGGACGGCCGTCGCCGCCCGAGTAGACCGACGCCGCCGGATCGGCCCCGGTCACCCGCACGGCGCCTCCGCTGACCTCCTTGAGGTAGCGGCCGGTGCCGCTGATCGTGCCGCCGGTGCCGACGCAGGCCACCAGATGCGTGACCCGGCCGTCCGTCTGACGCCAGATCTCCGGACCCGTCGTGGCGTAGTGCGCCGCGGGGTTGGCCGGGCTGTCGTACTGCCCGGCGAGCCAGCTGCCCGGCCGCTCCGCGGCGATCCGCGCCGCCGTGTTGAAGACGTTCTCCGGGTCCTCGGCGGGCAGCCCGCCGCGCCGCACGACCACCTCGGCGCCGAACCCGCGCAGCGTGGCGATCTTCTCGCTGCTCGTCCTGTCGGGGACGACCAGGACGGCGTGGTACCCCTTCGCCGCCGCCACCATCGCGATCCCGGCCCCGGTGTTGCCGGAGGTCGCCTCGACGACGGTGCCGCCGGGGCGCAGCAGCCCCTCCCGCTCGGCCTGCTCGATCATGTGCAGGCCGATGCGGTCCTTCACGCTGCCGCCCGCGCTGAGGTATTCGAGCTTGGCGTAGAGCGGAGCCGTTGCCTCGCCGCCGGGTGTGCGCAGCCGTACCAGCGGGGTGCCGCCGACGAGTTCGAGCACTGATTCGTGAACGTCCATGCCGGCGAGCTTAGGGCCGCCCGGGGGCGGGAGAACCCGCGTGCCCGGCCGCGTACGGTCCGCGGCCGGGCACACGGTCCCCGGCGGAGCGCCTAAGCGGCGTCGAACGTGTAGAACTGCTTGTGGTCCAGCATGTCCGCCGGCGTCACGTTGTTCCACGGGCGCATGGTGTCGCGCAGGTCCACCACGTTCGCCGTCCCGGCGGCCGGGAGGTAGGGCGAGGCGGGGTGGCGCTCCTGCCACTGCGCCCAGAGCTTGTCGATGAACGCGTGGTGCAGCCAGAAGACCGGGTCGTTGGGGGAGACACCGGTGGCCATCTGGCCGCCGACCCAGACGTGCACCCGGTTGTGCAGGTTGACCCCGCGCCACCCCTCCAGGTGGTTGCGGAAGCCGTCCGAGGCGCTGTTCCAGGGCGCCATGTCGTACGTGGTCATGGCGAGGACGCTGTCGACCTCGGCCTTGGTGGGCAGCTGCGCCACGCTCGCGCCGAGCGCGCGGCGCAGATAGTTGCGGCCGTCCACCCGGACGTTGATGGCCCACCTGCCGCCGCTGGAGGCGAACGGGCCGTCCATCACCTGGCCGTCACGGCTGCGCCCGGTGCCGCCGAGGAAGTCGGCGGCCCAGAGCGAGGAGGCCGTGGTGCGGTCGGCCGTCCAGTCCCAGTAGGGCAGGGTGACGGTGGAGTCCACCGCCTGGAGAGCCTGTTCGAACTCCAGGAGGAATCTGCGGTGCCACGGCAGGAACGACGGCGAGCGGTGGCCGACGCGGTCGGTGTCGTCGTTGTCGCTCATGATGAAGGCGTTGTGCGTGGTGACGAACGTGTCGTACGTCCCGTTGCGCTTCAGGGTGAGGATCGCGTTGACGAAGCGCCGCTTCTCGTCCACGGTGAGCGTCGCCTGGTTCTTGCGTACGGTCATGGAAGTGCTCCTGATGGTGGTGCTGCGGGTGCGGTGACGGGACGGGATCAGGCGAGCGGGACGAGGGTCGCGCCCTGGAGCTCCACCACGGCCGCACGGGCCACGGCGCGCGGGTTCGCGAACGTCTCGTAGTGGTTGACCACGCTGATCCAGGTGCCGTCGGCGTTGCGCATCACGTGCAGCTCCTGGCCGTCTATTCGCACCGCGTAGCCCCCGTGGTGGCCGGCGTGTCCGCCGCCGTGCACCGGCTCGCCCTGTATGCGGCGGCCCTGGTAGACCTCGTCGAACGGGGCGGGCGTGCCGTGCCCCGTGTGGTCCATGGTGTCTGTGTGGCCGGTGTGGCCGTTGCCCGCGGCGGGGACGACGCCGTTGGCGGACTCGCTCGCGGTCGCCGCGTACGCGGTACCGGCGAGGCCCAGGCCGGCCACCGCGCTCGCGGTGAGGCCCAGCGCGCTGCGGCGGGTGAGTCGGGACATGGGTGAACCCCCTGTTTTCGGCAGTGCTCGGTAGTGGTCCAGCGGCGTCGGGGGCGCGGAAAGGTGAAGTCGCCGCCCGGCCGACGCGCTTGACGGGTCGTTGACGGACTGTTCTCCGGCTGGTCAGGGCCGGACGTCCGGCAAACCGTCCTGGCCAATGCCTACAGCCCGGCAACGGAACGGCAAAGCGTCACTCAAAGGGTTGGGCTCAATGCGGACATGTCCAGATTCGAAGTGCAATGTTGAACGGAAATGATCTTGCTGTCCGGGGCCATCCGGCCCGCCGAAAGTGGAGATCCTTCACTGAATCTGTCGATCCCGTGAAGATTTTGCTGTCCGGGTGGCGGAGATGTGGCGGCCCTCACGTGGGAAACCTGGCCGGTTTCGCGCCTCGTGTGCGGGATGTGACGGGGTGTGAGATGAGCGAGTCATGACAAAAGGCGGCCAATGGGTCGAGCGGCGCCGCCCGGCCGCGCAAGGGGGTCGGCCGCGTCGGCGTGCGTGCGCCGTGCCCGTGCGCGGTTCCCGTCAGGCCAGGCCGAACAACTGCGTCCAGTACGTGCCCGCGCGCCCGCCGCCCGTGAAGCCGACGCCGATGTGGGTGAAGCCGGGCTTGAGGATGTTGGCGCGGTGGCCCGGGCTGTTCATCCAGCCCTCCACCACCTCGGCCGGCGTGCGCTGCCCGCAGGCGATGTTCTCGCCGATGCCCCGGTGCCGGGCTCCGGCCGCCCGGGCCCGGTCCCACGGCTCCAGGCCCTCCGGCGAGGTGTGCGCGTAGAAACCACGGGCCGCCATGTCCGCGCAGTACGCCTGGGCCGCCGCGGCGAGGCGGGTGTCGTCCGCCAGCGGGCGCAGCCCGGCGGTGACGCGGCGGCCGTTGGTGAGTGCGACCACCTCCGACACCGTCCGGCGCAGCCCGTCCTCGCTGAACGGGCTCGCCCACAGGGCCGTCCAGTACACCTCGCCGGTGCGCTCGTCGGTGGCGCGGCCGATGCCCGCCTCGGTGAAGGCGGCGTCCCGCAGCGGGCGGCGGGTGTGGGCGTCCTCCCGGCAGTACGCGAGGAACTCGGCGGGGGTGCGCGGCCCCGAGACCAGGTGCTCGGCGATGCCCAGATACGCGTACCCCCGCGAGGTCACCCGCTGGAAGACCGACACCCCGTCCGGGCTCTCCACGCTGAGGCGGCCCTGGGCGGCCATGGTCGCGGCGTGCGCCTCGGCGGCCGAGGCCAGCCGTCCGTCGATCGTCACCGCCGGGACCCCGGCCCTGGCCCGCTCGGCGTCGGCCAACGCGCCGAAGATGTCGGCCTGCTGTGGGCCGGCCGCCCGGGGCTCGGGCCGCCGTGCGTCCGGAAGCGCCGCGGCCACCGTGGGCAGGTGGACGGTCGGGGCGTGCGGCGGCGGGTCCTCTTCGGCCACGTCCACCCCGAAGTCGCGGGCCACCCCCGCGAGGCCGTCCGCGTACCCCTGTCCCAGCGCGCGGACCTTCCAGCCGGTGCCCCGGCGGTAGATCTCGGCCAGCAGCAGCACCGTCTCCCGCTCCGGCCTCGGCGGGGTGAACCGGGCCAGGACCTCGCCGCCGGGTCCGGTGAGCCGCAGACTCGGCACCGGCAGCCGGCCGAGCGGGAGACCCGGCTCGGCGGGGCTGACGACCACGGTCAGCCGGCTCGCCCCGGCCCGCAGCCGATCGGGGTCGACGGTGATCACCTCGTCGGCGAGCCGGGTGCCGGGGGCGGACGGCTGGTTGTAGAAGACGAAGTCGCTGTCGCCGCCCACCTTCCCCGTGTCGTCGGTGATCAGCACCGACAGGTCGAAGGGCCCGGGGACGCCGATCGTCAGGACGCCGTCCGGAAGGGACCGGTTGCCTCCGGGAACCAGCTCGCTCATCGCCACCACCTGTCCCCGGGCCACCGTGGTCCGCCGCCGCGCCGCGCCGTGCTGTCGTGGGGAGAACGCGATGGGCGCGGTGGCCGGTTCCCGCCTCCGGCGTGTCGCGGGGACGACTTTTCACCGAACGGGTGACCCCGCCCGCCGGAGGCCGCCAGGACCACCGGAACGGGTGACGGATCTGGGGCGGATGCGCTCTGCGGGGCCGGGTACCAGAATGGAGCCACGCCGGACTAATGAGGAGGCGGTATGAACGCTCAGTCCGAGCCCGCGTCGAAGCGGGAGGGGATCACCCCGGACTCACTGCTGCACACCGGGGCGGGCGGTGACATCACCGCGGAGGACCTGGTACTGGCTTCGGGGCGCGACATCACGCCCAAGAGCCTGGAGTGGGCCGAGCGCCGTCTGGAGCAGGACGGCAGCGCGGCGATCGACAAGCTGCTGCCCTGACCCGACCGAAGGGGCCCGGCACCTCCCGGCTCAGCCGCGCGCGTAGACGCTGCTCGCGAACGAGGCGAACTGGTCCGCGGGGAGGTGCCGGGCCAGGTCCGCCTCGGTGATCACGCCCACCGGCTCCCCGTCGTCCACGACGACGAGGCGGCGGATGCGCGCGTCGCTCATCACCCGTACCGCCTCCGCGGCGTCCGCGTCGGCGGGGATCGTACGCGGCTTGCCGTCGGCGAGATCGCCGGCGGTCACCTCGGCGGCCTCCTTTCCGGCCGCGAGCACCTTCACCACGATGTCGCGGTCCGTGACGATGCCGGTCAGCGTGCCGTCGTCGCTCCTCACCGGCAGCGCGCCGATCCCGTGGTCCCGCATCAGCTGGGCGGCGCGGTCGAGGGTCTCGCTCGCCGGGATGCACCGGACGTCGACGGTCATCAGGTCACGGGCGGTGGTCATGGGGGCCTCCGGGGGCGTCGGGGTACGCCCTCGCCATGCTGACCGCGCCCCGGACGCCCGGCGACCGCACGAAGACGAACGGGTGACCGGCCACGCCTCGGGTGCGCTCCGGGCTCTCGCCCAGGCGTCTGCGGCCCTCGCGTGGGCACAGGCGCCCCTCGCGTCGCCCTTCCACGATTGTCGCCCTTCCAGATTGCTGGAACACGTTCTACTGTGTGCCCGCCCCACACGACGTACCGCGAGCGAGCGGCCCGGCACGGTCGCGCGCCCACGTGCGGCGACGCTCAGCGACACACCGTGACGCGCCCTGCCCCGCCACGCACCGCTCCCGCACCGCCCCGTGACCCGCCTGGGAGGGCCCCGTGCACCTCGAATACACGCCCGAGCAGCAGCGGCTCCGCGCCGAGCTGCGCGCCTACTTCGCCGAGCTGGTGCCGGACCGCTCCCACGCCCTCCCCCACGGCCCCGAAGGCGGGGGAGGTGCCCCCACCGCCGGTCCCGCCGCCCAGAAGCGCTTCTACCGCGACACCGTGCGCCGCCTGGGCGGGGACGGGTGGCTGGGGGTGGGGTGGCCCACGGAGTACGGGGGGCGGGGGCTGAGCCCCATGGAGCAGTTCATCTTCTTCGACGAGGCCGCCCAGGCCGGGGTCCCGCTGCCGCTGATGGCGCTGAACACCGTGGGCCCGACCCTGATGCGGTTCGGCACGGACGAGCAGAAGGCGTACTTCCTGCCGAGGATCCTCTCCGGCGAGATCGACTTCGCGATCGGCTACAGCGAGCCCGACGCGGGCACCGACCTCGCCGCCCTGAAGACGCGAGCGGTGCGCGAGGGCGACACCTACGTCGTCAACGGCCAGAAGATCTGGACCACCAACGGCGACACGGCGGACTGGGTCTGGCTGGCGGTCCGCACCGATCCCGCCGCGCCCCCGCACAAGGGCATCTCCATGCTCCTGGTGCCCACCTCCGACCCCGGCTACTCCTGCACCCTCATCAACACGCTCGCCTCGCACGACACCACCGCCAGCTACTACGAGAACGTCCGCGTCCCCGTCTCCCGCCGCGTCGGCGAGGAGAACCACGGCTGGCGGCTGATCACCAACCAGCTCAACCACGAACGCGTCACGCTCGCCGCCCACGGCACCATGGCGATCCGCGCCCTGCACGACGTGCAGCGCTGGGCCGCCGGCACCTTGCTCGCCGACGGCCGCCGCGTCATCGACCTCGGCTGGGTCCGCGGCCGGCTCGCCCGCACCCACACCCGGCTCGACGCGATGAAGCTCCTCAACTGGCAGATGGTCAACGCCGTCCAGGACGGCACCCTCACCCCACAGGACGCCTCCGCCGTCAAGGTGTACGGCTCGGAGGCCCGCCGCGACGCGTACGCCTGGCTCATGGAGGTCGTCGGCGCCGCGGGCCCCTTGAAGGAGGGCTCGGCGGGGGCGGTGCTCCACGGCGAACTGGAGCGCGGCTACCGCTCCGCGGTGATCTTCACCTTCGGCGGCGGCAACAACGAGATCCAGCGCGAAATCATCTCCTGGATCGGTCTGGGGATGCCGCGCGTCCGCCGTTAGCCTGGCCCGTACAGGAGGTGGCGGCCGATGGGTGAGGGCAGTTCCGGATACGGCGGGGCCGACCCCGGGTACTTCGGGCCCGGCTCGGTGACCTGGCAGATGCACGCCGACCCCGTCATGTGGATCGCCGGGGTGCGGGCGCTGTACCTCCAGGCCCTGCATCCGCGCGCGGTGCGCGGGGTCCTGCAGAACGGCGACATCCGCGAGGACCCCTGGGGGCGGCTGCTGCGTACCGCACGTTTCGTGGGCACGCTCACGTACGGGACGAAGGAGGACGCCGAGCGCGCCGGCGCGCGCGTACGGCGCATCCACGGCCTCCTGAAGGCCGACGACCCGGTGACCGGCGAGCGGTTCGGGATCGACGACCCGGCCCTGCTGCTGTGGGTGCACTGCGCCGAGGTGGACAGCTATCTGCACGTGGCGCGGCGCTCCGGATTCGTCCTCACCGACGCGCAGGCCGACCGGTACGTGGACGAACAGCGCGAGGCCGCCCGCCTCATCGGCCTCGACCCGGCCCGCGTCCCGGCGTCCACCGCCGGGCTCGCCGCCTACTTCGCGCGGATACGGCCCGAGCTCGCGGCCGGAGCCGACGCGCGCGACGTGGACGCCTTCCTGCGGCGCCCGCCCGTCCACCCGCTGCTGGCCCCGGCGCGCGCGCTGGTGTGGCGGCCCGTGGCCCGGCTCGCCTACGACACGCTGCCCCCGTACGCCCACGAGCTGTACGGACGGCCCGCGCCCGCACCGCACGCGGTCACCCGCCGGCTCGTCACCGCCGCGCGGCTGCTGCGGGGCGTCCCCGACACCCTGCGCTGGCAGCTCCCGCCGAAGCACATTCTGCGGGCGGTGGCCCGGCTCGGTCCCGGAACGCGTCCGGCGCCGTACAAAGCGCGCAGACGGACGTCCATACTGGACGGGGCCGGGGAGGACGCAGCAGCACAGTGACGGGGGCGACATCGCGCGATGGCGGACACCAGGCTGATTCACGGCCGGTACCGGTTGCTGGAGCTGATCGGGCGCGGCGGCATGGGCGAGGTGTGGGCGGCCCGTGACGAGTCGCTGGGGCGGCGGGTGGCCGTCAAGTGCCTCAAGCCGCTGGGGCCGCAGCCGGAGCAGTCGTTCGCGCGGGTGCTGCGCGAGCGCTTCCGGCGCGAGGCGCGGGTGGCGGCGGCGCTCCAGCACCGGGGCGTCACGGTCGTCCATGACTTCGGGGAGTTCGAGGGCGGGCTCTACCTCGTCATGGAGCTGCTCGACGGACGCAACCTGAGCCAGCTCCTCCAGGACGGCAAGGGGCAGCCGCTGCCGGTGCCGGACGTCGTGGACATCGCCGAGCAGGTCTCCTCCGCCCTCGCCTACACCCATCAGCAGGGCATCGTGCACCGGGACCTGAAGCCCGCCAACATCATGCGCCTGGCGGACGGCACCGTGAAGATCCTGGACTTCGGGATCGCCCGCCTCGGTGCCGACATCGGCTTCACGTCCCGCCTCACCGGGACCGGCATCGCCATGGGCACCCCGCACTACATGTCGCCCGAGCAGATCGGCGGCGCCGCCGTCGACCACCGCAGCGACCTGTACTCGCTGGGCTGTGTGCTGTACGAACTGGCCACCGGGGCGCCCCCGTTCGACCTCGACGACGCCTGGGCGATCCTCATCGGCCACCGGGACACCGCGCCCGAGCCGCCGCGCGCCCGGCGCGCCGAACTGCCGGTGTTCTTCGAGGAGGCCGTCCTCGACCTGCTCGCCAAGGAGCCGGGCTCACGCCCTCCGGACGCCCGGGAGCTGGCCCGGCGGCTGGCCGCCGGGCGCGGACTCCCGGCCGAACCCGCTGTCCTCCACCCGATGGCGCCGACGCCCCCGCGCACGCGCGGACTGCCGTCCTGGGCGCGCGGGATGACCACCGGCCACAAGGCGACCGGCCCCACCCGGCCGGACCTCGCCCCGCCCGACCCCGACGGCAGCCTCACCGGCGCCTGGACGAGCGCCCTGCCGCCCGCCCCGCCCGTTCCGGGCCCACCGCCACCGCCCCCGGCCGAGCTGCTCGCCGCGCTGGAGGACCGCCACCGCGAGGGCCTGGCCCTGGGGCGCGCGGGCCGCTGGGCGGAGGCGGGCGAGGTGCACCGCGCGGTCGCGGCCGAACGCGCCCAGGCGCTGGGACCCGACCATTGCGACACCCTGGTCAGCCAGTACGAGGTGGCCTTCGCCCTGAGCAGGACCGGGCGCGAGGCGGACGCCCTGCGCGAGTTCGGCCTGGTCGCCCAGGCCCGCGCCCGCACCCTGGGCCCCGACGACCCGGCCACCCTCGACGCCCGCCAGGAGTCGGCGTACGTCCTGGGCCGTCTCGGACGCCACTTCGAGGCGCACCAGATGTACGCCTCGGTGCTCGCGGCCCGTGAGCGCGTCCTGGGCGCCGACCACCCGGCCACGCTGCGCTGCCGCCACAACCTCGCCTTCAACCTGAGCCGCCTCGGCCGGCTGGAGGACGCCGACCGCATGGCGCACGAGGTCGCCGCCGACCGCGCGCGGGTGCTGGGCCCGGGGCATCCCGACACCCTGGTGTCCCGCTACGAAGTGGCCTATGTGCTCGGCCAGTCGGGGCGCTGGGCCGAGGCGCTCCAGGTCTACCGCGAGGTCGCCGCCGCCCGTACGGCCGCGCTCGGGGCCGACCACCCCGACACGCTCGCCACCCGGTACGAGATCGGCATCGCCCTCGGCCGCCTGGGGCGCGGCGCCGAGGCGCTCCAGCTGTACCGCGCCCTGGTGGAGGACCGCACCCGTGTCGACGGGCCCGAGGACCCCGAGACGCTGCGCGCCCGCCACGGCCTCGGCGTCAACCTCGGCCGCCTGGCCCGCTGGGAGGAGGCCCTGGCCGAGGCCCGCGAGGTGTGCGCGCTGCGCGAGCGCGTCCTGGGCCCCGACCACCCCGACACCCTCGTCAGCCGCCGTGAGACGGCCGTCGGGCTCGGCTGGCTCGGGCGCTGGTCGGCGGCCCTGACGCTCTACCGCCAGGTCGCCGACGCCCGCGAGCGCGTCCTGGGCGCCGACCACCCCGACACCCTGGCCGGCCGGACCGAGGAGGCCCACTGCCTTGAGCGGCTGGGGCGCGGCGCCGAGGCGACGGCCCTGAGACACCGGGTCGCGGCCCTGCGGCGGGAGAACGGGCCGGGCACCCGGTAGGCCCCGCACCGGCGGGCGCCACCCTGGCCGCCGATGAGCGGCGCGTGCTAGGAAGGGCCATGCCCGCACACCAGGTCTACGACACCGTGATCGTCGGCGGGGGCCACAACGGCCTGGTCGCCGCCGCCTACCTCGCCCGCGCCGGAAAGTCGGTCCTGGTCCTGGAGCGCCTCGGCCGCACGGGCGGCGCGGCCGTCTCGACCCGCCCCTTCGCGGGTGTCGACGCCCGCCTCTCCCGCTACTCCTACCTCGTCTCCCTGCTGCCCCAGAAGATCATCGACGATCTGGGACTGCGCTTCGCCGTCCGCAAGCGGACCGTCTCCTCGTACACACCTGCGGTACGCGAGGGCCGTCCCACCGGGCTGCTCGTCGGCGGCGGCGAGGAGCGCACCCGCGCCTCGTTCCACCGGCTGACCGGCTCCGACGCCGAGTTCACGGCGTGGCAGGAGTTCTACGGGATGACCCGCCGCGCCGCCGGGCGGATCTTCCCCACGCTCACCGAGCCGCTGCCCACCCGCGCCACCCTGCGCGAGCGCCTGGGGGACGACACGGCGTGGCGGGCGCTCTTCGAGGAGCCGATCGGTGTCGCCGTGGAGGAGCGGTTCCGCGACGACCTGGTTCGCGGCGTGGTCCTCACCGACGCCCTGATCGGCACCTTCGCCGACGCCCACGACCCCTCCCTCGCCCAGAACCGCTGCTTCCTCTACCACGTCATCGGCGGCGGCACCGGCGACTGGGACGTGCCGGTGGGCGGGATGGGCGCGCTCACCGACGCCCTCGCGGGCGCCGCGCGGGCGGCGGGCGCGGAGATCGTCACCGGCCACGAGGCGACCGCGCTGCGCACCGACGGCCGCGAGGCCGAGGTCGACTACCGGACGGAGGACGGCGAGGGCAGGGTCGTGGGCCGCCACGTCCTGGTCAACGCTTCTCCCGAGGCCCTGGCGGCGCTCACCGGCGGCCCGGCTCCCGAACCCGCCGAGGGCGCCCAGCTCAAGGTGAACATGCTGCTCACCCGGCTGCCCCGGCTCAAGGACCCCTCGGTCGACCCGCGCGAGGCGTTCGCCGGGACCTTCCACATCGGCGAGGGGTACGGGGCGCTGGCCGCCGCGTACGCGCAGGCCGAGGCCGGTGGGCTGCCCGCCGCGCCGCCCAGCGAGATCTACTGCCACTCGCTCACCGACCCCTCGATCCTCGGCCCGGACCTCGCGGAGCGCGGCCACCACACACTGACGCTCTTCGGGCTGCACACCCCGGCGCGGCTGTTCGCCCGGGAGAACGACAAGGCGCGCGAGGCACTTCTGGAGGCGACGCTGGCCCAGGTGGACGCGCACCTGGCCGAGCCGCTCGCCGACTGCCTGGCCACCGACGCCGAGGGGCGCCCCTGCGTCGAGGCGAAGACCCCGCTGGATCTGGAGCGCGAGCTGCGGCTGCCCGGCGGCCACATCTTCCACCGACCGCTCGCCTTCCCGTACGCGGAGGAGTCCGCCGGACGCTGGGGCGTGGAGACCGCGTACCCCAACGTCTCGCTGTGCGGGGCGGGCGCGGTCAGGGGCGGCGGGGTCAGCGGCATTCCGGGCCACAACGCGGCGATGGCGGTCCTCGGCGAGTAGCACCGCCGGGGCGCGGCCGCCCGGGGCGGAGCCCGGGCGGGGTGCCGGACGGGGTGTGGCGCAAAGAAACTGACGCAGCATCAGAAAATCTCTTCCCTCGGCGCCCCGGCTGCGGCATCCTGCGCCCCATGCAGACGGAGCTGAGCAGAAGACTGGGAGTGGAGCACGCCATCTTCGGCTTCACCCCGTTCCCGGCGGTGGCCGCCGCCATCACCCGGGCGGGCGGGTTCGGCGTGCTCGGCGCGGTCCGCTACACCGCCCCCGACGACCTCGCGCGCGACCTCGACTGGATGCAGGAGCACACCGGCGGGCTCCCCTACGGCCTCGACGTCGTGATGCCCGCGCGGAAGGTGGAGGGGGTCACCGAGGCCGACGTGGAGGCCATGATCCCCGAAGGGCACCGGCAGTTCGTGCGCGAGACGCTCGCCAAGCACGGCGTCCCCGGACTCGCCGACGGCGAGGCGTCCGGCTGGCGCATCACCGGGTGGATGGAGCAGGTCGCCCGCGACCAGCTCGACGTCGCCTTCGACTACCCGATCAAGCTGCTCGCCAACGCGCTCGGCTCCCCGCCCGCCGACGTGGTCGAGCGGGCCCACGCGGCCGGCGTCCCGGTCGCCGCGCTCGCCGGCAGTGCCAAGCACGCACGACGCCACGCCGAGGCGGGCATCGACATCGTCGTCGCCCAGGGCTACGAGGCAGGCGGCCACACCGGTGAGATCGCCTCGATGGTGCTCGTCCCCGAGGTCGTCGACGCGGTCGGCCCGCTTCCCGTCCTCGCCGCCGGAGGCATCGGCAGCGGCGCCCAGGTGGCCGCCGGGCTGGCCCTTGGCGCCCAGGGCGTCTGGCTGGGCTCCCTCTGGCTCACCACCACCGAGGCCGATCTGCACTCGCGCGCGCTCACCCGCAAACTCCTCGCGGCGGGCTCCGGCGACACCGTCCGCTCACGCGCCCTCACCGGCAAGCCCGCCCGCCAGCTGCGCACCGAGTGGACCGACGCCTGGGACGACCCGAGTGGCCCGGGCACCCTGCCCATGCCGCTCCAGGGGCTGCTGGTCGCCGAGGCGGTCTCGCGGATCCAGAAGTACGAGGTCGCCCCGCTGCTCGGCACACCGGTCGGCCAGATCGTCGGACGGATGAACTCCGAACGCAGCGTCCAGGAGGTCTTCGACGACCTCACCCGCGGTTTCGAGCGGGCCGTGGACCGTATCAGCCGCATCGCGGGAAGGAGCGGGTCATGACCGGCTTCCGGCAGCCGCCCAACGGGTTCTGGGCGCAGGCCGCGGCCGACCCCGGCCGGGTCGTGCTCACCGCCCCCGACGGCGAGCGCTGGACGGCGGGGCGGCTGCACGCCGCCGCCAACCGGCTGGTGCACGGGCTGCGCGCGGCCGGACTCGGACAGGGCGACGCCTTCGCCGTGGTGCTGCCCAACGGGGTGGAGTTCTTCACCGCGTATCTGGCCGCCTCCCAGGCCGGGTTCTACCTCGTCCCCGTCAACCACCATCTGGTCGGCCCCGAGATCGCCTGGATCGTGGCGGACTCCGGGGCCAAGGTGCTCATCGCCCACGAGCGGTTCGCGGAGGCGGCGACCGCCGCCGCCGACGAGGCGAAGCTCCCGGGCAGCCACCGCTACGCGGTCGGCGAGGTGGCCGGGTTCCACCCGTACGCCCAACTCCTCGACGGCCGGCCCGAGTCCGTGCCCGAGGGGCGCACCCTGGGCTGGGTCATGAACTACACCTCGGGCACCACCGGCCGTCCGCGCGGCATCCGGCGCCCGCTGCCGGGAAAACCCCCCGAGGAGTCCTTCTTGGGCGGCTTCCTCGGCATCTTCGGCATCAAGCCGTTCGACGACAACGTCCATCTGGTCTGCTCGCCGCTCTACCACACGGCCGTGCTCCAGTTCGCGGGCGCGTCCCTGCACATCGGGCACCCCCTGGTCCTGATGGACAAGTGGACGCCGGAGGAGATGCTGCGCCTGATCGACACGTACCGCTGTACGCACACCCACATGGTGCCGACCCAGTTCCACCGGCTGCTGGCGCTTCCCGAGGAGGTCAGGGCGCGATACGACGTGAGCTCGCTGCGGCACGCCATCCACGGCGCGGCCCCCTGCCCCGACCACGTCAAGCGGGCGATGATCGAATGGTGGGGGAGCTGCGTGGAGGAGTACTACGCGGCGAGCGAGGGCGGCGGGGCGTTCGCCACCGCCGAGGACTGGCTGAAGAAGCCGGGCACGGTCGGCAGGGCATGGCCCATCAGCGAACTCGCGGTCTTCGACGACGGCGGCGAGCGGCTGCCCCCGGGCCAGCTGGGCACCGTCTACATGAAGATGTCGACGGGCGGCTTCAGCTACCACAAGGACGAGTCCAAGACCCGCAAGAACCGCATCGGGGACTTCTTCACCGTGGGCGACCTCGGCTACCTCGACGAGGACGGCTATCTGTTCCTGCGCGACCGCAAGATCGACATGATCATCTCGGGCGGCGTCAACATCTACCCGGCCGAGATCGAGGCCGCGCTCCTCACCCACCCGGCCGTCGCCGACGCCGCCGTGTTCGGCATCCCGCACGCGGACTGGGGCGAGGAGGTCAAGGCGGTGGTGGAGGCCGCGCCCGGGCACGAGCCGGGGGAGGGGCTCGCCGCGGACATCCTCGCCCACTGCGAGGAGCGCCTGGCGGGCTACAAACGCCCGAAGTCCGTCGACTTCATCACGGCCATGCCCCGCGACCCCAACGGCAAGCTCTACAAACGCCGGCTGCGCGAACCGTACTGGGAGGGGCGCGAACGGGTGATGTGAACTCCCCCCGCCCGTGGCCCACGTCACACCCGGCAACTGTCACGCGCGGCGGGACTCGCCCGTCCTGATGCCGAACCTCCTCCGGGGCGCGCACCCGCCCCCGAGGACCGACATCGGGAGGAACCCCATGCGTGTACTGGTCGCCGGAGCCACCGGAGTCATCGGGCGGGCACTGGTCCCGCTGCTCACCTCGGTGGGCCACGACGTGATCGCCCTGTCCCGCTCCGCCGGGCGGACCGCCCTCCTGGAGGGGACGCGAGCGCGGACCGTCCTGGCCGACGCCCTCGACGCGGCGGCCCTGGACCGGGCCGTGCGCGAGGCGGCCCCGGAAGCGGTCGTACACCTGCTCACCGCCATTCCGCCCCGGATCGATCCCCGGCGCATGCCACGCCAGTTCGCCCTCACCGACCGGCTGCGCACCGAGGGCACCCGCAATCTGATCGAGGCGGCCCAGCGCGCGGGCGCGCGCCGGATCATCAGCCAGAGCGTCGCCTTCGCGTACGACCCGGACGGCGACGGCCTCGCCGGGGAGGACACCCCGCTGTGGGGCACCCCGCCCAAGCCGTTCCGGCGCCCGCTCGACGCGCTGCGGGAGCTGGAGCGGCGCACCGGCCAGGCGCGCGGACTCGTCCTGCGCTTCGGCCATCTCTACGGCCCCGGCACGGCGTTCGACACCGACGGGCAGTTCGTCCGCCAGATCAGGGACCGCCGGCTGCCGCTGGTCGGCGGCGGCTCGGCCACCTTCTCCTTCACCCACGTCCACGACGCGGCCACCGCCGTGGTCGCGGCCCTGGACAAGAACGCCACCGGTCTGCTGAACATCGTCGACAACGACCCGGCCCCGATGAGCACATGGGTGCCGGAGGTCGCGCGGATGCTGGGCGCCCCGGCCCCCAGGCGGCTGCCCGCCCCCGTGGCCCGCCTCGCCGTCGGCGGCTGGGGCGTGGCGTACATGACCCGGCTGCGCGGCGCCGACAACACGCGCGCCCGCCTCGTCCTCGACTGGCGGCCGCGCCACACCTCGTGGCGCACCGGCATGGCGGTCGAGTTGAATGGCACACCGGCCGCGGTGAAGTGAGGCCCACGGCCGTGAACAGCGCGAACAGGGAAGAGGGCAGCGGTATGGCAGCGCCAGGGGGACACCGGGACACGGCGGCGGAAGGGGGCGGCGCGGCCGAGTTCGAACGGCACCGGCCGATGCTGCTCGGGCTCGCCTACCGCTTCCTCGGCTCCATGTGGGACGCCGAGGACGTCGTCCAGGACGCCTGTGTGCGCTGGCTGGGAACCGACCGGGGCGAGATCAGGGTTCCCCGCGCCTTCCTGGTCAAGGTGGTCTCGCGGCTCGCCCTCGACCAGCTGCGCTCGGCACGGGTGACCCGCGAGTCCTACACCGGGCCCTGGCTTCCCGAGCCGGTCGCCACCGACGCGCTCGGTCCGATGGACACCGCCGAACTGCGCGACACGGTGGCCTTCGCCACCGTCCACCTGATGGAGCGGCTGTCCCCGCCCGAGCGGGCCGTGTTCGTGCTGCGCGAGGCCTTCGAGCTGCCGTACGACGAGATCGCCGACATCCTCGGGCTGGGCGCCGCCTACTGCCGCCAGCTCTTCCGCCGGGGCGGACAGCATCTGGCGGACGGGCGGGAGCGCTTCTCGCCGAGCGAGGAGGACCATGTGCGGCTCTTCACGCGGTTTTTGGAGGCGGCCCAGCAGGGCGACCTCGAAGGACTGACCGATCTGCTCAGCGAAGACGTCGTCGCCTGGAACGACGGCGGCGGCAGGGTACGCGCCGCCCTGCGCCCGATCATCGGCCGCGGCAAGGTGCTGGCCTTCGTCACCGGTCTGCTGAAGCGCTACACGGTCGGCGCCACCCGCCTGGTCGACGTCAACGGCGCCCCCGCCCTGTTCACCTCGCTCGACGACCGCTCCCAGCTCACCTCGCTCGACCTCCGCGACGGCCGCGTCCACGGGATCTACGTCGTGCTCAACCCCGACAAGCTCCGCCACGTCCCGGCCTGACCCTGCGGCGGGGGGCCCCCCCCCCCGGCGGGGGGGCCGGGGGGCCCCCCCCGGGGGGGCCCCCCCCCCCCCCCCCCCGGGGGGGGGGGGGGGGGGGGGGGCCCCCCCGGGGGGGGGGGGGGCCCCCCCCGGGGGGGGGGGGGGCC
>NZ_JBVHPV010000008.1:0-337302 GCF_055567715.1 Streptomyces sp. NPDC026377
GACCAGCGGCGATGGCGTTTATAGACCGTCTCCCAGGGCCCGAACCGCTCCGGCAGATCCCTCCACTGCACCCCCGTCCGGACCCGGTACAGAACTCCGTTGATCACACGCCGATGATCACTCCACCGGCCCCCACGAGTCCCGCCAGCCGGCAAGAACGACTCCAGCCTGTCCCACTCCGCGTTCGTCAGATCCCCACGGCCCATACAGACAGCCTGGCCTCAACACCCCACCTCTGTCAGGAGATCCGAGAAACAGTGCCTAGGTGGAGCACCCGGAATCCGTTTCGGTATACGCATGAGGTTCCGTCCTCCTCTCCGGGTCCTACGAGGGCGCCCTCGTTGTGCCTGCCCGTCAGCCAGTCTGCCCGGCACCGCGTCGTCGCGTCTGTTCGCGCGGGGCACCGTGTCGACCGCCAGGTCGAATGCCCAGACCCGGCGGACATCCAGCACTTCGAGCAGTGCCCGCGTGTCCACGTCTTCACCTCCGACGCCCAACGAGCGCGAGTTGACCCTCCCCTTACGTCAGGCTTGAGGCTGTGTACCGACGAAAGGGCAGGTGGATGAGCTACTCCGTGGGGCAGGTCTCGGCCTTCGCCGGGGTGACGGTGCGGACACTCCATCACTACGACAAGACGGGGCTGCTCTCGCCCAGTGACCGCAGCCCCGTCGGCTACCGGCTCTACAGTGAGGCTGACCTGGTCCGTCTCCAGCAGATCCTCTTCTACCGTGAACTCGGCTTCCCTCTCGACGAGATCGCCGCGATCTTCAAGGATCCGCAGGTGAACCCCTTGGAGCGGCTCGAGGCCCGGCAGCGGCAGCTGAGTGAGGAGATCACCAGACTGCAGCGGCTCGCCGAGGTGGCGGAACGGGCGATAGAGGTCCAGAAGACCGGGGTCTCCCTGACGCCTCAGGAACGCTTCGAGGTCTTCGGTGGGATCACCTCTGACCTGAGTTATGCCACCGAGGCAGAACTGAAGTGGGCTCACTCGGAGGGACAGCGCGAGGCGATGGCGCGCGCGGCAGCTCATACCAAAGAGGATTGGCGTCAGCTCATGGGCGAGGCCGCCGTCTGGCGCACGGAGCTGCTCGCGGCCTTCGACGAGGGGGAGCTGAGCAACGGCGAGCGGGCCATGGATCTCGCCGAGGAGCACCGCTTGCACATCACACGATGGTTCACCTTCTGCCCGCCCGACATGCACCGGCGCATCGCGGACGACTTCGTCGCCGACCCGCGCGCATTCGCTCTGGTCATACCACCGTCGCAGCAACGCCCGGGCCTGGCCGCCTATACGCGCAGGGCGGTTCACGCCAACTCGGCCCGCCACGCAGCTAACCGTACCGATACCGAGGAGGACCAATGAGGATCCTGATCGCTGCGGCCGGATCGCGCGGCGACGTCGCGCCCTACACGGGTCTGGGCGGCGAATTGTGCCGGGCCGGATACGACGTTGTCCTCGCCACCACAGACACCTTCGCCCCCCTCGTACGCGACGCGGGGCTGGAATTTCACAGCCTCACCGCCGACACACAGATGCGTGGCGGCGTCACAGGCAAACGTCAACTCATGCGCGCCGCCGGCGCGTTCATCACCGAACTGGGTCAGGGCTTCGCCGACGTGATGGACGATGGCACGGACCTGCTCCTGCTGTCGACCACCACAGCTCCGCTCGGCTGGCACCTCGCCGAGGCCACCGGCACACCGAGCCTCGGCGTGTACCTCCAGCCCACCGCACCCACCGCAGACTTCCTTCCCGCCGTTACCGGCTCCCGATCGCTGGGCCGTCTCGCCAACCTGGCAACCGGACGCCTCGCACTGCGGATGGCCGACCGCGTCTACGAACAGGCTGTCGCAAAGCTGCGCCACCGCCTCCAGCTGCCCCCGGCTTCACCTTCCGAGATGCGTCGACGACAGGAACAGGCGAATTGGCCCATCTTGCACGGCTTCAGTACGGCGCTGGTGCCTCGCCCCTCCGACTGGCGCTCTGGCCTGGAGGTCGTGGGCAACTGGTGGCCCCATCACGATGCGGCCGAACGGCTGCCTGCTGATCTTGAGGACTTCCTGCGTGCCGGACCACGGCCCGTCCTCATCGGCTTCGGAAGCATGGCGGCCGGTGACGGGGAGCGGCTGAGCGAGATCGCTGTGCGAGCCCTGCGCCGCGCCGGGCTGCGCGGCATCCTCCAAGCGGGCAGTGCCGGGCTTGCCGCCGACGGGGACGACGTGCTCACGATCGGGGACGTACCGCACTCCTTGCTGTTTCCACGGCTCGCTGCCGTGGTCCACCATGGCGGGGCCGGCACCTCGGCCGCCGCGTTGCGCGCTGGAGTGCCCGCGGTCACCGTACCGGTGACCGCGGACCAGCCGTTCTGGGCGAGGCGACTTGCCGCCATCGGTGCCGCCACCGCCCCCATCCCCCTCCGATCCCTCACCGCCGAACGGCTTGCCGACTCACTCCACCAAGTAGTGGGACAGCAGGCACACAGGCGAGCCGCCGCAAAAGCGGCGCAACATCTCGTAACCGAGAACGGAGCCGGTCAGGCGCTCAAGGCCATCCAGCGCCTGACCGAAGGATGATGCCAATCCCTTCCTCGGCCTCGTCAACTGGCACAACTCTTCCAGCGTGTCCGCGTGAGGGGTGTCACTCTGCGTGTCGGCGTAGACGATTCGCCGGTGCAGGTCGGATGGGTCACCCCCCACTTACTTCGTAGACTAGAACGTGAGGGGCATCAAATTAGCCATTACAGGCCCCTCTCATGGTGAAACCACCTAAATCTCCATCCGGGCACGGTGTTGACGCCGGGTCACGATATGCGAGCGGCGGTGGCGACAGACAAAGACCTTCGCGCGACGTTTGCAGGAGGACAAGAACGCGCTGTCGGCCGCAGGCTGTGCACGGCTGCGGCCGGGACAGAGCAGTCCGGTAGCACAGGGGACAGTCAGGCCCTACCGGCCAGAACATGCCCACGCTCTGCTCCGGCTGCTCAGCGCGCACGGGTGCAACTGCCGCGAGGCGGGCCGCGCCGACGCCTCGCCGCTGCGGGCGGCCCTGGAGGCGCTCGAATGCGAGCCGCCCCGCTTCGTCCTCCACCACCAATTCCCTGTCCACCGACCAGGACGAGCAGGGGCAAAGAGGTCACGAGGCAGCGCACGTGCCCAGCGTCCCCCACCGGCCTGCCGCGCCTGGGCATTTCTCTGCGTGCGTGCACCGGTCTGTGATTGAGCACCTCAGGCGGCCAGTTGTGCATCACAGTTGGCCACAGCGTCTGACAAGTGAAACGGTCGGAAAGGATGCTCTGGTGGTCGTTGCGGACCGCTACGCCCTCGGCGAAGAAGGGGCACACAGGCTCAGAGTCCGTGTTTGAGTGAGCTGATGGAGATCTTGGTATTGGGCGGAACGGCGTGGGTGGGCCGCGAGGTCTCGCGGCAGGCTTTGGAACGCGGGCATGGGGTGACCTGCCTGGCCCGCGGGGAGAGCGGCGACACGGCTGAGGGCGCGGTGCTGGTTGCCGCGGACCGGCGCGACCCGGCGGCGTACGAGAGCCTGGCGGGACGGGATTGGGACGCCGTGGTCGAGGTGTCGTGGCAGCCAGGCTTCGTCCGCGGGGCACTGGCGGCGCTCGGCGAGCGGGCGGGCCACTGGTCGTACGTGTCGTCGGTCAGCGCGTATGCCTCGCATGCGCAGCCGGATGCGGACGAGTCGGCGGAACTGCTCCCGGCGGCCGAGCGGGACGAGGTCGACCGCGAGGAGTACGGGGAGGCCAAGGTGGCCTGTGAGGAGGCCGCGACGGCCGCGGTGGGCGACCGGCTCCTCATCGCGCGGGCGGGACTGATCGGCGGCCCCGGTGACCACAGCGGCCGCACCGGGTACTGGGTCGGCCGCTCGGCCCGCGAGCCGCTGGCCCCGCTGTTGGTGCCGGCGTCCCCGGGCATCCCGACGCAGGTGGTCGACGCGCGAGACCTTGCGGCATGGCTGCTCGACTGTGCGGAGAGGGGGACCACCGGAACGTACAACGCGGTCGGCCCGGTCATGCCCTTCGGGGAGTGGGTCGCACTGTCGCGGGAGATCGGCGGGCACACCGGGCCGGTGGTGGAGGCCGACGCCGACTGGCTGCTCGGGCAGAAGGTGGGTCAGTTCATGGGCCCGGATTCGCTCGCGATGTGGATGACCGACCCGGACTGGGCCGGCTTCAGCGCCCGCAACGGTTCTGCGGCCAGCGCAGCCGGCCTACGGCACCGGCCCCGCGCGGAGCTGCTGGCGGACGCCCTGCGCTGGGAGCGGGAAGAGGGTCTGGACCGCCCCCGCCGGGCCGGCCTCAGCATCGAGCGCGAGCGCGAACTCCTTGAAGCATTGGGGTAAGGAGGTACAGGGCCATGCGGGCAACCGGAACGAGGTGACCAGACCGAGCGCCGTTCCCTCGTCAGGCTCGGTGCTCGGTTCTCGTAGGCGGACGGTGCGCTGAGCGCGAGAGTGGCCAGATGAAGCGCTCAGTGGCCACCCCTGGGACTCGATCTGGGTCTGCCTGAGCACCACAGCCGGCAGCTTTTGCCGGCTGTGGTGCTCAAATCCACCGTCGACCATGAAGGTTCCCGGACAGTTCCTCGGCCATGGGGGACGCATACCTCCCCGGCGGCGGAGCGGGGCGGCGTCAGCCGTTGAAGAAGTCGCCCAGGGTGGCGGAGAGTGGGCCGGGGGCTTCCTCGGCCACATGGTGGCCGGCGTCGATGCCATGGCCCCGGACGTCGTCGGCCCAGTCGCGCCAGATGGTGCGCGGGTCGCCGTACAGGTCCTCCAGGTCATCTCGTAGCGACCACAGGACCAGGACGGGGCAGCCGATGCGAGCGCCCCGGGCGCGGTCCGCCTCCTCGTGTTGACGGTCCACGGTGAGCCCGGCGCGGTAGTCCTCCAGCATGGCGCGGACGACATCTGGATTGCGGGTGGCGGTCCGCCACTCGTCGTGATTCTCCTGCCCCATGGTTTTGGGGTCGCCGCGGTACCAGGCGTCGGGATCGGCGTTGATGACGCGTTCGGGGATCTCCGGCTGGGCGAAGAAGAACCAGTGCCACCACGCGGTGGCGAACCGGGCATCCGCACGGGTCAGATGCTCACTCAGGGGCAGGCCGTCCAGGAAAGCCACCCGGGTCACCGCGGAGGGGTGGTCCAGCACCAGGCGGAGCGCCACGGCAGCCCCCCGGTCGTGGCCGACGAGACCGAAGCGCTGGTGCCCGAGCGTCTGCATGACCTCGACCATGTCCTTGGCCACGGCGCGCTTGGAGTGCGGGACATGATCCGAAGCGGGCGCCGGGCCGCGGGAGCGCCCGTACCCCCGCAGGTCGGGGCAGACGACGCTGAAACCGCGCCGCACCAGGACGGGCGCGACCCGGTGCCAAGTCGCCGACGTGCGCGGGTGGCCATGCAACAACAGGAGAGGCGGGCCCTCGCCCCCGTACCGAACGAAGACGGACGCCTCACTGGTGCGCACCGTCCTGCTGACGAATTCCTCGAACACGAAACACCCCTTCCGCTCCGAGGGCCGGTCCGCGCTACCCCACCCTCCCACCTGCCCATAAGGAGCCCCGGCACTCCGCCGACTGTCCATCGCAATCGCCAACTAGCCTGCTCAAGCGCCACCTAGCGCGCTCAGTCACAGGTGATCAAAGGGATGGCCCCAAGATCACAAGATGCGTGTTCGGTAGGGTAGTGGAGAGGAGAGGCAGCGCGATGACGGCGATGCGGACCGGCTCTGGGGCGGATGCGGCAACGATCTGCCGCCTGCGGCTGGGTGTGTCCGGCGGCCAGGCGACGCTGGGCCGACTGGTGACCGTGATCGCACGCATCACTCCTGCTGTGCAGAGTCTTCCGTAAACCGAGGCCGCGATGGTCCGCCCACACCGAAGCCAGCGGCATCCGCTACATTCCGCCCTCGCAGACGGCCTTCCTCGGCCGCTGCCGGTCGGAGCGCTCTACGGCATCCGTCGCAGTCAGGCGCAGGCCCTGAGCACCTACGGACTCACCACCATAGGTCTCCTGGCCGCGGCCCTCCGGAGGGCACAGTAATGCGGATCCTGAGAGCCGGGCGGGGCGCCTGGTCCACGAGCGGGCCCGCGGTACCGACCGGCGCGTGATCACTCCGGGGCGGATGCCCGAGTCGACGAGCGTCCGGTTCGACTTCGAGCGCGACATGCTCGACTCCCCCGCCGTACGCGCCGTACTGGCCCGCCTCACCACCACCTTGGGCACGCGGCTGCGCCAGCGCCGCCAGGCCGCCCGCGGTTTCACGCTCGCGTTGCGTATGGCCGACCGGGCCGATTTCGTGCGCCCCCAGCGCCGACTGACTGCGCCGACCGGGCACACTGAGGATTTGCGTTCCGCCGCCTACATGATCATGGACGGGTACCCGCTCCGGCCCGCACGGATCCGGCGGATCACACTCGTCCCCGAGGACTTGGTCTCCGCAGACACGCACCTACCCAAAACGGACGGCACCATAGAGCCATTCTTCGAGGTGATCCGTGAGACGGCCAATGAAGAGCTGCTGCCGCCTGCCGTGCTGGCCTTCTCTGCGCGAGCCCACCTATTCCACGCTCGCGGCGGTGGAGGAGAGACTGCGGTGGGATCTGCCGGAGAAACCCGGCGGTATGCGGCTCTTGCCGACGCCGTGGCGGAGCGTGCCAAAGGCGTGCAGGCGGAGATGGTGGACGTACAGGCGGCGAGGCGCCGACTCCACGTCCGGCGTGCCGCGATCGCGGTCGCCGACCAAGAGCTGCCAGGGCAGGGGCCCGCGAGAAGTGGGGCGGCCAGCGCGCCTATCGTGGCCACCGGACGGCTGGACGGCGGCCCGGTCCCCACGCTCGTGGGGCACGCGCGGTCTGGGCGTCTGGCCGTGTCCCTCGGTTGATGATGTCGGGCTGGGAGCGTGGTGCCGGCCATGTCTGTATTCGAATTTCTACCCTGTCGTCGAACTCCTCTTCTCAGTCGGGATCGGGGAAGGCAGCCGCTTCGAGGTTCCGCCGACAGGTGCGGATGCGCGTGCCTTCAATGAGCTGAGCCTTCGGGCCGCATCAGTACCCGCCAGTACCGCGCCGCTCCGGGAGACCGCCGCTGCGTTTCCAGCGCGGGCGAGGGCGATCCGGTGAGCAGACGGCGCCTCGCGCGACCCGCATGGGCATCGTCGCCTCCTCCAGGCAGGGACGGGTCCTGGTTGCCCTGATGCGCGCGCCAGGATCGAGGCCCGTACGTCGTAGGCGCCGCGCGGGCAGGTGCGGGTTCGGCGGCGGGCGGGAGCAGCCGCGGGCAGGTACCGGGCCGGGGCACCTGGCCCTCGGCTGCTCCCGGTGCTGTGGTCGAGTGCGGGGCGGTCCGGGCCGCACGTGGCAGGGGAAGGCAGAGGCCGGGGGGCTTGGAGTTGTCGTCTGTGGCGCCAGCGTGTCCAGGCGGGATGTGGTGAAGGGTTCACAGGGGCAGGTGTGGGAGGAGCGGTGAAGTAGTTCATATTGGCGCGCTGATCAATGCATGGCCCACGTTTCCGGTTCGGCAGACTGCAGGACAACCTCCAGGCATACCAGTTAGCCTCACGAGTACTCCCGAGATTCATACGAAGACGGTGGAGGCAGCAATGGCGACAAAGATGTGGATCGACCCGAGCAGTCACTGGAAGGCGACGGGACAGCTCCAGGCGGACGGCAGCTTGACGAACGCCACTGTCGATGACAACAACGGGACCACGAGGGAGCGCAACCATACGTTCTCGTCAGAAAGCGACTTCATCTCCTGGGTGAGGCGACACACCAACTAGCTGCCGGCGTCGTGGATCCGTCAGCAGAAGTCGGCGAAGTGGCCGAAAATCCTGGCGGTTGTCCTGACGCAGATGAAGAACATGTGGCCTCGGTTGCAGCGCTTGATCAAGGCGCGGCTATCTGCTTCCGGGGCCTGAACGCTCTTGTGGCCCGACGTCCGGCCCTTCGCCCCGGTTGACCCGTTCTCGGCTGCCCCATGGGAGCCGGAGTCCGTAGAGCAAGGATCCGTGTGGAGGGGGCGCGGCATGATCGGTACATTTGTCGCCGGGTTCGCGGGCCTGGCTGGTGTCATCCTGGGCGGCTGGCTCTCCATGCGAAACCAGGACCGTATGGCGCAGCGTGAACACGAGCGGCAGTGGCGGGATGTCCGGCTGCGTTTCTACAACGACTTCCTGGCAGCGCACCGGAAGTATGTAGCGTTCATTCTCGAGCCAACTGCCCAGATCACCGCGACGCCGCATCCCCGGTCGCCGGGACGTCTGATGCCGTTCTTCGATGAGGCGGGGCGGCCGTACAAGGAAATGCTGGAAGCGGGGTTCACAGCGATGCGGCTTGTGGCGCTGAGTCCCGAGACGGTCGGCACGGCGGTGCAAATGGTCACAGATGCGCGCCAGTTGGCGGCGGCGCGCGCAACATGCAGTGCGGCCGATCTGCCGTCGGACTTGTTCCGGAGTCTATGGGAAGCGGAGCAGTTATTTTTGAACGCCATCCGTGGAGAACTCGGCCTGCAGCCAATGCCTCGTGACCCAAACGGAAGCGGATGACTTCCCTCCATTTTCCCCGGCAACCGCGTTACGTGCCATCCCGCCGAAGCGTAGAGGAATACCGCGCGCCGACCGTAGCCCTGCATGATGAGCGAGTCCACATGGCGACGCTCTTGTAGCCGACCCAAAATTCATACTTTTGTTGATTCTCGCGCCGGCTCCCTTGTGGGCGCAGGCATGTGCACCCATGTCCCTGCCTGGTGTTCCTCCAGGAGACCGCGGTCGGTCTGGGTGATGCGACGGCCCCAGGTCTCGCTGTAGGTAGTTGCGGCGTCCGGGGCGCGGGTGCCTCTCGCCCGGCACGCGCCGCCCTAACCGGTATCGGACCGGATACCAGGCGACTCAACGGTGCCACCGGCATCCAGTTGCTGCCCCTCACCCGTGGTCCGGCCGCTGACTACCTGCGCACGGTCTACCCCATGCCGAGCGATGGGATGGGGTGACCGCCCGTCTCGGGAGCGACACTCCCGCCCGTCGTGCCGGTCCGCGACGCACTGCGTCTCGATGAGCATCGAGGGGTACTTGGCCCGCCACGGCTCCACGACGTCCGCGAGCGCACGTGCCTCCGCGCCCCCGGCCCGAACGCCCTCACCACAACGGCCGCGTCCGGCGCCACATTGGTACTGGGCCGGAGACACCTGCGCCGACTGGCTGTTCATGCTCGGCCTGCTCGGTATCGGCCTCGCCCTGGCCTGCGGAATCGCCCTACGGCTCGCCGCCGTGGCGGGGGCACCGCACTGATGGCGCTGATGTGGACGGCCGGATGGCCGCCCGCCAAGCACCTGTCCGAAAGCTCCCTCAGTGCCTCCACCAACCCGCTGATCGACTACCACGTGGTGTACGCCGCCGTCCTGATCGCCCTGGCCGTCGCCGGTGCCGGACGGGTCTGGGGACTGGGTCGCCTGTGGGAACGGCTGCCCTTCGTCGGTGAGCGGCGCTGGTTGCGGTGAACCGTCGGACACCGGCCCCCAGCCCGCTCGGCCGCCAGTCACCGCGGCCGGGAGCACCGCGGGAGCCCTGGCACGACGGGAGTGCAGCGGTCCCTGGGATGGGTCCGTCGGCCCGTCGCGGCCTCGCAGGCACCGCAGGCACCGCACCACGCTCGACGTACCTCCGAGGATCGACAGTTCCCGGCCCCCGCCCCCTCCCCGATCCGTCCGGTGCACGACGACGCGGGGCGTCAAGGCGCGGTCCGAGAGCGGCCGTGCGGCTGCCTGGAGGGGCACCGGGCAGCCGAGGAAGGCCCGGGCGCGACGTACCGTGGGTGTTCAGCCCTCTGTCAGGGTGTGCGTGAGGTGGTCGCTGAGGTGCGGCAGCCAGTCGGGCCGCGCGTTACCGAGGAGATGGTCGCCGTGGGGGACGGACAAGTAGCTGCCGCGCGGTGCCAGGCGGGCCAGGGGCTCGCCGTTCGTCACACCGGGGATGACGTCCTGGCCGCCGTCCACCACCAGCAGCGGGACCGCGATGCGGGGCGCCGACGCCGCAAGGTCCACCTGCCGTACGAACTCGCGGGCGGCGCCCGCTCCTCCCGCGCGCTGAGCCATGAGGTCCCGTACCGTCCCGGGGAGTTCTTCCCAGTCGAGACGGAACGGGCCGCTGACTGTGGCGACCGCCGCCACACGCGCCTCCAGTGCTGCGGCCCTGGCCGCGAAATAGCCGCCCAGACTCAGTCCGACGAGCCCGATGCGGGCGACGCCGAGCGCGTCGACGACCCGGCCCACGACCCGCTCGTAGTCCGGCACGAAGGTCGTGGTGGCCGCCAGCACGCCCTGCCCGGGGCCGTCCATCGCGAACACTGCGAGTCCCCTGGCCAGCAGCGCGGACACCACGTCGAGGAATTCCTCCTTGGCGGAGTCGAGGCCGGGGACCACCACCACGGTCCCCCGCGCGTCGGCGGGGCCGCGCAGCCAGCCGGTGAACCCTTCGCCGCTCACCCGCCGCGCACCGGGCTCCAGCACGGCGAGCGCCCGGCTCAACGCGCGATCCGCCTCGGCGGCGGCCCGTGGTGACTGCGCGTACGGTGCCAAGGTGGCCAGGTGGAACCACCGGGCCGCCATCAGCAGGTATTCACCCACGGAGAGCGGCGACTTCGCGTGCTCCGCGCGCTGGAGGTAGCGGTGCCCCATGCGCGCGAAGGACGGCCCCCACTCGGTGACGGAGGTGAGGGCGGCGGTGACCCGCTGGTACTCGTGCGGGTCCACCCCAGCACCGAGGGCGCGGGTCCACTGCGCGGCGACGAACTCATCGACGCTCATCGTGCACCGCCGATCAGCAGGACGGCCTTGCCGCGTATCCGGCGCTCTCGCAGGTCGACCAGGGTGTCGGCGGTCTGCCTCCAGTCGCTGACGCGACCGATTTCGGGGTGCAGCCGCCCCTGTTCCACCAGGCGCACCAGTGCCGAGAGGTCGCCGTCGTACGGCGCGCCGGCGTAGTGGAAGTGCTGGATGGTGACTCGCTCCGGCCCACCGAGGAGCTGGAAGAAGTCCAGGGTCACCGAGGTACGGCTCGCCTGACCGAACCAGACGAGCGTGCCGCCCGGGCGCACCTTCGACAGGGCCAGGGTCAGATCCGGCCCGCCCGTGGACTCCAGCACGACATCGAACGGTCCCTGGGCCGCCGCGACCCCGTGAACCACCCGCGCGCCCAGCTCCGCGAGCCGCTCTCCGCGCTCCGGCGTGGCCGTCACCGCGGTCAGGTCGGCTCCCGCGTTGACCGCCAGCTCGGTGACGTAGTGGCCGACACCGCCCGAGGCGCCGGTCAGCAGCACCCGCCGGCCCGTGAGGGAGCCGGCCGTACGCAGCAGCCGCAAGGCCGTGATCCCGGCGAGAGGCAGGGCTGCCGCCCGTACGCTGTCGACGCTGTCGGGGAGCACCGCGAGCGAGTGCGTGGGCACCGCGGCGTACTCCGCCCAGCCGCCCAGCGCCGGGTGCCCGACCACGCGGGCGCCGATGCCGGGGCCCGAACCGTCGGCCGCCGCCTGGACGACGAGCCCGGCGATGTCCTTGCCCGGCAGCGGCCCCGGCCAAGGGCGTTCGAGAAGGAACGTCTCGCCCCGGTTCAGGGCGAACGCCTCGACTTTGATCAGTGCCTCATCGGGCTCCGGCTCTGCCTGCGGCACCTCGGCGAAGGTGACCGGGCACGCCGCTACTCCCGTGGGTATCAGTCTCTGCATGAGGCCGATGGAACCTCCGCGGCCGCCCCATGATCCAACAACGAACAAGCACAGCCGACAACCATTGGTTGTCATCTATGGTGGGAGCCATGGATCTCGACGTGGCGCAGGTACGAGCCTTCGTACGCACCGCCGAGGAACTGCACTTCGGACGCGCAGCCGACCACCTCGCCATCTCCCAGCAGGCACTGTCCAAGAGGATCGCGCGGCTTGAATTCCTGCTCGGCACCGAACTCTTCCGGCGCGGCGGCAACGGTGTGCGCCTCACCGAGGCGGGACAGCGTTTCCTTTCACCGGCCCGGCAGGCCGTAGCGGCCGCCGACGCCGCCGTCGCGGCAGTGGCCGCCGCGGACGATCCGTTGTGTGTGGACGTCTGGGGTCACCTGTACGCGCCGATGCGGACGCTGGCCCAAGTCGCCCGACAGGCCGGAGAGCTGACGCTGGGACATGGGCGCGATCTGCCGTCGGTGACGGCGGCGCTGCTGCGTGGGGACATCGACGCGGCCTTCGGCCGGGTCCACCCGCCGCTGCCCTCCGGTCTTGCCCACCGTCTCGTCCGCCTCGAGCCGGTAGACGCCGTACTGAGTGAGGACCATCCGCTCGCGACCCAATCGGCACTGCGGCCCGACCAGTTGGGCAGCAGCGTACTGTGGGCGCCCGGGCCGCTGAGCCGGCTCGACTTCCTCCACCAGTTCGCCGACCGGTTCGGCATCCGCAACACGGCGACGAGCGTCAACCTCGGGCTCGGCCATTTCCTTTCCGAGGTGGCGGAAGATCCGCTGCGCTTTTCACTGGTGCCCGCCGATGTGCACCTACCGGAAGTCCTCGGCCTGCGCTCCGTCCCCCTGACCGAGCCCACACCGCTGTATGCCTGGTCCCTCCTGTGGCGTACGGGAAACGGGCACCCGGGGCTGAAAAGCCTCACCGCCGCCTGCGCGGAAGAAGCGGGGCGCCGGCGGTGGCTGGAGTACGACCCGACCCACGACTGGCTGCCCGAACCACCCGCGAGCGACGCCGGCCCCGGACCAGCATGACCTGCCCGAGCTCACACCCTCTCGCCCACCATGTGGGCACGGCTGGTGCTCGACACCTTTCGCCCCATATCCGCCCAGACATCGCGTCCGTCGCCTTTGTGTAGCTGTAACCGGAGGTCGCCGGCCGGGTGGTGATGGCGTCCGGGACCACGTCCAAGGTCCCCAGCTTCTGGACCGCCTCCCGTCCTCCCCTGCCGCAGCCGGTCCGCCGCGTGCAGCATGGCGCCGGACGGCACACCGCCCTTGTCGTACCGCACCAGGCTCCGCGCCGCGCGCGTATCGCGCCGGGTGCCCAGCAGCAGACCCGGCAACCGCTCCAGCCGCTGGTCGGGAGTCGTGTCCCCATCAGCCATGTGCGCCCCAACCCTCTGCCTGCCGGACCCAGCACGGGCCCGGACCAAGGTGGGACGTTACGCATCTGCCCGTACCGAGCACGGCCACAGTCGATGAGCAGCCACATACAAGGACTGAAACGCACGGTTCAGACATGAGCGAAGCCGCGGTGGAGGCAGCACAACATGCCATCACAGGGGACGAGGGGGGATGTGGCGCCGCCACATAGCCGATGGTCACCGGTTTGCCCAACCGGTAATCGTGACGACCCTTGAAGCCTCGGCCCGTCCCCGAGCCTCACGTGGAGAACATGGCCACGGCATCCCTCTCACGGCCTCGGACCCCAGACCGCCTACCAGTAGTGACGACCCCTCAGGACCCAACAGGCGATTCCGCTCATGATCACTGATGGCGCACGCTGGTCATGGAGCTCCCCGCGGGTCCGGTAGACGAACTCGCGCACGGCTGGCCCGCGCCGCCAAGGGGCCGGGGCCGCATGGAACTTGCGGCACCTAGCCCTTGGCTCTGCCCGGCTCGAGTGGACGCGGGCGAGGACCGACCCGTTCGCGGGCCGCCGTCCGCCGCCCCCGGGCCAGAGGAGACAGGGGACTGCTGTTCGCGTCCGTGGTCGCAGACCTCGTCCGCATCCACACCGGTCCGGCGGCGGGCACGACATCTACGGTCACTTCCCCTGCTGACCGCCGGCGCCCGGCCCGGGAGACGGAGCCGGCGCCGCGTGTGGGCTGCTGGTCAGCCCTGGACCTGGGCGGGGTCCATCCACATGAACTCCCAGGTGTGGCCGTCCAGGTCGTCGAAGGCACGGCCGTACATCGTGCCGTAATCCTGGACCTTGCCGGGCGTGGCACCGGCGGCGATCGCCTTGTCGAGGATCTCGTCGACCTTCTCGCGGCTTTCGGCGCTGAGACACAGCATCGTCTCGCTGGTCTTGGCGGAGTCCGCGATCTCCTTCTGCGTGAACTGCGCGTAGTGCTGCTTGCTCAGCATCATCACGGCGATGGTGTCGCTGATGACCACGCACGCGCTCTCGTCCCCGGAGAACTGCGGATTGAGGCTGTAGCCGAGGCCGGTGAAGAACTTCTTCGACGCCGCGACGTCGTCCACGGCGAGGTTCACGAAGATCATCTGCTGGTACATGGGTGTCTCTCCAGGGGAGTTGTGTGCTGTGCGCGTGTGCCGTACGGAGGGTTAGACGGCGGACCGGCACCGAACTCATCGCTCCTCGGGCCTTTTCTCGCACATTTTTTTCAACGGGCGGGCGGGAGCGCCGCCGGCTCCGTGATGGTCCAGGTCAGCGGGGCGAAGGCAGCCGTCAGCGCGCCCGCCCGCAGCGCCGCGAGCCACGCAACAGGGTCGCGGGCGCCCCAGCCGCAGCAGCGGCGCCGCCGTGGTGTCCGGGCAGGACTGCCGGGCCTCGAGGGCCGCCGTGAGACGGGTCAGCACGGCACAGCCCGCCACGAGCAACCCGCCGACAGCGGCGAGCGGGCCGATGGCGGGGCGCGGCCCGGCGTACAGAACAGCAGAGGCATACGCGCCCGCCGATCACGAGCGGATCTGCGCCTTCCTCACAACGGTGCCCGCGGCTGAGCAGCCGGAGGCTGTATCGGGGCAGGGCGTGGCGGTCGACCTGGTGCGCCCTCCGCCGTTGCCATCGGCCTGGGGGCAGTCCGATGAGTTGTGTGAGCTGATCAGGGCCATGGCCTGGTGGTCACGCAGCCGAACGAGCCGGATGCCGTAGGCGTTGACCGCTTGGATCGGATGCCACCTCCGCGCGGTAGATGGCATCCGACTGGCCGGCCCCGGGAACCAACTACGCGCTCTGGGGCAGCAGACCGGCGTCGATGACCTCAGCGATAAGGGTGGCGCCGCGGCTGTTCTGGTGGATGTGGTCGGTCGTGAGCACGAGACCTCGCCGCCGCGAGATCGTGTCGAGGCTGCGGCGCAGCACCGCGTGCTGGACGAGGACGCCGACGACCGCCGCGGGCGTCACCTCCCGGTATGAAATCGGCGGCGGGTCCGCTTGGCGCAGTTCCTCGACCTGACGTTCGTGGAGCGGCAAATGGGCCACCTCGTTGGTGGTGGCGACCTCGGCGATCATCCGGCTGTACGCCTGCGACGCCTGTGCCGCTGCTCCGTCGAGTTGTTGGCCGAGTACCGGTAGCGACAGCAGACCGATCGTCGCGTCGGTCTCCGCTCGCAGCCGTGTGACGACGGCTCCCAGGCACTCTTGGAACCATCCGGCCGACGGGCGATCGGGGAGCTGTTTGCGCTTCATGGCCTGCTCGACGGGGTAGCCGGCAAGACTCGCTCGGGCGTCGTTGGTCCCGATCAACACGGTGATCACATCGGGTGGGTTCGTGACGACAGCATCGAGGCGCTGCAAGAGGTTGTAGGCGAAGTCGCCGTTGGCGCCGAAACGGGCAAGCTGCACGTCACCGGGAGGGCGGCGGCGTCCCAGAAGATCCAGGTAGTCGACGCTGAACTGCGCGCGGGTGAGGCTGTCGCCGAGGCACGCGATGCGTGTCGTCACGGCGTTCCCTCCGGGCTGGGCGTGCCGACGTGTTCGGTCGGGCGGGTGTCGGTCCGAGGACGGTGGTCGGTGCCGAGGGTCGCAGTGATGGCCAGGATGGACGTCGGCCCCTCCATGTCGACCACGTGCCATACCCCGGCCCGGTTGATGGTGGCCTCGCCCGGCCCGAGCAGAACGCGGTCGGGCACCCCGTCCACGTCGCGGGTGACCGTCACGGACCCGCTGAGGCAAACGACCAGTTCGTCGCCTGCGGGGTGGCTCTCCCAATGGTCACCGAGTCCGTCGCCGTCGAAGATCATCACCATCCGGCCCTCAGCGCCGTCTGCCGCGACCGCGGCGCTGTAGGCCTGGAGCACCTCCGGGTCCCAGGTGAAGCCCTCGACGGGGTTCGCTCTCGATCCCAGTCCGAGGTGCACGGGGGTGGTCCGCAGGTTCACGGCATCGTGTTCGTGGTTTACGAGTCTCATGCCGACGATCGTCCACGACAGCGATCGGGCGGTCTTGAAGAAAAGGGAAGAGAAACCGACGCGACGAGTGCAAAGTTGGCGGCTACCCGGCTCCGAGGAGGACTTCGCCGCGGCGCCAGGCCGTCGGCGTCCGGCCCGTGAACTCGCGCCAGTCCCGAACGAGATGGGCTTGGTCGGCGTAGCCAGAGACGGTTGCCACATCGCCCCACGGGAGCGGCTCCTGCGCCGCCGCCAGTTCGTGCGCGTGCTCGAAGCGCAAGACTCGGGCAAAGGTCTTCGGCGACAGGCCCATCTCACCGCGAAACCGCTCGGTGAGGTACCGACGGCTCCAGCCGAGTTCCGCGGCGACCGCACCAACCTGGACACAACCCCGCGCGGCTACCAGGCGGCGCCACGCCTCGGCTACCTCCGGGCGCACCTCGCGCCCATGGTCGCCGCAGGCGCCACGGCCGACAGCTCGGAGGAGCAATTCGTCCAGCGCGGTGAACCGCGCCGCCCATGTTGTCGCCGATCGGAGCCGGTCGACCAGCTCGACGGCAAGCGCTCCGAGAAGCTCATCAAGTGGGACCAGTCGGTGGGCGAGTTCGGCGGCGGGCACGCCGTAGATCGCCCGGGCCCCGAGCGGTGTCAGCGATACCTGAACACCCTGCTGGCGTCCGTCGTGGTGAATCGCGACGGACCGGCACATCAGACCACCGGCCACGCTGCCGAATCGGGTGACCGGTGACTCGTCGTCAACGCCCGCCGCCACCTCCAAAGGGTCTGACAGGCTGATCACCGCAGTGAGCGCGCGGCTCGGCGGGCCGCAGTGCACCCCCGTCGGGAGTCCGCGGAGGTCGAAGCCGACATACGAGTTGACGTACTGCCGCAAGACGGGCGCCGGACGTGCACCGATCTCGGTGGCCGTGTGGTCCTCCATTTTCGTCAGTGTACGAGCCGCCCAGCCCAGGAAGATCACCATCCAAGGACTGATCACCGCCGTCTGCGGCTGGTGACGCGGTTCTTACCGGCATTACGCAGCCCTACAGGTCCGTTGGCCGTAGCTATACGAGAACGGGGCCGGATCAGAGAGCAGTGGTGAGCATTGGTATGCAACGGGCCAGCATCTCCTCGGGGTCACCCAAGTAGCTTCCGCGTGAAGGTCGAAGGCCGGCGCTGCGTATCCCAGCTCGGCGAGAGCATCGACCCGGAAGCGCTCGACGTCGCTGAGCCGCATGCCCTCCCGCCTGAGCAGCACCATGGGCTGGCGGTCGACACCCGCCGGGAGTCCCGGCCGACCTCGAACAGGAGGTGGTCACCCTGACCGGTCAACTGGAGGAGCGCGACGAAGAACTCATGGCGGCGCACGCGGCCGACCGGCAGCTGATCAACCGACTCAACACGAGCCACTGACCTCGGCTGCCGAGGAGGCGGCGGGACGGTGATCATTTACCGCCGCCGCCACGTCGCCGAGTTGAAACACCTGCCTGCCGTCCCTGGGGGTGCCATCCGGATTCAGCTCGAAGGCGGCCGCGAGACCGAGGGGGGATCGACCTCAGGGACAGCGGTGCGCAGCTCCGCGAGGACGTCGGAAAAGTCGGCGTCATCGATAGCGCCCAGGTACTCCTGGCGCAGGCGGTGGAGGACCTCGACCAGCCCGGGCCGCAACCGCATGCCGGCAGGTGCGGGGCGCCCGAGACGTACCCGCGGGACGTCGGCCAGGCGCTGCAAATCGTCCACCGACAGCACATCCCGCGCACCAGGAAGGTGTCGCTTGAACGCGGGCCAGAGGGCCCCTCCCCCGCCCGATCACAGCTATGCGCAACACGCTCTACTGAGTTACTCGCTAGTTCTGTGGGTGTTTGGGGGGAATCCGAAGATCCCTGTCAGAGGTGTCCGACCGCGCCTCAGCAAGTTCGGTCGGCCCGCGCGTCCTTGACGATGCACCAATACCAGCGCACGAGGGGCGTCCGGCCGTGCGGCCGGACGCCCCATCTTCTGCTGTTACGGGATGCCTTTCAGGAGTGCGGGAAACCCGCAGTCAGAACAACGGCATTCAGGATGTCTCTGCTTCGATGATCCGGTGGTCGGAGAGTGCCGGATCGGTCACGCGGCAGGTGTACGTGAGCCCCTGCGGGCCGAAGACGTAGTCGATCTTGTTGTGTCCGTCGGTCGGGTCGCCCGTGTGCGGTTTGGTCGGGTCCGTCTGCCCGCACTCCTGCCCGCTGGAGTAGAGGGGGTCGAGGTAGGTGACGTCGGCCGTGGTGGTGTTGAGGTCGCCGCCGTAGTAGGTGGTGTAGCCAGCGGCCGTATAGCTGC
The DNA here is from genome assembly GCF_055567715.1 of Streptomyces sp. NPDC026377. Taxonomy (NCBI): domain Bacteria; kingdom Bacillati; phylum Actinomycetota; class Actinomycetes; order Kitasatosporales; family Streptomycetaceae; genus Streptomyces; species Streptomyces sp. NPDC026377. The sequence continues at coordinate 18,411 of NZ_JBVHPV010000008.1, forward strand.
CCACCTGACTGCGCATCTCTGCGGCTTGCTTGGGCCGGAACAGATTGTTCGGGTCGCTGTCGTCGCCGACAAGCTTGCCGTCGGAGTTGACGTAGGGACCGCTACTGAAGTGGGCATTACAATACGCGGAACCCTCGTCGGGGACGACCGCGCAGAGCATCGGCCGCTGCTCCTTCTTGTCGGGTACAGGCTTGTCAGGTGAGGGCAGGACCGTGCCCTGATACCAGGTGTTGCTGTCGGGGACGGCGAGAGCAATGCCGAAAGCACCCCGGTCGGCTTTGTCGGTGCCGTCTGAGCAATTCTTCTGCGCCAGGATGTTCGTGCCCGTGACCTTGTAGTACGTCGGCATGAACCGTACGTCCAGTCCCGGCCACTTGTCCTCGAGTGCCAGCTCCAACGGCTTGGCCTGCTTCTCGCAGATCTCCTGGAAGAAGATCGCGTCCGGCCGCCGTGTGCCCATGGCGTTGAACAGCGCGGTTGCAACCTTCGGCGCCATCGTCGCCGGCGGGGCGTACTTGAGAGGGCAGTCGGTGTTGTTGTTGGCGCAGATGTTCCACGACACCACGTTGCGAGCCTTGACCGCCGGTGTGGAGGGTGCGGGCATGTGGGCGGGGTCCGACTCCGGCGCGCTGATCGGCTCAAGCGTGAAACGTTCCCTGGCGCCGAGTTCGGAAGCGGGTTTGTCGGTCCGCGCGCGCAGCAGGCCGCGGTCGGGGGAAGTACCCAGGTCAGCGGCCACGAACTTGCCGTTGTGGGCCTTCAGTCCGTACTCGCCGGTCGTCAGGGGCACGAGTGAGAACCGCTGCCAGGAGCCCGTGTTCTCGACTCGGGTGCGCAGCAGATTGCCGCTGGCATCGTCCTCCGCCGTTACGTACCGGCCCGTGGCTTCCGAGCGGAAAATGACTGACGCTCCGAACCCGGAGCCGGATACGTAGTCGGTGTGCAGGGTGAACTTCTCCCACCCGGCAGCCGTGGTGCTTTTGGCCCTCAGCTTCATGTCCCCGGCGGCACCGGCGTCCACCGTCACGTACAGGTGGTCGACCTTCAGCGCCCACCGCTGCCCGGCCGACCCCTGGGGCACCTCCGCAGCCACCGCCGGTGGCGCGGCCAGCGCCACCACGGCGGCCATCGCGGACAGCAGAGCCGCCACCGCGAACCGTATTCGTCTCACCCTTTTGGCTCCTCACGCGTTCTGCACACATATGTCGATCATGAGCATCCGGCAAAGTTACGGGGATGAGGCTATAGGTGATCACCTGTGGCTCTGCGACGTGTCTGGTCCGGCACGCCACAACGGGACTTGGGGGATCCGGGCCGGCTCAGTCAACGTGAAGTGCTGCCTTGATCTCGTCCACGACCGGACGGCGCGGCGCACGGTACGACGGGGGCGGGGCTTCGGCCAGGACCTCCCCGCACCCCTGTGGCACGCGCTACCGAAGCCGACGGGCGCAAGAGCGTACAGGAACGACAACGGGGCCTCCTGGCAGTGCTCGGATGGGTTCGCCCCTCCCCGAGCTACCAAGAGGCCCTGCCTTCATGCGTACACAGCCGGAAGGCCAGCCGATCAGGGCCCCTGTTCGACCCCCACACCCCAAGATCGGTTGAGATTCGGCTTCTTCCATTCGGAATGGTCACCAGGTGGCCTTGCGGTGCGATGGCATGGAGCACCTGGAGTGGTGGTCACGGTGTTCCGTTGGCTCCGCTCGCACAGGGGCTGCCGGCCCCGAAGGTTCCGCCGGCGCCGCCGATACCGCCATGGAAGAGCACGCCCCCGGTGGCGTTGCCGCCGGCGCCGCCGATGCCGCAGGTGCCGTCAGCGCTGGCACCTGATTTGACGCCGCCATTGCCGCCGATGCCACCGTTTCCGCCCGAGTTGGCGAGGCCCCCGGAGCTCACACCGCCGGCACCGCCTATGCCTGCGGCCCCACCCGGGTATGCACCGCCCGCGCTGCCGTTGCCGCCGCTTCCGGCGTTACCGCCCTTGCCGCCGTTGCCGGAGGCATTGATGCCACCGGCGCCGCCGTTCCCGCCCGTGCCGCCGCCGTGCCCGATACCGCCCTTGCCCGCGTTGCCGCCCGCACCACCGGCGGACCCGCCAACACCGCCCAGACCACCCATACCGCCGGCTCCGGCGCTGGCACCGGAGTTACCGCCGGCACCACCTATGCCGCCGGCAGCGGCCTGGGTGCCGGCACCGCCAGACCCGCCCGCACCGCCCGCACCGTTGAGGCCGCCGGTGGCACCGGTGCCACCGTTACCGCCCGCCGCACCGTTGGGGCCACCCATTCCGCCGACAGCACCCGCACCGCCGGAGCCGCCGCCCAGGCCGAGCCCGCCGTTGCCGCCCGCCCCACCGACCCCGCCCAGCACACCGTTACCGCCGGGACCACCCGCACCGCCGGCGCAGTTCCCGGTTCCGGTCGCGGCGCCGCCGGCGGTCCCGGGGAAGCCGGCGGGGTGGGCTGTGGTGCCGTTGGCGCCCGCGACGCCCGCGGTGCCCGCGGTGCAGGCCAGGGCCGAGGCACCGGCGGGAGCGCCGAGGAAAATTGCAGCCCCGGCGAAGAGGGTGGGAAGGGCGAGGAGAGCGGTGTTCTGTTTCCTGTTCACAGGGTTCCTCTGTCAGGTGAAGCGAGGGTCGATCCGAAGCGCGAAATCGAGCCAGGTGCGGCACCAGGAAAGGAAAAATTTCCCTCGAACGGATTTCCGCGCATGCGGTGAGGCAGTTCGAGAAATTCCGCGCTGCTTCCATATGATACGCATGTCCAGATATTTACAACTGCATAGGACGTGCGATCTCCGTCAATATTTGCCCGACAGGACGGTACATCACCTGCGGTAGGCAAACTCCCTCGACTTTACCGGTTTAGCCAATATCCACTGATTCAACCACCAAATATCAACGCGATGTAGTCATTTCTGGAATTTCTGGTGAGCGCGTAGGCGCTGAGCTGCGGACTTGGGCAGTTTGCGGCAGCTGAAGGGTGCGTCCGAGCGCCCGGCACCCATGACCGATGAGATGCGACACACAGCACCGGGCAGGTGGGACCGGGTGAGGCGACGCATTGTGTCGACTGCTCGTCTTTACCGGCTTGAACCGAGATGGCCGAATACTAGAGTTTTCGATGTGTACGATCACGCGCCTTTGGCGGGAAATTATAGACCTCATGCATGTCGTCTGCAATCGCGCAGGAAAATTTCGGGTTGATCGCCGGACCGTCGGCACCGGACGACCGGGCGACCGAGTTGAAATCGACGGGCACAAGCGCGTACAACGACGGCAACAGGGCCTCCTGACAGTGCTCGCCCCCGAGTTACAAGAGGCCCTTCCTTCATGCGTCCACAGCCGGAAGGCGGGCCGAGCAGAGATCCTGATCGGGTGGCCGGGAGCCTTGGGTACGTGGCTCGCATGCTGGTGCCCAAGGCCCGGCGTCCGTCCGGCCATTCGTGACCCCAGCGGCTCGCGCGGCCCTCGGTCCTGGCCGGCACTTTCGTCCGGGCACATTGAGCTTCTTCGAGTTGGCCACCGATCGGGGGATGGGTCGTGAAGCGCAACAAGCGAGGCTCCCGGGCTGTTTATCGAGATGTCTGACGTCTCAATCACGTTGCTCGGGGGCCTCGTTGGCCATCCATCCTGCCGCACTCGACCTGCCGTACGCACGCGCGGAATGGGTCACCATGCTGATCGTCACCCGTGAGGGCGACCGACCCTGCAAGCCCGGGTTCGGGATCAGCGAGTCCACCGCTCATGCCTACACCAGCGCGGCCGTCGACCTGCTCGCCGAACGTGCACCGGGTCCACTCAAGACGCCGCGCGAACACAAGGTGGATCTCGCCCGCCCTGCCAAGCCGCACCCACGAACTGACCGCCGCCCGTACCCATCGGATCATCCGGATCTGTGAGCGCCAAGGCGTCCCGATCCCGGCCGGTCTCGCCTACCAGGGCGCCGGACCGTGGCTGACCAGCGGCATCAAGCACAGGCCCCTGGAGCGACAACGCTCAAGAAGCTGACTGAACCTCAACAACCAAGATCAGCCGTTGATTGGACACACCCGCCCGACGGCGACTGCGCCTTTGGCATGCCGACAGCGGTGGGCAGGCCTACCGGGAGCAAGCCCGGCTCAGCCGAGCGGTTTCCTCCATGTTCTGGGGTAGGGATCGCGTCCGTTCCGGATCGCGATCGTCCGGGTCTTCGCCGAATCCGCCGCAGCGCACCCGTCATAAGCGCGTACGCGAGCGGGGTCCGGCCGTAGTACCGGCCGGACCCCGCACGTGGTGCTGTTACGGCCAAGTGGCGCACTGATCAGTGCACTTGTGCCGGAGTGGTCAGGTCAGGGTCGCGCCCACTGGGCGTTGGTGCCGTTGCCGCACTGCCACAGACCAACGATGGAACCGTTGGCGGTGTTCTCGCTGAAGACGTTGACGCACTGGTCGGGCTTGATGGCGCTGGTGATCGTGGCCGTGGTGCTGTTGACGTTCCACTTCTGCTCGCCGCGCCCGTCGCAGGGCAGGGTCTTGAGGTGCGAGCCCTGGTTGGCACCGGCCTCCGCGCTCAGGCACTTGTCGCCCTGGCGCAGTTCCTTGGCGGCAGTGTGGTCCCACTGCTGGTTGGCGCCGCCCCAGCAGTCCCAGATGACACTGTCGCTGCCGTTGTAGCTGTCGAGGCAGCGTCCGGACTGCTGGCCGCGGAAGGTGCTGGTGGCCCAACGCTCACCGCCGGACTGCCAGCGCACTGACAGCGTTCCGTTGGCCTCCAGCGTGGCGTACGAGCCGGCACCGCTCCACGTCTGGGTGGACCACAGGGCTCCGCCCTTGTCCTGCCCGCCGTCCTTCTTGTAAAGGACGAGGTTACCGTCGTTCTGCATGTGCAGGTACGCGTACCAGTCCCAGGTAACCTTGCTCCACAGCTCGCGACCGGTGGCGATCTCCCGGATGTGGACGTTGCCCTGGACGTCCATGAGCAGCACGGTCTTGCCGTTGGTCAGCCACGAACCGGGCATGAGCCTGGTGTCGGAGGCGAGCTTGTCACCCCGCGGGCCTGTGTCGCTCTGCCACAGGCGCTTGACCATACTAACGCTGCCGTTGGTTACGGTCTCGGACAGCACGAGGTTGGCGTCGGCCTGCAGGGCCAGGCGGGCCCCGGCATGGCCCCAGGTCTTCGTCGACCACAGCGCGGAGTCGGCGACGGAAGCGCCGCCGTCCTTCTTGTAGACGACGAAGTTGCCGTCGGCCTGCATCGTGGCGAACGCGCCGGAGTTGCCACCGGTGCCGGACGCCCACAGGGCGCCACCCTTACCCTCGCCGCCGGTGGTGTGGTAAATGACCAGGTTGCCGTCGGCTTGCATGGCGAGCTTGCCGTATTCGGAGATCAGCGCCTCGCCGGACCGCAGGGTCATCCCGGCCTTGAGGACGACGGGGCGCTGCTTGGCGGAGGCGATCCACTCGGCAAGGCCGTCGGTGCGGGCTGCCACGGCGCCGGTGCGCTTCTCGGCCGTGTTGGTGCCGTAGCATCCGCCCTGCCAGGAACGGCTGTTGACACCGACAATCTCACCTGCGGCGTTGAAGAGGGGCCCTCCGGTGTCGCCCTTACATACGGCGTCGGTGCCCTTGCCGGTGATGGCCAGGGTTGTCGCGTCCACGGTGTTGACGGTGAAGGAGCCGGCATGAGGCTTGCCGGGCACCCATTCCGTCTTGGTGCGTCCGAACCCGACTGCACTCAGGTCGGCACCTGCGGCAGGCGCGGAGGCGGCGCGAGGAGCGACCGGTATGTCGGTGGTCGGCACGGCAAGGCGGCCCAGAGCCACGTCGCGGTCGTCGCGTGGGACGACATCGATGACCTCAACGGTCTTGCCGTCGCTCAGAGTTGCCTTCGTCGGCAGCGTCGGTCGCCCGCCCGGGACACTGGAGCCGGGAGTCGTGGCGAAGCAGCTCGCGGCACTCAGGATCCACGAGGAGTCGATGAGCGTCGCACTGCAACCGCGGCTGGTGGCTTCGTCGCCGATGTTCAGCTTGACGGCAGAGGCGAGCTGGCCGGACGTGGCTTCGGGGCCGGTGGACGCCTGGGCGGTACCGACGGTGATCAGACTGGCGGTGAGCGCAGTCGCGGTCACCACCAGGCCGCTCATTCGCGTCACACGGGAAGGAAGAACGGACATACAGGGATAATCCTTTGAGCAGAAGTGGGCTGTGGAACGCTGGGGCGCGAGGAGACTGAGCCGGTGGGCACGGGTGTGCACCGGGAGCTACTTGGTGGACCGGATCTCGACGAGTACGTGCTCGCGACCTTCCGGGTCCACGGTCTCGCCGACCGAGGTCCAGGCGTTCTTGGCGATGTCGAAGGATTTCTCTTCGTTGCCGATGGTCATGTCGACCTTGGTGGTGTAGTCGTTGCCCCTGATGAGGTGGACCGACGGGATCTCCATGGTCAGCCAGCCGGACTTGCCGGTGACCTTGAAACAGACCTTGGATTTGTCGCGGGCCCAGACTTCGAGGAAGCCGGTGCCATCGGCGCAGTCAACGAGGGTGATGTTGCCGTCCCCACGCTTGAGGACGATGTTTCTTTCCGCCAGGATCTTATCCGCGTACGGGTAGTTGAAGTCCTCGATGGCGTATCCCGGGCCCTCGTCCGCGACGGGGGCCACCGCGACCGGGGAGGACGCCGCTCCCGCTCCCGACAGGACGGCCCAGGTGAGGGCGCCAGCGGTGGCCGCTGCCCCGAAGGCGCGTGCCAGGAACTTCTTTCGCTTCAGCCGGGTGTGCGAGGTACGTGCCTTCATTGGATTCCTTGAATAGGTGTTTCGTATCGACTTTCTGGGCCGAGATCGGCACAGAGGGGGCAGGCGCAGAATTCAGAGCCGGAGATCCGTCGGCTCAAACATTGGGCATACGGGCGCGGCCGCTACCCTCTCATTGGTTCCGGAGAATCGAATATTGTCCAATTCGCCTACCCTTTTCGGACTCAGCGATCGGAGATCCTCTTCGTGATTCTGCGAACTCAAAGGCAACCTGGCAGGCATGTAAGCGGGTCGGGCCCTGGCGGAGGTGTTTCAACCCCAAGCAGGGCCCGACGGATCAATGTGATCGCCCTTGCGGTCAGGACGGGGTCGGACCGACGGATCCGTGAACGAGCAAGGCCAGCTCGTGAACCAGGGCTTCGAGCGCCATGATGTAGCCCTTGAATTCCTCGAGCGCGGCTGCATCGTCCTTGTTCTCAGGGTGGAGGTCTTGCAGGCTGCTGCGCAAGGCCTCTACTTCCAGAACCAAAGGATCGATGTCCGTGATCTCCCGAGGATCCAGCGAGCCGCTCGCGACCCGGATGGCGTAACCGGCGATATAGCCGTCGACGGCGAGCAGTGAAGAACCCCAGTCGCTGAGCGCCTTCATTGCGGGGCGCCCTGGAAAGGGGAGATCCCTGAATGCTGCGAAAGCTTCCCGGAATCCTCGCATGTCAGTCCCACCAGGTGACGATTTTTCCATCATTGGTATAGATTCCCTTGCCGCCGAAGAGACCTCCGTCGATCGTCCATCCCCATGAACCATCCTTGAGCTTGGTCCGGACACGATCTGCTGGCTTCGACTTCTTCCAAAGGTCCTGCGCTTCGGCCGTGTACTCGGCAAAAGTCCGGCCCTTGCCGTGCTTGTCGAGATGATATACGGCGCTCTCTTCGACACTCATGTTCGTGCCGGCCCAATGCTGCATTGCATCGGCATCGGCTCCACAGAGCTTGGCACGGGGGCCCCCCGCGTTGTGGACCAATACCGGCACGGTCCCAGCGGTTACGTAGTACGTGTGGAACTCACGAACCGTCAGGTTGTAGACCCGCTGGTCGGGGACGGCCCATGCCCGGGTCGAGGTGACGGGCACCTCAGTCCCTGCGGCCGTCCGCAGCGTCATGCCGACCTTGACATCCGCGGCCGTCTTCCAGGCCTTCCGGGCGCCTGCCACCCAGAACGGGTGTCCGTCGGTGGCGATCACCGAGCCCCTGCCGTTGGTACCGCCCCCATCGACGGCAATCTTGACCAGGTTCTTCGAACCCTGGCCAGCGATGGTCGCGTCAACGGGCTCGGCCTTCGTGCGCCCGGTAAACGGATCAGTGGCAAGCACCAGGTCGCCGACCCGGACTTCCTCTATCGCCTTGGTACGGCGGTCTGCCATCAGGACGGGCGTGCCCGGAACGAAGCTGTTGCACGGCGTCCTCTTGAGCACCTTCAGCCGCAGGGCCGACAGCGCGAGGTCGTCGAGGCATCGGGGCGACTTGCCCTGCATGCATGCCTCGATCTCGTCCGCGCCCACGTACCAGGCGATCAGGCGGTCGAGATAGGTGCTGCTGATGCAGCCCATGCCGCCGGCTCCGTCGCTGCCGCAGACGAGCAGCGTCTCACCCGGCTTCAGCTCTCCGTTGCCCAGGGCCTCCCACTTGTATTTGGTCAGACGTTTTTCGAGGGCGGCCTGGAGCTCCTTGTCGGAAAGCGGCTTGCTGACGTCCGGAGACTGCCGGGCCTCCTCCTGGATCTGGGCCTTCAGCTCCGCGACGAGCTTGTCAGCCGCGGTCTTCATGGCCGCCGAGGATGCCTTCGCCGCCTCGTCGGAGTCCCTGCCCGCGGCTTCGGACGATGCCTTGGCCTGAGCTGCGGACGTCCACGCCTTTGCGGCATACCCGGAGGCCACCGTCGCGGAATGCTCGGCGCGTTCGGCCGAGCGGGCTGCCGACTGGGCGGCTTGCTGGGCCGAGGCAGCGGCGCTCCTGGCCGTCTTCGCCGACTCGGCGGCACGGCGTGCAGAAGCGGCTGCCGCATCCGCGGACGCGTCGGCCTGCTTCGCGTATTTGTTGGCCTCGCCTGCGGAGACCTGGGCCTTGTCCGCCCACTCGCCCGCCTTGACGGAGTCCTTGCGGGCGTTCGCCGCAGCTGCCTGCGCGTCCGAGGCGTCCTTCAGCGCGAGCTGAGCCGACTTGTACGCGGACTGCAGCAGACCGTTGACCTGAGCGGTGTGTGTCGCGGCGTTCGCGTCCCGCTGGCGGGCCCTGTACAGGCCCACCTCGAGGAAGGTGCGCAATCCGTCGGGCGGCCCCGTCAGGGCAGCCTGGGCAGCGGCCTTGACCTCAGGACCGCCATTGGCCATGGCGGTGCCAATCGCCACGCGGTCGTCATCCTCACGGGCCTTGTACTGCCCGCTGTCCAGGAACTGCGCCATGTCGGCGGCAGTGCCGTCGAGGGCCTTGCTGGCCGCCTTCTTCAGCCCCGCTCCGCCAACGGCGGAGATCTTGCCGATGGTGATCCGGTCGTCCTGCTCCTTGCCCGGGTAAGCACGCGTGCGCAGGAACTCGCGTACCTGGTCAATCGGCTTGTCCAGCACGTCCGCAGCGGCTTGGCGCTGCGCAGGGACCATGGAGGTCACGGCGATGTGGGACACACTGGCGCGATCGTCGTGCTCCAGCGCCGTTGCCAGCCCACCACGTACGAACTGGACCACGTCCGCGTCGGTACCCGCCAGCGCGAATTCGGCGGCGTCCTGAACCCATGTACCACCGGTGCCGAGCAGGTTGACCGCGGCCTGCCGTCCCTTGGCCACTGTCACCGTCGGATCGGACGCCGCCCCTGCCTCGTCGACCAACTGCTTCGTCTGGACGTTGAGCTGCTGGAGCCGGCCGACCTGGTAGGCGGCCACCGCGACGCGCCCGTCGTACGCCCGCCGGGCCTCCTCAGCCTTGAGTACCTCTTCGTCCTGTTGCTGCTGCAGACGCTCGGCGTCTGCCTTGCGGGCCGCTTCGACCACGGCGGATGCCTTGTCGGCCGCGCTCAGCGCTTGGTTGGCGGCGTCGGTCGCCGCATTCGCCGCCGTGGTGGCCGCCGCTGCGGCATCTGACGCCTTACCAGCCTCGTCCGCGGCCTTGTTCGCTGCCGCGGCCGCCGCCGCGGCATGCCGCGCCGCGTCCCTCGCCGCGTCACGTGACTGGCGGGCGGCCGTGGCCGCTTCCCTGGCGTTGGCACCTGCGACCTCGGCCGCGCGCGTTGCCTGATCGGCGAGCCTCTGGGTGCGGGCCGCGGCGGCCTTCGCCTCGTCGGCCTTTCCGCCGGCCATGCCGGCCCAGTTGCCCGCGCTCACGGCTGCGGCGGCCGCCGCAGCGGCATTCTTGCCCGCACTGGAAGCCGCGCGGGCCGCGTCGGCTGCCTTGTCCGCGGCGATGCCGGCCTGGTCGGCTGCGTCTGCGGCCTTGCTTGCACCGCTGGCGGCGGCATTGGCCTCTTGCGCGGCCTCACGAGCCTTCCTGGCTTGGGTGGCGTCACCGGCTGCGGCGGCAGCCGCCGCTTGCGCCGAGGAAGCCGCCTTGCCGGCCCGGCCTGCGGCATAGGCAGCCTGCGCCGCCGCAGTCGCGGCGACGCGCGCCGTCGCGTTCGCGGCCGCGGCCGCGGATACGGCGGTTCGGGCAGCCTGGGCCGCCCGGTCGGCAGCCGCCGCAGCGCGGGAAGCCGCCGCTGCCGCCTTGCCGGCCGATGCCTTGGCTTCCCCTGCCTCCTTGGCGGCCAGCAGTGCTGCTTCCTTGGCTGCCGCCGCGGCCTTCTCTGCCTTGGCGGCCTCTTCCTTGGCGGTTTCCGTCAACTCGCTGGCCTGCTTCTGCGCCTTGTCGGCGAGTTCGGCGAGTTGGGTGACCGTGAGAGCTTCCTGGTCACGCGCGGCCGCTACCTCCCAGCCGTGGTCCAGGAACTCCTGAATCTCCTCGGGTGATCCATCCAGGGCCTGGCCCGCCATCAGCTTGATGTTGGGGCCACCCGTGGCCAGCAGCCGTCCGACCCGGACGCGGTTGTCATCTTCCCGGGTGCGGAACTGTCCCTTCTGCAAGAACTGGACCTGGGCATCCGGCGTGCCATTCAGAGCGGTGTCAGCCGCGCGCTTCACCCCCGGACCGCCGAAGGCCATGACACGGCCCACGTCGACCCGCAGGTCTTCCTCGTAGGCGGTGACGAAGCCGTCCTGTAGGAAATCCTGAAGCTGCTCAGTGGTGCCGCCCAGGGCAGCGGTAGCGGCCGCACGCACGCCCGGACCGCCCTTGGCCATGAGTTCGGCAACCCGCGTGCGCAGGTCGTCGTCCTCACGTTTCGGCAACTCCTGGGCCATGAAGGCGTTGGCCTCCGCCGCCGAACCCAAGAGGGCTGCCTCAGCAGCCTTCCTCACCGCCGGGCCGCCGTACTTCCAGGCATCCACGACATCGGCTCTGCTGTACTGCACGGTTTCGCTGACAGCCGTGGCCGGACGCACATCGATGCCCAGTGTCACCACCAGGGCTATCAACATCGCCACGAGGCCACGCCATCTCGGCGCGGCTCGCATTCCGGAATTCAACGTCCTACTCCCTTGTTTGAGCGGGCTTTACCTGGAGCTTACTCAAAAGAGAGAGTGGTTCTACCTGCCCCGCAAAAGGTGGCCCGGAGGCTTATCCGAAGGCAGGAGAGTGAAGAGACTTCGCTCCTCGTCATTCACTGACGAAGCGTCACTATGGCCCAAAAGCATGAACCTCGGGGCTGAAACATGAGCTCAGGTCGCCCCATGGAAGCGCCACTCAACACGTCTTGTCCACGGGGTGAATCGGATGATATGGGGCGAGAAACCCCCTGTTGCTATGACGCTCGCCACTTCGGGAGAAGGTTGTGCGCCAAAATGTGGAGGAGTCGTGAAGATCGCCCATGGGGGTAGGGGCTTTCTTCCCGCAGCACCCGCCAGGCAATCAGCAACCCTCAATTCAAAGAGGTCGCTCCTTCAACGTAAAACGACGCTGTCGCCCAAGGGATGCCCATAGAGGCGGGCTTCCGGTTGAATGACTCGAGGGGAAAAGGGGCGTTGTGGCGCTTCGGGTGTTCTCGTTACGCGGGCATGCCATGAAGACATGCGCGTCCTGCGCGATATTGCCCGCTGGCGATCATCCCGGGGATTTCTCGGCTCTTGGGGTTAACGTGACACCTCTTCCATTGGGCGGCCGTTCTCCACCTCCGCACCGGAGCCCTGCTTCGCGCGATAGCTTCCGAGCGCAACCTAGCCGTCGGCATCCACTGCCAGGACGGTCACCGCGACGTCGCCCGCGCTGTCCGCCGTGCCGCGCGTGACTTCTCCCGCCAGGTCAAGGCTCTCGGCCGGGCCATCACTGGTCGGCGAATCCGGACAGATCCCATCCATGCAAAAGAACCTGGCGTCGCAAGGTCTGGTGCTGGGCTGGTAGTTCAGGGCGGCGCGCGGGCGGGCTTGGCGGCCTGGGTGGCCTTCACCAGCGACTACGAGGGCTAATCAGGAGAAGTCGGGATGCGAAATTACATGACGCTCAAACCACCTGCGATGAGGAAAAGTTGACCCTCACGGGGCCGCGCAGGCGTTGCCGACGACCGGACCGGCGGGCCGCTCCGAGCCACAGCACCGGCGCCGTGAACACCTCCGGGACGGCAGATCGCTCTTGCCCGCCGGTGGTGTCCGTGCTGGTCGCGGTAGCAGGGGCGGCCCTAGGCGCGCGGTACTGGCCTGTCGACCAGCCCGTTTCCTCGGACCGCCCTTCGAACCGGACCTGCCCGTTGGCCGGGGATCCGGCTTTCCACGAACCGGAACGGCGGTTGTCCGATGGCAGATTGCGTCTCTCACTTCACGGGTTCGGGATGCGGGCTGCCCCGTCGCCCGGGCGGCCGGGCTTCCCGGCTCGTCCCGGACGCCACCGCACCGGGCCGCCTCAGTCGCTGCTGTACTCCGAGTCCGCCGGAACGTCACCGATGCAGAAGTGCGCCTTCCGGGGGTTGACCCCGGAGCTCTGCGGCGGGATCGCGGTGATGTCCCAGGGATTCCCCGATCGCGCGCTGGAGGCGACCGGGACGCACGGGCCGTACGGGTTCTCCCAGAGGGGGTAGTCGACATTGGGATCGGGCAGCCGGCTGAAGTTGACGAAGTTGCCCTTCAGCACGGGCTTGGCGTACGCCTGCGGGTGACCGTCCATGTCGACCGACACTCCGTTGTGGAACAGGTAGTGATCCGGCATGTGGCTGGCACGCAGCAGAGGCATACCGCCGATCCTCCGGATCGAACCGTCGCCGCACGCCTGGAAGTTGAGTTCCTCCCAGATCGGCGGCGCCTGGGCGAAGAGCGAGCTGCTGATGACACCACCCTTGTTGTTGAAGAACATGGAGTAGATCTCCGATCCCAGCGCTACCACCGGCCTGGCCAGCCGGGCGTCTTTGAGAAGGGTCTCCCGCCAGGTGGCCACACGGTCGGGCACATGGTCGTCGCCCAGCATCGTGCGATAGCCGATGACACCACCGGACACCTGGAGGGTGGCGACACAGGTCCCGTCGTCGGCCGGTGCCGTGCTGCCTTCGGGATGGCCGTTGGTGATCACCGGGGCCTTGCCCGCGTAGGCGTAGGCCCGTGCGAGCAGTACGCCCGTGTCATTGGTGTTCGAGGTCGTCACCCGGCCGTCGTGATGGTTGGCATCCTTCAGCGAGAGGGTGAGATCGGGACGAGCGACCCCGTAATCGGCCTCCAGAGCGCGGAAGGCGTCCATGACGAAGTCGGGCAGATGCGTGTTGCTGGTGCGGTTGTCGTAGGTGACGGACTCGCTGCCCGGAATCACCCTGCCGTCGCGGTCCTTGATGAAACCGACCGTCGTCCTGGCCTTGATCTTGTACGAATCCTCGTCCGTCTCGAACCAGGACGGCATGGCCGGCACGGTCGGCCGGTAGCGGGACGGGTTGCTGAAGTGCATCCACTGGGCAATGCTCTTGCCCGGCGGATGCTTCACCGGATCGGTACCGGCGTCCAGCACGTTCTCGTGCCACCTCTCCATGGCGGCCTTCGTCCGTGGCATGACGCAGGCGGGATCCGGTTGCCCGGCGCATGTGGGCATGGCGACGATGTCACCGGACAGGTCCTTGCCCCACTTGTACAACGACTGGCGGCTGGACATGGCACCGCTGATCCACGCGGTGACGGACGACGGATCGAGATCCTGGTCCTCGTCGAACATCGCGACGGAGTCGAGGGTGTGCTCGACGTAGGTGCCGGTGACCGCCTCGATGGCGACGGCGTCGAACGCGATGTCGTCCTCGCCGGCGCCGTCCGAGGTGACACTGGTGAGTGACACCTTGGGCGCGCCCTTGAACATGTAGGTGCCCAGCGGCACCCAGCGGTTCTTCCCGCTCGGCTGCGACACGATCCTGGTCCGTACGCCCCGCGCGGTATGGATCTCGTACTTCGCCTTTGTCGTCTGCGCGCCGTGGTCCGGCAGATGGACGAAGACGCGGGCAGCGGTGTCCATCTCGTGACTGAGCGTCCAGGTGCCGGTGACCTTCATCTTGTCGGAGGCCTTACGGGTGTGCGCGAACCAGAAGTGCCCCCCGAAGCCCGCACCGAGTTGATGGAAGTCGACCTTGGAGGGGAAGTCCCCCGCCGAGTCCGGCGCGAACGTCAGCTTGAAGGTCCCCGTGTTCGACCACGGCCGTCCGCAACCCGGGCGGACCGAAGGGACATCGTCCGCCACGTCGTCGATAACCATCGCGTTGGCCGGCAGTCCCGTCTCGACGCAGTTCGGCGGATAGGCGACACCGTCGTCCTGATAGGCGTATCCGGGGCTGAAGCGCAGCAGCTCGTTGCCGCAGCTGTAACTGCAGTCCTTCTTCCACTCGTTGGAGTTGTGGTACCAGCACTTGAGGTCGTATTGCCCGGCCGTGTTGGTGTGTGCGCAGGGGCCTGCCGGCGCGTTCTCGACACCGGGAGCGTTGGGTTTGTAGGTGCCGTCCGGGTCGCAGTTGTTGGACGCGTCGCAGAACTGGTTGACGGGGGGCTTCACGGCCTGCCGGTTGAGTACCGATGTGGTGGATGTGCCATTCCACCACGCCGCCCGGAAGCCGGAGACGAGGTTGCCCGGGGATTCCAGGATCTCCACCGGGTGGCCCGCCCAGCCGAGGACCTTCTCCGGGTAGGGCCAGTTCTGCGGTTTGGCCGCATCGGCGTAGCTGACCTCCAGGAAGGCGCTCCGATTGGCGGGATAGCTCGGGTTGGCCGGGTTGTTGGCCCAGCCGAGGCCCCACGGCGGTGACTGCGTATCGGTGCCGTCCTTCGGATAGAAGCCGGAGTTGTAGGCCCACAGTGCGTAGAACCAGTTCTCGATCTTCGACGGATCGCCGTTGTTGATCCGCATGCCCGCCCGGGTCGTCTGGTTCCACTTGTCCTGCAGGATCCGCAGACCGGCCGCGATGTTGGCCGCGAAGTCCAAGGCCACGGCCCGCTGGGTCTGATACGGGAGGGCCGTCTCGCCGGGCTTCTCGTGCCCGGCCATTCGCATTCCGTCGGTGACCTGGGTGATGCCGTAACCGCAGTCGGCCTCGTCCCAGTGGATGTCCCAGTCGTCGGACGTGTTCGGGTCGTAGATCTTCCGGCCGTAGTAGTTACCGATTAGCGGGCTGCTGGTCACACCGGGCACCGCGATGCGCGACGCCTGCCACATGTTGGACTCCTGGGCGGCGACCCCGAGCAGGACCTGGGCGGGCACATTGCCGCCCCCTTCCAGCGGGACCGGCGGGAAGAGCCCCTGCGGGGAGTACGCCGGCATGCCCAGATTCTTCCAGTTCGCCGGACGCTGCACGTTCAGTACCCCGCGCACCGCCTGATCGGCAGCCCACTCCACCTGACGCGGTTTGGGCTGCATGGCCTGGTTCCGCGGGTCGTTGCGCGGAACCGAGCAGGTGCGTTCCTCCTCGACCGGGTTGGTGGCGTCACCACCGTGCGCAGGGTCGGCCGCCACCCCGCGCGCCGGTTTTCGGGAACCGGCGAGCTTCGGATGGATCGCGGTCGCGGACGCGGCGTCCGCGGGGGGTGAGGTCCTGGGGCTGAACGCGAGGGAGAGGTGCTTGCCCGTCGTCAGGAAGCCCATGTCGATCCGGCCGGGACGTGCGGGCGTCGCGCGCTCCGGGTCCGTTGCCGTGCCGGTCGGCCGTGAAGGCGCCGAGAGCACGGCCGTGGTCAGCCCGAGCGTGGAGACGGGGGCGTCCTTCGCCACCCTGAGCCGGCGCACCGGAGCCGGGAGTTCCCCAACCCTCTCGGGCTTCCCGGTGAGATAGACCCGCCCGCCCCCGCCCGCGACGATGCTCATCGCCGTGAGCGGCCCGTCGGCCAGCGTCACCGCGTCGACGGGGCCGAGTGCGGGGCCGACGGCTGCCGGCACCCAACGCACGAACCCCCGGTCGCCCTTTTTGTCCATGAAGATGAGGCCGCCGCCGCCCGCCGCCCTGACCTGGAAGGGGACCCCCCGTGCCGGAGACAGCGTGCGCCGAGCGCCGTCCGCCGATATCCGCACCAGACGGCCGTTGTCCGCCGCCGCGATCCCACCCCCGTAGGGAACGGCGGAAGTGAGCTGGCCCGGGACCGCGACGGGGTTGGACAGGGTACCCCGGACGGCATCCACTGTGATCAGTCTGGTCTCGACGTTGCTGCCGCTGCCGCCGCCGTGCTGGGTCAGGACCGCGGTCTCACCCGTACCGCAGCCGGGACTGTAGTAGGCGAGGGATGCCTGGGCGGGGAGCTTGGTGGTGTGCCCGGTGTCGAGGTCGACGACAGCGGCGAAGCCACCACGGTCGAACAGCTCTGGTTCGTTGAGGAACGAGCGCGGGGCGTACACGACGACGGCCCGGCGACCGGAGGCGGTCAGACAGGCGTTGCCCACCCATTGGTCGGCGTCGAAGCCGGGCTCGGAGAGAGAGGCCGCGGTACGCCAGGCATAGCCGTCGGCGGAGTCCGCTGACGTCACATGGAACCCGTCCGCGTCGCCCATGGTCGTCCAGGCACGGTCGCCCGAGGTCTTCCAGCCCTTGCCCAGCAACTCCGTGCGACGTTCCGGGGCGACGGCGGTCGACTCTACGGGCGCCGACACGGTCGGCTCAGCCGAGGACCGGGGTGAGACGGGGGCGAGTGGCGTGGAGGCCGGACGCGGAGCGGCGCCTGAGGTGGCGCCCATGGAAGCAAGGACGGCGACCGACGCCGCCAACACGGTGAGCCGCCTGCCGAAGGGTCTCTGCCCTCTTCTGGATTTCACGTTCATGAGCTCCTCTGCGTGAAGGGTGGCCGACGTGACGGCCCCGCGGAGCCGTCCGGGAAACTCCGTCGGGCAGTCGGGCGACGGTGCGGTGCGCGCCGCCGAGAACGGTTCGGCTCGGTGACCTGCGCGCTTCCTACCCCGCGCACCTCACCCGGCTGCCGCGATCGCTGAGGAGGTCATTGCGAATCCACCCCTCCACACCCGTGACGACATTGCGGGCATACGTCCATGAGTAGTCGTCATCAGCCAGCGGGAAATCGAAACAGTGATAGTCCAGCGCCTGACCGCTATAGGTCACACCGCGAATGCCGCACGAAATGCTCGCGCCGGTACGCATGTTGGTGGCCTGTCTCGCCGTCGCGTACCAGCCGCTGCCATCGATGTCGTCGGGGGTCAGCCCACAGTCCGCGAGGACGGTGGCTGCCGCTGCGGACTGGGGCGCGATCAGCGGAGTCGCGAGAAGGGACAGGGCCGCGATCGCGGCAGCGGCCGCGCCCCGGGTCAGCTTGTTCCTCATTCAGTCTCCCTGGTGTGTCCGGAGTTTTGCTGCCGCCGGCGGCTCCACAACCGGCGCGTCGGCGCCGTCTTGGGGGCAACCGAAATTGTCCGGCTACGACATGCCCAAAGGCCCGGCGCACCTACGGACAACGGACACCGCCCGTTTCGCCTGCGGAGCCTTTTCCGGCGATCGACGTCAATCGTCCGCACGTGAACTGCGCTTTGGTGCTCAGATCCTGATGGGCATTCACGGGTGCCGTCGGCCCACCCCACTGAGCCTGCCGGGGAGGGCACCGACGGCCGCCCGTCAGTCCTTGTACACCAGAGGGCTGCAATCCAGGGTGCTGTCGGGGAACCCGAAGTACGTGCCGCAGACCCTGTAGTAGGAGCCGTAGTTGGTACCCACCATGTTGGACCAGTCCAGCTCGCCCTTGTTCACCGCGACGGCGCGCTCCTCCTGGACGTCGACACCGCCGCCCCCGTCCAAGAGAACGCGCTGGATCACCGCGCTGGCACCTGCGGCGCCGGCACCGGAGGCGCGTACCCATGCGGCATGGCACGCGTTGGACCACCGCAGCTCGTAGTATCCGCCCTTCAGTACGTAGTTCCGCAGGTTGAAGGCGTTGGCGTCGCAGCCGCTCCCCTTCGGCCCCTTGTTGGAGCAGGTGCTGCCGTAGCAGGAAGCGGCATAGGCGGCCGGTGAGGCGGCGACGGAGCACCCGATGAGGGCTGCGGCCGCGATGGCGAGGGAAACGAACCTGTGCTTGAGCACATTCACTCCGATCGGATCGACAGTGCCGACCGTGTCGATGTCCCGGGTGGGCCACTGCCCGGGGGCCCTCCGGGGTGGGCGGGCAACCCGCCACCCGATCTGCGCTCCCCGTCGGCCCCAGGCGACTGTCGGCAGCCTCACGCTGGATCGCCACTGATTGTCCGTCAACCAAAGTCGTCGAAAGCCCAGTTCGGGGGCGGACAATCCCCGTTGTCCGCGGACAACAGGGACCGCCGGAGACCGATGGCATACGCTGCGGCGTCTTCAATCGGCTGCGGCCTGCGACCGATCGGGGTCAATTGGCCACTACGAGCGTGCGGACAGGGCCTCCGATGCGTCGCCAGTCCGCTCCCGCCCACTCCCACACCGCCGCGCGACCCTTGTCCAACCGGTAGATACGGTCTCCCTGGGCGCCGAACCCCGCTCCAGCCTCGCCGATCCGCGTCCATCCGCCTGCCCGGTAGCGCCACAGGCCACCGTCGGCCTCGTTGCTTGCATACAGGTCCGAGGGGCTCGCATAGACAGCACCGGCCGGGCCGCCGACCGCGCTCCACACACCCGGCTCGCCGGTCCAGCGGAACACCGCACTGCGTTCGGGGTTGAGCCCGTACAGATGGTCGTCGCTCACGGCGAAGTCCGCACCGGCGCCGCCGGCGTACAACCAGGTATCACCCTTGCCCGTATAGGCGAAGATCCGGCCGTCGACGGGGTCGGTGGCGAACAGCCCGGCCCCGCCGCCGTAGAGCCGGGCCGCCGGTCCGCCCACCCGGGTCCAGGTTCTGCCGTCCCTGTCCCACCGGTGGACGGCGCTGTGGTCCTGTGCCAGGCGGTACAGGTCGGTGCCGCTGATCGCGAAGGCGGCGCCGGGTTCACTGACCGTCTCCCAGTCTCCGGGGGCACCGCCGTAGACACGCAGTTCGCCCGACCGCGCGTCGGTGGCGAATACTCCGGCGCGACCGGCGTACAGCTCCTTCGCCGGGCCGCCGATCGTCACCCAGGCCGTGTCCCTCCCACTCCACTGCATCACCGCACGGCCGTCGGCCGCGATGGCGTACACGCCGCTGTCCACCGACGACGGCACCTGGGCAGGCCGACGCTCCGCCGGTGGTTTCGTGGCAGGGGGGGTGGACGTACTCGGCGCGAGCGTGGACACGGCGGCGGGCAGGCGCGGCGACGGGCTGGACCGCGGCGGCTCGCTGCTCGCTTCCGGAACGCGGATCTGGGGTATGGGCGTGGGGGCGAGCGCAGGCGGAGCCGCTTCCGTGACAGGGCCGGGCGGGGAGGGCGCCGCGGATCCGGGGCGCGGCCACGGAGCGTGGTCTGCTCCCGTCGCTGTCACCCCGAAGGCCAGGATGACGCAGACGATCAGCAGGACGCGCCTCAGCCACCCCGGGCTCAAGGGGGCACGAGCGAGCGGGCGCTGCCGTACGACCGCCAGACCACCGCCGCCGGAGGCGCGGCCCGCCCGCCGAACCACCTGTCCGCGGACAACCCTCGCCTCGGGCAGTCGGGGCTGTGCGGCCTCGGTGGGGAGCTGTGGCAGATGTACCCGTCGGACCTCGACTTCAGCGCCGATCCGCATGGGGACGTTGCTGTCGTGGCGGGGCTTGGGGTGATGCAGACTGCGAAGGACGATCGCGCCCGCCGGCGCCCCTTTGCGTGCCTCGCTCTCGGTGTCGAGCGGTTCTCGCCGTGTCCCCGTCGGCTCATCTGCGGGGGCGCCCGGTTGCGGCGAAACGACAGCGTGCTCCCCAAGCTGCCGTCCGGCCTCGTCGAGGCTGGTGTCGAATCGGCTGGGCTCCAGGCCTGTGAGGGGCGCCGTCCCGGCGGAGGGTGCTGTCTCCCTCACCGTATGGTCTTCAGCCCGCCGCAAAGCGTCGTCCAACTCGCTCTGAAGCCGCGCGGTCAATCCCAGCAGCCTGCGCACCACGCCTTCCGATTCAGCCAGCTGCGCATCAGCTCTGCGCTGAGCGGCGCGTACCAGCTCCACCGGCTCACTGTCCTCGGGACCAAGACTGACCGGACGTCCAGCACCCCCTTCCGCCGCGCAGGCGGCGACGTGCAGTCGTTGGGCTCGGGCGAGCAGTTCGGTACGCCCTCGCTCGTCGCGGACCCGGCTGGACACCACCCGCTCCAGTACGGCCCATGGAATGATCTTCACCCCTGAGCGGTAGTCACTCCAGCTCGTCTTGCCGCTTCCGTAACACCGCGCCAGCTCCCTGACCGTGCGCCCCTTCGTGATGTCGCGCAGGAAGACAGCCAGCGCGTTCGCCTCGGCCGTCTCCCCTCTCGGATCCCCTTGCAGCCGTCCCGCCCTGCCCATCGTCGGACCCACCTCTGCATCCACGGGCGCGCTCTCCCGGCGCGCTCCCCTCAAACCGACACCTCAGCAGAGCAGGTGACGTCGCTGTCTGCGAGCGGTTGTCGGACAAAGTAGGGAGGTGGGTGACTCATTCACTGGGAGGTCGTGTGAAACGCCCGGCCCACAGCAGCCGCCCGCTGTACTCAGAGAAACGGGTCCTTCCCGCTCGCCCCGCTCAAGCCGGGCCGCGAGGCCCGATAAGGGATGACGAGGTCAGTACCCCGGCACATATGTGCAGCTCCCCTGCCGAATTGGCAGATGAGCAACGACAACCGTGAGAGCTGAGAGGCGCTACAACCAGGATGTCGGTCGGAATTGCACCTGCCGGATCCGATACCTACTGCGCGGCCAGTCGGCGCCACAGTCGCAGACTGTTGACGGTCGAATGGCATCAACAATCGCCGCGGTGGAGCTCGACAAGTTCTTCATGATGGCGTACACCTCCCCGCAGCCTCCCCGTGCGCCGTATAATTCGCAGATGGAGACGCGGACAAAGCCATTGTCCACGGACAATGGCTTTACTGGAGCCGGATGTCCCCCGGCCTGGCGCTCCGTCACCACCGCACCGGCCGAATGCCCGAGAGCGGCGCCTGCGCGAAGCGGGGCAGCCCGTTGGAGCTGGATATGAACCGCCGCCTTGATCTGGACCTGGTCACCCGTGCCGGACCGGGCCCGCGCACTCTCCAGGAGGAAGGGGCTGCCGTGCCGGGGTGAGGCATGGGCCAGGTCCAGATACGGGCCGCAGACGACCAGGGAGCCGTTGCAGGGCACGGCGACGTCGATGCGTAGTACCGCTGGCGAGCCCTGACGTCCTTCGGCAAGGCATCCACCAGGCCGAAGTCGGTGATCGAGTTGTCGAGCTTCTCAAGCGCCTTCCGCGCTCTGGAGGTTCGTCGTGGTCTCAGTCTCGTGTCGGGCGGCCTCGCGCCGATGGTCGGCGGTCCTTACTCTCCCCCGTCGGCGGAATGGAGCTGGAAGTCGACGACGACGCAACCAACCTGTCCGTCATCGGTGCGGCCGATCCAGACGGGGTAGGCCCCGTCGCCCTGGCCGGCACGGAAGGCGATGAGGTTCGGCTCGGGCTCGGTGCCGGGCAGTTCCACGCTGAAATGGCCGTCGCTGTCGAGGGGTAGGAAAAGGTCCTCGTCCAGCTGGTCTTCGATCACCGTCCGCGTCGCATCCATGAAAGCCGCTGTACCGGTATCCACGCCAACGCCGTAGAACTGGCCCTCGCCGAGCAGCCCCAGATCCTCGTCGGGCCGGAGGGCCATTTCCCATTCGCGGGGCGGGATGTCCAGGAACGTCACCCTGGCCGCGGCGACACCGGCCCCGCGTGTCGTGCGCAAAAGCGACAGCGTGACCGGGAACTCGCCCAGCGGCACAGCGACGGTCCGCGGGTCTCTGATGAAGCCGGGGTCCGAGACCGCCAGCTGCCCTGACGTGATCCGCAGCAGTCCGGCGTCGACGGGTTCGACGACGGCCGGCCCGCTCGGAGTGTCACACGCGCCCGGTTTGAACAGTTGCTCAATTCCGGTGGCGCGCAGCGGTCCCGACCCTTCGTCCACCGACGCGTCGTACAGGACCACGGTCGTGGCGGGCTCGTGTCCCTGCTGGGCGAGGAAGGGCGCGAACACCTGCCAGTCGCCGAATTCCGGTGCGGGACAGAGGAAGTCCTCGACGGGCGCTGCGAACCGCCGCACGGGGATGCTCGACGGGCCGGATGCTCGACCGTGCAGTGACTCCGTCGACGCTCCCCGCGGTCCGGCAAACTCGGACGTCACCTCGACCTGCCCGTCGGCCGAGACGACCGTGGTCTCCTGGACGTCCCACTTCCCGTACGAGTACTCCTGCTCGTTGGAAAACTGCCATCGGGTGTTCCGGTGAGCGAACAGCATCCCCGTACTGTGCGGCTTGAGGTCGATCATCTGCATGCACCAGGACCTGTCGTCGAACAGATACAGACGCCACATCCGGCGCGGCCAGTATTCGACCAGTGCCAGCGGCCGCTCCCGAGCGGACAGCAGAACCGCGTAATCCATCCCGGCAGCATGCTTGCGTGCCGCGAGCGCGCGTGACATCGGGTCCGGATGGGTCATTCCCCGATAGGAACCCCACATCTCGCCATACGACACATCAAGACTGTCGAAGATCACAGCCGCACATCTCCCCCCGTGGCACCAGCCACCCCCGAGCACCGGCACTCGACGGGTGACCCCTGCCGTAACGCCCTGCCCTTCCGAAACTGCGTTGTCCCGCAGTCTGCCACCGAGGTATGACACAGAGGATTCGGGGAGCCCCCCCCCGCAACCTGGAGGTACGCCGAAATGAGCCGCCCCAGGTGACGAAGCACAGTCGGTTCGGCGGGCCCCATTGCCATGCTCTGGCCCGGGTCAACCGGTCTTCGTTGTTCCAGGCCAGAGCACGGCCCGGCGAGGAGGTGCTGGCGACCCTGGCCGACAGATTGCCGGGCTGCCGACAGGTCCAGGCACCTCCGGGGCATGGTGGCGCGGGCTCCGGCTGCTCGCGTTGGACGGCACCCATTTCGACGTCCCCGACTCCGCAGGCAACGGCAACAGCGTCAACGGTCCCTCCACCGTGGGTGGTCGACCGTTCGGCTTTCCTCAGGTGAGGGCCGTCGTGCTCTCGGAGATCGGCACCCAAGCGGAGAAGTATCGCGTCCGCAGCAGCGCCGCGGAACCGTCTTCGGCGGGCTCAGATAATGATTCGTTCGCCGATTCGGGGTCTTGTTAGGGTGTTGCTGTGACACACGGCAGCTTCAGCACCGCTGTTCCCGAGCGCGTGGCCGAGATGATCTTGCGAGCACATGGAGCAGACCTCGGCAGCGCCGAGCGCGGCCGGGGCTGGACCAATGCCACGTGGCTGACCGATGAGCTTGTCGTGCGTGTTGCGACCAGGCCGGGAACGACGGACTTGCTCCGTGAAGTACAGCTGGTGAGGCTGCTTCCCGCGGAGGTCGGCTACCCGTCCATCATCGACTCGGGCGTCTGGCAAGGTCATGAGTGGGTGCTGACCCGACGGGTGACCGGGCGGAACCTGGAGGAGGTCTGGCCCTCGCTGGACCCCACGGCCCGGTCACGCGCCGTCGGGCAGATGTGGGAACGAGCCCGTCACATCCACCGCGTCGACGTGGCCGCCGCCGCACCGCACGCCCGCCCTCGATCGCCGTTCTTCCCTCAAAGCCAGGCGGAAGCATCGGCCGGCCTCGAACGGCTTGTCACAGCAGGAGAACTCACCACAACCCACGCCAAGGGACTTGGCTGGTCACTCGACCGCTTCTGGGCCGCCCTGCCCAAGGCGGCCACGGCACTGAACCACGGCGACTTCTGTACGCCGAACACCCTGTGGCACGAGGGTCAAGTCGTCGCGTTGCTCGACTTTGAGTTCGCCGTCGTCGCGCCCATAGCGATCGACCTCAACGAGATCATCAAGATGGCCTTCGGCCCCGGCGACCCCGACGAACGCGCACCACTGCAGGCCGTGGTCCGTAGCATTGCCACATCAGCGCTGGACACGGCGGGCGGCCCCGACGTGCTCGTCGGCTACTCCATCATGCTCGAAATGTGGGTGCTGGAGAACGAGCTGGCCGCAGACGAACCCGACGTGACCGACCGCGCCAATGCCGCTGCCATGCTCAGCGCCTTCGCCGAAGGAAACGGCGGGTACTTCGCACCACTCCTCACCGAGATCGGGCAACGAGGGTACTGATCGGCGGGTGCCGGAGCCGCATCCGATCCGGGGCGGAGACCCGGTTCGCGCAGAATGATCGCAAGGGTGGTGACGGGGTGAGTCGGCGCCTCGGGTCCCGGGCTGACACCGTCCACGGGTGGCGGCTTCACCGCCTGGCCCGAGCGCACCAACCTTGATCGTTTCCTACTGATCGCTTCAGAATGAGTTCAGCCGCGGGCCTTGCACTCGTCGATCTTGGTCAACAGGGTGCCCGGGCCGTGCTGAACTTGTTCCTGACGATCTGTGGGAGTGGGTGGCCCCGCTGCTGCCCCCACCTCCCGACCGGCCGTCGCCGTCCCGGGCGGCTGCGTGTTCCCGACCGACTGGCGCTCGCGGGCGTCCTGTGCGTGCTGCGGACCGGTGTCGTGCGGCGCGATGTCCCTACAGAAACCGTGGGCTGCTCCGCCGGGGCGACGGCGTGGCGCCGGCTGCGCCGCTGGAGGTCGAAGAGTTCACTCCCGTCGAATACGAAGTGTCGCACGTGGCGGTTCATCGCGCCGAGAGTGCGGCCGAATCGTGCTGCCCGGTGCCGTGCGCCGGGGGCGCGGGAAAACGCCGATGGGCGGTTCGGGGAGGCGACCGCCGCCCCGAACCGTCATCTCTGAGTCGTTCGAGGGTCGTTGTGCGTCAGCGGCGCAGTCCGACGCGTCGTTGCTCGGGTGCGAAGGGCACTCCAGTCTTGAGTGCCCGCAAACCGACGACTGCCGACTCGCCCAGGAAGCTTATGCCGATTGCCAGTTGGACAGGGCGGGCCTCTGCGTGCATACCCATCTCCTGCGCCAGGACGCTGACGCCGCCCACGATGGCGAGGGCGCCGATGACGTAGAGGAATGTTTTGCCCATGTAGCGCTGCCACAAGACGCCTCCCTTCTCGAAGACCGTCACCGCAGAGCCACGCAGGGCGCCCAAAGCGAAGCCGAGGACGCAACTGCCCGTGGCCCAGCCGATGTCGGTGCCGGTGATTCCGTCGGTCTTGGCCACTGTCCAGACGCCAATGGCCGTGAGGATGATGGGCGCAGCCCACAGGTCTCGGGCGTTGAGCGGTTCGCCGAGCAGTCTCTTGACGATGAGGGCGATCAAGAGGACGACAATCGCCGCGATGACCCAACCGTTCACGTAAGACAACCTCTCTCTTATGACACGGTCGTGCCATAAAAGACCTGTTCTTCCATGCAGGCCGGTGTCAGGTGCGGGGGTCGTGGCCGGTGTGCTGGGGCGGTCGGCCGGGCCCGCGTCGCCCTCGGCCTTCCAACGGCGGACTCACGTGTGAACGGTGGGCCGCGATACGCCCATCTCGGCCGCCACATGTGCGACCGGACGGCCGGACCGGCCACGTTCGCCCCGGAGCCGCCTGCCGTTGACGGTCAGGCAGGCATTTCGGTGGGACACGAAGGCCTCCGCGCGGTGAAGACTCGGCACCTCCACCCCGCCGGAGGTCTTCGCCATGATCAAGACCCCGCCCTGTTAACAACGCTCGTGATCAATACAATGAGCGCATCGCGCGCGACATGCGCACGATCGGCCTGGCCGGCGCCCGCCTGCCCCGCAGGCACCGCAGGCACCGCACCACCGTCCCGGGCCCGGCCGCCGAGAAGGCCCCCGACCGCCTCGGCCGCGGCTTCACGGCCGAGACGGTGGACACCAAATACAGCGGCGGCGACATCACGTACTTGAGCGTCAACGGCGAAAAGGTCCGTTATTTCGCGACCGTGATCGATCTCGCGTCACGGCGCCTGGCAGGCAGGCTGGGCACTCGCCGACCACAAGGAACACCGGGCTTCGGCCCCGGGCAGGGCCTTCCAGCCACGGCAGGCCCCGGCGCGCAACGCCCCCCACCAGGCCTCTCCCCGAAGACCTCTGATGTATGTCGCTCCTCTGGAGGCAAGGGGGTGCGGGTGCTTGCCGTTCGGAGCGCATGGGGCTCGGACATCCGACGGGCCTGGGCAGCGGCGTTGACCTGTACGCCAACCTTTCCCATTCGCCCCTACTTCTGGCGTCAGGGCCGGTAGATGCATTCCGCGATCGTTGAGTGCTTCTTCCAGCCCAGGGTCTCGTACAGCGCGCGTCCGGCGTCTGTCGCGCCAAGAACGCCCATATCCGCACCGTGTTCCACAGCCCGGTTGGCGAGGGAGCGCATCACGAAGCCGCCCAGTCCCCTACGTCGATGGCTCTCTGCCGTCATCACCCGGTCCACCACCGCGGTCTCACCGATCACCGCCATCTGCCCCTGAGCCGCGACCTCTCCCACCACATCCAGTACGCGGACGTACACGACGCCGTCGACAGCCTGAACGGTGGTGGTGTATCCCTCGGGTGCAAGCAGGCTGGTGGCTGTCAGGTCGGTGCACATCAGGTGGCCAGTCTCTTCCCAGGCCACCACCCACCCCGGCGAAAGCCAGTGTTCGACGTCCCCGGGCTCCGCAGGCATCTTCATCCAGGTTCGTGGCGCCGTCACCGAACCTGCCGCGCTGCGGACCAACGACTCAGTGGCCACGGGCAGGACATGGCGCCCTACTTCGGCGGGGTTGCCGTCCACCTCGATGTAGAGCCCCCAGGGCCGCTCGGCCGGCGGGGGCGTGCGCCGGGATATGGCCCAGCCCACCGCCCATGTCCTGACCGTGTCCGCAAGCATCATGCCCTCCCGAACCAGTGGCGCATCATCTGCTGGTAATGACCTCAACACAGCCCGGAACCTTACTCCTTGCCTCCCCGTAAGTCACGTACCCAGCAAGTGGCTCTTACACCAACGTCCGGTTGGCGCCAAGGCAAGCCCTCCTCGTATCCAAGCCGGAATGCATGTCAATGCCGAGAGCGGCGGCGTGTTCGAAGAGGCGCTGGTGGTAGCCGCCGTCGGCCCAGCTGTGCGGACGCTGGGATGTTCGACGGTCACCTCTTCCTTCAGGGGCTGGCCCGCGATCAAGTCCCTACCACTCACGGCGGTGACCGGCACACCGAGGGGAAGTCCGACGATGTCGATAACGACGCTCCACTTGCGTCCGAGGAGCTTCTTGCCGACGCCGAAACCCTGCCTGCGGGCAGGAACATCGGTGGAGAACTTGATGATTTGGGAGTCGCTGACACGCGCGTCGTCCCCTCCTTGCGGCCTTCCTGCCTTCCTTCCTGCGGGCTTGACGACGGAGAAGGCTGTTGAGGTGGCCCAAGACGCCGTACTCCTGGCAGAAGTAGGCGTCGACGGTGTTCCAGTGCAGTTACTGGCCCTAACAAGGGCGTTGGACGTGGCGGTGGGTGATCAGGCAGACGGCGAGGCGGGAGGCCGACTGCCCGTGCTCCCTCGCAGCCCCCACGCAATGCATCATTGAGCTCGACTCCTGTCCACGGCCCCCTCGCCGTACGTGAACTCCCGCAACAGTGTCCGCCACTGCCCCTGCTCCCTGCGCCATACGAAGGCGTGCAGCACCGCCGTACCCCGCTGGACGCGGCGCACGAGGACCGTGCCATGACCGTCGTACTCGCTCGTGACCAGGAAGCTGATCTCGCCCATCCGCTCCCCCGCCCGTCCCCCCGAGGCGTACAGGCCGGACAGGAACTGCTCCCTCGTCAGCCTCACCACCCAGCCCGCCGCGTCACACCGGATGCTCTCGAACGCCGGGGCGCAGACGGCATCCAGCCCTGCCGTGTCCCCGGCCAGCCCCGCGCTCAGCCAGTCCAGCACGCATTCCACGAGTGACTGGTCCATGAGCGGCTCGCGGCTCGGCGGATCATCCGTGAGCGGCTCGTCCATGAGTGGTTGTCCCCTGTTCTGTCCGGTGCCGCGGCCTTCACGGCACCGAACAGCCTGGTGGACCGGCCCCCGGCGACGACAGAGACTTCTGTCCCCATAACCCCGGGACATTTGTCCGCCCAGCACCAGCCGTCCCCGCCCCCGCCCCTTCGGCCGCGGCGTAGGTTCATGACCGGTGTTCCACCGTTCGCGCAAAGAAGCGTGCCGCCAGAGACGATCATGATGGCAGCACCCTGCTGAGGAGTTACGAGGGCGCGGGAGGTTCATCCGACGGCTACGCCCGAGGCATCTACGACTTTTCAGGCGTATGGGCAGGTCACCAGCCGGTGCCGATCTGGGTGCGGTCTCCCAAGGCAGTGGCGCCGGTGCCGGGGTAGAAGTAGAGCGGGCCGGTGACGCCGGTGGGGGCCTGGACGGCGTCGATGTCCCCCTTGCCGTCGTTGTTGAAGTCCGCGCCGACGAGCCGGCGCATACTGTCCCAGCCGCTGCCGATCTTGGCACGCGAGCCGAGGGTGCTCATTGCGTTGAGGGAGCCGGTGCCGGGGTAGGCCCACAGCTCACCGGTCCTGTCCGCCGCCACCAGGTCGTCCCTGCCGTCGGCGTTGAGGTCGCCCGGAGAGGTGAGCTCGGTCATGGTGTCCCAGCCCGAGGCGATCTGGGTGCGGTCGCCCAGGGTGCCCGTGCCGTTCAGCGAGCCGCTGCCGGGGTAGGCCCAGAGCGCGCCGCGCACGTCCAGGGCCAGCAGGTCCGCCTTGCCGTTGCCGTTCGCGTCCAGCGCGGTCAGCTCGCGCATGCTGTTCCAGCCCGTGCCGATCAGGACGCGGCTGCCAAGGGCGGCGCCGCCGGAGCTGCCGGCGCCGGGGTAGACATACAGATTACCGGTGGCCTTCTCCACGGCGGCGACGTCGGCCCTCCCGTCGCCGGTGTAGTCGGCGGCAGCGAGCTTGCCCATGGTGCTCCACCCGGTCCCGATCTGGACACGGTCACCGAAGGTGCCGTTGCCGCCTCCCGGGTACAGGAACAGCTTCCCCGTGGCCGTCTCCACGCCGACCAGGTCCTTCTTGCCGTCGCCCGTGAAGTCGGCGGCGGCCAGGTCGGTCATGCCCGCCGGAGCGGAGTCCTTCGACCACGACGTGCGTACGACGATGCGGTTGCCGGGGTTCTCGTTGACCATCCAGAGCTCGTCGGTGCCGGGCCAGTACGAGAGGTTCTCCAGGTTGATGCCGGTGCGGGTGACCAGGCGCACCGGCTCGTCGGGCCATGCGTGGTAGAGACAACTGGGGATGTTGACGCCACCGTGCTCGGCGGGAACGAACTCCGGGCAGGGGCCAGACAGGGCGAAACGGCCCTTGTTCATGGCGATGCCCTGAACCCCGCCCATCGGAGACGCGAACGCCTCGGCAGCCTGGACGCGGCCCATGGCGTCGGCCTTCAGACGGCCGGTGGCGGTGTCGAGGGGCCAGCGGACGATCCGGGCCGCGACCTTGCCGAAGTTGCCCTCCACCCCGGACCCGTCGCCCTCCGCGGTGACCAGGGCCGGCTGGGCGCCGGTGAGGTCGAGCGAGGCCGCGGTGACGCACGGGCGCTGGGGCACATCCGCCCCGGGGTAGGTGCCGCAGCCGGTGCCCGCGCCGGTGTACTCGTACGTCCCCTGGCGCGGCAGGATGTAGTCGTGGCCGCCACCGTGCGTCTTGCCGTTCGCGTCCACCCCGACCGAGGTGTCGGAGGTGACATCCATCTGCCAGATATCGTTCAGGTCGAAGACGTCCAGGGCGCTGCCCGTGCTCGCCACGTACAGCTTCGAGCCCGACCAGACGATGCCGTGCGCGTGCCCTTCGACGATGGGGACGTAGTTGCTCCCATCGCCGGACGACGCCACCAACTGGACATGGCTGTACGTCACATGGGCCGGGTCAGTGACATCGGCGAAGGTGATCCGCTCCATGCCGCTCGGCGAGCTGGTGCCGTACCAGCTGGTGAGCAGGACCTTGCGGCCGTTGACCAGGGTCTGTGACTGGGGCGACTCGCCGGAGCCGGTCAGGCCCTGCGGGATCCAGGCGCTCGTCGCGTCGTCTTCGGCGGACCAGCAAAAACCCTGCGCGCCCGCGGTGTTGGAGGGGTGGCACAGGGGTCGGGCTGCCCTCTGCGAGGTGCCGGCGAGGACGCCGTTGATGGTGGTGCGCTTGAGGCCGGGGTGAGAGGACTCGAAGGCGGCAGCCCAGCGGGCCTGCGCACCCGTGTCCCGCATGCCCATGCCATCGGTGCCGACGTGGGTGATCGTGTTGTACGTGGCGACCGCCCCGTTGGGGACGGTAACGGGGGACGCGACGGCCGGGCTCTCGCTCGCGGCCCCCACGAGCAGTGAGGACAGCGCCGCGACGGCCGCAACGGCCCCACGTGCCGGGACTCGGATTCTGCGCACTGGGGTGCTCATGGCGGTGTGGTTCCTTCCTGAAAGCGGGGGGGCCGCCGCAGGGGTGGCTGCGGCGGCCCGGGAAGGGAGCAGGGGACGCGGTTTACCAGTTGGAGCCGATCTGGGTGCGGTTGGCGAGGGTGCTCATGCCGTTGAGGGAACCGGTGCCGGGGTAGGCGAAGAAGGTGCCGGCGGAGCCGGGTGCGGCCTGGACGGCGGCGATGTCTCCCTTGCCGTCGCTGTTGAGGTCGGCGCCGACCACATTGGTCATGCTGTTCCAGCCGGAGCCGATCTGGGTGCGGTTGCCGAGGGTGCTCGTGCCGTTGAGGGAGCCGGTGCCGGGGTAGGCGAAGAGGTTTCCGCTGTCGTCGCGGCCCACCAAGTCGTCGAGGCCGTCGCTGTTGAGGTCGCCCGGCGTGACCAACTGGCTCATCGAGTTCCAGCCGGAGCCGATCTTCACCCGGGAACCGAGGGTGGTCATACCGTTCAGCGTGCCGGTGCCGGGATAGGCGTACAGGTCGCCGGTGGCAGTCTCGACGGCGACGACGTCGGCCTTGCCGTCCTTGTCGAGGTCGATGCGGGCCACGTCGTGCATGCCGGACCAGCCACTGCCGATCTTCACCCTGGTGCCCAGGGTGTTCATGCCGTTGGCGGAGCCGGTGCCCGGGTAGAGGTACAGGTCGCCTGCGGCTGTGTCGGTGGCCAGGACGTCGGTCTTGCCGTCACCGGTGTAGTCACCGATGGTCACGTTGGTCATGCTGTTCCAGCCGCTGCCGACCTTGATGCGGTCGCCCAGTGTGCCGGTGCCGTTGATGGCTCCGCTGCCCGGGTACAGGTAGAGGTCGCCGGTGGTGACCTCGGTGGCGAGTACGTCCCGCTTGCCGTTGCCGTCCAGGTCGCCGCCCGCCAGGTGGGTCATACCGGCGTCGGTCGGGGAGACGGAGGAGTCGCTGTTCAGGACCGGCGAGATGTAACCGCTGATGGTCTGGCCCCACGGGGCAGCGCCAACGGCCCAGGACTTGGTCGACTCCTTCTGCACGATGCCCTGCGAGTACCCGCTGCTGTGGCCCTCGTTGCCTCCGACCACCGTCATCGTGGTGCCGTCGAAGGCGGTGACCATGGCGACGTGGTCGGCGTAGCCGCTGCTGTAATTGTAGACGACCGCGTCGCCCGCCTTCGGAGTGCTGTGCAGCGTCCCGTACGCCTTGCCGTACGAGTAGAAGCTGGCGGCGCCGTCCGTGAGCGAGCCCATGTGGGCGACGTCGTAGTGCGACCACACCCAGCCGACGAAGTCGGCGCACCAGGCGTGGGACTGCCCCCCGCCCGAACCGGCGCAGCTGCTGCTCTGGCTGTTGTTGTGGCTCCAGTACCCGCCGCTGACCCCGCAGGGCCCCTTGCCGATCTCCCCGGTGGCACGGGAGGCCATGGCGGACACGGAGTCGGCGTGCGCCGGGGCGACGGTGAGGCCGGTGACCGCGGCGGCGGCGACCAGGGTGGACAGGGCGGACTTCTTCAGCGTGGCCGAGAGCTTCGACATCGTGGGATCTCCTGGGATGGAACCGGCGCACGGCGCCGGGAAATGGAAGGTCTGTGCTTGAGTGGTGCGGTGGTTTGTGTGGGCCGGCAGGAGGGCGGATGGGCCGTCTCGCCACCGGATGCGGTGAAGTACGTGGTGATGCCGGGCGGGCGGACCGCCGGTGGCTACCAGCCGGTGCCGATCTCGGTGCGGTCGGCGAACCCGCCCCTGCCGTTACCGGGGTAGAAGTAGAAACTTCCGGTGGAACCGGTGGGCGCCTGGACGGCGTCGAGGTCTCCCTTGCCGTCGTTGTTGAAGTCCGCGCCGACGAGCTGGCGCATGGTGGTCCAGCCAGTGCCGATCTGGGTGCGGCTGCCCAGGGTGTTGATGCCGTTCAGGGAGCCGGTGGCGGGGTACTTCCACAGCGTGCCACTCGGGTCGACGGCGACGAGCTCGGGTGTGCCGTCGGCATTCAGGTCACCGGGACTGGCGAGCTCGGCCATGGTGTTCCAGCCGCTGCCGATCTGGACACGGTTGCCCAAGGTGTTCATCCCGCCGGCACTGCCGCTGCCCGGGTAGGCCCAGAGCGCACCGCCGGCGTCGATGGTCAGCAGATCGGCCTTGCCGTCCTTGTTGACGTCCAGCGCGGTCAGGTCCCGCATGGTGTTCCAGCCCGCCCCGATCTGGATGCGGCTGCCCAGGGTGCTCATCCCGTCGGCGCTGCCACTGCCCGGATAGAGGTAGAAGCTGCCGGTGGCGTTGTCGACGGCGGCCAGGTCCGCCCTGCCGTCGCCGCTGAAGTCGGCGGCCGCGAGCTTGCTCATCGTGTCCCAGCCGGAGCCGATCCGGACGCGGTCGCCGAGTGTGCCGGCGCCGTTGCCCGGGTAGAGGTAGAGGCTGCCGGTGGCGGACTCGACGCCCACCAGGTCGGCTTTGCCGTCACCGGTGAAGTCGGCGGCCGTGAGCTGGACCATGCCGACGGGCGCTGGCGGTGTGCTCGGATACGGAGTGGCGTGGTCGCTGCCGAGTCCGGCGTCCGCGCCGCAGCCTCCCCAGGCGATCGCGCCCTGCCCTGCCAGGATCTTCTCGGCGATGAGGATCTGCTGCTGTTTGGTGGCCTGATGCGGATAGGTGGCGTACTGGCGTCCGCCGAACGCGTTCCAAGTCGACAGCATTATCTGCAGACCGCCGAAGAAACCGTTGCCGGTGTTGATCTGCCAGTTCCCGGTGGACTCGCACTGTGCGACCTTGTCCCAGGTGCTGACAGAGGCGGCGTTCGCGGTGCCGGCGGAGGCGAGGGAGAGGCTCATCCCGGCAAGAGCCAGGACTGCGGTGGCGGCGGTCTTCGCAGCCGTACGGGAGGGGGTGCAGGGTGCTGTGGGCATGGCGGGACCTTCAACGGGTGAGGAGGAGAGGACGACGGGGCGACACCGGGCGGCAGCACCGGGTGCCGCACAGGCGCGGGCGGTGCAAGGCTGCCTGCGCGGGCGGCGCGGCAGGAGGTGTGAGGACGGCGGTCGCAGACCGCGGGCTCGCAGACCCGGCTTGGCGGCTACTACAGCTGCCCTGCAGGAGCAGCTGGCGCGACGCTCACAAGCCGTGCGACAGAAGGCTCGAAGACGTGACAGGGGCTGTGGCCCCGGAGATCAGGACCAGCCCATGGTCTGCTCCGTGACGGCGGCGGGGGCCTCGGCCGACGCGGCGTGCGCCGGGGCGGTGGAGAAGGAGCCGGAGAGACACAGAACACCAGTGAGCAGGGCAGTGACCGCGGCGGCCTGGGCGAGGATGGTGCGGAGCATGGCAGGAGCCTCTTTCTGTGACGTGGTAGCGGTGTCTGGAACCGGTTCGCATCCCGCGGTGACGCTGTCCGGTTCCGCCTGCCGGGTGGTGTTCCCTGCTGGCGAGAACTACTTTCGCTGCTGGTCAGGCCCGGTGGAAGGGGTTTCGGGTGGCCCCAAACGGCCATGGACGGTTCTGTCCGCCCCCGGCAACGCGGGGCCGGAAGCGGACAGCAGCGACTCGTAGAACGGCGCGACCAGGGGGGCCTGCGCAGACAGCAGTGACCAGCCGACGAACTCGGGGCAGCGCAGCACCCGTCGGCAGACATCGGCCGCCCGTTCCTCGGCGGCGGCCAGGCTGTCCGCGCGTACGTACAGGCCCAGCACGGAATGGGGCAGCGCGGCGGCGTGGACGGCGACATGCTCGATCCCGTCGCCCTCCCGGACCTGGGCATAGACGAGGGACCGCATGTCACCGGGGAGGCGGGCGCCGAGCGGCCCGCGCAGGCGGGCGTGGACGAGATACATGAACCGGACTCTTTCAGATCGCCAACTCGCGTCACAGCCGCGGGCGATGAGCGCTTCGGTCCATGGCCGCTTCCGTCCAGCCGACGACCTACCACTCCGCAACACCTGCGTCACAGACCCGGTATGGCATGATCCCTACTGACCCGGGGGGGTTGTGTCACAGGTTTGAGGGGGGTCGCCCGATGCTGACGGAACTGGGACTCGACGCGGCGGCGGAATCCGTCTACCGCGCCATGCTCGCCGACCCGACGGGCGGCGTGGCCGAACTCATCACCCGGCTGGGCCTGCCCGAGCACGAGGTACGCGACGCCCTGGACGTCCTGAGCGAGCTCGCCCTGGTGCGGCCCTCAGCCGAGCGCGAGGGTCTGCGAGCGGTTTCACCCGACCTCGGCATGGAAATCCTCATGGCCCGTCAGCAGGCGCAACTGGCGGCACAGCAGCACCGCCTAGAAGCGTCCCGGGCCGTGGCAGCCCAGCTCATCGCCGAGTACGCCGACCTGCGACCGGCCGCCGCCAGTCCGGGCGTCGAGCAGCTCATCGGCATCGACCAGATCCGCGACCGCCTCGCCCGGCTCACCCGCGACGTCACCACCGAAGTGATGTCCTTCGCGCCCGGCGGCGCCCAGCCCGAGGCCCAGATGCAGGCATCACGGCCGCTGGACGAGCAGCTCCTGGGCCGCGGTGTGCGGATGCGCACCGTCTACCTCAGCAGCGTCCGCAACGACCAGCCCACCGTCGAGTACGCCGACTGGCTCACCCAACGCGGTGGCCACGTCCGCACCGTTCCGGCACTGCCCACGCGGTTGATCATCACGGACAGCTCCGTCGCGATCATCCCGGTCAGCAGTGACGACACAGCCGCCGGCGCTGTCGTTCTGACCGGCCAGGGCACCCTCACCGCGCTCTGCGCCCTCTTCGAGAGCGTC
The DNA here is from genome assembly GCF_055567715.1 of Streptomyces sp. NPDC026377. Lineage (NCBI taxonomy): Bacteria > Bacillati > Actinomycetota > Actinomycetes > Kitasatosporales > Streptomycetaceae > Streptomyces > Streptomyces sp. NPDC026377. The sequence continues at coordinate 53,751 of NZ_JBVHPV010000008.1, forward strand.
TGGGCCACTGCCCAGCCGCTCGGCCGAGCCGCACCCAAGGACCCCCATGGGCTCAGCCCACAGGAGTCCACCACCCTCCACCTCCTGGCACAGGGCCACACCGATGAGGCCATCGCCAAACGGCTCGGCGTCTCCCAACGCACGGCCCGGCGCACAGCGACCGAGCTGATGGACCGCCTCGGCGCACGCAGCCGCTTCGAAGCGGGGGTCCGGGCCGTCCAGCACGGCTGGCTGCCTTCGCAATCTTCCTGAGCGGACGGAACAGCCCCGGACGTCCCCGACACCGGCCTGGAAGCAAATCGCTGCCCCGAAAAGGACATAACGCGCGGAAATCCGGTCTTGCGCCGCCGTGACAGAGCGGCAACTCCCATCCCAGCGGTCAAACCCCTTCTGACTGACCTGCCTTCCCCGGCTCTCCCTCTACTTTGCTTTCAGTCGTCAACGTCATCGCCGGCCAGGGAGTAGCTGACGGGGGCACCATCCCGCACGGACACCACGATGCCGGAGCGGCACAGGACGGCGAGATGCTGGGAGAGATTGGAGGGTTCGACGTCGATCTCGTTCAGTAGGCCGCCTCACGCTGGCCGCCCGTGGGGGCCGGCGCCCCGTCCTCGTCGACGACCGGGCCGGCCTGTTCGCAGTCGTCCCCGGCGACGCCCTCACTCCGGGCCCCGGCGCCCGTCTGGCCGCCCCCCGTTATCAGGACTGGCTCGCGGCGGCTCACCGACCGTGAACAGCACCGACAGCACCGGGCGAACCCGGAGCTCCGGTGGGCGCCGCCTACTGTGCGGCATCCCGTGAGTTCTTCTGCGCCTCGCTGAGTCCCTGGCCTGCTGGCCCGGGGGGGTTCGGTGCGCTCTGTCTCGACGGGCTCAACCGTCGCCTGGCCACGATGAGAGACGAGCCACTACACCCACATCAGCTCTTCCGCCGACGCGGCTGCCCAGTGCTCACGCACGTCCCGTAGGTGGACTGGGGGCGGGCCGGGAGTGGGCTTTGGTCTGGAACCAACGGCGGGTTTTGCCAAACGGTCTACCACTCGTTTTGCCATCCCGGGTAGCTTTCAGGGCATCCAATGATCTTTGTGCGGGCCCCTTCGGCATGACCGACCGGGTCCATGAGAAGGGGTGTGCCATGAATGCGGTCAACCTTGCGGAGACGGCGGCCGGTCTGCCGGAGGCGTGGAGCTCTCGCAGGCTGGGCATGGTGGGGGCTGCCTGCGTGAAGGTACTGCGCATGGACGAGCTGCCGGTGGAGAGGGAAAGCCACAGTACCGCCGAGGCGCTGATGGTCCTCGATGGCCGGCTGGAGCTGGAGGTGGATGGAATGCCGGTATCGGTGCGGGCGGGGGAACTCTTCATGGTGGCGGAGGGAGTTGCACACGCGGTCCGTCCCGGAAGCCGGGGCACGTTGGTGATCGTGGAGCGGCCGGAGGCGTAACGGCGCCCAGGCTGGGCCGACGACCGACACCGCCCCCGACTCGCCCATCCGCACCTGGGCCAGAAACCCGGACAGGCAGCCTGGCGAGGCGTCGTAGGTGTACTTGGTGCGGTGTGCGGACGGCAAGACGTTGCACCGCTGCCGTACTTGTACGCAGCGGATGCGGGGAGTCGACTGAGCTCAATGAGCTTGTTCGAGTCGGCCACTGCTCGGGGAAGGGCCGTGAAGCGCAACGAGCGAGGCCCCGAGCTGTTGATTGTGATGTCTGACGTCTCCATCACATCGCTCGGGGGCCTCGTTGTCCTCGTTGTTCTCCCATACTGACGCACTCGGCCAGCCGCCTGCACTCGTGTAGCGGGTCACCCTGTTGAGCGTCACTCGCGAGGGCGGCCGGCGCTGCAAGCTCCGCCCGTCCCAGCGCGCGATGGCGGGCACTGGTGTACCTGCGCTGACACACCACTCTCCCGAAGATCGCCGCGGGATTCGGGATCAGCGAGTCCACTGCCCACGCCCACCGGTGTGGGCGTCGTCCTGCCCGCCCGCCCTCCTCACCAGCCTGCTGCTCCTGCTGTCGGCGGGAGACCGCCTTGACGGTGAGGTCACCGGGGCAACTGCGGCGCGTCCCCGTCAGCCGGGACACCCGGCACGATGCGTCCGGCAGACGCGTCCAGGAACGCCGCGAGTGCCGTCTGCGCTGCGGCCACTCCGCGTGGGCCGGCGCTCAGGGAGTCGTACACGAGCTCCACCGTGGTGTCCTCGATGCCGCAGAACTCCGATATTCCCACCCGGAGCTGGCGCTCGATCGTCGTGTCCCAGCCGAGCTCGGCGAACCGTTCGCGCGGGTAGCTGGAGAGTCCCAGCCACAGCATCCGCTTGGTGCTCAGGCGCGGGCGGCTCCGGCCATACGCGAAGCCGTAGTTCCACACCCGGTCGATCCACCCCTTGAGGATGGCGGGGAGTCCGAACCACCAGACGGGGAAGACCACGACGATGACGTCGGCGCGGTCGATGCGCCGCATGTGGGACCGCACCTCGGCGGAGTACTCCTTGTCCCGGTTCCCCCAGTCCGGCTCGTCCTCGGGGCCGGTGCGGGGGTCGAAGTCCTCGGCGTACAGGTCGAGCAGGTCGACGGTGTATCCGTCCCCGGTCAGGCGTTCCCTGGCGCGTTGGGCGATCTGCGCGGTGAGGGAGTCGGTGCGCGGGTGGGCGAGGACCACAAGGGCGTGCTGTGCCACGGTCTTCACCCGCCCAGCCGGACGAGCATCTTGCCGGTGTTGGCGCCGCGCATCACGCCGAGGAAGGCGGCCGGAGCCTGCTCGATGCCTTCGAACACCGTCTCCTGTGTACGCAGTGTGCCGTCGGCGAGCCAGCCCGCGGCGCGCTCGATCCACTCGGGGAAGAGGTGGAAGTAGCTGCTGACCAGCATGCCGCGCAGGTTCAGCTCCTTGGCCGCCGCCTGGAAGAGGTTGTCCGGGCCCGGGGGCGGTGTGGTGGCGTTGTAGTCACCGATGGCGCCGACCAGCGCGATCCGGCCACCGGTGCGCATCGCGCCGATCGCCGCGCGCAGATGGCCGCCGCCCACGCTGTCGAGGTAGACGTCGATGCCTTCGGGCGCGGCCTGGGCCAGTTGCTCCTCCAGCGAGCCCGCCCGGTAGTCGATGGCGGCGTCGTATCCGAAGTCCGTCACCAGCTTTCCCACCTTCTCCGGCCCGCCGGCCGAGCCGATGACCCGGGACGCCCCGAGCTTGCGGGCCAGCTGTCCGGCGACGCTGCCCACGGCTCCGGCGGCGGCGGAGATGAAGACGACATCACCTTCTCGGACGGGTGCGACCTCCGTCAGGGCGGCGTACGCGGTCAGGCCCGTGGTGCCCAGGGCGCCGAGGTACGCCTGCGGCGGGGCGATGCCGGTGTCGATGACGGTAGCGGCGGCGGCGTCCAGTACGGCGTACTCGCGCCAGCCCAAGAAGTGGGACACGGTGGCGCCGACCGGCACGGCGGCGGAGCGCGAACTCACCACCACACCGACCGCGCTGCCTTCCAACGGCGCACCGAGGGGGAAGGGCGGGATGTAGGACGGGGCGTCGTTCATGCGGCCTCGCATGTACGGGTCCACCGACATCCAGGTGTTGCGGACGACTATCTCGCCTTCGGCCGGGTCCGGTACACCGGCGCGTACCAACTCGAAGTTGTTCGCGCCGGGCTCCCCGACCGGGCGCGAGGCGAGCCGGATCTCACGGGAGACGGGGACTGAGGGGGCGGTGGCGCTGGTCGTAGTGGTGTGCGTCCCGTTCGTCTGGGTCTGCGGCGTCGTCACGTCGGTCAGGTCCGTCGTGTTCGGCAGGTTCGACATCGTGGGCTTCCTGTTCTGGTCGGTGGTGGCGTTCTTGCTGGTGGCGTTCTCGGCGGTGCCGTTCTCGTTCACGGGGACCACTGTGCCGAGGACCGCGCACGAACCGCTGACGGCCCACGCACGGACGCCCACGGCCGCGCACGGGACACGCACGAGAGGGGCCCGAGAGAAATTCGGGAGGAACCCGGTACGGGGCCGGGCCACGTAAAGGCGCTGCGGAGCCGGGAGTTAGCGTTGCGCCATGCGTTTCCACGTGCTGGGCCCGTTGCTGATCCAAACCGACGAGGGCGCCCCGGTCACCGTCCGTGAGCCGAAGGTCCGCGCTCTGCTGGCCGATTTGCTGGCCCATCACGGACAGCCGGTCTCCACGGACCGTCTGGTCGATGATCTGTGGGGCGCGGCGACGCCCAAGAACGCGCTCAACACGCTCCAGACCAAGGTCTCGCAGCTGCGCCGGGCGCTGGAGAGTGCCGAGCCCGGCGGTCGGGAACTGGTCGTCCGTCTTCCGGCCGGATACCTACTGGGCCTACCGGCACAGGCGGTGGACTCCGGCCGGTTCGCGGCGCTGACAGCACAAGCCCGCCGCAGCGAGGATCCGGGCGTCCGCGTGCCACTGCTGTCGCAGGCTCTTGAGCTCTGGCGCGGTGCGGCCTTCGCCGAGTTCCGCGACCACGCCTTCGTCCAGGCCGCCGCGAACGGGCTGGAAGAACAGCGGCTGACGGTAGTGGAGGAACTCGCCGGAGTACGCCTTGAGCGCGGCGAACACCGTGTACTGGCAGATGAGTTGAGCGATCTGGTACGGCTGCACCCGCTGCGCGACAGGCTGCGCGCCGTACACATGCGGTCGCTCTACCTGTCCGGGCGACAGGCCGAGGCGCTGGAGAGCTACCGGGAGTTGACGGAGCGTCTGGCGGAGGAGCTGGGGCTGGACCCCGGGCCCGAGCTGGTCGCGCTCCACCAAGCGATCCTGCGCCAGGACCCGGCACTGAAACCCGCCCGGCCTTTCGGCCCGACCGCTGCCACCGCTCCCAACGCTCCGCCGCCCGCCGCAGCTGCCGTGGCCGCTGCCGTGACGCCTGCCGTGGCCGCGTTCCGTACCAACCTGCCTGCTCGGCTCACCGATCTCATCGGGCGCCGCCGAGAGGTCGCGGAGATACGGGCATCGCTCAGGTCGGGTCGGCTGGTGACGCTCATTGGCCCCGGCGGTGTCGGCAAGACCCGGCTGGCACTGGAGGCCGCCTCACTTGTCGACACCCCGCCCGAACACGATGCCTCGTCCGACGCCGGTGCCTCGCCCGCCCCCCATGTCCCGCCCGCCACCCAGGCATTCCCTGACACCGGGGCACTCCCCCGCTCCGATGTCTTCCCCGACGCCGATGCCTTCCCCGACGGGATCTGGCTGGTCGAACTCGCCGCCGAGACCAGCAGCGCCGGTATCCGTACCGGCGCCGTTCCCTGGCCCGGAGCCGGTCCCGGCGCCCCGCCCGGTGACGCCGCGAGCAGCACCGATGCCACCACCGTGGCGTCCGCCGTGGCGTCGGCGGTGGCCGACACGCTCGGCATCCGCGACCACGCGGGCTCCGCTCCCCTCCCGCCCGGGCGCGCCGTGGACCGGCTCGCCCAGGCGCTCGGCCCCCGACGCCTGCTGCTCGTCCTGGACAACTGCGAGCACCTGATCCAGCCCGTGTCCGAACTGGCCGAACACCTCCTGCGCCAGGCTCCCGGGCTGCGCATCCTGGCCACCAGCCGGGAGCCGCTGGCGATCTCCGGTGAGAGGCTGTACGCGGTCGAGCCGCTGGCGGAGTCCGACGCGGTGCTGCTCTTCGCGGCGCGGGCGGCAGCGGCCTCTCCCGGCTTCCGCCTCGGGCCCGCCAACGCCGACGCCGTGGCCCGCGTATGCGAACGGCTCGACGGCATCCCCCTCGCGCTGGAGCTCGCCGCCGCGCGGGTACGGGCGCTGGGTGTGCACGAACTGGCCGAGCGCCTGGGCGACCGGTTCCGCCTGCTGAACGCGGGGCGCCGGGACGCCCCCGCCCGCCAGCGGACCCTACGCGCGGTGATCGACTGGAGCTGGGAGCTGCTGAGCGGCCCGGAGCGCGCCGTCCTGCGCCGGCTGGCCGTCTTCGCCGGCGGTTGCACACTGGACGCCGCCGAGGAGGTCTGCGCCCAGCCGGACGTACCCGCCGACACCGTCCTCGACGTGATCACCCGCCTGGTGGACCGCTCGCTGGTCACCGTGGTGGAGGGGGAGGACGGCCTCCGGTACCGGATGCTGGAGTCGGTCGCCGCCTACAGCCTCGAACGGCTGGAGGAGGCCGGTGAGGAGCGGCTCGCCCGTCGCCTGCACCGGCTCCACTACGTCCGGCTGGCGGAGCGGGCAGAGCCGTTCCTGTACGGCCCCGAACAGCGCCTTTGGCTGCGACGCCTCGACAGCGACAGCGCCAATCTGCGCTCCGCGCTCGCCTGCGCGGCAGGTACCCCGACGGATCCGGCGACCTCAATGGCCAGGCCGAGTACAGCGAACACAGTGACCTCCACGGGCCTGGCGACCAGGGCACACGGTGACGACGCGGACGGTCGGCCGACTGCCACCCCCGACCCCGACCCCGGCCTGGCGGTACGCGGGGTGAACGCGTTGGCCTGGTACTGGTTCCTGCGCGGCCGCCTGGACGAGGCCCGGCGGTCGTTCGCCATGGCGCTGGGTCCTGGTGCCCCCGACGACCACGGACCCGCCCGCGAGACCCGCGAGGTCCGTTACGCCCGCGACAGCAGTGGCACCAGCACCAACAGTGCGCATGCGGCACGGCGCAGCGCGCAGGCGCGCCAGGCCGCGTTCGCGCTGCTGGCCGGGGACAGCACACGCCCGCAGCACACCAGTGACGCGGAGGACGAGGAGACGGAGTACGACGGGGCGGACGCCCGGGCCCGCTTGTTCCTGGCGCTCGCACGATGCGGGTTCGGCGACCCTTCCGGCGCCGCGCCCGATGAGGACAGCACCGTGGACCTCCTGGCCGCGTTCCGGGCCACGGACGACCGCTGGGGCATGGCCGCGACGCAGAGCACCCGTGCGACCCAGGCCCTGTACCGGGGCGACCTCGCGGGTCTGCAGCGGTACGCGGTGGACAGCGCGGCACGCTTCGACGAGCTCGACGAGGGATGGGGGAAACTGCGGGCGGGTGAACAGCTGGGCGTACTGGCCGAGATCGGCGGTGACTACGCCGAGGCCGCCCGTCTCCACCGCGACGGCGTGCGCATCGCCGAGGAACTCCACCTGTGGACGGACGTCTCGTTCGGATGGTCCAGGCTCGGCAGGATCGCGCTGCTCACCGGCGACTACACCGCCGCGGCCACGTACCACGAGCGGGCCAGACGTCTGGCGGCGGAACAACTGCACCGGCCCGCCGAGCAGTTCGCCGTAACCGGACTCGCCCTGGGGGCACGCCGGCAGGGCGACCTCGAAAAAGCCGAGGCGTATCTGCTTCCCTGGCTGGAGTGGAACCGCGAGAAGGGCGTGGATTCCGGGATGGCCCTCATCCTGGCGGAACTCGGTTTCGTCGCCGAGCAGCGCGGCAACCTACCTCAGGCGCAGAGGCTGCACCTACAAGGACTGGACGCGGCGCGCCGGACCGGCGACCCGCGAGCGGTGGCGCTCGCCCTCGAAGGGCTGGCCGGCGCGTACGCGGACGCCGACCCCACCTCTGCCGCCCGCCTGCTCGGCACGTCCGCCGCGCTGCGCGAATCGGTCGGCTCACCGCTTCCCCCTGCCGAACGCGGCGACGTCGACCGCGCGACCGAGCGTGCGGGCGCGGCCCTGGGGCCGGACACGTTCGCCGCCGTGTTCCGGCAGGGACGCGCACTGGAAGTGGATGACCAGGTGCGCCGATTGCCGCCACTGGGCGCGGCGGACGTCGACGATACGGGAGACTGGACGCCCGCACCTGACCACCGACCATGAGCACCTCACAGCCGCCAGCACCCGGCGCCCATCCGCCACCGCCGATGACGGTTCCGTGTTCAGCCATATCTCTTCGGCCGCTGCGCGGTGATCCCACCCAAGCAACCGAGCAAGGACGCACCGACAGGAAGCCACCGCGTTCGCGCCACCAGGGCTTCGTACGCCCGGTCCCCTCGGGGGGGTACCAGCGGACCGAGGATGATCTCGGCCACTTCTCGGCCTTGCGGAGGCTCACGCTCAGGGGTGCACCACGCGCCGCCCGGTGATCCGGCCCGGTGCCACCTGCATCCAATGCGTACGGTCGTCTCCGGCCCAGGGCAGGGAGCGAGCCAGGTCATCGAGCCGCCGCACGGCCACCTCATCGGTGACGCCTTCCGCCTCTCCCACGGCCATGACACTCCACCCCTGTCTCATGGCGTCGTCGATGTGGTCGACCTCGAAAGCCACTTCCGTCCCGGCGGCCCTGGCGAGGAGCGCCTCCGCGGACGTGCGGAAGGCGATCCCGTCGTCGGCCACCACGTAGTTCACGGGGAAGATCGCGGGCCCTTCGGAGGTGAAGAGCGCGACCCTGCCGATACCGTGCGTGGACAGCAGGCGCCGGCATTCGTCCTCGGTCAGCGAGATCAGTTCCGCGCCCCGCAGCGCCGTGCCGCGGCCGGGCGGAGACTCGGTCGTGGCGCCGGCCAGTTCCGCCACGGTCGTCCCCAGCGCGTCGGCGATGCGGACGAGGGTGTCGATCGGCGGTGAGGCTACGTATTCTTCCAGGTAGGCGATGTAGTCGGCCTCGGCCCCGGAGCGCTCGCCCACCTCTTTCCGGGTGAGGCCCAGCTCCTGTCGGCGTTCGGCCAGCCGCCGGCCCAAATCGGTACCGCCGGCGGCCGCCCCCGTGGAAGCGGATCCCGATGTGCTGTCCATGAGCATCGTCCTCTCTGCCTCACGCCGGGGCCGGCGTGGTGATCACGTCCTGCTGTGGTCCGCCCAGCACCACCTTGAGCGCACCCGTGTCCGCGGCGCGGGACAACACGGCGTACGCCTCCTCCATCTGCCCGACCACGTCCGCGCCGAGCCCGTCCATGAGGTCGGAGACCAGCTGTTCCGGCTGCTCGGCCGCACTGGCGGTCGTGTCCGCGCCCAGCGCACGGGCGGCGGCCAGACGCGACTCGGCCAAGTCGACGGCGACGACCCGTCCGGGACTGTACAGGCCGGCGATGGCGGTGGCCGCGAGGCCGATCGGTCCCGCCCCGACCACCACGGATGTTCCCACCTCGTACGAGGGCGGCGTGCTCAACGGGAACGTGCGGCCGGGCGACACGGCGGTCTGACCCGGCCCGTGGAAGACGAGTGCCTTCATGACATCGGCCTTCTTCCTGTCTCGCGTCCAGGGCGGCAGCGCCGGACTGTCCCGACTGCCGCATCGCGCACATGGGCCGGTCGGTCCCGGTCCGGGACCCGTCGGGTCCCCCCGGCCCGTCTTCGGAAACGCGATGGTGAAGACCGGTGCCCGCCTCGAAAGGAGGGCCGTCGCCATGTCCGAGACAGCCCCCGCCAGCATGCTCCCGCGCTCCCGTCCTGCCCTGCTGCGCTTCCTCGGCGGTGTGCGGACGGCGGTAGCGGCAGCACGTTCCTGGTCGAGGCGACCACGCCACTACTGGGTGTGCCACCTCTCGTACCTGACGGAGGCGTCGCACGTGATCGTCTGCACGAGGGTGCCGTTCCCCACGCTGGGCGTGGACAGGCAGTAGCCGCTCGACGCGTTCTGCCAGACGTCGTACCAGCCCGAGGGCGGCCCGTCGGGGTTGTCCGCGTAGAAGACCCGCCACTGCTGGCTGGGGTCGGCCGCGTTGCAGAACGCCGTGGTGGCCGTCCCCGGCCCCCACGTCGGCGCCGTGATGCACCGGCCCGTGCGCTGGTTGGTGAAGGTGAACAGACCTGTCTGGGTGTTGAAGCCCTCCAGCCACTTCTGCTCGGTCGCACCGCTGCACGACCACATCTGGAGTCGCGCGGCGTTCTGGGTGGCATTGTCGAGGCAGTGGCTCGAGTTCCACACGTTGATCGGGGTGAAGCCCGCGGCCTGCGCGGGTGAACCGGTCAGGCCGATCACCAGGACCGACAGTACGGCGGTGACGAGCGCGAGCAGCCCGCGCCGCCGGGAACCGGGTCTGTTCCGGGTTTCTCGTTCGAGGACCACTGACCGTTCCTTCCGGGTCGTCATGGTTCCCGGGGGAAAGCACCCCCGAGTGTCATGTGAGGCCAACGGCGGTCGTTCAGGTGGTGCGCGGCACGCCACGCTACTCGCAAGCGGAGAGCCCCGACAGCGCCAGGACAAGGAAGCCGGGCCTCCGCGGAAGGACCGGCTGTACGAGTCTCCGCGGTATGTAGCGGCCGTTTCCCGGGAGGCAGGGGTCTCAGTCATAGGGCGCGAGCGCCGCCACCAGGGCGCGGGGCTTCTTCGCCACCGGGTCCTCCGCGTCCACGCACGGCACCAGGGGGGCAGCCCAAGCATGCCAGACATGCAGCGGAGCCCCCGGACGGCGGCGGCGTCGAAGGCGTACGCGAGCAGTCCGCCGCCCGGGCGTTCCAGGTCCAGGCCGAGCCCACGGCCGTGACGCCCCGATGCCCGTCACCCCCCGCCGCTCGTCCTCCGGGCGTCCAGCACCGTACCCTGCCGCCCACCCGGGGCGTCCAGCTCGGGCAGCCCGCCGCCCGCAGCTGATGTGCAGTGCCCAACTGTCCGCCTCTTTGCGGCAGTTGTCTGCTCGCGTCCGCGAACGCGCCAGATGATGATGGGCCAGAAAGGCCCTGGGGCCGTCGTCGCGGGCGCAGGCGGAGAGCTGCGTGGCCGGCCTTCGGCTGTCCGATTCCCACTGGGCCGGGTGCCAGCGGACTGTCCCACGCAAGGGTGGCAACCCTGCTGGCGGACTACTGAAGGCGGAGCCCCTGGGGCAGGCATACGGCCGTAGCCGGCATTCCAGCCGAGCCGGTCCCGAGGGAAGGAACGACGCCCGTGTCGCAGGTCGAAGAATCCATCGAGGTCGATGTTCCCATCAGCACGGCTTACAACCAATGGACCCAGTTCGAGTCGTTCCCCCAATTCATGAACGGGGTGGAACGCATCGAGCAGCGCACCGACACGCTCACTCACTGGGTGACGAAGATCGCGGGCGTGAAGCGTGAGTTCGACGCGGAGATCACCGAGCAGGTCCCGGACACCAAGGTCGCCTGGGTCACCGTGGGCGGAGAGACCGAGCAGTCCGGGCTGGTCACCTTCCGCCCGATCGACCCCGCCCGCACGCATGTCACCCTGCGCATGGACTTCGACCCGGACGGGATGGCCGAGAGCATCGGCGACAAATTCGGCTTCATCGACCGGCAGGTCAAGGGCGACCTGGAGCGGTTCAAACACTTCATCGAAGACCGCGGCGCCGAGACCGGCTCCTGGCGCGGCCAAGTCTGATGCCGGGTACCGTCCGACACCGCGGCCCTGCGGGACTGTTCCACCCAGGCGCTCGGCAGCGCTCTCCCGCAGGGCGCGGTCAACCCGACATCGGTAGGGCCACACTGCAGACCGTGTACGCGTTTTGTTAGGGGATCTCGTCCTGTTGGGCGTCTGATGGTTCGCTGGCTGTATGAGGGCTGGGTGCCCACCATGGCCCTTTGTGACAGCGCCGAACAACACGCCCTTGGAGGCTCAGCGGGCCAGGTGCAACCGGGTGTGGAAGTAGCCTTCCGACTCCTTGCCCGCCCGGTCCTCACCGAGCGCGGTGACCGTGGCCACCGCGCGCCGCTGCTCTTGGGGATCCGTGAAGCGCCGCTGTCTCTGGGTGCTGCGGGCCCGCTCCACGGTGAGGCCGTACGACTGCAGACAGGCGGTGATCGGTCCGTAGTCGTGGGTACGCAGGACGAAGGCCGCCACCGGCACGGGGTGGCCGATGGCGGTGAACAGCCGGTCGAAGGTCTGCTCGGTGAGGAAGCTGGTGCCGCCGGTAATGGTGATCAGGCCTGTCCCTGCCAGCGAGCCACACAGCCGCTCCCCCGGCTCCGTGCGCTCCAAGTCCACACAGTGCCCCTCGTCGAGCAGCCCGACGGCCACCGCGTAGTCCAGGGCGGGCCGCGAGACGTCAATCCCGACGACCCGTACGGCGTCGGGGCGACGGCGGGCCGCGTAGAAGTCGCGGTCGCGTTCGGCGAGTTCGGCGGCGGTCAGTTCGGTCACCGTGGCCGAGGTGTAGTGGTCGAAGAGTTCGTCGAGGGTGACGTGATGGTTGAGGAGAGCGGCGTTTATCCCGTAGGAGCAGCACACATCGAGGACGGCAGGCCGTTCCGGTCGCAGTTCGGCGGCGAGCAAGCGGAAAACCGGCTGGGCGTGACCGGGGGTCTGATACTCGTACGGCTGGAGGGCGGCGAAGTAGCCGCGGGGGTCGGGGAGGGTGTAGACATCCTCGAAGCTCGTCATGCCGACTGTGGTCATCGCTGTGGCCTCCCTGCTGGTCTGAAGGAGCCCGGGCCGGAGCACGGTGACCCCAGACGTACCCGGTCGCGCGCCTACGCTGAAAGGCCGCCGATCCAGCCACCGGCGTAAAACGCACACGTCAGCCCGTACCACCTGCACCGCCAGGCCGCGCGTCGCCGAACGGGGCGTTGCTCCCGCCGAGGGCCGTCAGCGGGCCACGAACTGGGTGAGGATCGCCTGCACCTCGTAGATGTCGACCCCCTTCGTGAACGTCTTCTGCAGCGGCGTCGGGTTGCCGGAGATCCAGATCTTCAGCTCCGCGTCAAGGTCGAAATGCCCGGCCGTCTCCACGGCGAAGTGGGTGATGCTGCGGTACGGCACCGAGTGGTACTCGACCTTCTTGCCGGTGATCCCCTGCTTGTCGACCATGATCAGTCGACGGTCGGTGAACAGCATGGTGTCGCGTATCAGCGTGTACGCCGCGTACACCTGCTCACCTTGGCCGAGCAGCCGCCCGTACTCGCTCTGCGCCTTCGCCGGGTCGACGGTGTGCGCGTTTCCGAACAGTGCCATGTCAGGCCCCCCACGTGATGGATCTGTTGCCCCCGTATCCCGGGTGGAATACGGGATCTTGCCACTGTATACGGGACAGCCGCAGGGGCGGCGAGCTGGGCCCGGAGCAGCCCCAACCTCGGAGCCGCCAGTCCCGCCCGTGCCTACGTGCCTGCCGAGATTCCTTTTGACACCCCGTCACCCGCCCCGGCACGCCGACTGCGCGGAGCAGCCCTACGCCCGAAGATGAACCCACCGCCCTGGCACTACGTGGGTCCGCCGCAGGGAACGTGCACGGTGGTCCGGGCAACCAGACCCCGACTGCCTCCAGCGTGTCGCCACCGCTGACCTGGTGGCCTCCCAGGGTGGGAGGTGGCCTCGTTCCCCAAGTCACCTGGGGATCCCGTTGGTTGGGTTTCACCGTCCGCACTCTTCGTCTTTTGGCGGGCTTGCGCGAACAGGAGGTTTCATCAAGGACTCTCACGTGGAGGCCGATCGGCCGCTGTCTCTGCCCGGTACTGCCCCGGGGTAGTACCGAACTCCCGGCTGAAGGCATGGGAGAGGGCGTACGGGGTGCCGTAGCCGACGCGGCGGGCGATGGTGGCCAGAGGGTCCGGGGTGTCACGGAGCAGAGTGGCGGCGAAGGTCAGGCGCCACCAGGTGAGGTACGCCATCGGCGGGCGGCCGACCAGCGTCGTGAAGCGGCGAGCGAGGGTGGCGCGGGACACGCTTGCCTCGGCCGCCAAGCGGTCGATGGTCCACGGGGCGGCCGGGTCCGAGTGCAGTGCCCGTAGGGCGGCGGCCGTCACCGGGTCGCCCAGTACGGTCGGCCAGGTGCCGCTCGCGCCCTGGGCTGCCCAGGAGCGGATCATATAGACGAGGAGGAGGTCGAGCAGGCTGGGCACCGCGATGCAGGCGCCGGGTCCTTGTGCGCCCAGCTCGTGGCCCAGCAGGTCGACGGCGGCGCGCAGTTCGGGATGGGTGCCCACTCGGTTCGGCAGGTGGACGACCTGCGGCAGTTCCGCCATGAGCGGGTGCATGCGACTGCGGTCGAGCCGGTACTTGCCGCACAGCATCTGCACCTCGCCGGAGGTGGCTGGGGGCCGGCGCGACCCCCTCTCTTCGAACCATCGCTCGAACGGCACCGCCCGTTCCACGGTCGCCGCATCGACGGGGGCGTCGGCGATCACGTGCCCCGTGCCGTGCGGCAGCAGCACCACGTCACCCGTGCCGAGTGAGACTGGAGAGCCGCCGTCGGGCAGCAGCCAGCAGCTGCCCTCCAGCACCACGTGAAAGCCCGCACCGTCGTACGGGGCGAGCCGCGTGCACCAGTTCCCACTCACCCGCACTCGGTCTGAGGAAGGACGCCCGATGCGTACTGTCGAGACTGCGTCACTCACCACATCCACCGGGTGACGATATCAAGAGCATCAGCGGTGAGACGGATGCGTATCTGAATGAGCCAGACACGCATTGAGAGGCTCATCTGCCCTTCCTAGAGTCGATGGCATGAAGAGCGAGAGCATGGAGAGCATCGTGCTCGGCGATGTCGAGGTCATCCGAGTCGTCGAGTGGCAAGGGGCGTTCGCGCCCGCACGCGGCCTGGTTCCGGAGTCCGGCGCCGAGGTGTGGAAGGGTAACGAGGGCTGGTTGGCGCCGGATCACTGGGAACCGGACAGCGACAGGGCGGTGGTGGCGCTCCAGACCTGGGTGCTGCGCAGCCGCGGAAGGACCGTCCTGGTCGACACCGGGGTAGGGAACGGCCGCGAGCGGCCCGGCTCGGCGCAGTTCCACCACTGGCAGGGCGATTTCCTGGGTGGTCTGGCGCGGGCCGGAGTTCGGCCGGAGGACGTCGACACCGTCGTCAACACCCACGTTCACGGTGATCACGTCGGTTGGAACACCGTCGGTGTGGACGGAGGGTGGGAGCCCACGTTCCCCAACGCCCAGTACCTCATCCCGGCCGCTGACGACTTCCACTTCGGACCGGACAACGCCTACGGGAACGGTCACCAAGAGGATGACCGGCTGATCTACGAGGACAGCATCGCACCCGTCCACCGCGCCGGGCAGACCGTCCTGTGGGACGGTACCCACCGCATCGATGAAAACCTCACTCTGGAGTCCGCGCCAGGCCACACGCCCGGCTCATCCGTACTGCGGCTCGCATCCGGGAGCGACCGGGCGGTCTTCGTCGGCGATCTTCTGCACAGCCCGGTGCAGATCCTCACACCCTCCTGCAACAGTTGCTTCTGCATGGATGCGGAACAAGCAGTGGCCAGCCGCCGTCGCATCCTCGAACGAGCCGCCACCGAACGCGAGTTGGTTGTCCCCGCCCACTTCGGCGGTGCGGGTGCCGTGGAAGTCCGACAAGAGGGCGGGGGGTTCACCCTCGGGCGGTGGGCAGCCTACGGTACGGAGTAGGGCGCGTCAGCGAGCAGACCGGGGCGGAGGCACCGGGGCCAGAGCCTTTCGAGGCGACCGAAGCATCGTCGAATCGTTCGGTCTCCTCAACCGCGACAACCCGTGCGGGACCCCTTGGAGTGAACTGGCCGCGCGCGTCCCGGCCCCTAGGGCGTGTCCGGTGGGTGTGGGACCGCCCACCTTCCAGGCTTGATTACTGGCGATCTTCGACGCTTGCGACTAGGATCCAGGTTGCTCATTCGAGAGTCACAAGCACTGGCGACGTGTCCGATGGGGGACAGTGCTTCAATCTCGACAGGCAATGAGCACGATGAGTCTCTAATCGTCGCAGAGCCTCAGCAGGCCATCCGCAAGCGGTGGTCGAGCTGAGGCTGCCCGCCGACTGGTCGATCACCTTCGTGAAAGGGATCGACTGGTGAGGCTGACCTTTACCGTTCAGGTACTTCTCGCACTTCTGTCCTGCATATCGTCGCTGCTGGTAGCGGTGGTGGCGGGGGTACTGTCGCATGAGGCTGGGGCACCCATAGCTGGTGCGGTGCTGTACGGCGGCGGCGCGTTCATCGGCTGGATGACGCTCTGCGTCACGGTGCTGACGGCACTCGGTCTGCTCGGGCGTCACGGCCATCCCGGCGAGTGAGGGTGCCCGCTACTCAGGAATGCAGCCAGAGCCGGATCGCAGCGAGGGTGACCGTGCCGTGGAGACGTACGCTCTCTTGTCGTGCCTGGTCGCCACAGCCCGCGACGCCTTGAGGGCATTCATGGTTCGCTCGACTTCGTTCCTGCGCTTGTGGAGCGACCTGTCGAAGCCTGTGGGTCGACCGCCTCGCCTACCGCGGCGCCGCCGGTTAGCCCGCTGATTCTTCGGTTCGGTGATGGTGTGCTTGATCTGGCGCCTGCGTAGGTAGCGGCGGTTACGACAGGATGAGTACGCCTTGTCGCCGCTGACGTGATCAGGCCGGGTGTGCGGGTGACTGCCGCCCGGCCGTGGCACGCGAACGCGCTCCAGGACCGGAATCATCTGAGGTGCATCGCCCCACTGCCCGGGCGTGACCAGCACTGCCAGAGGCCGGCAGCCGCCGTCTGCAGCCAGATGAATCTACGTGGTCAGGCCGCCCCTGGAGCGGCCAAGGGCCTCGTCGGGGTCGTGCTGAGCTGACCGGATACGTTTCTTCGGGCTCCGGGGCGGACGCCTTCGAGTCCCGGCGGCATGCTGATGTGCCCGGCAGGTAGTCGAGTCAATACCGACCATGCTCCAGTCGACGCGGCCCTCCGCGTCTGCGTCGGCCTGTACGCCACGCAGGACTCTCTCCCAGGTGCCATCCGCCGACCAGCGTCGATGCCGGTCGTGACAAGTCTTCCCACTTCCCGAAGCGCGTCGGCAGATCCCGCCAAGGGAGGCCTGTGCGCTGAGGGAAGAGAATGCCGTTGATCACCCTGCGATGGCACTTCCACCGCCCACCTCGCCCCGCGTTCGTCGGAAGATGCGGCTCCAGCCGGGCCCACTGTGCGTCTGAAAGATCACCCCGTCCCATACCAACCGGAACGATCCGACTACTCACCAGTCACACGACCCGTCGGACAGGCCCTAGTCAGGGAGCTCGGCGAAGATGCTGCCCGGCGGCTCCTTCTGCCGTCGTCGCCCTGCCTTCGGGGCCCGGCCGCATGGTTGGTGGGCGCGGCAGACCGTGGAGTCGACATTCAGGTTCCGCGCGCAACCACGCCCTTCACCTCGGCCAGGGCCTGGAGTCGGCTCGTCACCAAGCGATGACCGCCGCCAACACAGCTGCGGAGCGGTGGACGAACGCAAGTTCGTCGTCATTCGATGATGCGACGGTGGTCGGCGAACGGACGCCTTGTCTTCCCCATACTGCGGAGAAGACAAGGCGCCAAGCGTACCCACTGCTCATCGGACAGCGGGCGCATGCGCCCGCTCCACCCAATACACCTCTCCGGCCCAGTGTTAACTCACCATGCGCTACGCGGACTCCGCACGGGCGCTACCGCAACAGGCCGCCGAAGCCGCACCGTGAGTTGACGGCGAACCCACAGGTCCAATCCCAGAATCAGGGCAGCGCACCCGCCGTCCAGTAGCGTCGGCGGAATTCTTCGACGCATTCACTGGGCACTGGCCTGCCGACGCGCCGCGCCCGACCGCTTCTCGCGACTTCGTGATCCGCGTTGTCGTTGTTTCCGCGGCCATAGCTACGGGAAGCCAAGCGGACCTCCAACCAGCGAACGCCGCCTGACCTGCACAGAGGGGGTTTCACATCAAGGCACCAGCACCAGGCGACCGCGCAGCCCACCCGCCGCCAACCTGCGATGCGCCTCGGCGACCTTGCCCAGCGGCAGGACGTCCGCGACCCGCAGACGCAGCCCGGCGGCGGCCAACCTGGCGAGGCGGGGGCCGTCCGCACGGATCCACACGTTGCCCACCCGGATGCCGCGCAGCGGCGTCGGTGTATTGCCCAGCACGCTGACCAGCGAACCCCCGCCGCGCACCGCGTCCAGCGCCAGCATGCCTACGGACGCCGCGTCGACCGCGGCGTGCACGCCGCCGGGCACCAGGTCGCGCACCGCGGCGGGCAAATCCGCAGTCCGTGGCACAAAGAGATCCGCTCCGAGATCGCGCACCAACTCCTCGTCGCCGGCGCCCGCGACTGCAACCACCCGCACACCGGCCAGCGCGGCGAGCTGCACCGTGTAACCGCCCACCGCCCCGGCCGCTCCGGTGACCAGCAGCGTGTCGCCGGGCTTGGCCCCGGTGATATCGAGTGCCTGAGCAGCGGTGAGCCCGCCCAAGGGCAGGGTCGCCGCAGCTACCAGGTCGGTGCCGGCCGGCACCGCGGCGACCGCGTCCGCATCCAGCACCACGTGCTCGGCCTGCGTCTTGAGCGACAGCGCCAGCCGGTCGGACAACCCGATCACTGCGTCGCCCGGTTGAAAGCCGACGACCTCGGGCCCGAGCGCCTCGACGGTGCCAGCGACATCCCAGCCGATGCCGATGACCTCCCGCTCGGGAAGCAGGCCGCCCGAGGTGAGCGCGCCGGAGCGGGTCTGTAGGTCCACCGGGTTGACAGCCGCGGCGGCGACCCGGATCCGGATCTGGCCGGAACCCGGTTCCGGCACCGGTACCTCCGCCACCTCGAGGACTTCCGGGCCACCGAAGGAACGAACGATCACAGCTTTCATGTCCACGAACCTACGGGGTGTTACTCTCCACCGGGAAGTACACACTTCGGAGTGCCTACCCCACCTGGAAGTGCCATGGCCACCCGCACCGCCGCCCAGCGCCGCGCCGACGAGCGCGCCGCCTACGACGCCTACCTGGCTACCTGCCCGGCCCGGCAGCTGCTGGACCGGATCAGCGACAAGTGGGTGAGTTTGGTACTGAATGCATTGGCCGACGGGCCGCTGCGGTACCGCGACTTGAACCGGATCATCGCCGGGGTCAGCCAGAAGATGCTGACCCAGACGCTGCGCACCCTGGAACGTGACGGGCTGCTGACCCGCACGGTGACTCCCTCGGTGCCAGTCCGGGTGGACTACCAGCTCACCCCACTCGGCCGCAGCCTGCTGCCGGTTATGGCCTCGATCAAGGCATGGGCCGAGTGTCATATCGAGGAAGTCCAGACCGCCCGCATGGACTACGACCGGGGTATGGCTGCGGAGTCGCCCGTACCCGGTCCATGACTCTCGCCCCCGCCACGTTGACGCCATCGCCGTTACGGGTGGTTCAAGGATCGTGAAGGAGGTCGACTTTGCGGGCGGGTCCGGGAGCAAGCCGCCGAAGCCGCCGCGTGGGTTGAGCGCGAACCCACGAGGGCCATCCCCAGAATCAGGTCAGCCCACCCTCGGGTTCAGGCTGAGGAACCTTCAGTTCCCACGAACTCGTGGACCTTCCCGGGTTTGAGTAGTCCGCCGGGACGGCCGTCGATCGCCGAAGGTGGGCAAGTTCCCTGCTTCGTCACAGCGGCCGTCCCGGTTGCTGGCCGGCCCGGATATCCCCGCATACTCGTTTCCGCCCGATACCCGATAGGTATCGGCGACAGGACACGTGACGTGACGGTGGCCTGCGGCCCCACATCTGGGGCGGCAGGCCACCGTCATCCAGCATCACGGCTGGGTTGTGCCAGGCGGCTACCAGCGATACCAGCGGCCACTGCCACCCTTGGGGCGGGCGACGAAACCGATCAGCCACAGCACCAGCACGGCGATCGCGACCCACCAGAGGACCTTCACCGCGAAACCGGCACCGAAGAGGATCAGAGCGAGCAGAAGAACAAGAAGCAGGGGAACCATAGTTATCAACCTCCGAAGCACCGTCTGCCCGCACATCCCCCACTCATGCAGCCATTTTTATGTTTTTCTTATGCCGGTGGGCGGGCAGGAGGACGCGCTCGCGTTCCAGGGCGGTTCACCGAAACCCCCTTTACGGCCCCGCCTCCCCTGACCTCAAAGCGCCGCATGGCGGCGGCCTGCCATCGCGCGGACCGCACGCCGACGCCGCTCACGGTTCTTCGCGACCCGGACGCTTCAGACGACGTGTCACCTGCCCAAGTCGTTCCTCGCCGCAGGGCTCCGGGGCGATAGGTCACCAGTTTGGACGGCGCTTCGCGCCAGTGATCTTGGCCGACGGTCCGTGCGGAGTAGTCGTGTCTGTCGCCGGGCAGGCCCCAGACGTTGACCACGCGCTGCCCGCCCTCGGGGGCCCTCAGAGGAAACGAGCACACGTCACGCCTTGGACCAGTGCGCGCGCCCGCCGAGGACCGGCGGGCGCGCCCCGACTCAAGCCGCGACCGTGGGGTTCACCGGTTCGGCGGCGCGGCGGTATTCGGCGTTGAGGCGCTGCGCTTCCCCTAGCTGGTCCTCAAGGATGACGATCCGACAGGCGGCCTCAATAGGGATGCCCTGGTCTACGAGTTCGCGGGCGCGGGCGGCGATCCGAAGCTGGTAGCGGGAGTAGCGGCGGTGTCCGCCCGGTGAGCGGAGCGGTGTGATCAGGTGTGCTTCTCCGATGGCACGGAGGAAGCCCTGGGTGGTGCCGAGTATCTCGGCGGCCCGGCCCATCGTGTAGGCGGGGTAATCATCATCGTCGAGACGGCCGAACGAGTCGTCTGCGGTCATCGCACCTCTTTCTGGAGCACGCGGAGGGGCCCTGGTGCCAATGGCACCAGGGCCCCGAAGGAACTGCTACACCATCTGCCGGCCCTGGTACTGCGCCGGCCTTCTCTGTCCGCAGGCCCGACCTGAATGCTGTCGGGGGTGCGGGGATCGCGTATGCGTGACCGGAGACCACCTCACTATCGATGTCCTGCGGTACCCGGGCGCCGTACTGCCGGCCCGGGCGATCCTGATGGCGCCCAATTCCTCCGTTCTTCCCTCGGTGTTCAACTACCTACCAAACGGGACACTCGTACTGCTGGTACTGCGAACTGCTTTGTGCTGCTCGTGGCCTCACCCAAGCGCCACGCTCCGGCAGCCAGCCCCGTCGCCCATCCCGCATCTGCTCTTGGCTTAGAACCCCACTGCCGAACCTCCCGGTGCGCGCGCCCGCAGCCGACGCCTTCACCGAGGCACTGCTCACTGACTTCACTGCTGGGTACTGCGAACTGCACTTACTGCGGGTACTGCCACTGCGTGTACTGCGGTACTGCTCGCGGCGGCCCCTGATCACTGCGGGCCACCCGGTCCGGTCGTCAGCCCCGTCGCCGTCCTGCAACCGCCATGGCTTCGGAACTCCACCACCGCACCGCCCTACACACTGCAACTACTGGTACTGCGGTACTGCTGCCCGGCAGTTCGTCTCTGCCGGGCCCTGCTGTCCTTCTGGGTTACGAGAGAAACCATAACCACACCACCAGCCAATGTCTACTGTGGTCGAGGTAGATTTTCGCGTGTTCGGTAGTGAGGAAATCGAACTCGAGCAGCGACGCGGGCAGGGCGCAAGGCGGTCATCGCCGGTTGACCGACGCAGGCCGGGGCACAAGCGCCAAGCAGACAGGGTCGGGCAGCGACGATCGGGGCCAGGGTGGTGACCTGTTGGACACGATGAGCGTCACCGCCGCAACCCCGCCCCCTCCTCAACATCCGTGGCCGGCGCACGCGAGAGCGCCCGACACTTCCTCGAAGACCTCGTACCGCCGATTGGGCCCAGGCCGCTGATCCGGTGGTTCCGGTCGTGTCGGTTATCGCTCCCAGCGCCCTGCGCCACAACGGCGGCACCGGAGGGTTCGGCCGGCCCGGGGTCAATCGCGTCGCCCGTGCCCCCACCGTGACCCGCCAGATGACCGGCGGTAAGACCATAAGCGCCCTCAAACCCTGTCGGCAGAACCCTGAACGGACCGTCTCCTGATACCCCGCCCCGCCTGAAGGAGGCCCGCAGGCCCCACGGGCAGGCCGAGGTGGGCAGAGGCGGTGCACCTCGCTCAGGCAACTACGCCGGAAAACGACGGCCGACGCGGTGAGCGGCCCGCCCCTGGCCGCCGCCCGTGGGCACCCGCCCCTCCCCCACCGTGCAGGAGCCCACCAGGCGCCGGCGGTCGAGGCCCGTCCTCCCCTCCGAAGCCGCCGCCCGGCGGCTCATCGCCGACACCCGGCCCAACGCCATACACCGGGGCGACTCATGGCGGGCGAGCGCGGGGCGCCGTCGGGTGGGCGGCGCCCCGCAGGGGGTTCAGCCGACGTTCAACGTCAGCGCGGCGGTGTGGAGCTTGCCGCCGGTCTGGAACTGCAGGAACAGCCGCCAGTTCCCGGACGTGGGCAGTTCGGCGTGGAAGGACAGGTCGGGGCCGCCGTGGTCACCGTTGACCTTCGTGGTGGGGTGCAGGTGGGCGAAGGCGGTGTCGCCTTCGTGGAAGGCGGTGAGGTGGGCGTAGGTGTCCAGGTAGGGCTGGAGGTCGGTGACGGGCTTGCCGTCCTTGGTGACGGTGACGGTCAGCGGGTGTGCCATTCCGGCCATCGGCTTGCCCTTGAGGGTGACGGTGTATCCGTCGACGTCGACGGAGGAAGCTGCTGCCGGCAGCGGGGTGTTCGTCGCCGTGCCGGGGACAGTGAGGGTGCGGCTGAGGACGAAATCGTTGCCTTTTCCGGACCCGCTGTCGGGGGTGAAGGAGGCGAACATGCGCCACGAGCCGGGAGTGAGGGCGGCCAGGGCGGCGGTCCAGGTTCCGTCGGCGGCCATGGCCGGGTGGATGTGCTGGAAGCCGGTCAGGTCCGAGCGGATGGCGTAGAAGTGCATGCGCTTGGTCTGGTCGACGGCGAAGCCGGTGACGGGCTTGCCGTCCGGTCCGGTCACCGCGAACCGGTAGGCGGCCTGCTTGGCTGCGGGGAGGGTGGCGTCCTGGCTGGTGAGCCGGTAGCCGTCCTTGGTGTCGGACAGGCCGTTGCCGTCGGCCATGTGATCCATGCCAGGCATGTCGGCCATCGAGGGTGAGGTGCTCGCGGAGGCGGAGGCGGAGGCGGACGCGGACGGCTTGGCGCCGTGGTCCATGCCCGGCATCGAGGAGTCGCCCGAGGAACCGCAGGCGGCCAGGGTCAGCGCGAGCGCGGCCACGGTGCCGGCCGCCGCGAGGGCACGACGGCGGATGGTGGTACGAGGAGTGAACATGAAGGTGGTCTTTCCGGTGGGCGCACCACGTCCGTGGCGCGGGTAGGAGCAGGACGACGTCGCCAGTCCCGGTGTCCGGGTCCAGCACGGTCCTGTCACGTCCGCGCGATGCACACCCGCAGCAGCAGAATCCGCCCGCCCGGTGGCGGCGGCCCGCGCCGCCCCGCCCGGCCCAGCGTCACGGACCCACCCGTGAGCAAACTGGCCGCCAGCACCGCGGCGGCGACCATCAGGCCACCCAACGGCAGCGGCATGCGGTGCCGCGCGGGGGTCGAGACGCACATCGTCCCGTCCATGGCCGACGTCCCGGACATGTGCTCCGCGCCGGGATGCCGAGCCATCTCTGAAGTCGCAGACGTCGCCAGTTCAGGGAGCATGGAGGCCATCGCGGCGGAGTCATGGCCCTCGGGCATGGGAGCGGCGGTGGACATCGCACCGTGGCAGCCTTCTGCGGCGGTGGCCGGTGAGCCGTGCATGAGGAACAGACCGAGCAGGACCGCGCAAAGCGCCAGCAGCCGGGCGATGTCCCGCCTGGGCGCCTGTCCAGTGCCTGCCACCACTGGTTCCCTTCCATGTCACCTGGGGCGCGCCTGCGTGACGCCGCCGCCTCCACCATACCCCCGGTAGGTATCTGATGGCCAGGGTGGCAAGCTCCTTCGGCTTATCCCCATTCCCGGGGTGAACCTCATGATTCCAGTCATCCGGTAGCCGACCGCCGTCCGGCAGGTTCACCAACCCGAGTTCGCCCGGTGGGACGGAAGCGAGCGCATGTCCTGCTTGGGCACCCTCGCCTCGCCGCGATCCGGCTATGGCCCCGATGAGGACCAACCCGGCAGTCCTCAGCCGTCCACCAGTGTGGCCACCAGGCGCGTCATGGCGGGCCGTGGGTCAGGTGTGCCCGGCCAGCCGGTCATCAGGAGATGGTGGGCGGTGCCCACGATGGCGAGGGCCACGGTGCTCGGGTCGACGGTCTCCGCCACCCTGCCGAGCCTCTGTTCGGCCGCCAGGTAGGTGCTGATGGCCTCCTCGATCGCGAAGAGGCCGGGTGCCCCGCCTTCCAGGGCCTCGCGGATTCGATGCATGGTGGCGGGTCGGCTCATGGCCAGGCCCGAGAGAGACGGGCCGGCGGATTCGAACAGCACGAGGGCGACGGCATTGAGGTTCCGCGCCACCGTGCCCTGCCCGGTGAGCCGCGACAGCGCCTGCGCCTTCGCCGCAGTCCGTGCGAACCGGTCAAGGCAGAGCTCGGCCACGAACTCGTCGAGCCCCGCGAAGTGCGCGTGCAGCAGCCCCTTGGCGCAGCCCGCCTCGGTGGTGATGGCCCGGCTGGTGAGCGCGCCGGGCCCATCCCTCTCGACGACGCGCTCGGCCGCCGCGAACAGCCGCTCGCGTACGTCCGGCGTCGCCACTCCACGCGGTGACATGGGCCTCTCTTCCGTTCTGGTGCCGCCGCCCTCGAGGGGCACAACTCCTGGAGAGTAGCGGGGATTGCCAGTTTGGGCGTGCGCCCATACTGTTTGGGCGCACGCCCATTCCATCGCTCACCACAGGAGGCCCCCGTGCCGGACGTTGTCAACACCGAGCAGGCACAGGCGTGGAACGGGCCGGAAGGCTCCCACTGGGCCCGCCACCAGGACCGTTGGAACGCCGTGAACGAGGCCTTCAACCAGCCACTGCTCGATGCCGCCGGGATCACCGGGGACCACCGGGTCCTCGACCTTGGTTGCGGCTCCGGGCAGACCACCCGCCTCGCCGCGCGCAGAGCGCCCCAAGGGCACGCGCTCGGCCTCGATCTGTCCGGCCCGATGCTGGCCGAGGCGCGGACCCGAGCCGAGCGGGAGGACATCACGAACGCCTCCTTCGTGCAGGGCGACGCCCAGGCGTACCCCTTCAAAGAGGGCTCGTTCGACGCGGCGGTCAGTCGCTACGGCGTCATGTTCTTCTCCGACCCGGTAGCGGCCTTCGGTAACGTCGCCCGGGCACTGCGGCCCGGCGGCCGCCTGGCGTTCGTCTGCCCGGCCGATGCCACGCTCAACGGCTGGGTCACGGCGATGACGTCACTGCGCGGCATCCTGCCCGTCGGCGACTTCGGACGGCCGGGTCTGCCCGGCATGTTCTCCCTCGCCGCCCCGGACCGCATCCGCGAAGTGCTCACCGCAGCCGGATTCACCGGTACCAGCGTCAACCGGGCGCAGGCGTATGGGACATGGGGGCACGGAGCCGAGGACGCCGCGACGTTCCTGCTCGGCACCGGCCCCGGCCGCCACCTGATGGAACAGGCCGACGCGGCGACGCGCTCACGCGCCCGCCACACCCTCACGGACCACCTGCGCGCCCAAGAGGTGGCGGACGGCACAGTCCGGCTGCTCAGCACGTCGTGGCTGGTCACGGCGGACCGCCCGACCGACCCGTCGGACAGGTCCTGAAGGATCGGACAGCCCGATAGAGCCGGTAGAGCCGGTAGGGAGCACCCAGCCGGTCGTCCACCTCGGCGGGGGACATTGGCCCGGCCCAGTGCAGGCCAGCTCTATCGTCTGCTGATTTTGTTGATTTCCGCTCGAGCTCAACAGGGAGACACCCGGCGGTAATGGTTCGACTCTGAGCAGCCTGAAGGAGGAGGGAGGCCGCGCCATGCGCAGACGCAAGGCGTTCGCCATCTTGCTGGCACTGCTGGTCGCTCTGGGGGTAATGCAGCCGGCTGGCGCCGACGAGCCGTCACCGAGCACCACACCGGTAGCCCGGTTCTTGAGCTACAACATCTGCGGTAACAGCGAGGACACGAGGGTCTGTTCGGCCACCCGCGAGATACCCAAGCGGCAAAAGAAGGTTGTGGGCGAGGCCCTCGCGTTGAGAGCGGATCTGGTCTTCCTACAGGAAGTCTGCCACCAGCAGTACAACGCCATGGCTGGGGACCTCTCCACCCACGGTTACAACGGCTCGTTCGTCACGACGCCACCAAGCGGACCGGACTCTGCACGATGGAGGGAGGCGATGGCGCCTACGGAATCGCCGTCTTCGCCAAAGGTCCGATCGCCAATGAGGTAACGATGGACCCGGACACCTCCGAGACGCGCAAGTTCACGGCGCCGGAGAACTGGTATGCGGCCTGCGTCGAGGCCGCGATTCAGTCCGTGAAGACTCGCGACACCACCCCCACCGCGGTGCCGCGACGTTCTCCCACTGCAACAACCCCAACGACGGCAAGACTGACATGCTGCGCCGTGACGCCTCCGGCGACCTCTGGCGGCACTTCGGACGCAGCGACGGCAAGATTGCGGCCGACCCATGCAAGGTCGGCGCCGGCTGGACCGGCATGCGTCACATCATCGCGCTGGAGACGTCGACAAGGACGGCGACGAGGACCTGTACGCCATCGACAACACCGGCAGCCTCCGCTTCTCCCCGGGCGACGCCACCGAGCTGTTCTTCCGGGCACCTCGCACAATCAGCAGCAGCTGGGGTGCGGTCGACTTGCTCATCGCCAGCCCCGACATGGACGGCGACGGCAACCCTGAACTGATCACCCGGCGCAACGACGGCACGCTCTGGCGCACGACCACCAAATCCGACGGCGGCGTCGGGCCCGAGGTCGAGATCGTGAGGCCAACACCCTGACAACCGGTCCTGCCAGCCGAGCCGAGTGACGCAGGCACCGCAACCGTAAGCGCGCGCCGGACTCACCGCCCGGTGGGCCCAACCCTCGTGCCCCTGATCCGCAGTGCGGACAGGGGCACGCCTCCGTTCCCGGTGATCATGAGCAGAAAATCCCACCAGCCTCGGAGCGGCAATCACTGCCGGCAGTAGCCCTGACGCCAAGGGGGAACGTTCATTTACATTGCAGGCCGCTCGGGAGCGGGCCCGCGCGATTGAGCTTCGAGTCGAGGCGTGTGCAAGCCGGTGGTGGCGCAGTGAAAATGTGATTGCCGACTTCCCGCACTACCGAGTCTGCGCCTTTCAATCAAGCAGGCCGGGGTACCGCCGGCTGGGGATTCGAGCAGGCGAGTAAGCATCGAACAAACGAACCGGAACAAGGTGCGATTGGATGCCCGAGATTGTCGAGCCACTGGGCTATACGGGACCCGTGTCCTCACGGAGGAAATCTCGTTGTGCAAGGTCATACGTTTTCCAAACCTCTGCCGTGGCGGTTTCCTTTCCGCCCGGTGATATCGTTCTTCGCGGTTATGATGGTGGCTCGTCGGGCGCGTAGCCCCGTAACGTTCGAGGCGTGCCATCTCCACACCACTTCATTTCTTCTTCTTCGACGCTGTGGCGGTGACTTGTGGCCAAGGAGACCATTCGTAACCTCTCATTGGATGGGCTGTCCTTCTCGTACCGGCTGGTCCAGAATGATAACGACGGGGAATGCATCGAACCTGTTTTCGTCATCGGTGGCGTGCTGCAGGGAATGCGCGAGTGGTCTTTCATGGAGCGGCACGTCCTGCCCCACACCGGCTTGATCTCGGTCGACCTTCCAGGAGCAGGTGACTCCACCCCCCTTCGCCCGGACCAGGGCATGGAGGTGATGTACCGGGCAGCGGAGGCGGTCGTCGACGACCTTGGCATCGACCGTTTCCACCTCCTCGGCTATTCCTTCGGCTCCTGTGTCGCCTTCCGCTGGGCGCAGCGGTGCCCCGAGCGCGTCATCCGGATGGCCCTCGGCGGCGTTCCCGTGCGCATCGGGGAACGTCTCCTGTCCCTGTGGCACCGCGGAGCCGGGTGCATGAGAGAAGGAGACCCACGAGGTTTCGTGGATGTGCTGGCCCAGATGTTCCTGTGCCAGGAACCAGGGGCGGTCATCAGGAACGGGGACGTCGTTCGTCAACTGGTGAAAAGAATGACGTTGCGCCAGATCACCGGGGCGGCACACCGGTTCTCGACCATGGAGCGTTCGGTGCTGGAAAACCTTGAGCCCACGGGCGGTCTCAGGGGCGTACCGACCCTCGTCTTCTGCGGCGAGCACGATGTCGTCAGCTCGCGGGAGACACAGCGTGCCTTCGCGGCCACGATCGACGAGAGCAGTTTCGCCACCATCGCGGAGGCGGACCACTGGGTGTTCATGCAACGGCGGGACGAGGCAAGCGACTTGGTGATGCGATTCCTCACCGGACAACCGGTCAACGGTCTCGATTACCTCCTGGACGACCCCTCTGGTCCCTCAGCAGAGACGCGGTCGCCTGCGGCATGCGCTGCACGTCCTGAGTCCTGACCCGCTGCAGAAAGGTAGTGACAGCGTGACGCAAGCGGTTCTGGCCGGCCTGGGGTGCTGGCTGCCCCCCATCGTGGTGCCCAACAGCGATCTCATGAACGCCAGGGTGGATACCTTCGTCCGGGAGCGGATCGGTATCACGAGTCGTCGCCGGGTCGGCCCCGGCATGGCCACGGTGGACCTAGCCGTCGAGGCAGGCGCCAGAGCGATGGCCTCGGCG
The DNA here is from genome assembly GCF_055567715.1 of Streptomyces sp. NPDC026377. Classification (NCBI taxonomy): domain Bacteria; kingdom Bacillati; phylum Actinomycetota; class Actinomycetes; order Kitasatosporales; family Streptomycetaceae; genus Streptomyces; species Streptomyces sp. NPDC026377. Next base: position 81,954 of record NZ_JBVHPV010000008.1, read on the forward strand.
CGGACCGAGGGCGTCGATGCACTGATCCTGGCCACAACGACTCCGGACAGGCTGTGTCCCGCGGGCGCACCCGAGGTCGCCAGCAGGCTGGGCATGACGGGCATCCCGGCGTTCGACGTCAACGCCGGGTGCTCGGGCTTCCTCTACGCCTGTGAGGTCGCCAGGGGTTTGATCGCCTCTGTCACCGCGGCGAGCGTCCTGGTCATCGGCGCGGAGGCCACCTCGGCGGTCGTCGACCATGCCGACCGCACCACCGGCCCGCTCTTCGGGGACGGCGCCGGCGCGGCCGTTCTGCGGGCCGCGACCGCCCGTGATGCCCCGACCTTCGGCCCGACGGTGTGGGGCAGCGACGGCACCTCGGCGGATTTCCTCACCATCCCAGCCGGAGGCAGCAGGCTGCGCAGGCCGGCCCCCGGAAGCGGTGACAGGGATCTGTTCCTCCGTATGAAGGGCACCGAGGTCTTCCGCCACGCGGTGCGGCGCATGAGTACAGCGGTACGGGCGGCGGCGGAAGCGGCCGGATGGAGTCTGGATGACGTCGACGTCCTGATTGCACACCAGGCCAACGCTGCGATCAGCTCCGCCCTAGCCGCAGCCCTTGCCTTCCCGCTCGAACGCATGCCCGCGAACATCTCGCATGTGGGCAACACCTCCGCGGCGTCCGTGCCACTCCTCCTGACTCATGCGAGCGCGGAGGGAACAATCAAGGTCGGTCAACGCGTCTTGATGGTGGCTTTTGGGAGTGGCCTCACCTGGGCCGCCACGACGGCCACTTGGCCGAGCGACATCACCCCGTGCGACTAGGCTGGAAAGGACCGCCGCCATGCTCGACGACGTCATCCACATCCTTACCCAGAAGGCCGCCCTGCCCGCAGGCCCCGTCACCCCAACAGCCACCCTCGCGGACGCCGGCGTGGACTCCATGGCCATCGCGGTGCTCTCGATGGTCCTGGAGGACGACTACGGACTGGTCATTGCCGAGACAGACCTGACAATCCTGTCGGCGACATCCACCATCTCCGAACTCGCCGTCTTCATCGAACAGCAGCGGACGGCCAGTTCGTGAGCGTGGACGCGCACGCCCACCACCCCGGGGCCGCTGCCCGGGTACAAGACCACGACATCGCCTGGCGCCGGACTCACTACCCCTGCCGCGTTGTCACCCCCGTCTGCACACCAGCCACCGAAGCTCTGCTGATCCTCGGTGGCGCACTACAGGGCCGCCACTCCTGGTCCCGGTTGGAACGCCACCTGGCGGGCCGTCACCCCCTGCTGATTCCCGAGTTGCCCGCGGCGCGCACACCGGGTCCGGCCCCCGACACCCTGTCCTGGGAGGACCTCACCGAAGCCGCCCTGTGCGTCCCGGACCGGCTCGGCATCGAGCGCTTCGCGGTGCTCGGCGTATCGTCCGGTTACCCCATCGCGTATCGGCTGGCCCAGACGCAGCCTGGCCGCGTCACACGTCTCCTGATCTTCGGGGCTACCCCCTCGCCGGGTCCGGCACTCACAGAACTCATTCACGAGGGGCTGAGCCGGGAAGCCGTCCACACGGCGAGGGACGTCCCACCCGACCGCGACGCGCACCGGAAGTCCGCCGAGAGGCTGATCGAGGTGCTGACCAACACCCACGCGGCGCGGCATATCCTTCCGATGCGGGCCGCGGCACGCGTCGTGCTCAACCAGCTCACGGCATCGCGGCAGGACCCCCTCGTTCGGTATGTAGCCGACCGGGGCAGCCTCCTTCTCCGTGACGCCCTCCCGGCGGGCGGGCTGCGGGGCGTCCCCGCACTGGTCGGGGCGGGCGAGCTGGACTCCGTGACCACGGCGGCCGAAGGTCGGGCTGTCGCTGCCACGATCGATGCGGCGACCTTCGTCGTGATGAAGGACGTCGACCACTTCATGCACCTGGAGCGCGACGCGGAATTTGCCGCGCTCATCTCCCGCTTCATGTCCGGCGCCGCCCTCGGCGACGTCCCGAACTGCATCGTCGACCCCCTTCGCGAGGAGCCGCCGAATGCCGTCACGAGAGACGCCCGCGCAAGCCGCAGCGTCGCGGGTGCTTCTGGCAACCTGGGGTACGACCGGAGGCATGGCCTCCTGCACGGGCTTGTACGTCGGCCTGACGGCGGCGGGCCATGATGTCACCGTGCCCGGCCCTACCCGCCACGCCGCACTGCTGCATGAGCGAGGCGCGTACGGCATGCTGCTGCCCCGGCGCGTCACCTCCGCGCCCCGCTACTCGTACCCGGTCGCCGAAGCCGTGCTGAAGCTGGCCGTCAGCCCGATGTACGCGCCGGTGAACGCGCGACCGCCACGGGAGTTCGGTCTTCCCGGACGCCTGGTCGAGGACACGTCAGAGCGCTGAGGAACCAGCGAGTCGGGGGGCAGCGCGCACGGCTCTGGCACGCGACTGGAGCAGGTGGCAGGCGGCCGGCTCCGACGTGCACAGCTCGTACGCGGAGCATCCGCAGGAGTTCCATTCCAGTCACCTGGGCAACGCACCCCGGCTGGAAGTTCGATGGCTGGGCCCCGTGGGGCCGCACCGCCCCCTACCCCCGGTACTGCGCCGTGTGCGAGGTGCAGATGGTCCCGCTACTGACCATCGCTTCCTGGAGTGGTACGGCGGCGAAGGTCACACCTGGACGCCACGGGAAGACCAGCCGCCGCCCTCGCTGACGCCTGCTGACCGGGCCAGAACCCCTCGCAGCCAACCAGGCTGGTGCACCACGCCTACTCTCGCCCGGGGTTATCCAAGGTGAACGTCATCCAAGGTGAAGAGGCAGTCGGCTGTCAGGTGTGGGCGAGTTCCTGGGCCATCCGGGCGGTGATGGTGGCCAGTGCGCGGGCGGCGGCGGCCAGGTCCTGGGCCGGGACGGAGCCGTAGGCCCGCTCCAGGATCGCGCCGGTTTCGGTGCGGACCCTCGCGGCCAGTGCCCGGCCTTCGCCGGTGACCTCGATCAGTCCGTCGGGCAGCGTCTGTACCAGGCCGCCCTCGATCAGCGCCGTCAGGGCGGATTCGACATCGCCGGGCGTCCACTGGGTCAGACCGGCGACGCGGGTCACATGCGGCTCGCGCCGGAGTGGGGCGCCGGCGGCCAGAGCCTGGTTCAGAGTGATCCACTGCTTCTCATCGACCGTCGTACCCGCCAGCGCCCGGGCCAGGAGGGCGGTGTGGTGCTTCTCGGCCTGGCCGATGATCGCCGGGCTCAGGGTGACATCGGTGATGCTCATGTCGGTCTCCTGGTTGCTGCTCGTCTTTGACGACCCGAACAATGACACTCAGTTCCAGAAAGGCACAAGTCTCAGATGAGTCATGATGGCTTTCGCTACTCAGGTTCGCCCGGGTTAGGATCCCCGTATGGTTCCCGACGACCGCTCCCTGCCCCTGCGTGAACGCAAGCGGCTGCGTACCCGCCGCGCCCTCGCCGACGTCGCCCTGAAGCTGTTCACCGACAAGGGCTTCGACGCCACCACCGTGGAGGAAATCGTTGACGAGGCAGAGGTCTCGCGCAGCACGTTCTTCCGCGCGTTCGCCACCAAGGAAGCAGTAGCCGCCGAGGCCGAGACCGAGCTTTGGTCGGAATACCTGGCCGCGCTCGCGGACCGAGAACTGTCCGGACCGGCGCTGAATGCGCTACGCGACACCCTCGCCGACACCCTCCACACCCTGCCGCCGGACTGGGACCGGCGTTACATCGCCACCCGCCGCCTGATCCTCACCGCGCCCGCACTGCTCGGCCACGTCGAGTACCACCGCTCCCAAGTCGAAGCCCAGACCACGCTCTGCCTCACCGGAAAGCTCGGCCTCGACCCCGAAGACCTGCGGCCGCGCATCCTCGCCGAACTGGCCACCACCGCCTGGAGCATGGCCGCCCGCACCTGGGTCCGCGACCACGGCGCCGGCGGCCGTGCCGCCCTGACCGACCGCCTGCACGACGCCTTCGCCACCGTCCCAGCCGCCCTGAACCTCTGACGGCGAAAAGTGGCCCGCGGCCACCGACACCAACCAGAGACGCAACCCACCAGCTTCGTCCCGCTCTTGAGCACGGGCCGCACGCACCCCAGCAGTTGACGGTGCTACTGCCACCTGACAACGAGCCGCCGCCACTTGCCCGCACGGCGGCTGCCCAAGGCTTCCGGTGCCCGCGCAGCGCCGCGCTGGGGCGGTAGCGGCGCACCGAGGCCGGTGGCTACTCTCATCTCTTTGTCGATCCGCAGCGAAGGGAAGCACACTGTGCGCAGCGCCGCCGTGACACCCGGGGGTGGCCAGATCCGCTGGGTTGAGTTGCCGGGACAGGAGCCGTCCCGCGTCTACGTCCATGGTCTGGGCGCCACATCGTCGCCCTACTTCGCGGAGGTGGCTGTTCATCCCCTGCTCGCCGGTCGTCGATCGCTGTTGATCGACTTGCTCGGACATGGCATCAGCGACCGGCCGACGGACTTCGACTACACCCTGGAATCCCACGCCGACGCCCTCGGCGCAGCACTGACCAGCGCAGGCGTCACGGGCGCCGAGCTGATCGCGCACAGCATGGGTGGCTCAGTGGCTATCATCCTGGCCGCCCGGCACCCCCAACTGGTCTCCCGCTTGGTCCTGGTCGACGCCAACCTTGACCCGATCCCGCCCACACCCGGCTCCGCCGGCAGCAGCGGCATCGCCGCGTACTCCGAGGAGGAGTTCCTCGCGGGCGGCTGGGAGAAGATCCGAGATCTGGCTGGCTCCCACTGGTGGTCCACGATGCGCCTGGCAGGCCGGGAAGCCCTGCACCGCAGCGCGGTCCACCTCACCCGCGGCACCACCCCCACCATGCGTGAGCATCTGCTGAACCTGAACATCCCCCGCACCTACCTGATACCCGAGGCCGATGGCCCGCTCCCGGGCACCGATGCGCTCATCGAAGCCGGGGTGGCCGTGGTCTCGATCCCGGACTGCGGACACAACATCATGCTCGACAACCCGGAAGGCTTCGCCCGCGCCACCGCGGCGGCCCTCTCCGACCATCACCGGCACCAGGGCGTGTTGTAAAAGTGCTTGCTGTGCGTTCGGGGGCGAGCGGAGCGGTGGCCCTTGATCAACGCGGCCGGGCTGCATACCCTCGCTCGATGGGACATGACGACCTTCCGACTCTTGAACTCGCCTTCCCGGGGCCGGAACGTGACCGTGGTGTTGCGGCGATCCTGAGCGGCCAGAAGACCGCACTCACGGGTCTCCTGGAGATCTACGAACACGCCGGCTAGGCAGTACCGGTGCCTGGACAGCGATTCTGGGTGCTTGATTCCGAGGGTCGTCCGGCCGCCACGATCGAGCTCGTCGACGTCCGCGTCGTTCCCATGAAGGAGATCGACGACGACTTCGCGCGAGCAGAGGGACGCGGCTACTCCGACGTGGCGGAGTGGCGGGCAGCGCACGAAGAGTTCTTCACCAGCGACGGCGTGAGCGAGTACCTGGGACGCACCCCGGTCATTGATGACGACACTCTCGTCGTTGCGGAACGCTTCCGCGTGGTCGAGCCCGACGACCCGGGTGGTCCGTGACCCGCGTCCGACTCGACGGAAGTCCGGGAGGAGCAACCGGACATGCCCTGGGGGTGCCCGCCTCATGTCTACAGTCCCGATGCGCCACATGACAGCGGCGGCCGTTGTGCAGCGCTACCGCCACCGGCCAGCACCGATGTGCCAGTTCATCGCCCGGCGGTACCCGACCCGCGACGGCGGCGGCCCCAGTCGGTGATCGGGGCCCTTTGATGGCCGACTACACCATTTTGTAGAAGCTCGTGGCGACGTGCTGGACCATGACGTGGTCCTCCCAGACCGAGCGGGTCACGGTGTCGCTCGTCCCCGGGAAACCGCAGAGTCGGCTCGACGGCACCACCAGCGACCAACGGCCTCGGGTAGGCAGTGGAAGGGGTGGGTTGGTGCCCCGCAGGGTTTCCAACCAGCGGCGCACGCTGCGGGGGCACCGCCGAGTAACGGGGCTTACATAACTCACGCCCGCTCCCCCACGGCCGCGCGCCCCGGCTTCAGAAAGCATCTGATCCAGCGGCCGAGCCGGAGATTCGCCGTTGGTTGTTTGCGAGTTGTCCTGGACCGAAGATCCTGCCGTGGTCCGTCACTGATGCCCAGCGTCCCGCCACCGCGCCACCGAGTTCAAGTGGAGCGGGATCCACTACTCCGAGAACCGCCGAGGTCCTTGTCCAAGGCAGCGGATGACCGCCCCGCCTATTTGTCGCCGAGGTGGATCAGGGAGAGAGCGGAGGGGCAGGCAGGGCCGAACTTGTGGGGATCCAGCGGCTCAATCAGTGCCCCACGGCAGGCGGTATCTCCTTGGTAACCAGGGCCTTCCCTATCGTTCGGGGAAGCGGTCGGCGTTCGGGCCCGGCCGCAGATCAGAGGGGGAGCCATGAGTCAGATCATTGTCTTCGGTGCCGGCGGCAGGGCAGGCCGGGCCGCCGTCGAAGAGGCTCGCAGCCGTGGTCACCAGGTGACCGCAGTCGTGCGTGACCCGGCCAAGTACACCGATCTCTCGGCCCTGGACGGCGTACGGACCGTCGCGGGTGATGTCACCCACGCCGGCAGTGTCGCCCGGCTGTCCACCGGACACGATGCCGCGATCAGTGCGGTCTACGATGCCGCCGCACAGCCCGGAACCTTCTTCACCAGCGCATCCCGCGCCCTCCTCGACGGCCTGGCGCGGGCCGGCGTGAACCGGCTGGTGGGAGTCGGCCTCGCCTCGGCGCTGGAGACCGCCTCCGGAGCCCTGCTCATGGACACACCTGGCTACCCCCAGGACTACCGTGCCTTCTACCTGGGACACGCGGCGGGAACGGACGTGCTGCGCACCGCACCCCTCGGGCTGGACTGGCTGGTCCTCAGCCCGGCGGGCGACTTCGACCACGGCGCTGCTCGCACTGGCAGATACCGGACGACCCCGGCCGAGGCGACCAGCCGCATCTCATACGCCGACTTCGCGATCGCGTTGCTCGACGAGATCGACGATCCACGGCACCACCGCATGCACGTCGGCGTCGAGGCTGGCTGACAGTCAGCAAGGAGGACCGACTGACGGACAGGCAGGAGGAAATCACCGGCAGGCCGAACGAGTAGGTGGCACGACACATCCGCCGATACGGCGAACGAGAGCGAGGCGCAGCACGCGGAGTCCCCGCCGACGCGCTTTGAGACCGTGGCCGCGGGTCACCCGCAACCTGTGCGCGAACGTGGTCCAGTTCAAGGCGCGTTGAGATGTGCTCCGGCATTGCTGGCCGTATCGGGAAAGAGTGGACAATCGCATGGCTCCGATGGACAACCGCGCCGACTGACCTGCCACGACCTCACCAGGGGCCGGGCATCCCGGTGCCCCCTCGGACTGTCAGGCGGCCGTCCCGCCCGCATTGCGGATCAGTTGCTGGAGCACCTTCACCGTGGTGACGTAGTCCGCGTCGTCGATCCCCTTATGGAGGGCGGCTCGGATCGCGGGGGCGTTACGCGCGAGTTCGACGCGGGCTCGTTCCCCCTCCCCGGTCAGCCACAGCCGGTCCTCCGCGCCCCAAGTCAGCCAGCCGCGTTCCACGAGCACCTCGGTCTCCGCAGCCAGGTCGTCCTCGGGCCGGATGTCGGCGCTCATGGCCGCCCCCAACGCAGACAGCGTCATGCCCTCCCCGCCGGGCGAGATGTCGTTCACCGACAGGTGAGGCCCGCCTCCGCCACGGACCCATTCGAGGCGTCGGTCAGTCGGCGGCCTCACCCTGTGGGTGGGCCGGACGATGCCATTCTCGCAAGCCCCGGCGGGCCACGCCCCCCTACGCCCCCCGCGGCCTGCGCGGGCGCGTCGTACTCGTACCCTGATCCGCTGATCCCCATCGGATCTGCCTCGCACGCCGGAATCAAGGCGGGTGAGGCCCGCAGCGAGATCTCCGCTGCTTCACGTGCTTTGCAGCCCCGGAGGGGGCTTCCACCCTGGTCAGACCGCTTCAGCCAGGGCCCCGCTCGTAGGGCGGCCAGGAGGGTTCAGTGCCGCGCGGCTGTCATGGGGCTTTCATGTCCTCGCAGTGCTTCTTGATGAGCTCGTAGGAGCGGACGCGGGCGTCGAGATCGTAGACAGGTGTGGTCAGCATGAGTTCGTCTGCTCCGGTCTCGGCGACCAGTTGCGCCAGTCGGCGGACGACGACCTCGGGCGTCCCGCATGCCTGCTGTGCACGGAATCCGGCAAGCGCCCGCCGTTCTTCCGCCGTGAAGGGATGGGTGGCGGCATCTGCGGGCGTGGGGAAGGGAATGTCGCTCAGGCCCTTGAGCAGCCCGGCCTTGACGACGTCCATGGGCCCGGCCCGCCACGCCGCTTCCTGCTCCGTCTCAGCGCATATCGCCTCAACGCACACCACTACCCGGGGCTGCTCACACCAACGGGACGGGATGAACTCGGCACGATAGCGCTCCAGCACGGCGAAAGTGCTGTCGGGCCGGATGTGGTGGGCGACGGCGATCGGCAGGCCGAGCCGTGCGGCGAGGGCGGCGCCTGCGGTACTGGAGCACAACAGCCAGGGCTCCGGCAGCGGGCCGAGTGCCACTTCGTCGACCAGGAAGGACAGGATCGCGGCGATGTCATCGTGGTACTGCGCGTCCGTTGTCGGCCCGGCTCCGCGGCGCAATGCGCGCGCGGTGGTCTCGTCGAAGGTGCCGGGGCCCCGGCCGATACCAAGGTCGATGCGGTCCTCGTGCAACGCGGCCAGTGTTCCGAACTGCTCCGCCAGCATGATGGGCGCATGGTTGGGCGCCAGCACTCCGCCCGACCCGAGCCGAATCGATGAGGTCGACGCCGCCGCGTGAGCGATGAGCACCGCGGGCGGGAACGCGCCGATCGCGGGCGAATGATGGTGCTCGGCGTACCAGAGCCGGTGGTACCCCAGCAGTTCGAGCCTGCGAGCGAAGGTGGCGGTGTCCCGCAGGGTCTTGACGCCACGGGTCCCTGATTCGACCACCGCGACTTCCAGCGCTGATATCGGCACATCGATCATGCCGTCAGCATAAGGTGATCGCGTCCGTCTCCGCCGTGTGCTGTGTGACGCCGTCGCACTCTCCTCGTAGGTCCATTCCCGACGCAGGCGCTCCCCTACGAGAGAGGACTCGTCGCTTCACAGCTCGCCGCCCCTCCGCCCAACGAGGACTGGGCGAGGCCGACGTGCCGGAGTCTGCGCAGACCGGCTGAGGATTCGCTTGGCCCGTGCTTGGCGAAGAGATCATCATGAGGGAATGTCTGCGAACCCATCCTCTGTGGCACCGACCGCGGTGCGCCTTGCCCAGTACACAACGGTGGACCAGGAGAAGATACTTGGCACCAGCGATGACCCCTTCGGTGTCGCCTGGACCGGTTTGACCTGGCTTCCGAAAGAGGACCACTTCGGCATCAGACACGACGGCCGACTCGTGGCACACGCCGGCCTGCTGCGACTGCGTGTCGCGATCGGTGACACCGCGACAGAGGTGGTGGGTGTCGGCGGAGTAGCCGTCGCACCCGGCATGCAGGGCCAGGGATTGGCGCGGATCGTCCTTGCGGCTGCACTGGAGCACGCCCGAACGATGGGCCCTCAGCACGCCCTCCTGTTCTGCCGCCCTCCCCTCGTGCCGCTCTACCAGCGCCTCGGATGGCACCCGCTCGACCAGGAGGTACTCGTCGAACAACCCGAACACCGCCTGGTGACCATGCCACTGCGGACGATGGTGACGCCCCTGCACGAGGACGCCCGTTGGCCCACGGAGCCAGTGCGGCTGTTCTCGCTCCCCATGTGAGGGCCCGTCGAGGGACAGCAGCCCGGCCCGGCGGCCGAGGGTTCACCCCCACCCGAGGCGAATGACGTTGGTGCCACGGGACTGGATCTCCTGCTGGGCAGGGAGCAGCAGAGAGACAGGGGTCGGTCCCTACGCCGGGCCATCCCCCGGGCAGCCGTTGGTGGTCTACGGGCAGCCACCGGAGGGTCTGGCTGCCTCTTGTGACGTTGCAGGTCAGGATGGTTGGACTTCGTCGAAAAGGGCGAGGGCTTCGGCAGGGTCCGGGCTCACGAGGCGTTCCAGACCGGCCGTCGTGATCTTCGCCCACATGCCGGCCCGCTCCCCCATCTGTTCCTCGAAGGCACGGACGGCCTCGTCCAGGTCCCTGGGGCCGGCGGCGATGGACTCGGCGAGTTCGGCGCCATCCAGCATCGCGAGGTTCGCACCCGCCCCCAAGGGAGGCATCAGGTGGGCGGCGTCGCCCAGCAGCGTCACCCCGGGGACGTGGGTCCAGGTGTGGGACACGGGCAGGACGTGGAGGGGGCGATGGACGAACGCGGTGCCGTGGCGGAGGAGGTCGAGGACGGGGGCGGCCCAGCCGTCGAACAGGGCCAGCAGACCCGAGCGCACGGCCTCGGCGTCGGCCAGGTCCAGGTGAGTGTGCCAGTCCAGCGGTGCGCGGAAACGGGCGTACACCTTGACGTGGCCGCCGCTGTTGCGCTGGGCGACGAGGGCTCGGTTCACGCCGTACACAGCGATGGAACCATCACCGATCAACCGGGCTAGGCCCGGGTGCCGGGTGTCGACGTCGTCGAGGGAGGTCTCGACCGAGGTGACGCCGGTGTAGTGCGGTGTCACCGGCGAGACGGACGGCCGGACCCGGGACCAGGCGCCGTCCGCGCCGACTACGAGGTCGAACGTCTCTTGGCGCCCGTCCGCGAAATGGACCCGCACCCCGTCCCGGGCCCCCGGCACCACCTGCGTCACGCTCCGGTCCCACTGGACGTCGAGAGGGCCGAGCAACAGGTCACGGAGTTGCCCGCGGTCGATCTCGGGGTTGGCCCGCTCATCCGGCCGGGGCCGCCAGTCGCGCAGGACGGTTCCGTCCGTGTCCAGGATGCGCATGGCCTGGCCCTCCGGGCGGGACAGCGCCTGGAACTCCGCCAGCAGTCCTGCCTTGTCCAGCGCGAGTTGGCCCAGTCCTTCGTGCAGGTCCAGTGTGCCGCCCGGGGGGCGGGCATCGGGGGCGGGATCGCGTTCGAGAACAGTGACCGGGTGGTTGTGGCGGTGCAGGACACGGGCGAAGACGAGGCCGGCAGGGCCGCCCCCGACCACAGCGATGCGGTACGTCATGGCGATACACTGTATTGCTCCAATGCGCTGTATCGCAACAGTACGATGTGCGCATGACTGTGTGGGACCGACCGGAGCCGCCTGCTCGCCCTGTGCCGCTCGACCGGGAGCGGATCGTGGCCGCCGCCATCGCACTGGCCGACGAAGGCGGGCTGGAGGCGGTGTCGTTGCGCAAGGTCGCCGGCCGGCTGAATGCCGGCCCGATGCGGCTGTACGGATACATCTCCACCAAGGAGGAGCTGTTCGACCTCATGGTGGACGAGGTCTACGCCGAGATCCTCCCCGAGGACGAGCCGGGTGACTGGCGGGAGGCGCTACGCCTCCTCGCCCACCGCACCAGGCAGGCCGCACACCGTCACGAGTGGCTGGCCGACCTGCTCGGCCGCCGCCCGGCCATGGGCCCCAACGGCCTCGCCGTGGCCGAGGCCACGCTTTCCGCCCTCGATGGCCTCGCCGACATCGACACCGTCATGCGAGCCGTGGAGACTGTCAGCGCCTACTTCACCGGCGCGATCAGACGCGAGGTCACGAACCTGCGGGCCGAGCGCGCCACTGGCCTGTCCAAGCACGACTGGCAGCGCGCCTCCGGTCCGCACTTGACGAAATTGCTGGCCACGGGCCGCTTTCCGGCGCTGGCCAAGGCCGTGTACGACGGCACGGACGTGGACGCCGAAACGTCCTTCGCCACCGGCCTGGACTGGGTCCTGGACGCCGTGGCCGCCAAACTCACCCAGGCGTCGACGTGAGGCTCAAGCACGGACTGCTGGGAACCGAGGAACCTGCTGGTTGAGGTACCGCTGCTGTTGGTGTACAGGTCGGCATCTGAGTCGGTGTCGTGGAACCGGCTGTTGCCGGCGGCCACGTACTGGTGCACGCACCTCTCGTTGCGACAGACTCCTACTCTCGCCCGGCCGCAGGCCGCCGATCTCCGGCATTCCTGGGAGAGACCTGGCGGGAGCGGCGCGGCACTGACGCCCCGTTGGCAGAGCCTCGGAATCGGTCAGGATGGCGCGTGAGCGTCAGGAGCGTGGACACCGCGTCGCGGTGCCCGGGCCACAGGTCCAGAGCAGCGTGCAGAAGGTCGCTCCGGTCGGGCCCGGGCATCGTCTCGAGGGTGACCGTCACCTCCTGCCCGCCCTACCCAGCTGCGGTCGCGGCGCGTGCGCAGGGCGCCATGGCGGTCAGGTCTGGCACTGGGACGTCGCGGCGCCGGTCCAGTTGCTCCAGGCGCCTCCTGCGGGTTTGACGTGGACGCGGATCTCGACCTTGGCGTTGACGACGAAGCAGACGCGGGTGGTGCTGCCGATTTCCACGGGGCCGGTGGTGGTGCGGCGCGGAACGAGGGTGCGTCCATTGCCGATTTTGACCCAGTGCCCGCCGGTGACGACGCGGAAGAAGGCTTCGTAGTCGACGTAAGCGGCGTGGCGGCGGGTGTTGGTCAGGACGACGTGGGCTTTGATATCGCGGGTGTAGATGCGTCCCTCCTTGCCCTTTTCGGCGCTGATGCAGCCGTTGGCGGCGATGCCCTGGGTGGAGACGGAGCCGCCGCAGGCGACGGCGGCGGCGTGGGCGCTCGTGGCGGGCAGCAGCAGGGCGAGCGCGGTGGCGGTGGTCAGGGCTGCGGTGCGCTTCAGACGCATGAGGGGAGTCCTTCCGATGGAGGGAGGCCCCGCCATCCCGCGACAACGCGTCCTGGGGATGGGGGGTCTCCGAATGGGCAGGCGTCCACGGTCACGGTGGCGTGCGGCAGCATGGCGCGTCGGGCAGCAGCTGAACCGCGTGAGCGCGGGTGGCACGCATCACGACTGACGGGCAGAGGCCCAGGTCACGGTCAGCCTGAATGCCCCTGCGGCCGCCGTCGGCCCCGGCCGCGTTGGCCGGGGCCGCTACCCCCACCGTCACCACCGGCGTCACCGTCACCCGCACTGCCATGCACGTACGCATGCATTGGCAACGAGCCACTGGCTCAACAGACACGTGGACGCGCTGCCCGGATCAGGCATACACGGCGGTCGTGCGGTAAGAGGAAGAAGGCGCGGCGGCGCAACAGGAGGTCGCTGTCAAGGGCTGGGATCGGAATGAGGTGCTTGCCGCTGTCGGGAGACGGGATGTCAGTTCCCGTGCAGAGGCAGGGAATGGGCGTGACCGAGACGCGCAAGCCGAGGCTGGTCGAGAGCGGGTTCAGGCAGCCCAGGAGTTCTACGGCGCGGGCGACCTGGCAGGCGGCTCCCGGCCGTGGGTGAGGACGTCGAAGAGTGCCCCGACAGCGGCCCGGCGGCCCTGCCGGCCGCGAGCGAGGACCGGGGATGTCGAGCACGAATCGAGCAAGAGCGACACATGCGAGGTTGTCGTGGTCCACGCCGAACTCGTCTGTTCGGTGTAGCCCCGGCGCGGGCGAAGCGCGGGGGTCGGCCGCACCTGCCGCGAATCGGCGGAACGGCCCCGGCGGAAGGAAGGGGACCGTCCCGGGAATCTTCCGGGCTCAGCCCTCTGCACGTACGACGGCGACGGCGGCAACGACGAGTCACTTGGCCTGCGGGTCCATCGCCCTGCACATCTGCCCGATCGTCGCGCGGGCCCGGGCCGCCTCGATCAGGGTGGGCAGGACGTTGGCGCCGGTCAGTGCCGCTTCGCGTACCGCCGCCAGTTCGGCCGTGCAGGGGCGGCGCTCGACGACGCGCTGCACCGACTCCGGGACCTCGTGCCGTTCGCGTCGCAGGATCTCCCGCTCGGTCTCGGACGGCAGCCGGTCCCGCACACCGACCCGGGGGCCGGGGTCGTTGTAGGCCATCTCGGCGATCTCGGACTCCAGCCAGCCGCTGCGGATGCTCCCCAGCATCCCGCCGTGGTCTTCGATCTGCTGGAGCCAGTCCTCGGCCTCCGCCGTCAGCCCGGTTACCAGCCGGTCGACGGTCTCCGAGCCGCCGAGGGGGTCGACGTACCGGGCGACGTCGGTTTCTTCCGCCAGGATCTGGTGGGTGCGCAGGGCGATACGGGCGCCCAGCTCCCCCGGTGTCTGGTAGGCCTCGTCGAAACTGCACACGTGCAGCGACTGCACCCCGCCCAGCACCGCCGCCAGCGCCTGGAGCGTCGTCCTGACGACGTTGTTGAGCGGTTCCTGGTGGGCGAGTGCGGAGCCGAAGGTGTTGACCTGGATGCGCATCTTCATCGCGCGTTCGTCGGTGACGCCCCAGCGTTCGCGCAGCCGGCGCGCGTAGAGGAGGCGGGCGACGCGGAACTTGGCGGCCTCCGCGAACAGTTCCATGTGCGCGCCGAAGATGAAGGTGAAGCGGCGGGCCACGTCGTCCGCCTTCATGCCCCGGTCGAGCATGCCCTGGAGGTAGGTCTCGGCGTCGGCGAGCCCGCACGCGATCTCCAGCGGGCGGCTGGCTCCCGCCTCGCGTGCGTGACCGCCGGACAGCGACACGGGGTTCACCCGGGGCAGATGGAGCATGCAGTGCTCCAGCACGTCCAGGGAGTAGCGCATGCTGGTGTCTAGGTCGAAGACGCAGGCCTTGCGCGCGAGAAACTCCTTCAGCATCTCGTTCTGCAGGGTCCCGCGCAGCCGGGCCGGGTCGACCCCGGACTCCTCGGCCACCACGACCCACATGGCCAGCAGCATCGGCGCGGTGGCGTTGACGGTCATCGCCACCGACACCTGGTCGAGCGGGATGCCCTTGAAGACGGCGGCGAGGTCGTCGACCGTGGCGATCGAGACCCCGGTACGGCCGACCTCGCCGTCGCTCCTGGGGTCGTCCGGATCGAGACCGAGCTGTGTGGGCAGGTCGAAGGCGAGCGACAGCCCGGTCTCCCCCAGGTCCAGCAGATAGTGGAAGCGCTCGTTGGTGGAAGCCGCGCTGGCCAGGCCCGCGAGCTGCCGCATGGTCCACACCTTGGTGGTGTAGCCGGTGGGGTGGATTCCCGCGTCGTACGGATATTCTCCGGGCCGTGCCATGGTGGCGCTCCTCTCAGACCCGCAGCGGAGTGATGGCCGCCCCGCCCAGCTGGTCGCGCAGCGTCGTGTCGGTGACGCCGAGCCCTTCCTTGGGGGCCAGGGCCAGCACGCCGACCTTGCCGATGTGGTGGTTGTTCTGCACCAGGCGCGCCGCCTCCGGCGCCTCGGCGAGCGGATAGGTCACCGAGAGCGCGGGCCGGATCCGGCCCAGGGCGATGAGCCGGTTGACTTCCGCCTGCTCTTCGAGGTTGGCGCCGTGGCTGCCGATGATCCGCTTCAGCCGCATCCACAGATAGCGGTTGTCGAATTCGTGGTGGTAGCCGGTGCTGGAGCCGCAGGTGACGACGGTGCCGCCGCGCCGGGCGACGAAGACCGAGATGCCGAAGGTGGCCCTGCCGACGTGCTCGAAGACGATGTGGGGGTCCTCGCCGACGGCTTGCCGGATGCGTTTGCCGAGCCGCTTGCCCGCTGCCGCGGGGTCGCCTTCGAGGTCCAGTTCCCGCCGGTCGATGACGTGGTCGCAGCCCATCCGCCGGGCGCTGTCCACCTTCTCCTCGGAGCTGACCACACCGACCGCGATGCCGCCTCCGTTGCGCACGAACTGCGCCGCGTACGCGCCGAGGCCGCCGGTCGCCCCCCAGATCAGGACGACGTCGCCCTGCTTCATCCGGGCCCCCTGGTCGCTGACCAGCATGCGGTAGGCGGTACCGGCGCACAGCGGGCTGGCCGCGGCCTCCTCCCACGCCAGGTGCGCGGGTTTGGGCAGCAGCTGGCTCGCCCGGACGACCGCGTAGTGCGCGAGGCCGCCGAAGTTGGTCTCGAAGCCCCAGGCGCGCTGCTCTCCCCCGAGCATGGCGTCGCCGTGGGTGGCGGGCTCCTCGTGGTCGACGTGTGCCGTGGCCACCACGACGTGGTCGCCGACCGACCAGCGGCGCACACCGGCGCCGGTGCGCACCACCACGCCGGCCGCGTCCGAGCCCAGTACGTGGAACGGCTGGTCGTGGCGGGCCGCGTCGCCGCCCTGGCGTCCGAAGTACTTCAGGAACGCGAAGCTCGGCACGGGATCGAAGGTGGCGGACCACACGGTGTTGTAGTTGATGCCGCTGGCCATCACCGCGATCAGGGCCTCGTCCGGTGCCAGCTCGGGCATCGGCACCGGGCCGACTCGCAGCGAGCGCCGTACGTCCTTGTCGTCGACGCCCTTGAACATGTCGGCGTCTTCGGCGCGGGTGTGCACGGCCAGGTATTCGGCGGGCAGCGGCAGGCGTGCGAGCTCGCTCCCGGACACGCCGTTGACTACGGCTTCGGCGAGCGCGTCCATGCTGACCCCATTCCCTCTCGGCGGTTACGGATGTCCGTGGCGATCAGTGCGGCCACGGCGTCACGATCGGTCTTCCCGCTCGGTGTGCGCGGGAGGTCGGGCAGTACGCTCAGCGACAGCGGCACCGATGCCTCGGGCAGGATCCGGCGCAGGTGCTCCAGTACGGCGGGAACATCGGGAGGCGGGCCCTCGGCCCCGGCGGTCACGGCCGCACGCAGGTTCCGTGTGCCCGTGCCGGTCTCCACGGCGACACACGCCGCGGCCTGGACGCCGGGCCGGCTCAGCAGGTGTACCTCGACCTCGGTCAGGTTCACCCGGTAGCCGCGGATCTTGACGTCGTCGTCGATGCGGGACAGGAACTGCACGACGCCGTCCTGGAGGCGTACCAGGTCGCCGGTGCGGAAGACCCGTGTGTGGCCGTGCGGTGTCGGATCGACAGGGCGGTACCGCTCCGCGGTGAGTTCGGGCCGGTGTGTATAGCCGAGGGAGACGGGCAAGCCGGCCACCAGGAGTTCTCCCACGGCGGGGTCGCCCTCGTCCTCCGGATCGACCAGCAGCTCACAGCCCGGGAGCGGGACACCGATGGGCGGCAGCGCGGGCCATGTCCCGGGGTTCTGCGGCAGGACGTGCGAGGAGACCATGGCGGACTCGCTCTGGCCGTAGTGGTTGACGAGCCGGGCGTGCGGCAGCCGCCGGAACAGCGCGCGGATCTGCTCGGTGGCCACCAACTGCTCACCGGCGGTGTTGACTTCCACCAGCCGGACACCGCCGAGGTCGGGGGTCGCCTCCGCCACGGTGGCGAGCATCTGCAGGGCCACGAAGGGCAGGAAAAGCCGTTCGATCCGCTGCTCGACGAGCCAGTCCAGCAGACCCACGGGGTCCCGGCGCAGCCGCTCGGGCACGATGACCACGGTGCCGCCACCGCACAGGGTGCCGAGGACTTCCTGGAAGAAGACGTCGAAGTTGAGCGGGGCGAACTGTGCGGTGCGCAGGTCGGGGCGGGGTGAGTGGGCGGCCTGCCACTGCGCCATGTTGTCCAGGCAGCTGTGCGGGATCGCGACGCCCTTGGGCCAGCCGGTGCTGCCCGAGGTGTAGATGGAGTAGAACGCCGTGTCGGGGTGACAGGCGAGGGGTTCGCGTGCGACGAGCTCGTCCTCACCGTGCGCCGGTGCGTCGGCGGCGGGGATCGCGAGCGGCGCGGCCGCGCTGTCCAGTGCGGGGGCGGGCCCGTGGTGCAGCAGCACCCTGGCCCCGCTGTCCTGGAGCATGTACCGCAGCCGCGGTGCGGGGTATTCGGGATCCAGTGGTACGTAGACCGCGCCGAGCAGGGTGACTCCCAGCATTGCCGCGACGACCGCGGCGCTGCGCTCCCCCGTGACGGCGACCGGATCCCCGGGCGCCACGCCCCGCTCGTCGAGCACCTGGGCGATGCCGCGGGCCCAGCGCAGCAGAGCGGTGTACGTGATGTCCTGGTCAGCGTCGACGACCGCGACGGCGTCCGGCTGCTCGGCGACGGTCTTCAGCAGGACGGTGAACAGGCAGGGAGGATTCGACTCGCCGCCCCACAGCGAAGTGGTGCTCACACCTCCTCCTCTCCGCTCGTGCCGCCGCCGTGGCAGCGGATCAGCTGGGCCAGTTGCCGGTGATGACCCCGGCCGTTCTCGAAGCGGTGGGCCACCCGCTCCCGCACCGCGTCGTCCTTCTCCTGGCTGAGCTTGAACATCGCGTCCACCTCTTCGATCTCCAGCCGGAACGCCCCGACCCCCGGCAGGATTTGGCGGAAGTAGTCCAGGGACGAGGTGTGATCCCATGCGTCGCCCAGCGAACCCTCCAGGTGCCGTACGGTCGCCAGAATGACCTCCAGGGTCTCTTCCCGGTCCCCCACCGGCCTCAGCCGTCCGCGTACGTGCACGGAGACGAAGTCCCAGGTGGGTGCCGCCGGGTCGACTTCGTAGGCGGCCGGGGTCACATAGCCGCCCGGCCCCTGGAAGACCAGCAGGGCGGACAGCCCGTCGCTGAGGGAGCGCCAGTGAGGGTTGGCCCTGTTCATGTGGCCCCACAGGTGCGAGCCGATCAGCGGCGCGTCCGGCGGTGTGTCGGGGGCGAGCAGGGCCGGCAGATGAGTGGCGTACGGGAAGGGCTCACCGTTGGTGGTGAGTGTCGCCAGCGCGTGTTCACCGATGATGCGGCGCGGCCACTCGTCGCCGTCGACCTGGTAGATCTTGGGGACAAACACGGGGCCGCCCTTCAGTGCCGCGTCGCGGCGGTGTGACGGGGGCGGACGGCGTCGAGTCGTGCGAGGTGCGGGGTGCGGCCGGTCACAGACATGCCTCCAGTGCCTCGGCGATCTCCCCGGCGCGCACTGCGGTGTTGGACAGCAGGCTGGAGGATATGCCGTGGCTGTGCTCGGTGGAACCTTGCAGGAAGATGGCGGCCTCGATGTCGTCGGCGGTCCGTATGCGGTAGTCGCGGTCGACGTGAAGGTGTCCGCGTTCGTCGCGCAGGCAGGCACCGCCGAGGTCACCGAGGAGCGTCAGCGGGTCGCCGGGGCGGTAGCCGGTGGCGTAGATGACGGCGTCGGCCCGTACGTCCGTGAGGTCGCCCGTGGGCAGGAACTCGATCTCGACGCGCACGTCGTCGGGGCCGGCGGTCTGTTCCCGTACGCGGGAGACCTTGTGCAGGTGCAGGCGCCGGGTTCCGCTCAGGTTCTCGCGGTACACCCGGTCGTACAGGTCACGGATGAGGTCGTCGTCGACGACGGAGTAGTTGGTGTTGGCGTGGTAGTCGGACAGCATCTCCTTCACCCGCGCCGGGGCGCCGAAGTACTCATCGCGGGCGATCGGGTCGAAGATCTGGTTGGCGAAGGAGCTGTCGTCCGCGACACTGAAGCCGTACCGCGCGAAGACGGCGTGCACCTCGGCCTGGGGGAAGCGCTCGTGCAGGAACCCGACGGATTCCGCGGCACTCTGCCCGGCTCCGACCACGACGAACGTCCGGGGGTCACCGGTCGCTGTCTTCTCCGTCTGGTAGAGCAGGTCCGCGCTGTGCCAGACCCGGTCGGTGGCCGTGACTCCCTCGGGCAGGACCGGTTCCAGACCGGAGGCCAGGACGACCGCCCGCGTACGCACCGTCGACAGTGTGCCCTGGCACCGGACGTCCACGTCCACGAAGCGGGTGACACCCCGCTCGTCCTTCACCGGCCGCAGGGCGATCACCTCGCTTCCGTAGGCCACCCGGTCGGCAAGCTGCTCCGCCGCCCAGGACAGGTAGTCGTGGAACTCGGTGCGCAACGGGTAGAAGGACTTCCTGTTGAGGAAATCCATCATCCGGTTCTTGGCGTGCAGGTAGGACAGGAATCCGAACCTGCTCGTGGGGTCGCGCGGGGTGGCCAGGTCCTTGAGGAAGGGCACCTGCATCGTGGCGCCGTCGATCAGCATGCCCCGGTGCCAGCCGAACTCCCGCTGCTTCTCGAAGAAGCGGGCCCGCACGGCACCGGCACCGGCCCGTTCCTCCAGGGCGATGGCGAGCGCCATATTGGCAGGACCGAAGCCGATGCCCACCACGTCCGCCGTCAGTTCACCGGGCGCTGACTCGCCTGCCATCGGTGGTACCTCCATGGTTTCGAGGGAGTCGCAGCGCCCCGGGCCGGAAGGCCGGTGCCCCATGCGCTCGTGCCGTGCACCCGTTCCGGACATGAACGAGCGGATCAGAAAGAGGGACCGGGCTGCGCGGACACCGGCCCCGGCCGCACCCGCCCGGCAGGTCCGTGGGACATCCGCACTGCGCAAGCGGAGCGGAATGTGGACGCCGACACGTGCGCTTACCCCCTCGTTCGCGAACCGGTCACCGGCGCGGGAAGGAAGGTGGTGCACGGACTTCCGTCCCCCGTGGTGCCCCATCCTGCCGAAGACCGATGCTGGGGGCAACGGCCAAATCCACACGGCGGCACGGCAGTTACGATCTTTTTGACACGAGCGCCCGCTCGGACCCGGGTCGCCCCCTAGGGCTGGCCGGCGCTCTTCAGGGGCCGTGGACCGAGGATGTCCGGGGTCGGTGTCGCCCGGAGACGGCCGGCGTAGTACCAGGTCGACAGGGCCAGCACCGCCACCATGACGATCAGCATCGGCTGGTAGCCGACCACGGTGATCGTGGCGGATCCGAGCGCGATGAACGCGGTCTGGGGCAGGCTGATGAGTGAGTCGGCCACGGAGGAGACCCGGCCGAGCATCGCGTCGGGAGACAGGCGCTGCACCTGGGTGTAGAAGCCCACGATGACCGGGGCGACGCCGCCGCCGATCAGGACGAACCCGGCGATCGCGCTGACCGGCGACGGAACGATCAGGACGGCGAATCCCACGACGTACAGCAGCAGGCCCCACAGCAGCAGCCGTTGGGCACCGAGCCGGTCCACCAGCCGGACGGTGACGATCCCGCCCGCGATGGCGCCCACGGCCTGGCAGGTGCTCAGGACGCCCACGAACGAGACGGACAGGTGCAGTCCGTGGGAGACGAGGGCGAACACCGTCGGCTGGATCAGACCGAAGACCGCGAGCACACCGGTCAGGGTCAGGGCCGCCTGCCGCAGCGGGAGGCACTGCCACATGAAGCGCACGCCCGTGCTCAGCTGACGCCCCAGCGGCTCGCCCCGCTCGTACTGCGGCTTGGGGTCCTCCACGGTCACCAGCCAGACGCACACCGCCGCGATCAGGTACGTCACCGCGTCGATCACCACGACCGGTGTGGCCCCCCAGGCGGAGAACAGTGCGGTACCGGCGACCGGCGCGCACAGCCGGCTGCCCTCCTTCAGAGTGCGCAGCTTGGCGTTGGCCCGCCCGACACCCTCCATCCCTGCGATTCTCGGCAGCATCGCGCTGCCGGCCGCCGCATGCAGGCTGGAGCCGAGTCCGGACAGCAGCAGGACCGTGTAGATGAGCCAGACGTCCCCCCGCGTATGGGCGAGCAGCGCCAGGCACATCGCGGGAGCCATCACCAGATTGATCGTGATCAGCAGACGCCGGCGCCGCACCCGGTCGACCACCACACCGAGAACAGGGGCGATCATGCCAGGCGCGAGATAGGCGAGGAAGGTCAGGCCGGCCGCGCCGTCACTGCCCGTCAACGTCTTCACCCAGAGCCCCGCGACCAGCCAGAGTGCGCAGTCACCGAAGAGCGAGAGGCTGACACCCGACAGCCACAGAGCCAGATTTCTGCTGCGGTGTGCGTCGGACTCGTCCTGCGAGGCTTCAGTGATGTTCCGAGCCGCCATAGGATGGCACTCTAGCCCATCGGTATACGCCAACTGGCGTACCCTGAACGGCCTTAGAGGCCGAAATGCGGGAAGGGTGGGTTCGTGGACCTGAACACCGAGACGTCCGCCGACCTGGACGCGGCGTGCGGCGCGGCCGCCTCGGTCGACGAGATCGCGCCCGGCGACTGGGACGCCGTGGCCGCCGGCTCGTCGTTCTTCGCCTGCCACAACTGGCAGCGGTTCCTCGAAGAGCGGCTGAAGGCCGACATCCGGTATCTGCTGTGGCACGACGGCGCAGGACGTCTGGTCGCGGCGCTGCCGACGTATGCCGGCGGTCCCGAGGTGATGCCGAGGCCCTTCACGCTCAGTCAGGTGATCCACGCCGAGGCCCAGGTGCCCGAGGGGTACTGCGTCCTGGGCGGGGCGGCGTACGGCTACCACAACGACGGCCTGCTCATCCGGCCCGACGTGCTGCCCGCGCGGCGAGCGGCGCTCGCCAAGGCCATGGTCGGCGAGTTCCGCTCCTATGCCCGCTCGCTCCAGGCCGACCACACGGCGTTCCTGTGCGTGCCCCAGCCCCGGCTCACCGAGCTCACCGACGCCGGCTACGGCCACTCCTCGGTCGCCCTGCTCAGCACCGTGGCGACCCTCGACCTCCCCGGTCCCGCCTTCGACGACTACCTCAGGACGCTTCCGGCCCGCCGGCGCTCGGAGATCCGCCGCGAGCGCCGCGTGTTCGCCGACAGCGGCCTGTCCTGGGCGCCCGCCGCGGTGCCCGACGACTTCGACGAGATCGCCCGGCTCATCGCGGCCACCTACGAGCACCACGGCTATCCGCCGGTCGATCCCGCGGGCATCCGGGAGAACCTGGAGGCGCAGACGCGCTTCTTCGGCGAGGACAGCCTGGTGCTGGTCTGCCGGGACCGAGGACGCCTGGTCGGCGTGGTGAGCGGATTCGCGCACGGCACACGCTGGGTCGTGCCGTGGCTGGGGCTCGACTACGAAGTGGCGCGCCGCTCGGCCCTTTACTTCAACCTGGGTTACTACCTGCCCATCGAGCACGCACTGCGGCGCGGGGCGACGACCATGGACTTCGGGGTGAACGCGCTGCACGCGAAGGTCCTGCGCGGTATGGCCATCGAGCCCAAGTGGGCGCTGGTCGAACCGTCGGCACGAAGGGAGGCGGGCTGGTCCACGGCGGTACGCGAGCACAACCGCCGCAGCCGTGAGGAGTTCCTCGCCGCCAACGGCGAGCCCGCCACGGACCTGCTCATGGCCAAGTGGACTCCGCAGGCGACCATGTGACGTTCCATCAGCGAATGCGCACCGTGGCTTTCCTCTTGGCGAGGCCGGGGATGACGAACTATCTTGGGCCGCATGGTGGAGATCACGCCGGAGACCCACGGTCTCCCGATGGCCCGCTCCTGCCCGTTCGATCCACCGGATGAGCTGGGCCGTCTGAGAGAACAGGCTCCGCTCTCCCGGCTGGTGTTCCCCGACGGCCACCGCGGATGGCTCGTCACCGGCCACGCGCTGGCCCGGGCCGTCCTCGCGGACAACCGGTTCAGCAACCGCAACGAGTACCGGCGCTGGCCGGTGGAGCGCGCCAGGGTGACCACCCGGCACATGCCGACGCTGCCGGGCATGTTCAGCCGCCTGGACCCTCCGGAGTACACACGCTACCGCCGGCTGCTCGCGGGGCAGTTCACCGTGCGGCGGATGGCGACGCTGGAGCCGAGGATCGCCGAGATCGCCGACAGCTGCCTGGACGAGATGATCCGTACCGGGCCGCCCGCGGACCTCATGCGGGACTTCGCCGTGCCGATCCCCGCCCAGATGATCTGCGAGCTACTGGGCGTGCCGGTACGGGACCGGGAGGCGTTCTTGCAACGTACGCAGGTACTCGTCGACATGAAGACCTCCACCGTCGACTCCGCCCGGGCGTGGGCGTACCTCTACGACTACATCGGCAAGCTCATCGTCCACAAGCGCGCCCACCCCAGCGACGATCTGCTCGGCGGCCTGACCGAGAGCGACCTGACCGACGAGGAGCTGACCGGGGTCGGTGTCACCCTGCTCGTCGCCGGCATGGAGTCGACGGCGAACATGATCGCACTGGGCGTCTACGCCCTGCTGGAGCATCCCGAGCAACTGGCCCTGCTCCTGAGCGACATGAGCTTGCTGGAGAACGCCATCGAGGAGCTGGTCCGGCACCAGACCGTCTTCCACATGGGCCCCTTCCGAGGGGCGCTGGAGGACGTCGAGCTGGCGGGTCAGCACATCAGGCGCGGCGACGTGGTCCTGGTCTCGCTCCCCGCCGCCAACCGTGACCCGCAACGGTTCGACGACCCCGACCGGATGGACCTGCGCCGTACGACCACCGGCCATCTGGGCTTCGGCCACGGCGTCCACCAGTGCCCGGGCCAGCACCTGGCGCGGGCCGAACTGCGGATCAGCTACGCGGCCCTGTTCAAGCGGCTGCCCGGTCTGCGTACGGCCGTACCGCGCGAGGAGATCACCATGCGTGACGACATGGGTGTGTGGGGCGTGAAGTCGCTCGCGGTGGCCTGGGATGGCTGAGCGTCTGACGGTCGAGGCGGACAGCGGCGTCTGCATGGGTACGGGCGTGTGCGCCATGTCCGTCCCCGAGGTGTTCACCCAGCGGGAGGACGACGGCACGGTCGTCGTGAAGACGCCCGAGCCGGACGCCCAGTGGCACGAGGCGGTGCGGGAGGCCGTCTACACCTGCCCCATGGGCGCGATCCGGCTCGGCGTCACCGGGGCCGAGTGACGAAGTCCGTCACCATCCGGGCGAGTTCGGCGACCGAGGGCTGGCCGATCAGGCCGAAGTGGTCGGTCGTCACCACCTCCTCCCGCACGGGCCCGGTCAGGAACTCCCCCCACGACTTCCCCGAGGGGCCGGTCTGGGCGGCGGACACCACGAGGGTGGGCACATCGAGTGGGGCGGGCCGGTGGCGGTACACCGCATCCACGATCGCGGAGTAGACCGGGAAGCGGTCACGCAGTTCCGGCAGCACCTCGCCCTCCCCGGTTGCCGGGGCGGAGTCCCTCAGCGTCAGTCCCACCTCGGCGCGGAAGCTCTCGGCGAGCCGCGGGCCGTTGGGAGGCGTGCCTTCGGGCAGGACCGCGTCGATCAGCACGAGGCCCGCGACCGCCCGGTCACCGCGCCGCCGCAGCCGGTGGGCCACCGCGTGGGCGAGGATCCCGCCGAACGACCAGCCCGCCACATACACCGGCCCGCCTGGGCAGGCATCCGCGATCAGGTCGGCGTACTGCTCGGCCATGGCGGCCACGGACGCCGGGAGCGGCCCCCCGTGCAGGGCCTGCGCCGCCACGCCCCAGCAGCGCAGTTCCTCGCCGACCAGCTGGGCGAGCGGTGCGTAGCACAGCGCCGACCCCGCGCTCGGATGGACGAGGAAGAGCGGTACGGCTTCGCCGCGGGGCCTGGTACCGCCGGTCAGGACGGACAACTGGGCGGGCAGCGTCTCCCCGGGGGCGTGCGCGACCCGCTCCGCGAGTGCCGCCACGCTCGGAGCGGCGTAGACGTCACCGACGGGCAGCGAGACGCCCAGCCGTTGCCTGATCTCGGCCAGGACACGCATGATCTGCAGCGAGGTGCCGCCGAGGTCGAAGAAGCCGTCCTGGATCCCGACCCGCTCAACGCCCAGAGTCGCTGCGAACGCCGCGGCGACGGCCTCCTCCTGCGGCGTCCGCGCCTGCTGGGCCACCCGGTCGCCCAGGACGGGCCGCGGCTGCGGGAGCGCGGCGCGGTCGACCTTGCCGTGCGGGGTGAGAGGGAGCGCGGCGATCGTCTCGATGGAGTTCGGCACCATGTACGGGGGAACGCGCCGGCCGAGCCACCGCCGCAGCTCACCGCTGTCGCAGCGGTCCGACGCGGGCACCACCCAGGCCGCCAGCCGGGCGCCCGCGTCCGACCCGATGACGCGGGCCGCGGCCTGCCGTACGTCGTCGTGCTCCGCGAGGGTCTCCTCCACCTCGCCGAGTTCCACCCGGAAGCCCCGGACCTTGACCTGCCCGTCGAGCCGGCCGTGGAAGGTCAACTCGCCGTCGCGGCCCAGGGAGCAGCGGTCGCCCGTGCGGTACACCGTGCCCCGGCCCGGGACGAACGGGTCCGGTACGAAGGCCTCCTCGGTGGCGTCGGGCGCGTTCTCGTAGCCGTCGGCGACGCCCGCTCCCCCGATCCACAGGTCTCCGGGGACGCCGAGCGGTGCCAAGCCGCCGAAGGCGTCGACCACATAGGCGTAGGTGTTGGCGCGCGGGCGTCCGAAGGGCACCGGTTCTCCCTGGTCCGGTGCGCACCGGTGCGACGCGACGATGACGGTGGTCTCGGTGGGGCCGTAGGAGTTCAGCACCTCGCGCCCCGGCGCGCACCACCGGGCGGCCAGTGCCGCCGGGACGGCTTCGCCGCCGATGGACAGCACGCGCAGCGGCAGGCCGGGGTCGGGCGGCATGAGGTCGACCACCGTCGGCGGCAGCGCGGCCACTTCCACGCGTGCCTCGCGCAGATAGGCCAGGAGTGCGTCCGGCGCGCGGACGGTGTCGACCGGCGGCATGCACACCGTTCCACCGCGGCACAGGGCCGTGAAGATCTCCAGGACCGCGACGTCGAAGGTGAGGTTCGAGAACTGCAGCACTCTGCTTCCGGCGCCGATGGCGAAGCGATCGCCGAACTGGGTGACGAAGTCCACGGCGGCGCTGTGGGGTACCACCACACCCTTGGGGCTGCCGGTCGACCCCGAGGTGTAGAGCACATAGGCCGGGCGGCGCCGCGACTCGGGCGGTGTGCGCGCGCCGGCCGCCTCCTGGATGTGCACACCCCGGTCGTCCACGACGAGCCGTACCGCCGAGTCGGCGAACTGCCGCTCCACCCGCAGCGGTGGTGCCTGCGGGTCCACCGGCAGATAGGCGCCACCGGCCTTGAGTACGCCCAGCACCGCGGCAGGCAGGCCCACCCCGCGCCGGCACCGGACCGCGACCCGCTCCCCGGGCAGCATCCCGGCGCGCCGCAGCTCCTCGGCAACGGCGTCGGCCCGGGTGTTCAGCTCGCCATAGGTCACCGTGCCGTCGGGGCACTGGGCGGCCACGCGTGCCGGGGCGAGGCGCACCTGCTCCTCGAACAGTTCGTGCAGCAGGGCGGTGGGCGTCGGCCGTTCGGGTCCGGTCAGCCGCTCGACGAGGCTGTCGCGGGTTTGCCGGTCGGTCAGCTGGATCTGCTCCAGCACCACCGTGGGATCGGCCACGGCCGTCGCGGTCACGTGCTCGAAGTGGTGCAGCAGCTGTTCGATCCGCCACTGGTCGAACAGATCGCTGGAGTACTCGACGTAGAGCACCGAATCGTCCCCGGCCGCCGAGATGTGGACGTCGAGGTCGAACTTGACGCGTCCGGTCGCCACCTCGCGCACGTCCCGGGGCCGCAGCCCCACCCCCGGCGCGAGCTCCTGGAACGCTCGTCGCCGCTCGTAGCCCATCGCCACGTTGAACAGCGGGTTCGCCCCCCGGCGGCGGGGTGGCCGGACGGCCCGCACCACCTGGCTGAAGGGGACCTCGCGGTGCTCCAGGTCGGCCAGGAGGTCCTGTCGCGTCCGCTGGAGGAAGGCGCGGAAGGTGAGAGCGGGGTCGATCCGGCTGCGGACAGTCAGCATGTTCACGAACAGGCCGAGGGTTTCGAACGACTCGGCGCTGGCCCGGCTGGAGGTCGCCACGCCGATCGGGATGTCGCCGCTGCCGGTCGTGCGGCCAAGCGTCCAGGCGAATGCGGTGAGCAGCACCATGAAGGGCGTGACCCGTTCGCGTACCGCCAGGCCCTCCACCGCGGCCATGAAGCCGGGCGGCAGGTCGTGGCGCAGCAGCCGGCCGCTGTGCGTCGCCGTCCCGGCCGGGCGCGGCCGGTCCGCGGGCAGGGTGACGTCCTCCAGCCCGGCCAGCCGCGTGCGCCAGTACGCCAGGTGCGCCTCATCCCCAGCCTGGCCGCCGTCCGCCGCCCGCTCGGCCTTGACGTGGTCGGCGAACTGCGGTGCGGGCGGGAGCGGGGCGCCCGTGCCTCCGGTGGCGCAGTGCAGTTGCACCTCGTCCAGGAGCAGTTGCACCGACATTCCGTCCACCGTGATGTGGTGGAACATCAGGAACAGCACGTGGTGCTCGGCGCCGAGCCGGTAGACGTAGGCGGACATGCGGTGCGGCCCGTCCAGCGCGAGCGGCCGGGCGCACGCCGCCGTCAGGGCCTCGCGCAGCTCCGGCTCGCCCGAGACCAGCTCCACGAGGGGGCAGGGCAGCGGCGTCGGCGGATGCACCCGGGCCGTGGGGCGGCCGTCGACCTCGACGAACTCGGTGCGCAGGATCTCGTGCCGGTCGACCACCCGCTGCAGGGCGGCGCGCAGCACCTCCACGTCCAGCGGCCCGGTGATGTCGTAGGCGACCGGTACCGTGTAGGCGGGCGAGGGTTCCAGCTGGTGCAGGAACCACATCTGCTCCTGCGCGTGGGAGAGCGTCACAGGTCGAACTCCACGCCGCACTCGCTCACCCAGTAGTGCAGTTGCACGGCGGCCTCGATGCTGGGCCGGTTCACACCGGCGCCCAGGCCCTGGGACGGATCGGACAGCACCGCCTTGACGCGGCCCGCGTCCAGCAGGGGGGCGAGGCCGCCCACCATCTCCCCGCTGATCTCCTGCAACTGCTTGCTCAGCATCTGGCGGTAGGCCGGATCCTGCGCCGTCGGGAAGGGTGACTTGCCCCGTCGGACGATGCTCTCCGGCAGCAGGTCGCCCATGGCGGCCCGCAGCAGCCCCTTCTCCTTGCCGTCCAGGTTCTTCATGGCCCAGGGAACGCTGTAGACGTACTCCACCAGCACATGGTCGACGAAGGGCACCCGGCCCTCCAGGGGCCCTGCCTGTCCCATGCGGTCGCGGCGGTCCAGGACGGTACGCAGATAACGGGTGAGGTTGAGATACGTGATCTCCCGCATACGGCGGTCCTGCGCACTCTCCTCCCCGGTCAGCGGGGTCTCGGCCACGGCCTCCCGGTAGCGCTGGTCGATGTAGCCGGGCACGTCCAGCTCCTTGTAGAGCCGGCGGTCGATGAGTCCGGAGTGCATCTCCATGCCGTGGAAAGGACCGATCCAGGGGAATGTGGCGGCCTTGACGTACCAGGGGTCCTGGAACCAGATGTAGCCCCCGAAGAGCTCGTCGGCGCCGTCCCCGCACAGGGCGACGGTCGCGGTCGGCTGCATCTGGGCCGCGAGCCGGCGGAAGGCCACATGCGTCTCCAGGCCGATGATGGGGCGGTCCATGCCGTTGACCACGGCCAGTTGCTGCGCCGGGTCCATCAGGTCGTCGGTGGTCACCAGCAGCTCGCGGTGGTCCGCGCCCAGACGCTCGACCATCGTGGTCACATGGGGGCTGTCCGGGGACTCGTGCATCTCGTCACTGCGGAAGTGGGCCAGGTTGTAGGCGTACTCCATGGAGAAGGTGCGCAGGCGTTCGCCGCCCGCCGCGGCGCCCACCTCACGGTCCGCCAGCGCGGAGACGATGCTGGAGTCGAGGCCGCCGGAGAGCATCACGCCGAGCGGGACATCGGAGACCACCTGGCGCCGCACGCTGTCGTGCAGGATCTCGCGCACGGTGGCGACCGTCTCGGACAGGCTGTCGGCGTGGGTACGCGCCGTCAGGTTCCAGTAGCGCCGGCGCGCCACACCGTTGCGCCCGAACGTCACGATCTCGCCCGGTACCACTTCCCGTACGTCCCGGAAGACGGTGAGGCCGGGGGTGGGCGTGTAGCCGAGGAGTTCGCGCAACCCGTCGCGGTCGACCACCGGCCGGGCCTGACCGGCCCGGAAGAGCGCCTTGGGCTCGGACGCGAAGGCGAATCCCTCGTCGGTGAGCGTGTAGTGCAGGGGGTAGATCCCGAACCGGTCACGGATGAGGTGGAGTTGTTCGGCGGCCGCGTCCCAGACCGCGAACGCGAACATCCCGCGCAGACGCTCGGCGCACGCCGGTCCCCACTCCTCGAAGGCGCGCAGTACGACCTCGGTGTCGCTGTCGGTCGAGAAGCGGTGGCCGCGGCGGGTCAACTCCGCTCGCAGGTCTCGGAAGTTGAAGATCTCGCCGGTGTAGGCCAGGACGACCGGCTCCGCGCGGTCGCCGCCGTCCGCGGGGCTCCGGCCCAGCATCGGCTGGCCGC
Organism: Streptomyces sp. NPDC026377; assembly: GCF_055567715.1. Classification (NCBI taxonomy): domain Bacteria; kingdom Bacillati; phylum Actinomycetota; class Actinomycetes; order Kitasatosporales; family Streptomycetaceae; genus Streptomyces; species Streptomyces sp. NPDC026377. The sequence continues at coordinate 111,810 of NZ_JBVHPV010000008.1, forward strand.
CGCCCACCGGGTCAATCACCGCGAGCCGGGTGAACACCAGCATCGCGTGCCGCCCCAGCCAGCGGCCGCCGGACTCGGGGCCCCGGTCGTGCAGCGCGGCCGCGAACGCGTCGGCGGTCCGGTCGCGCCCGGAGAGGTCCGTGGTGAAGGAGATGATGCCGCCAATACCGCACACAATGACTCCTGGAGGAAGAGCGAGGGGGCACGGAGCCCGGCCGGAGGGTTCAGTGGACGGACGGAGCACCAGGGGCCGGGGGCCGGGCCGGTGCCTTGGCCGTGTCACGGCAGAGCGCACGGACTTGTGCGAGGTCCAGCCTCCCCGCCCCGTCCCGTGGCAGCTCCTCGGCGAACGCGACGTGCGTGGGCCGGGGTGATTCCGGGGGCCACACCCGCAGCACCTGCCGGCGCCACTTGCGTACGGCCTCGGAGTCGGGAGGGGTCACGGGGACGAGGAGGACGCCCGGTGTCGGATGGCCGGGGTCCTCCCCCGGTACGACGGCGACGTCCCGCACCCCTGGCAGCGCGGCGATCCGGCGCTCGGCCTGTCCGCCTTCGAGGAGCCGCCCGCCGAAGTCGGCGGCCTGATCGGCGGACCCCAGATAACACAGACGTCCCTGTCCGTCTGTGCGGGCCCGGATACCGGTCGCCAGATCGGCTCCCCCGTCGGCCGGGCGGAGGACGAGTCGGCCCGGGGTACGTACGGGCAGCTCGCGGCCGTCGTGCGCGACGACGACGGGACGCCACCGCGGCGCGATGTGGTCCAGGAGCAGGGCGGAGTCAAAGGTCGCGGAATCCGGCCGCCACACGCCCCAGGCGACCGTTCCCGCCCGGGCGTGGCGCAGCACCAGCACCACCCGGCCCCCCGCCTTCACGTAGCCGTGTCTGTCCTCGGTGGGCAGGAACCGCTCCACCGCCACCACCGCCGTGCCGTTCCCCGGCACCGGCACCGGCACGGCCTGGCCGGACGCCTGGAACCCGGGTCCGGCGACCGCACGCCGTACGACCGGTGCGTCCGGGTCGGCGAGCACCCGCTCCAGGGTCCGGCGCCAGTCGTCGATGAACCCCTGGGCGGTCTCGGCGTCGAAGACGGGGACCGTGTAGTCCAGGCGTCCGAAGACGGCGTTCTGGGTCTTGCGGAGCTGAAGCGTGGTCTGGAAGGACTGCGAGGAGTTCGGCGCGAAGAACTCCCACTCCAGACGCAGGCCCGGCACCCGTCCGACATCGGCGGCGACCCGTGGATAGGACACGCCGAGCCGGTCGAAGACGCCCGCGCCGACATCCATTCCGTAGCTTTTGCGCAGTTCGCGCATCAGCAGGTGGAAGGGGACGCGCCGGAACCGGTCGACGTCGGAGAGCGCCCGCCCCGCGTCCGCGACCACGTCCCGGAAGGTGGCGCCCGGCTCCAGGGTGATCGTGCACGGAACCATGCTGACCTGCATGGCGATGCGCTCGCGGGTGGCCCGGGTACTGGTGTCGGCCGGGATGCACAGCGCCATGCGGTCGTTGCCGTAGTGCCCGAGATGGGCCGCTGTCGCGGCGAGCAGCCCGGAGAAGAAGGAGGTGCCCGCCTTGGCCGTGACCGCGCCGAGCCGGTCGAACAACGCGTCAGGCAGCTCGAACCGCGGTGTAGCGGCGATTCCCGGTGCCGGGGGCGTCTGGTCCGGCCGGGGCAGCACCAGGCTGGGGAAGGCCGGCAGATCACGGTCCTGCCAGTACCGTGTGGCTGCCGCGAGCGTCGCCTCGTCCGGGCCGTCCGCGTCGGCGAGCGGCGTGGTGGGCTCCCGGTCCGGGGCGGCCCGGCCGCCGTGTTCCCGTACTTCGCACAGGGCCTGGCTGAAGTGCCGGGCGAAGACGAACTTGGACCGGCCGTCGAACGCGATGTGGTGGACGACGACGACCAGTGTCCGCCGCTCCCCGCCGTGATCGAGCAGGACGAACCGGATCGGGGCCCGGGACGTCAGGTCCCATTCCAGCGGACGCCGGGCGAGGTACCAGGCACGCACGGCCTCCTGCTCGGCGAGCGCCGGGCACGGCAGGTCGGCCGACTCGAACTCGAAGACGTCACCGATGTCGTTGATCTGGAACCAGTAGCGCTGGTCCCGGTCCACGACCGTGCCGCGGAGCTCCGGATGGCGACGGCAGACGGCGGCACAGGCCGCCGCCACGCTCTCGGCCTCCACGGCGCCACTGATGGTGACGAAGAAGAACCCCGCGTTGAGCCGATCGGGGTGCCGGAGCTGCTCCAGCCAGATCGACTCCTGGGCCATCGTCAGCGGCGCGGCAGTGCTGCTCCCCCACATCTCGTCTCCCCTGTCGTGACGATAGAGGGGCGGTCAGCTCTGCTGGTCGTCCACGAGTTCCGTCACCACGTCCACGAAGTCGGAGAGCACCGGGTTCTCGAAAAGCAGGAGAAGAGGGACGTCGGCGCCGAGTTCGGAGCGGAGATTGACGACGATACGGGTACCGACGAGCGAGTCGACGCCAAGCTCCAGCAGATTGTCCGTCAGGGCGACCGGTTGTTTGAGCACCTCGGAGATGACCCTGGTAACGGTCTCACTGACGGCGGCGACGGCAGAATCGGATATCGGCACGGAACGCAACCTTCCCAAGGGGCATCTGTTGGACGCGTCACTCCTGCTGGCGGGGCCGGAAGGGCCCAACGAGGTGCCAGCTTCGCAGACCGCCCCCGGGGTTGTCCACGAAGGTCGTCCCATCTCCCTTGCGCGCACGTCCAGTTGGCGCGGGCTCCCATCACCTCGTCCATGTTTGTGAGGGACAGGTACTCGATCCGGAGGGCCACGGGCCACCTTGTCCGGCCGGGCCCGGCGTGTACCGTCGCGCCACCCCGTACGGTCGGAGCAGGCGCCCTGGCGGAACAGGCGGCCCGGGTGGCGCAATCGCGGCCGGGACCCCCGCGACCTCGGACGCAGACGATAGGCTTGGCCCGGTTCGACCGCGCGAAATACCCGTGCCGCCGCGAGGAAAGGTGATGAACGGTGTCCACAGAGGCAACCTCCGCCACGGACCGCAGGGTCCGGCTCCAGGGAACTCCGGTAGACGCGTATCCCGACCTCGCCCCCGAATCGAAGCGCGGAAAATACCGGCGTATCACCGTGGTGGGCGAAGAGGTCCTGAGCAAACCCTGCCGCACCGTTCAGGAATTCGGCACCGATGAACTGCGCACCCTCGTCGACGACATGTTCACCACGATGTACATCGCCGAAGGCGCCGGTCTGGCGGCCAACCAAGTCGGTGTCGATCTGCGGCTGTTCGTCTACGACTGCCCCGACGACAACGGGCTGCGGCACGTCGGCCACCTCGTGAACCCGGTCATCTCCGAGGAGACGCCCGGCGGCCGCCGCTTGCTGGACGAGGTCGAGGGCTGCCTCTCGGTGCCCGGCGCCCGCGCGAACGTGCTGCGCCCCGAGCGCGTCGTCGTGTCCGGCTCGGACATCGACGGCAACCCGCTGGTCATCCAGGGCACCGGGTACTTCGCACGGTGCCTGGAGCACGAGACCGACCACCTCAACGGCCGCCTGTATCTGGACCGGCTCGACAAGCGGCAGCGCAAGGACGCCCTGCGGCAGATGGAGTCCCTGCGCGAGGAGGTCTGCACCCAGCGCCGGAGCAACGGGGAGAGGCTCGGGGTGGAGGTCACCGAGCCGTAGGGCAGCCCCGAAGCCCTCAAGACGCCGAACACCCCTGCCGCAGGTCGCCCGCCGTGCTGAGCCGCACCGACACCGCACCGCCCCGGGCGACCCGCTCAGATCCCAAGGACGGTGGAAGACATGACGGAGACACCGGCTCGGCCGCGCGGGCTCCCGCTGGAACGCGAGTCCCCGTTCGCGCCCCCCACCGAACTCGCCCGGCTGCGGGAGCAGCGCCCGCTGAGCCGGATGACCTATCCGGACGGCCACGAGGGCTGGCTGGTGACCAGTTACGACCTGGCCAAGGCCGTACTGGGCGACCTGCGCTTCAGCAACCGCAACGACCTGCGCCACTACCCCATCCCCCTGCCCCGCGCCGAGGCGAAGGCGTCCCGCACCCCGCCGGGGATGTTCAGCCGGATGGACCCGCCCGACCACACCCGCTACCGGCGACTGCTGGCCCCGTACTTCAACGTACGGCGCATGCGGGAACTGGAACCCCGCATCACCGAGACCGTGGGCCAGTTGCTGGACCACATGGCCGTTCAGGGGACGCCCGTCGACCTGGTCGGGACGTTCGCGCTGCCGCTGCCCTCACGGGTCATCTGCGATCTCCTCGGCGTCCCGTACGAGGACCACGAGAGCTTCCAGAGGGACAGTGCGACTCTGTTCGACCTGACGGCGGAAGTCGGCGCCTCCAGCCTCGCCTGGGGCTCCCTGTACGACCGTCTGCGCCGACTGGTCCTCAGCAAGCGCACCGCCCCCGCCGACGATCTGCTCAGTTACCTCACGGGCTGCGATCTCACCGACGACGAAGTGACCTTCATGGGGATCACACTGCTCGTCGCCGGTCACGAGACGACCGCCAACATGCTCTCCCTCGGCGTCTTCACCCTCCTCGAACACCCCGACCAGCTGGCCCGGCTCCTGGCCGACCCCTCGCTCGCCGAACAGGCCGTGGAAGAGCTCATGCGGCACCAGACCATCATCCACGCGGGCCCCACCCGGGCCGCCCTGGAGGACATCGAGCTGGCCGGAGAGGTGATCAAGGCCGGTGAGGCCGTGACGGTGTCCCTGGTCGCGGCCAACCGCGACGCCGCCCGCTTCCCCGACCCGGACACCCTCGACATCGCCAATCCCGCGGCCCAGGGGCAGTTGGGCTTCGGCTTCGGCATCCACCAGTGCACCGGCCAGCAGCTCGCGCGTCTGGAGATGCACATCGGCCTCAAGGAACTGTTCCGGCGTTTCCCCGGCCTCCGGCTCGCACAGCCGGCGGAGAAGATCCAGATGCGCGACACCATGTCCATTTACGGCGTCCACTGCCTGCCGGTCGTCCTGGGCACCGCGTAGGAGGGAACCACTTCGGTCACAAGAGCTCCCAGCCGCACCCGCCGCCACTCGACCACGTCGGCGGTACGCGACCACAGCAGACTGCGCGCCCGACGCCCCGCTCCTTGACCTTGCCACTGGCGGCAGGGTTGGACGATGACCGCCATGAACAGCACCACATCGCAGAGCAGCAGGGTTGTCGCCATCACCGGGGCGGGCACCGGGATCGGCCGGGCCACCGCCCGCGCCTTCGCCGCCGACGGTGCCCAGGTGATCGCGATCGGACGGCGTACCGAACCGCTTGAGGAGACCGCCGCCGGGCGTGATCGGATCACACCGCTGGCCGCCGACATCACCGCCGAGGACGGACCCGAACGGATCGTCCAAGCCGTCCTGGAGGCGCACGGCCGACTGGACGTGCTGGTCAACAACGCCGGCATCGTACGCAGCGGCGCCCTCGGCACGCTGACGCCGGAGACCATCACGACTCAGCTCGCGACCAACCTCCTCGCCCCCATCCTGCTGGCCCAGGCCGCACTGCCGCTCCTGGAGGTCTCGCGTGGGGTCATCGTCAATGTCAGTACGTCGGTGGGGCAGCGGGCCTGGCCGGGCAGCTCGGTCTATGCCGCGACCAAGACCGCCGTCGAACTGCTGACCCGCAGTTGGGCGGTCGAGCTGGCGCCCCGCGGCATCCGGGTGGTGGCTGTCGCCCCCGGTGCGATCGACACCCCCATCGGCGAACATCAGGGCCTGACACGGGAGCGGATGGCCGCGGTGCGGCAGTGGCAGCTGACCCATACGCCGCTGGGCCGGATCGGCCGCCCCGAGGAGGTGGCGTGGGCGATCACCCAACTTGCCGCACCAGCGGCCTCGTTCGTCACGGGCGTGGTGCTCCCGGTCGACGGTGGGGCGGTCGTGGCGTGATAGGAGTATGCCGGGAGGTGACAGGGGTGCAGATCGGCGAGCTGGCGCGAGCGACCGGGACGACCGCTCGTGCGCTGCGGCACTACGAGCAGGCAGGGCTGCTCTTTTCCGAGCGGGCCCCCAATGGCTACCGTGTCTACGACGAGGGGGCGGCGGTGCGGGTACGCAACATCCGCTACCTGCTGAATGCCGGGCTCACCCTGGACGACATCCAGGTGTTCCTGCCGTGTCTGGACGGCGACGTGGCCGGCGCACCGCCGTCGGACAAGGGGCTGCGGGTTGCGCGGGAGCGGCTGAACGTACTCAACGAACGCATCGCCGCGCAGACCCAGGCCCGTGACCGGCTCGAAGCCGCACTCTGCCACCGGACCGGCGACCCGATCCGGCCAGTGGCCTGAACACCTGCGCTCACGCTTCACACGGAGCAGAGCAACTCCTCACGTCCAAAGATGGGGGTGTGAGGACGTTTCACGCCCCAGCTCGCGGTAGAGCAATGGGGGCGCTGGGAAGGTGGCCTCAACCGCTGGGGCACTCCACCAAACGTGGCACGCCTGACCGCGAGCACCACAGCACGGACTCGCGTCCATGAAGTGCCGGTGGCCCGGGCACCCGCTATGGGTCCGAGCCACCGGCTCACCGGCCGCCGCGGTCTCCCGGGCACGCCCGGACCGCGGACGGCCTCACTGGATGTAGCAGTAGCGGTTGCTCAGCGGGACGTTGTCGAAGCGGACGGTCCGCCACGCGGTGGCCGGTGTCGCGCCGAAGAAGACGTTGACGCGGACGACCAGGCAGCCGCCCCGGTTGTAGGCGGAACGGGTGTTGTTGAAGGCACTGTTGTAGTAGTACGCGACGGCGATCGAGCAGGCCCCCTTGGCGATGGGGTGCGGGAGGTTGCCGCAGATCACGCCGGAGGCCGTGGCGACGGTCCAGCCGTAGTTGTCGAACTTGGACTTGATCCAGCGGGTGGCGGACTTGCTGAAGTACCAGGAGCAAGTGATGATCCCGCAGTTCCGCTTCACCCACGGGTCCGCGACCACGGGATAGGCGGGGGTGACGGTGTTGCCCCCGGTGTCGGTGGCCGGCGTGAGGTCGATGGCGAGCCTCAGCGTGTTGCCGTCCACGGTGTAGCTGGTGGGCCAGCTGCGCCCGGTGGCGTCCTTGGCCCACGGCTTCTGGATACGGGTGACCTCCTCGATGAGCACGGCGTCCTCGGTGCTCGTGGTGTGCTCCTTGACGATCAGAGCGCTGCCGTCGAGTTCGTCGATGGCCAGGTGCGCGCCGTCGGGCAGCGTCATCGGGAAGGAGTAGCTGGTGGGTGCGCTCGCGTCGGCGAGGTGGGCGAAGGTGCGGAAGCCGCCGTCCGTGGTGGGCTGGACACCGACGGAGTAGTGGGGCGTGGCCCCCGCGTACACGACGGTGCCCGCCGGGGTACGGGTGGCACTGCCGACCGCGGGGAGCTTGAGGTTGGTGGTCCCGGCGTCGCTGGTGACGGTGACGCCCTGCTGCGGGTCGCGGGCCACCTTCACGGTGGTGGTGCCGGAGTCGTCCGTGCGCGTGGTGGTCGCGATGTTCTCGGTGTCGGCGTTCGCCTCGGTGCTCAGGTCGGCGGTACCGGTGAGGTTCTCGATGGCCTCGCCCGCCGAGGCAGGCGCAGGAAAGACCCGCTGGACCGATTCCGTGTACGAGAACACGTCGGCCCATACGGTCACCGGGCTGGTCCCGGAGTTGTGGAGGGCGACCTTGCCGTCGGCGCCCAGCCGGGCCAGCGTGAAGCCGCTGGCCTCGGTATCGGGGGCGTAACCGATGGCCGGACCGACGGGGACCGCGGTGCCGCCGGGGTGGATCTGCACGGAGCCCTCACCGGAGCCGAACGCCGTGACGCTCAGGCCGACCGCGGTGGTGTTGAGGACCGGCACGCCACCCAGGCCGCGCGGGTCGACCGTCTTGTCGCCGCCCGCGGGGATCACCAGCTTCTCGGCGATGCGCGTGGGCGCGATGGACCGCAGGACCGCGCGTCGCGCGGTGGTGGAGTCGGTGGTGAAGTAGCCGACCACGTCGGCCGTCACGTCGACACCGCCCCAGCCGAGGTTGTGGATGTTCACCTTGCCGCCGCTGCCGACCTTCGCGATGACGAAGTTCTGCTGGGGGACGTCCTTGAGGTAGTCGATGGTGGCGTCGGCGGGCCAGGCTTCCCCGGAGGGGTACACCCGGACGGTGCCGGTGTTGTTGGTGCTCTTGGCGGTGACCGCCAGCGCCACGGACTGCACGCCCGTGGCGGGCACGCCCGCCTTGCCCAGCGGCTGGAGCTCGAAGTTGCCGCCGCCGCCCACACTGGTGGGCGCCAGTACGCGCTGGGGGTCCAGGGCCACGTACGCCGCTCCCTGGCCATTGGCCTGGCGCAGTGTGTAGCCCAGCACGTCCAAGTAGACACGGGCAGTGGCCGTACCCTGGTTGACGACCTTCACCTGGCCGTCCGCACCGACCTTGGCCACGAGCATCGACGAACCGTAGTGCGCTCTGTCGTAGCTGAGGGCGACCGAGTCGGGCTCACCCTCGCCCGACGGGTAGAGCACGAGTGAGCCGCTGTCGCTGTTGCCCTTCGCGGACACGTTGACCGCGATGGAGTCGAGACCCGAGGCCGGCAGCGAGGACACCCCGGCGACCTTCACGGTGGCGGAGCCACCCGCCTCGACCTCGACGTTGTCGAAGACCCGTGCCCGTGCGGGGATGTACTGGCCCCCCGTCAACTCCTGTCCTACCAAACCGGCTTGGGCGTCCCGTGCCCCTCGGGCCGTGTCCGGCGCGACCGGAGGCCGCTCGGCGGGCGCCGACACTGCGGCATCCGCCGAAGCGACCACGAGAAAGAGCGATAACACCGAAATGGCAGCATGACGCAAACGCACGCCGCTCCCCCAGTTCCTTGAAGACAATCACCTGCTGAGGGAGCCCCGGGCATGCCGGAGCCCGTCAGGCGGTCGGTTGTCCGACGGCAAAGGGATGCTGGCACAGGCCTGGACCTTTGTGCACCCGTAGCGCACGGACTCCATCGGGCGTCCAGTGAAGCTCCACTTCCTTGGCCGCCCTCCCCCTATGGGGACCGACGAGCCGAACATTCCTGTGTCTCTTCGTCGCTCCGGGCCCGAGGCGGGCGGATGCCTCTGCTGCGCGCTTACCTGCTCAGTTTGCTCTCGATCCAGGTGGTGGCGAAGTCGATGACTGCCACGGCCTCGAACAGATGGCTGGTGGCGGCGCCGACTCTGCCCTGTCGACCGATCCCCGCCGCGAGCATGTCTTGGGCGATGACTTCGAAGGGTTCTTTCCCTTCGGGCACCACGGCCGAGTGATCGAAAGCTCCGTCTTCCGAGTCGATGTCGTGGAAGCGGCGCCAGACGCGTTGACCCCGAACGAGGATGGGCTGTTCATAGTCCACGAACCGTTTGCCGGGAGCCTTGGCGAGCGCCTCGGCGTGGTGCAACAGCGTCACGGTGTCCAGGGGAGCACCGAGCAGCAGGACCCGTCCGCCGCAGGCGGCCAGCCGTGCCAGGGGGCTGTCGGAGCCATGCGGATCGTCCCAGGGGTGGTCGGCCATCAGCTCGGTTGCTGCCGCTCCCAGGGCTGCGAAGCTGACATCCGGATGACGACTGCGGACAGCTCCGGGCCAGCGTCGCAGCGCTTCTGGAAGACGGCCGTTGTTGTGGTCGGCCTCGCTGAGGGCCGGGTCGTAAGCGGGCTGTTCCGCGCGCAGGGCACCTGCCACTCCTGTGGCCAGGTGACGAAGTCATAGGGGGGTGCGTCGTTCCAGCCGCAGGTCACCATGAGGGTCCCCTGCGTTCCGACGACATCGTGGAGGGCTTCGATGATGATCTGCGGTCCGCCGGCCACGTAGCCGATGGCGGACATCCGAGTGTGAAACATGACAACGTCGCCGTCTTCAAGGCCGAGCGCCGCCAGGTCACGGCATATCCGGTTTCGGGTCACGGGACCGCTGGAGCGTTTGAGCAAGTCCATTTCGTCCATGGCGGCGAACCTATCCCGCTGCCGTACGGCTGCCGTATGAAGGCCGAGGGAATGCCGAGACATAGGTGTACCGGTCGGGGCCGTCGAGGTTGTACGTCAGGTGGAGGTTGGCGGCGAGCCAATGATGCGGTGTGGGCCACGATCGGCGACGGAGCGTGCTATCGAGCTGCACCACCGGTCACGACGGCCGCTTCAGAGAAATCCGGTGCCTGCGGACACCGCGCCAGGCAGACTCACGGACATGATGGAGAAAATTACCCGCATCAACCCCGAGCAGCTGCACGAGACGCCCGGCTACCACCACATCACCGTGGTAGAGGCAGGCCGTACGGCCTATCTGTCGGGACAGTGCCCGCTTGATCGGAACGGTGACCTCGTCGGTGCCGGTTCCCTCGAAGGTCAGGTCGACCAGGTGGTGGCGAACGCGCTCACTGCCCTGGCAGCGGCGAGCGCTGAGCCGGACCACGTGGTGCGTTCAGTGATCTACGTGCGGAGCGACGAGAGGGGCGTGCTCTCGGCCGCATGGCGTCGGCTCACCCAGTCCGCCCTGGGTCCTGCGTTCACCACCGCCAGCACCCTCTTGGGCGTCGCGCAACTGGGCTTTCCCGGACAGCTCGTCGAGGTGGATCTGACCGTAGCGCTGCCTGACTGACTTCGAACGGCGCCTCGAACCGGGCCCACCCACCCTTCGTGTCTAGAGCCACCTCCATGCGCTCACCCTTCCAAATAGCAGAACCTGGCCCGAAGTACGCCCAGGTCGGGGACGTCGATTCGGCACAGCCTGGCCAGCCCCTGCTTGGCTCGTAGGCGGCGTGGTCACAACCGCCATGCGCCAGGTGGTGCTGACCGACATTTCGCGCGTGTGAGGGTCGGGCCGGATGCTGTCGGCCACGGCATGGCTGACAGCGTGTGACGACCGTAGGACCTACCCCCAGCCGTCAGGCCAAGCGGCCGGCTCCTCAAGGCCTCCGTTTGGGGAGCGCTTCGGGGGTAGGCGAGGCACATGTTCAGGCACCGGCGTGTACGTACAGTTGTTGTTCTCCTGGTGAGCTGGGTGGTGTTGACGGGGGTCGAGAGGTGGGGCGAGGACGCGCCGTGGCGGGCGGCGCTGCGCGGCGGACTGCTGTGGGCAACCGTGGTCACCGGCGCCTGGTGGTTCGCGGAATGGACTCAGACGAGCCGCCCACGAAGGGCCCAGCCTGACCGTGGCGGAGACCATCACACCCCCGTCTGAACCCGGCCGTGGCGGATCGATGGACCGTGGGAAGTCCCTGTACTGGCACATGACCCACCCACCCCACCCCGCGGCCACCGGGAGTGCCACGCAGTTGCTGTCACCGGATGGCAATGATCCGACGCCCTGCGGAATAGGCAGCAGCATGCCGATTCCGCAGGGCCGCTGAGCGCGGTGGACGCTGAGCTACCCAGGGCAAGACAAGGCACAAGGCTCGCCCACGGTTTGTCGGTAGGCAGGTGCATGCGTCCGTTCGTGGCTAGCGAGGCTGGTAGGCGGTGGCCAGCACGGAGACGGTGACATCATCGGGCAGGAATCCGTCCTTGTTCAGATCTGCACGGCTCACATGGCGCGCACTCGGTGTCATCCCTATCAAGTCCAGGGCATCCACCCTGGTCAACACCACGCGATACTCCACCTCTTCGGTGACGGCGGCCTCGAAGAATGGGTCCAGGGAACGGTGCAGGCGCCGCTCCTTGGCCGGGTCGACCGTGACCATCGCAGGCAACCGGTCGCGCAGCTCGGCCAGATGGCGCCCGGTGGGACGGATCACGATCAACCGGCCGGTCGGGCGCAGCACTCGGTGGAACTCGGCCGGGTTGCGCGGGGCGAACACGTTCAGCACGACATCGACCGCCTCGTCGGCCAGCGGGAAGGGACGGAAGGCGTCCCAGGCCGCTGCGGCGGCTCGGTCGTGGGCGCGGGCCGCCGAGCGCAGCGCACGCACCGACGTGTCCATACCCAGACCGCGGGAGCCGGGTAGCTGGTCGAGTACACCGGCCAGGTAGTAGCCGGTGCCACATCCCACATCCAGCACCGTGGCCTGCTCGGACACGGTGTCGGTGGTCAGGCGCGCCGCGACGTCGCGGATGGGCGCGTAGGCGCCGGTGGCCAGGAATCGTTCCCGGGCCTGGACCATGGCGGTGTCGTCGCCGCTGATGGCGCGCGTGCCGGTCAGCAGACTGGCATAGCCGTGCCGGGCGATGTCGAAGGTATGGCCCAGCGGGCAGCGCAGTGCGTTGCGGTCGGGATGCAGGCGGCGCGTACTGCACGTGGGGCAACGCAGCAGGTCGAGGGACATTTCGAGGGCAGGGGGAAGCGACACGGGCACAAGGCACTCCTGGCAAGGTGAAGGGAAGAGACCGTGCCCGCACGTGCGCTCAGACCGTCACTGCCTCAGAAAGACGGGCAACGCCGGGAGGGTGGCTCACGCAGCAGGCACACCGAGGAGGGCGACGCCGTCCGGCATCGCCCTCAACAGCTTCCGATCACAGGAAGCAGCAGTGCGGAACGCTCATGAATGCCACGTCATGAGTCTACGACCACGCAGGACCGGACAGATCCGTGCTCCAGCAACTCCAGAGCTGGCCAGTCCATACGGGCTCTCAGCGGCGTTGGTGCAATGGGTCGGCTTGCCGGTTCCGGGGGCGAGTGGGACGTGGGACGTTTCCGTCCGTGGCGTAGCTCGCACCAGCAAGCGGGCCGGGCCTGGACCAGTGGGTCAAGGCCCTGGGTATGAGCGGCGGTCTCTTTGAGGCTGCCCCTCGGTCGTACGTCAGCGTCGCTGGCAGCGGTAGAGACAGCGGCAGCGGCGAAGCAGCCGCCTCACGTAATCACCGAGGGTCCTGCCGAGCAGCAGGACCTCAAATCGAGGACCCCCTCGTGCTTCGCCTGCCCGGAGGCCAGGGCACTCCCCCGACCTGCCGGGCCTCCGCCGCCCACTACTTCGTCGTACGGCTCGCTGACAAGTCAGGCCCTTTCCCCAGCGCTTGGAGCGTCTCTTCCATCTCGCGGACCCTACGGCGCAGTTCCACCAGTTCCGCGCGCTCGGCAGTGGTCAGCGCGCCCGCCGGCCCTTCGCCACGCTCCGCCGCCAGCTCCTCCGCGATCGCCGCCGCGAACGCGTCCACGTCGTCCTCGGTGGTGTCGAAGGAGGTCATCCAGCGGACCTCACCGGCCTGCTCGTCCCACGTATAGAAGCGGAAACGCTTCTGCAGGCGCTCGGTGACGGCCGGCGGGAGCACGGCGAAGATCTGGTTGGCCTGCACGGGGCGGGCAATCTCCAGGCCCGGCAGTTCGCGCACCGCCTCGTACAGCCGCTGGGTCATCGCGTTGGAGCGGGCCGCCGAGCGCAGCCAGAGGTCGCCGCCGAGCAGTGCCTCGAACTGCACCGACATGAAACGCATCTTGGAGCCGAGCTGCATGCTCGTCTTGCGAAGGTGGGCCATGCCGCGCACCGCGTCCTCGTTGAGCACGATCACCGCCTCGCCGAAGAGCAGCCCGTTCTTGGTGCCGCCGAACGAGAGGACGTCCACCCCGGCGTCGGTGGTCATCTCGCGCAGGGATACGCCGAGGGTCGCGGCGGCGTTGGCCAGCCGGGCGCCGTCCAGGTAGACGAGCATGCCGAGGTCGTGTGCGTGGTCACAGATCGCACGGATCTCGTCCGGCGTGTAGCAGGTGCCGAGCTCGGTGGACTGGGCGATAGAGACGACCTTGGGCCGGGCCCGGTGCTCGTCCTCGAAACCCCATGCCTGACGGTCGATCAGCTCGGGGGTGAGCTTGCCGTCCCACGTGGGCACCGTCAGGAGCTTGATTCCGGCGACCTTCTCGGGCGCCCCACCCTCGTCGACGTTGATGTGGGCGGACTCGGCGCAGACCACGGCCTCCCAGCGGTCGAGCATGGCCTGGAGCGCGAACACGTTCGCGCCGGTGCCGTTGAAGACCGGGTATGCGTGCGCGGTGGGGCCGAAGTGGCCGCGTATCACTTCCTGGAGGCGCTCGGTGTAGACGTCGGCGCCGTAGCTGGCCTGGTGGCCGCCGTTGGCCAGGGCGATCGCCGCAAGGACTTCGGGGTGCGCGCCCGCGTAGTTGTCGCTGGCGAAGCCGCGCTCGTCCGGGTCGTGTCGTCGCTGGAGGGTCATGGTGCTCGCTCACTTGTTTCGGTCGTACGGGTGTGACACAGGTAATCCGGGGGCGTCGGCCAGTCCGCTCAGACCGGCGCGACTCCGGTTCCGTCCGTGCGCGGGCCCTCTCCAGGCCGCGCACCAACGGCGGCGCGGCGAGCCCGAGCAGGGCGGAGAACGCCGCGAGGACCAGCCAGCCGGTCGCCGCCGCCCCTACCGGGTGTTCCCGGACGCCGGAGCGCCCGGGAGGCCGACGACCAGGGAGGTCATCAGCCACCGCCCGGCGGACTGCTGGAGCCCGCGCCCCAGGGAGAACACCGCCTGGTGCTCCCCCTGCCGACCCGCCGGGGCGAGCCCGAAGGACAGGCCCCAACTCGTCGGGGCCTGGTACAGCTCGCCCAGGACGAGCACCAGCGCGCCGCCCGGCAGGGCCGCCCTGTCCAGGAGCGCGCCATGCCCCCGTTCACCGGGAAGACCAGGCAGGGCCCCCAGGGCCCACCCCGCCCACCGCAGCATACGTGCCGCTCCCGCCGGGGTGCGCGCGCCCCGGTCGAGGTGCCGGGCGCGATGGCGGCTCCGGCCGGCGCGGCGCCGCCGAGGAAGCCCAGGCTGAACAGGTTACGCATCTGCGCGCTCACCCCGACCCGCTCCCCCTCGCCCACAGCGTGCCGGTGAGCGACGCCCGGAGCGCGCCCGCCGAGGTCTCCAGGACCGCGATGGCGCAGGCGACCGCGAGGAACGCGGCGAAGTCGTGCACCAGGCAGTACGCGGTGAAGCCGACGGCCGCGAGCAGGAAGTTGCCGTCGCCCAGCGGGCCACAGCGGCCGTGGGAGCCGAGGCGATGACGATCGGCCACCACATCTTCTTGCCACGGCAGGCGGCCAACGGTCTAGAAACATGGCCGATCCTGTGGTGATCGCCGCGCCAACCATGCTGCGAAGAGTGGCCGGTGCCTCCTACCGGGCAGGGGCCCCGTAGGCCCCCCGCTTTCCCGGTGCGCTACGAAAGGCTGGTGAAGGAGCGCCGGTACACCTGGGGTGGGACTCCCCGGCGTCGTACGAACTGTTCGCGCAGTACGGCCGCACTGCCGTAGCCGACTTGGCGGGCGATCTCCTCAATGGCGAGGTCAGTGGTTTCCAGGAGTTCTTCGGCCCGGCTCAGCCGGAGGTGACGCAGCCAGGCGTGCGGGGTGGTGCCTGTCGCGGCGGTGAAGCGGCGGGCGAAGGTGCGTTTGCTCATCATGGCGCGGCGGGCCAGTTCCGTGACGGGCTGCGGCGCGTCAAGGTGCTCGCGGGCCCAGGCGAGGACCGCCGCGAGCCGTTCGTCCTGGCCGTCCGAGGGGACGGGCGCGGCGAGGTACTGGGCCTGTCCCCCGTCGCGGTGTGAGGGCAACACCACGTCCCGGGCGACGGTGTTGGCCAGCGCGGCGCCGTGCTCCCGTCTCAGCAGGTGCAGGCAGAGGTCAAACCCGGCGGCCGCTCCCGCGCCCGTGACGATGTCCCCCTCATCGATGTAGAGCGCGTCGGGGTCCACGGTGACCTCCGGGTGGCGGCCGGCGAGCAGCTCGGCGAACCGCCAGTGGGTGGTCGCCCGCCGGCCGTTGAGCAGCCCGGCGGCGGCGAGCGCGAACGTCCCGACGCAGTGCGCCGCGACGACCGAGCCGCGCCCGTGTGCGGCCCTCAGCGCGTCGAGCACGGCACGGTCGGGTGTGGTGCGAAATTCGGTTCCGGGCAGGGCGATGAGCAGGTCGGCGTCGGCCAGTCGGTCGAGCCCGTGCGCGATCGAGAGCGGTACGCCGTGGTCCGTGGGCACCGGCCCCGGCCGGTCCGCGCACAGTGCGAAGTCGAACCCTGGCAGGCCCGTTCCATGGGGGCCGAACACCTCGGTGACGATGCCGACAGCAAGCATGCCGACGCCTGGAGGGACGTACGCGGCGACGGTCGTGAAAGGCGGCATGGACGGAGTCTGGCATATGGGTGGCAGAAATCCTGCGGTAGGGGGCACCTTTGCCACTCGTTGAATGGCCGTCCCACCCACAAGGATTGAGGACATGACAGACACACCGCTCGGCCGCAGCGCCGTGTACCAGGTCCTGACCACCGGCTATGTGGGCTCCACCGGCCCCGGGGTCGCCGCGACCGTCTCCTACGTCGCCGACGCGGGACGCCACGTGATCTTCGACCCGGGCATGGTGGCAAGCCGGGACCACATCCTCGCCCCCCTCGCAAAGCTGGGGCTCGGCCCCGAGGACATCACCGACGTGGTGCTCAGCCACCACCACCCGGACAACACCATGAACGTGGGCCTCTTCCCTCACGCCCGGGTCCACGACCACAAGGTGGAGTACCTGAATGACCAGTGGAAGAACCGCGACGCGGAGGGCTACGAACTCACTCCCTCACTGCGCCTGATCCGTACGCCGGGGCACAGCCCCGAGGACATCACCCTGCTGGCGGGCACGGACGCGGGCACAGTGGCCTTCGCCGGCGACCTGTGGTGGCACTCCCAGGGCCCTGAAGACGACCCGGTGGCCCCGGACCGCGAGGTGCTGCGCGCCTCCCGGCTCCGCGTCCTGACCGTCGCGGACCTGATCGTGCCTGGCCACGGAAGCCCGTTCAAGCCCGACGACACCACTCCGCGGTAACGCCCGGTGGGTCCATGAGTGACGGGGTCACGACGGTTGCCACGAGTCGGCGGGCGTAGGCGGCATCCAGCCCGTCCGGGCGGAAGAGGATGCGGTACATCAGGGGGGCGACGACGTGGTCCATGACCGTTTCGGTGTCGGGTGGGTTCTCGTCGCGTTCGGCTGCGCGGGCGAGGATGACGTCGATCTGCTCGGCGGCGTACGCGGAGCACCGGCCGGCGTTGCTGCCGTCCGGGTCGCCGAGCAGGGCGTCGCGGATGTAGGCGCGGCCTGCGGGGGAAGCCATCTCGTCGAAGAACTGCTCGGCCCAGGCGGTCAGGTCGGAGGCCAGGTCGCCGAGGTCCCTGGGCGCGGTGTCGGGGCGCAGACGCTCGACCGCCACGTCCGACATCAGTTCCTGTAGATCTCCCCAACGACGGTAGATGGTCGACGGCGTTACGCCCGCGCGCTGGGCGATCATCGGTACGGTCAGGGCGTCCCGACCCACCTCCGCGGTGAGTTCGCGGACGGCGGCGTGCACCGACGCCTGCACTCGGGCGCTGCGCCCGCCGGGGCGCGCCATCTGGCGACTCATGACACCAGCCTAAAGCAAACATATTGCGTCTGCTGCTTCAGCTGTAGATCGTGATCTTGCTGGTCAGGGTGGGTGCGGGGACCGGTGCGGGGCCAGGTACGGCCATCGTTGCTCACCGTGAGGTGTGTGAACCGACGATGAGAGGGTGGCCGCAGGTCCCAGCAGGCATCTCGCTCGGTGGCGGTATCTTCCAGAACGAGAAAGAGGGCGCGTGATGACCTGGTCCGAACGCACAGTGGAACGCGACGGGTGCGCCTGTCCTGCCGCGACCGGGGCGGTTCAGGGCCGCCCGTCGCCCTCTTGCACGGACTCGCCGGGCCATGCGGGCGAATGGGACGCCCTCGCCCGGGCCCTGAACCCCCGCTACCGGGTCGTCGCCGTCGACCAGCGCGGCCACGGCTCCAGCGAGCGCCTCCCGCGTGAGGTGGGCCGTGCCGCGTACGTCGCCGATGTCGTCGCCGTCCTCGAACAGCTCGACCCGCACCTTCCCGTTCAGGTGGGGCAGCCCCTGGGCGGCCGCACCGCCATGCTCACGGCCGCCGCACACCCCCACCTCCCGCGCGCGCTCGTCCTGGTCGAAGCCGGCCTCGGCGGACCGAACCCGGATGTGCGGGCCGAGATCGGCGGATGGCTCGACTCGTGGCCGACACCGTTCCCGTCACGTGAGGCCGCCGTCGCATTCCTCGGCGGCGGTGCGGTTGGCGAGGGCTGGGCCCCCGGGCCCGTCGTAAAAATGCGGCCGCGAGCGGGACCGGCCCCAGCCGGAGGGCGGGGCTGGCGGATCGCTCGCCAGGCCTACCCTCCTTCCCAGGCCACCGGCGCCAGTTCACGGGCCGGTTGGGTCTGCTCGTAGGAGTGACCGACCCTCAGCAGCACGCTTTCTTCGAAGGGGCGGCCGAGCAGTTGCATGCCTACCGGCATGCCCGCCGCATCGGTGCCGACCGGGATGGACAGGGACGGTACGCCGGTGATGTTGGCCGGGGACGAGAGGCGTACGTAAGCGTCGGAGACGCTCTCGACTGTGCCGTCGGGCCAGGTGATCAGCTCCTGGCCGGCCGCCGCCGCGGTGGCCGGGACCGTGGGGGCCGCGATGACGTCGACCTCCTCCAGCAGGCGGGCCCAGGCTTGCCGCATGAGGGTGCGGGCGCGCTGGGCGCGCAAGTAATCTCCGGCGGGCATGAGGTGACCGGCCTCAAGGAGGATGCGCACGTCCGCCTGGTAGAGCTCGGGAACCGTACGCAGGGTCCGCTCGTGGTAGGCGGTGGCCTCCGGCACCATCAGGCCCCACTGGGTGGGCTGGATGTAGCGCGTCATCGGAATCTCCACCTCGATGAGCCGCGCGCCGAGGGTCTGCAACTGTTCGATGGCACGCCGCACGGCGGCTTCCACCTCTGCGTCGACGTGGTCGAAGTAGTAGTTGCGCGGCACGCCGACGCACAGCCCGGCCAGGTCCGCACCCGCACCCGCACCCGCACCCGCACCCGGCAGGTAGTCCGCCTGGGGCGCGACCAGCGAGGCGGGATCGCGGGGGTCGTGACCGGCGAGGACGGGCAGGACCAGGGCCGCGTCCGCCACGGTCCGGGTGATCGGGCCGACGTGGTCCAGCGACCAGGACAACGGCGTGATGCCCGTGCGGGGGACGAGGCCGTAGGTCGGCTTGAGGCCGACGGCCCCATTGAGCGCGGCAGGTACGCGGATGGATCCGCCGGTATCGGTGCCCACACTGAAGGTCGCGGCGCCCGCGGCGACGGCTACGGCGGAACCGCCGCTGGAGCCGCCCGCGACCCGGTCGCGATTCCAGGCGTTGTTGGTCTGCGGGGTGATCAGACCGTACGCGAACTCATGGGTGTGGGCCTTGCCCAACATCACCGCACCGGCTGACGACAGGCGTGCGGCGACGGTGCTGTCGGCCTCCGCGCGGTGGCCCGCGCGAACCCTGGAGCTGGCTGACGTTGCCACACCGGCCACGTCAATCAAGTCCTTCAGCCCCATGGGGATGCCGTGCAGTGGACTCCGGAGGCGACCGGCCGCGGCATCCTTCGCGGCAGCGCGCGCTTCTCGCCGGGCCCGCTCAGCGGTGACGGTGGCGTAGGCATGGAGGTGCGGTTCCACCATCTCGATGCGGTCCAGGACAGAGTCCACCAGTTCGACGGGGGACAGTTGCCGTGCCCGGATCGCGTCAGCGGCTGCGGTCAGCGACAGTTCGAACGGCTGCACAGCACTTCTCCTCTCCCGCGCGGTAGGCGAAGGCGGGCGGGGTCTCGCCGAAGTCGAGCTCTCGCAGGACCGCGACGACGGAATGGATGTGGTTGACGGTGGCCGCGACCACGTCGTGGCGGTCGGCGGGCAACGGGAATCCGGTGCGAGCGGCCCAGTGAGCCGCCTGCGGCGGAGTGAGTTCATCGGCGGACAACGGATCTGCCTCCTGATCGGTCGGGGTGACGGGAAGCCCGCAACACAGCAAAAGCTAAGGGTTTGCTTTAGGTGACGGTAGAACCTACAGTCACCTAAAGCAAATGAGTTGCGTTTAGCGTGAAGGAGAGAAGAGACCATGCAAACCCCGCCCTCCCCCGCCGCTCCCTCTTGGACCGTGGGCGACATCACCGTCCACCGCATCGACGAGACCCCGCTGCCGGCGGCCACCGGACCCTGGCTGTTGCCCGGCGCCACCCCGGACGTGATCTCTCCACACGACTGGCTGCGCCCCGGCTTCGCCGACCACGACGGCACCCTGCACCTCGACAGCCACAGCTTCGCGTTCGCCGTGGGCGGGCTGCGCGTCCTGGTCGACACCGGTATCGGCAACGGCAAGGAACGCGCCAACCCCGCCTGGCACGACCTGCGGACGGACTTCCTCACATGCCTTGCCACCGCCGGTTACTCTCCGGACTCGGTCGACCTGGTGATCCTCACACACCTGCACGCCGACCACGTGGGCTGGAACACCCGGGAGGCGAACGGCAAGTGGGTGCCCACCTTCTCCAACGCCCGTTACCTCACCTCCCGCATAGAGCGGGAGTTCTGGGCCACGTACGACATGGAGGAGCCGCGTCAGCAGATGTTCCGTGACTCCGTGTTCCCGGTCGAGGAAGCCGGACTGCTCGACCTCGTCGACGCTCCGGGAGGGGGCGTCGAGATCGTGCCGGGCCTACGCCTGATCCCCACGCCCGGCCACACCCCCGGTCACATCGCCGTCGAACTGACCAGCGGGGGCGAGACGGCACTCATCACCGGCGATTGCATCCACCACCCGGTCCAGCTCGCCCAGCCCACGATCAGTGCTTGCGTCGACATCGATCCGGCCCAGTCGGAGACCTCGCGCCGCAAACTGCTCGACTCCCTGGCGGACACCAACACCCTTCTGCTCGGTACTCACTTCGCACCCCCCACCGCCGGCCGCGTCATAACCGAGGGGGACGCCTACCGGCTTTCGCCCGTCCCCGCCGAATCACCCTGACCCCACCGGGGAACCCAACACCCAGCCTGGGACGAGCCGGTCGGCCGCCCGTGGCGGCGGTGGGGAGAACAGCAGCTGGCGCATGGCATCCGCACGGCTGATCGTGTACGAACCGACCAGGTGCTCGCAGCGCGCCGCACATGAGCGCACGGTCAGTCGATACAGAACTCGTTGCCTTCGATGTCCAGCATCGGGATGCACGAGTCGGTGCCGTCGTACAGCGTTTGCACATGTACCGCGCCAAGTGGCACCAGTCGTGCACATTCGGCCTCAAGTGCGGCAAGGCGCTCTTCACCCACGAGTCCCGTACCGACCCGCACATCCAGATGCACCCGGTTCTTGGCTGCCTTGCCTTCGGGGACTCGCTGGAAGTACAACCGAGGGCCCTCTCCCGAGGGGTCAATGCAGGCAAACCACGAATCCCGCTCCTCAGGCGGCTGCGAACGCTTGAAGTCCTCCCACGTGGCAAACCCTGCCGGTGGCGGCGGTACGACGTACCCCAACACCTCACACCAGAAACGAGCGAGACGCTCAGGCTCTGCGCAGTCAAAGGTGACTTGGAACTTTTTGATGGCTGCCATCGGTGCACGGTACCGCGTACCACGGAGAGTCTGTCGATCCGTTTCCAGGTGGATCCGTCCCCCGTCGCCCCCAGGTCACCTTGGGCACCCTGCGCCGCCACAGTGGCGCGGCGCCGGAGGCGCCGGTCAAGGCCAGGAACACCTACCGAAGGATGCTGCGTGCGGCGTGAACCAGGTCGGCGTTGGTTGCGGCGGTCGTACCGTCCGGTAGGTGCAGTACGTCCTCCAGACCGATCCGTGTGTCCAACTGCAGGGACGCGGCGAGCTGCAAAACGGCCCAGGCGGCATGGTCTTCGCCGTGCAGAAGGAGCGGTGCCTTTGTGGCGGAGCTGAGTTCTTCGAGAAGTTCACCTGCCGCGCCGACCGCCGTTCGCGGACTGGTGTCTGTGATCTCGGCCAGGATGCGCAGGGCACGGTGGGAGTCTGGCCAGCTGAGGAAGCGCTGTGCTGCTTGCGTCCCCGAGTAGATACCCGCTTCGATACCGATGCCGCGCTCCAGCAGGGCGGTGGCGACCGTGGCGGCCCCCTCCTCGTGCCAGTTCACGGAGGCGTGGTCCGGGAGCACGGTCCAGGATCGCACTTGTGAGGCCCGCTCCGCGGGGTCCGGTGCGGTCCATGCTCCTGTGGTGACGCCGACGGGGATCCCGGGAACGGCAGCTCGCACGGCCGTGAGGACCGCGGTGACGGTGGCAGGGTCCAACGTGTCCTCGCCGTCGCGGTTCTTGGGATGGAGGTGGATGTCCTGCGCACCGGCGGCCACGGCCGCTTGGGCCGCCGACGCCAGCTCCCTCGGGGTCACGGGAAGATGAGCGCATTCGGCACGGACTCTGGCACCGTTCAGGCAAACTTGCAGCATGTGTGTGGTCCTGCCCAGACAGACGCGTGTCAGTCGTTGCCACACCTCGGGAGTGAACACCCACGAGGTGGACGTCACGCCCGCTCCCGAGCCTCGCCGCCGGAGGTCGAGCAGCGCACGACCATCCGCCCGAGACCCGTGCCGTCCCGTCGCCGTCGCCGTCGTTCAGAGAGCCCACGACCGTCAGATCCGTATCGCCACCCCGGCCGGATAGTGCTGCATTGACTGGTTTCGCAGATGCGCGGCGGCGTCCTGCGGTAGAAGTGCAGCATGATGCCCGTCGAGGAAGCCCGGGACGAACTGAAGCACCTGTTGAGCCGTTGCGAGCGCTGGTTGTCCGACGAGGAAGGGGTGCGCGATCTCCTCGCCGATGCCGCCGGACTGACCGACGATGCCGCACGGCTGGAAGCCCTCCGTACGCGCGTTCTGTCGTCCATGCTCAACGTGGCCCTGCTCGGGCGGCAGTCCTCGGGAAAGAGCTTCCTGATCAGCGGCTTGCAGGGCGGCCTGGAGTACATCCCGATCACCGACGAGGACGGTATGCCCTCGGCGGAGTTCCTGGGCGTCCTTCCCTCCTCCGCACGCCCGACCACAGCATGCCCCTGCACCGTCATCCCGGTGGCAGACGATTCCCACGACCACGACCACGACCACGTCCCGGGCCGGGCACTGCTGCGTGTGCGGTTCACCGGTGGCACGACGGAAGACATCGGTACGGACCTGCCGCCCGCGGTGGTCAGCGCGTACGGGGCGGTGGACGGCGATGTCACCAACCGGCGCCGGGAGCACATCAACCGCCGCGTGGAGTCGATCGAGGTACTCATCTCCCATGCCCGCCTGCCGGTCAAGCTCTTCGACCTGCCGGGCTCGGAGTCACCGATCGAAGAACACGAGATCATCATGCGAGAAGCGTGGGCCAAAGCCGACTGCTTCATCTACGTGAGTCACGCGACCTCAGCCCTCACCGCGAACGAGTTGCAGCTCATCCGGGACCTGTACGCCCACCACATGCAGAGCAATGCGAACAAAAAGGTGTTGTGGGTCCTGACGGGAATCGACCTGGCGACCCAGCGCGAGCAGGGTCAGGCAGCCTGGAAGAGCGTGCTGACCACGAACAACGCCTACCTCCGTACACATTTCGGCGCCCCGGGCGGACAGTTCATCGGGGAGGGGTTCCTGCCCGTCTCAGCCGCCTGGGAAGCCGAGGCCGAGTTCAAGAACGCCCAGGGCGACGACGGTGGCACCCTCGCACGGCTCAGCGGCATGGAAACCCTGCGCGATCACCTGCGCAGCCTGATGGAGTCCGGCGCCGGACACGCGCACCTGCGCCAGGTCGCCGACGAGGCGCGCTGGCTGGTGCGCCGCCGCCAGCGCCAGCTCGCCGACATGCTCGACACCCACCAGCTGGCCGTGGAGGACCTGGAGGCCCAACAGGAGAGCCTGCGCCACCGCATCAGGGGCGCGGAGCGCTCCTTGGACCGTATCCGCACCGAACTCGGGCGCGAGCTGCAACGCAGGATCCGCACGGCGCGGGCGCCGTTCAACGGTTTGGCCGACGAACTGCACCAGCAACTCGACCCCTTGATCGACCGCGGCAGCCTGAGCGCGGAGCACGCCAACGAGGTCGAAGTGTTGCAGGTCCAGTTGTTCAGCCAGTGGATGACGTCACCCACGGGTCCGGCCACCTTGTGGGCCGGCGAACTGCAGGCGCTCGACGCAACCGCCCGGCAGTTGATCCGGGCGGATCTCGGCGTGGACACCGGGGCCCAACTGGTCTCTCCCGAACCACTGGACACGAGTCACTTCCCCATGCGCACCGACGGCCGCCAACCCCTGACGGCCTACGGGGTAGTGCAGGCCGCGGCGAACACCCTCGGGGTCGCCAGCCCCATCGCCGCCGGCGCCGTGTGGCTCACCACCAGCCTCAGTCTCGCGACCATCGCCGTCCCGGCGGGAGCCGCCGTCCTCACCGCCATCGCCATCGCCAAAGTCACCGATGTCCTCAAGGACCGCGAGTCCAAGATCCAACGAGCGCGCCAGGAGCGCAAGGACATGATCGACGAACAGGTGAAACAGGCCCGGAGCGCATTCGACAGCGTCACCCAGAGCCAGGGCCGGCTCCTGATCGACGCGGTCGACCACCACCATCTGCAACACCAGACCCGGCTGAAGTCGACCTTGGCCCAGATCATGGAGCGCATCAATGCGGAGGACACCGTCCGCAGCCGCGCCATCATCGACCGCCTCTCCCCCGTCAACCAGACCGGTCTGGCCCTCGTCACCGGGTTGCAGGACCTGCGCGACGCCCTCGGAAACGACGCCCTCATGGGTCGCTGACAGGGGCTGCCAACGTGAACAGCCGGACTTTGTTGGCGAAATCTGACCCCGAAGGATCTGCGGAATACCGCTGCAGCGGTATCGTCTCCCACCCTTGGCGAGTTCCATACTGCCTTTCTCCCGCGGCGTTCTTCACACTATGAGGACGGGTGATTGCAAGAAAAATGATGGACGGGCAACTGTGCCAGGCGCGGACGGTCTTCTCTTCTGCGGCACTCAGCGTGCACAGTCCGACGCCCGCTCCATGGACCAAAGGAGGAACCTTGATTACCGGAAAGGGCGCAACTGCCCAAGTCCTCGTGGCGGCCTCGGTCGTCGCCGCCGCCCTCGCATGGGGGCCGACTCCCGCAGCCGCCGCCCCCGAGACTGCCTTCCCACGGTATGCGCCGTCGGCCCTGGTACTGACCGTCGGCCAGGGTGAGTCGGTGGAGACGGCAGTGCCCGAACGTGCTGTCACTCTCACCTGCGCCTACGCCCCTGCGGGAACACACCCCGCACCGGCGGCGGCGTGCGACGCGCTGCAGTCGTCACAGGGCGGTCTCAGCGCTCTCACGCCCGCTTCTGGGCGGGCCTGCACCTTCATCTACCGTCCGGTCACCGTCACATTGCAAGGCGTATGGCGGGGACAGCGGATCGATGAGGCTCGAACCTTCTCCAATAGCTGCATCAAGGATCTCTACGGCCCGCTTGTACGTTTCTGATCCTCAAGGACTGGCCGGGGTGTGTGTGACCGCCACACACCCGCACCTGGGGCTTCAACGGGCTACGATCCCGCGCCCTGTCGCAACCATTTTCCCGTGGACGTCATTTTCTGTCTTCATCTCTATTCATAGGCGGTTCCCTCCCATGCAGAGCTGAGGGTGATTAGCGGATTCCCTCGGAGCCGGACACCCGTCGCATGCTGGCGGGCGGCCGCCGCCGGATCGCTCGCCTGCGCGGTCGGCGGCACGTTCGGATGAGCGGGCTCATGGGCCGGCGGCTTCCTGCCGACGCCGAAGACATGACACATTGCATTCCTGCCGCGAAGACCGCGCACCGGCTGCCTCTCGCCCTGGCCGCCCTCACACTCGCTACCGCGCTGTCTCCCCTCCCCGCGCAAGCCGACCCTCCCGGTAACTGGCTACAACTGACCACCACCGCCGGTGACGACCACACCTCCAGCACCCGGGGCGTGCTGCTCCAATGCCCTCCCGCCTCACAGCAGCACCATCCCCGGGCGGCTGAAGCGTGCGCGCAGCTCACCGCCGCCGACGGCCGCATCCGTGACCTCCGTCCCCTCCCCCAGCAGGACATCCCGTGCGACCTGGACTACACCCGCATCACGGCTCAGGCACGTGGTCGATGGAACGGGCGCCCGGTGCAGTACCGAAAGACGTTCGCCAACCAGTGCGACATGTACGCCCAGACCGGCACGGTGTTCGCACTGGACAAGCAGAGCCCCCGCAGGACGGCGAGCCAGGAGGATGCGGCATCCGGGGTGTGAGCCGGCAGGATCCCGGCGGGTACGGGAGGTGGAGGGCCTTCAGCAGGGGCGCGGCGCCGCTCCGGCCGGGGGCCGTCGAGGGTGCGCCGGCCCCGCAGAGCTGGAGGCGCAGGTTCCCGACTGCTGTCTCCGCGGGGCCGGTGCACTGTGCATGTACCCCGCGTTGTGCCCCATACGCCCGGCTCCTCCCCCTCGTACCACCTGGAAGGTGCCCGAGCGCATGCCGTGAGGCCCGGCCGGCCCCACGGCACAACGAATCAGCGCGCCTCCAGAAGGCCCGCTCACCGGCGGGTACCGGTCAACGGCCCGCGTCGAGGCGGCTGGTGGCCGTCTGCACGTCGGGGTAGAGGCGCAGCACCTGGTCGAGACCGACGATGCCGAGAATACGTGCGGTGTTGACAGGGACCGCGGCCAGCGCGATGTCCGCCTTCGCGGCGGCCGCGTGATTGCGGGCGGCTATGAGCGCGGTGATGCCGCTGGAGTCGCAGAACTCAAGGCGTGACAGGTCCAGGACCAGTACCTGGTCCGGATCCAGCTGGAGTCGTTCGACTGCCTGGCGCAGGTGGTGGGCGCTGCCGTAGTCGAGGTCGCCCGCGATGTGCAGTACGGGTCCGGTACGGGCGTCTTGGGGGGTGATGGTCACCGGGCTCATGTCAGGTCTTCGGTCGCGGGGAGGGACATGGTGGCGGGAACTCCGAGGGCGAGCAGGGCGGTGTCGTCGTCGAGGCCGTCGCCGAAGCTCTTGAGCAGCTCGGCGAGGGCCGCGACCAGCTCATTGGTTCCGGTGGCGGCCAGGCCTTCGGCGAAGTCGCGCAGGGCGGTGTCGCCGTACAGCCGGCGGTCCGGACCGATACGGGCTTCGGTGAGGCCGTCGGTGTACAGCAGGAGGGAGTCGCCGGGGTGCAGGGTGGTGCGGGCGGTGGTGAAGTGCGGGTCGGGCAGGATACCGACGAGAAGCCCGCCGGGGGTGTGCAGGTACTCGGTCCCGCCGTCCGCGCGCCGCAGGAGGGCTGGTGGGTGGCCGCCGGAGGCCAGCTGGACGTCGACGCTGTCGCCCTTGGGTTCCAGGACGCCGAAGATGGCGGTGCAGTAGCGCGGGTCGCCGCCGTTGTACCGCTCGTTGAGCACGGTGTTGAGTGTGGCCAGCGCGGCGGCGGGCTCGGGGTCGTGGAGGGCCGCGGCCCGCAGGGTGTAGCGGGTCAGGGAGGTCACTGCGGCGGCTTGCGGGCCCTTGCCGCAGACGTCGCCGAGGAAGAACGCCCAGCGCCGGCCGTCGAGGGGGAACAGGTCGTAGAAGTCGCCGCCGAGCCGGTCCGGGGAGGCGGTGTGGTAGTACGAGGCGGCCTCCATGCCCGGCACTGGGGGCAGAGCGGCGGGCAGCAGGCTCTGCTGGAGCACGGCGAGCGCCTCCTGGAGCCGCTGCCGGTCGGCTTCCGCCTGCTGCTGTGCTTCCTCGGCCGCTCGGCGGCGGCGCAGCAGCTCCATCTCGTAGGCGCGGCGCTCACGGGCGTCGAAGACGGTGGTGCGGATGAGTACCGGTTCGCCGCCTTCGGTGGTCTTCATCAGGGAGGTGACCAGGACCGGAAGACGGCTGCCGTCGGATGCCTTGAGCTCCAGCGCGATCTCGCTGATCTTTCCCTGCATACGCAGCAGGGGCATGAAATGGGTCTCGTGGTAGAGCTTGCCGCCGACGGTGAGCAGGTCCGCGAAGCGCTTGCGGCCCACGACGTCCCGGCGGGTCAGACCGAGCCAGCCAAGGAGGGTGTCGTTGACTTTGGCGATGGTGCCGTCCATGAGCGTGGACAGGTACCCGCAGGGCGCGGATTCGTACAGTTCCTCGACGCTGTCCTCCAGCAGGGCGGTGAAGGCCGCGTCGGTGGCTGCGGTGTCCCGTCCGGACCGCTCGGGATGGTCGGGCTGCTCGGGACCGTGCGCCGTGCAGCTCATCACTGTTGAGCCCGCAAGAACGCGATGATCGCATCAGCGGTGGCCTCGGGGGCGCTGAGCTGCGGGCAGTGACCGGTCGCGTCCAGGGTGACCAGCCGGCTGCCGGGGATCGTGGCGTGGACGAAGGCGCCGACCTCGGGCGGTGCGATGACGTCCTGGCTGCACTCCAGAACCAGGGTCGGCACCTTCACCGTCTTGAGGTCCTCGCGACTGTCGGAGAGAAAAGTGGTGCGCGCGAAGACACGGGCGATGTCGGGGTCCGTGGCGCAGAAGCTGTTGGTGAGCTCCTCGCCCAGTTCGGGTCGCTCCGGGTTGCCCATGATGACCGGGGCCATGGCTGCCGACCACCCCAGATAGTTGGACTCCAGCGACTCCAGAAGCTCCTCGATGTCGTCGGCGCTGAAGCCGCCCCGGTAGGTGTCGTCGTCGATGTAGCAGGGCGAGGGGCCGACCATGACGAGGGAGGAGAACCGCTGCGGGGCAGCCGCGGCGGCGAGCACTCCCACCATGGCGCTGACCGAATGGCCGACGAAGACCACGTCCCGCAGATCCAGCTCATCGCATATCTCGACCACGTCCCGGGCGTAGCCGTGCAGGGAACCGTAACGTTCCTCACTCCAGGAGGCCGTGTCGGAGCCGCCCGATCCGACGTAGTCGAACAGCACCAGCTGATATTTCTCCGCCAGCGTCGGCACCACCAGACGCCACATGTTCTGATCACAGCCGAATCCGTGCGCCAGCATCAGCACAGGCCCGCCCGCTCGCCCGGCTACCGTCACATTGTTCCTCGCACGAATGTCCATATAGGACATCCTCGCACCCGGCCCCCGCCTCCCGCCCCCGGCCCATGCTGCGGGCGCTCAGGCAGAGCGATGTACCCAGAATCCAGACAATGAAACCCACTTTTCGGCACGCTGGCTGAGCACCGTGTGGGGCACCCACGGAACCGGTGGTGCCGAATGAGCGGGTGTCGGAGCGGGACCGGCTGCGGCGTAAATCGGCCTTGACGGGTCAGCGGGCGAGGGAGACGGCGAAGGGTTCGAATCCAGGTCGGCGCAGGATAGGGGGGACCACGAGGATCATGGTCTCCGTGGCGCGGGCTGTGGTGATGCAACCCAGGTCCTCGATCCATGCGGGCTGCCGGCCCAGGTCGCCGAGCAGGCCGGTGACAGTCTTCTTGGCGTTCTCGTCATCGCCCGAGAGATAGACGGTCGGTGGGGTGCTCAAAATTCCGGGAGCGGTCATGACCATGAACAGCATGGTGTTGAGCGTCTTGACCACCTGCGTGTCGGGGGGGCCCGGAGTTGCTCGGCGAGGCTGCTGCCGGGACAGCACAGGTCACCGGGCAGCCCGTCATCGGCGTCATGGGTGGCGTTGGAGACATCGATGAGGACTTTTCCGGAGAGCTCGGTGCGCAGGTCGGCCAAGCGGTCCAGGGAGGTGCGGCCGGGGGTCGCGTTGATCACGACGTCCGCGGTGCGGGCGGTGGTGAGGCGGGCACCACCACCGGCGACAGGGTGTAGGTGTCGCCGGTCAGCGGCAGGTGGACGACGGTGAGCACCGGCTGGTTGTCGCGGACCAGGGTGGCGGTCACGGACCAGTCCTCCATGCCGTGGACGTGGTTGATGTTGCCCTCGGCGGGGTCGACGACCCACCACTCCCCCGCCGGGAGCGCACCACCGGCCAGCTCGTCCTCGGCCCACTGCGATCCCCGCCGGGTCCGCAGCAGCGGCTCTCTCAGTACGTCCAGCACCGCGTCGTCGTTGGCGTGGATCTCAGCGACGACCTCGCACCACCCACTCCACGGCCCACCACCCACCGGACCGGGCATTGACGGTACGGCGGAGGCGGGCGTGCAGTCGCCAGGGGGTGCGGGGGCCACACCATGAACTTCACGGTGAACAGCCGCGTTCCGGTGCGCGGTTCTGGACTCACGTGGAAAAAGAGGGATAACACCTCTCGCTCCGTAAACCAGTTGACCGCCCCGCGGTCGGCCACCGAGGCTGGTGCGTCACCGCTACCAGCCCGGGAGAACGAGTGTCGACGGTCATCCCTGCCATGTTCACCTGTCCGCTCGGCGACGACGCGGCGCTGATACCGCGTACGGTCGCGATCGCGGAGGCTCACCAAGCCCTGCTGATGGCCAACTACGAGCGCCTCGCACAGTGGGACCCGGACTTCGATGCCGAGCAACCCTCAACGCTCGACGAGACCCGATCACGTCTGGAGCTCCAAGGCCGCGCATGGCTTGAGGGCAGGCAGTTGCCCCTCGATATCGCCGTGCGGGCGGGCCGGGACTGGCAGCTGGTCGGGGCGGTCGGTTTGCAGTACGACATGGCCATGAAGGTCGGCGAGGTCGGCTATTGGATCGACCCCGCGTTCGAAGGCCGAGGGCTGGTCACCAGAGCCGTCACGGCGGTCCTGGACCAGGCGTTCGGCCCCATCGGCCTGGACCGTGTCGAACTGCGGACCGGCACCGACAACGCGCGCAGTCGCAGCGTGGCCCGCCGCCTGGGGTTCACCGAGGAAGGCTTGCTGCGCGAAGCGGTGATCTTTCCCAATGGGTCACGCGACGACGATGTCGTTTACGGACTCCTCGCACGCGAGTGGCTCAAGTCCCGTGCACAGGTGCCCCCGTCGCAGGCATAGACGGTGACCAAGGCAGACCGTCTCCGCTCTTCATGAGGTGCGCACCGGCTGGTCATCCGCCGATGCCGGATCGCTCTCGTACCCATCCGTCGCCGCCAGGTCCCGGTGGCGGGTCTCGGTGGCGCACGCGAGGGCGGTCACGGTGAGCACGACGGCGGCCATCACGTAGAGGACGATCGGCGTGGCGCTGTCGTACTTGGCGAGCAGGGCGGTGGCGATGAGCGGGGCCGGGGCGCCGGCGGCCACGGAGGAGAACTGGGCGCCGATCGATGCCCCGGAGTAGCGCATCCGGGTGGCGAACATTTCGGAGAAGAACGCCGCCTGCGGGGCGTACATCGCGCCGTGGAGGAAGAGGGCCACGGTGACGGCTGTGATCATCGCCGGGAAGGACTGCCGGTCGACGAGAGCGAAGAACGGATAGATCCAAAGGCCCATACCGAGGGCTCCGACGAGGTAGACCGGTCGGCGTCCGATCCTGTCGGAGAGGGCGCCCCACAAGGGGATCGTGACGAAGTGGACGGCGGAGGCGATCAGGACGGCGTTGAGCGCGGTCTGCTTGCTCGTGTCGGCGTGTTCGGTCGCGTATACGAGGATGAACGCGGTGACGACGTAGTACGAGATGTTCTCCGCCATGCGGGTGCCCATGGCGATGAGGACATCGCGCCAGTGGTCGCGCAGGACGGCGAGTACGGGCGGCCGGTCGTCGGCGCCGTGCTGACTCCTGCGGTGTTCGGCGGCCGCGAGAGCGGCCTTGAACACGGGTGATTCGTCGACGGAGAGCCGGATCCACAGTCCGATGAGGACCAGCGCTCCGGAGAGCAGGAACGGCACCCGCCAGCCCCAGGAGTCGAACGCCGCGTCCGACAGGGTCGCCGTCAGGGTGGCGAGGACGCCGGTGGCCAGCAACTGCCCGGCGGGCGCGCCCGTCTGCGGCCACGAGGCCCAGAAGCCGCGCCGTTTGGCGTCTCCGTGCTCCGCGACCAAAAGCACCGCGCCGCCCCACTCACCGCCCAGGGCGAAACCCTGGACCAGGCGCAGCGCGGTGAGCAGGAGCGGGGCTGCGGAGCCGACGGTGGCGTGGGTGGGGAGCAGACCGATCAGGAAGGTCGCGCCGCCCATCATCAGCAGGCTGTACACCAGGAGTTTCTTGCGTCCCAGCCGGTCGCCGAAGTGCCCGAAGACGATCGCGCCGACGGGGCGGGCGGCGAAGCCGACGGCGTATGTCAGGAAGGAGAGGAGCGTGCCGACCAGAGGGTCGGAGCCGGGGAAGAAGAGTTTGTTGAACACGAGTGCGGCGGCGGCGCCGTAGAGGAAGAAGTCGTACCACTCGATGGTGGTGCCGATGAGGCTCGCGACCACGATCCTCTTCAGGTCTCTGGGGGCCGGGGGCCGGGCCGCGGTCGGGGCTGGGGACGGCATGGGCAGCACCGCTTTCGGGAGGGGGAGCGACGTGATGCGTCGGTCGTGCTCCACAGTGGGGCCCTCGGCCCGTCAACCGTTATGTGGGAGGCGGACATTGATCCCGCGTAGATGTCCTCGTCGCAGCCATACCGGTTCGCACATGGTTTTTGCGCCGCGCACCAGGTTGCCGGGCAGCCCCAGCCCCCGGGCAGCCCGGGCAGACGGACGCGGGCTGTTCTAGGGTTTGCTGACTTTCAGCAACCGCAGGGCCACCTGGATCTCCAGGAGCCGTTCGGGGTCCCGCCAGGTGGTGCCCAGAAGCCGGCTCAACCGGCCGAGGCGCTGGGTGACGGTGTTGACGTGCAGATGCAACAGGTGCGCGGTGTTGCGGGCGTGCTGGCCGGTGCGGCAGTACGTGTCGAGGGTGTGGACCAGGTCGGAGTGGTGCGTGCGGTCGTACGCGATGACCGGGCCGATGACCGATTCGATGAAGGAGGCGGTGGCGGGCTCGCCGCTGAAGAGTGCTCCGACGAATCCGAGTCCGCGGGTGTCGGCGACGTCTCCCGCCCTGCCCAGGGCGATCAGGGCGTGCAGGCAGTTGTCCGCCTCGTGGAAGGCCGCGGCAACACGGGTGATGTCCACGGCTTGTGCGGTCCCGGCGGTGACGGGGTGCGGTGAGGTCCGCGCGAGTTCGTCTACGGCGCGCCGCGCCACCGCCCGGAGGTCATCTCCCGGCAGGAGCAGGATGACGGTGTTGCCCCGGAAGGTTGCCAGGCCGTGGGAGCGCCGAGCGATGGCCGCCGCGGCGGCCTGGACGCGCTCGCGTCGTTCGTCCTGGAAGCGCGCCACCACGACGGTGCGGCAGGCGGCGAGATCGACGCCGAGCAGGGCCGCCCGGTGCCGCAGGAGGTCATGGTCCTTGCTGTGCGCGGCCAACAGGTCACCGAGGAGCTCTCCGCGTACGCGTGCCTCGGCCTCCGCCATGCGTCTGCGGGTGACGAGTACGAGCGAGGCCACCAGCGCGGCTCTTTCCAGGATGCGCCGGTCGGTGGTGTCGACCTGTGCGGCTGCGCTCAACACGATTGTGCCGAGCGGCTCGGACTCGGTGATCAGGGGGACGGCGCACCGCGTCGTACGGATCACGGTGTGTCCGGCCTGCCAGGCGTCCGCGCTGAGGCGGCCCAGTTCGTCGGCCGCGACCGTGTCCTGGGTGCGGGACTGGGCCACGATGGTGCCCTCCTCGTCGAGGACGATCACCGTGCCGTCGACCGCGGCCGCTGTCGCCTGGACGACTTCGTCCACGCCCTTGCCCTGGATGACCAGGCGTGTGAGGCGTTCATGGACCTCCGCCGTGCGTTCCAAGTCCGCCATGTGGGAGCTGATCGTGTCGTTGGCGACCCGCAGCTCCGCGACGGCCTGCTGGGCGGCACTGAGCAGACGGCTGTTCTCGATGGCCACGGCCGCGTGCGAGCCGAGCATCAAC
Source organism: Streptomyces sp. NPDC026377 (assembly GCF_055567715.1). NCBI lineage: Bacteria > Bacillati > Actinomycetota > Actinomycetes > Kitasatosporales > Streptomycetaceae > Streptomyces > Streptomyces sp. NPDC026377. The sequence continues at coordinate 145,276 of NZ_JBVHPV010000008.1, forward strand.
AGCACGCTGATGTCCCGGCCGCTGAACTCCCGCTGGCTGCGGTGTGCGGCCAGCAGGACGCCGATCACCTCCTGATTGAGCTTGACCGGCACCCCCAGCAGCGACTCGATCCGCTCAGCGGCGACGGTCTTGTCGATCTCGGGAGTATGGGTGAAGGAGTCGTCGGCGACGTAGCTGGTGACGGCGTAGGGCTCGCCGGTCCGCGCGACGATCCCTCCCACGCCTGACCCGACGGGCAGCCGCAGTTCACGCAGCAGACCGGAGATGTTGCCGCTGGTCGCCTTGATGTAACTGTCGCCGCGGCCCCGGTCGCTGAGGCTGATGTAGGCGAGGTCGCAGTCCAGCAACCGCCGTGCCCGGTCGGCTATCGCCTGGAGAATGGAGTCCAGATCCCGCAGAGAGGCCAGGTCGTTCGCGGTGTCGTTGAGGAGTTGGAGCTCGGCCTCGTTACGGCGGTGGCGCAGCAGCCTCTCCCGCAGACGCAGCGCGATGTCCCGCTCCTCCATGAGCAGGTCGAGCCGCTCGGCGGGTTCGCCCGCGGCACGGGCCCGCGCCAGTACCTCCTCGAAGGTGCCGATGTCGGTGTCATGGAGCAGCAGTTGCAGGAACGACATGCCGTACGTGGGTGCCATCGGTCCTCCGTCGAGCCGTGCTCTTGGCGCCCGGCAAGTATGGCGCCGCTTGGTGGCCGCGGCACAGACAGCGCAAGGGAGCAAGGGAGCGGGAGCTCCCTGCTCCCCCGTGCCCGCCGACTTCCCACGCGCCTGCTGCGGACGGCGCGGGCCTACGGTTCGACGAGGTTACGGCGGATACCGTTGTGCAGGCGCTGCCCCACCTCCACCTCCCGCCCGGCCGGCCAGGTCAGCAGCCCGCCACCGGAAGCGCGGCCCAGGTGCCCGGCGTCGAGGTACTTGTCGAGTACGGGAAAGGCGACCGCGCCCGACAAGGTCGGCGCCAGGCTCTCCAGAATGTCCCTCGTCAGATCCAGCCCGATGAAATCCGCGTTCTCCATGGGGCCCACGGCCGACCAGCGCAGGCCCAGACTCGCCCGCATCACCGTGTCGATCGTCACCGGGTCACACACCTCCTGCTCCAGCAGATGCAGTGCCTCCCGTATCAGCGCGAACTGGAGGCGGTTGCCGATGAACCCCGGGACGTCGCGGTGCAGACGAACGGTCCTCTTGCCCATCCCGTCCAGCAGATCGCACGCCTCCCGCACGAACCGGCGGTCCGTTTCCGCACCCGGGGCGACCTCCACCAGCGGAATGACATAGGGCGGGTTCCACCAGTGCACTCCCACCAGCCGCCGCGGGTGCCGCATGCCCTTGGCCACGTCGGTGAGCGAAAGCACCGACGTGTTCGACCACACCGGCACATCGGCCGGGATCTTCGCCTCCAGCGCCTCCAGGACCCGCTGCTTGACGTCGAGGCGCTCCGGGACGGCTTCGATCACCACTTCCAGGCGCGGCACCAGGTCCGGCAGGGACTTCGCTCCCGTGATACGCGCGGTCACCAGCCCGACATCACCCGGCGGCGTACCGCACCGTCCGAGTGCCTCCACGACACGCTCGTCGAGTGAGGCCAGGGTCGCGGGGTCCGCGTCGTACACCGCGACACGGTGCCCTGCCTGAGCCAGGGCAACGGCGATCCCGTGCCCCATGAGCCCGCCGCCGATGATTCCGAACCGAGTCATTTCCTGTCCTCCATGGCCTGGGGTGCGGGGGCGGTGACGTGCGTCCGCGCCGCGCCGGAGTGCTGCGGACGCGGGGATGCGCGAGGCGAGGTGCGCGGAAGTCGGATTCGTCGCACCTGGTCGCGCGACTGGGCGCCCCTCCGCTTGCCCGCGAAACGGGGGGCCGCAGCAGCCCCGCCACGCCGTCCTGACCGTAAGCCGCTCGCACCTGGCGCTACGAGAGGAACGATGCACATATACGGAGCACTCGACGTGTGCCGAGTGCATACCCGGCGCACCTACGCCCCCATGGGCAGAGCGCCGCCAGGTCCCGGCGCATCCCGGCCGGCGCCGCCGGGACGAAATGGTTGGAGTGAACACTGCGACGGGCGAACGACGTGCGCTGTGACCATCTGATCGTCGCGACCGATGGTTCTAGCGTGCTCGGTGTCACACCACCCCACCACCTCGTCGGCGTCCCCCGTCAGTGCGAGCCGCATCCAGGCGCTCGGGGACCGTACGACGGGTAAGGAGCATCCCCCATGCTGTTCGTATCCACGAGGCCCAGCGGGACGGCATCGACGCCCCATCGCAACCGGCTACCGGCCCACGCACGGCGGCTCCTCAGCGCCTCTGTCGCGGCACTCCTCACCACGAGCCTGCTGGGCCTGGCCACCCAGGCGTCCAGCGCGGCTGTCCCGCCGGCGCCCGCCGCCGCCGGACACGATCCCGTCATCATGATCCCTGGGATGACCGGATCACCGTCCAACATGAACCCCATGAAGTCCAACCTGCAGTCCAACGGCTGGGCGGCGAACAGGCTGTTCACCTGGACCGACACCAGCTCGATGACGCAGGATCTGGCGAAGGCCGCCCAGCAGCTCGCGGCCGAGGTCGACCAGGTCCGCAGTCAGACCGGAGCAGACAAAGTCGTCCTGGCCACCTGGTCCGCCTCCACCCTGGCCGCCCGGTACTACATCAAGAACCTCGGCGGTGCCGACAAGGTCTCCCAGTACATCGGGTTCGCCGGACCTCAGCACGGCACCACCAACAACGGCTGCCAGTGGTACATGTCCTGCCAGCAGTTCGCCTCCCCGAACACCCCGTTCCTCAAGGCGCTGAACAGCCCCTCCGAGGTTCCGTCCAACGACCGGGTGGACTACCTCACGATCAGGTCGACCGGCGACTTCAACGCCGTACCGACCGACACCGCTTCACTGGCCGGCGCCGACGAGAACTACCTCATGAGCGGGCCCATGGCGCCCAGCCACTTCACGATCATCTCCAACACCACGGCACTCGCGAAGATGCGCTCCTTCATCACCGCGCACGAACACGTCTGATCTCTCCGCTTCGGCGAGGAAACGCACCAGCGGGGCCGGGCGCCGTACTTGGCGACGCCCGGTCCCGCCGATACCCGCCCCGTACGCAAGCCGACGTCGACTTCCGCGCCTTGAACGGCGGACCGGCCAAACAAACGTTCCCGCAGCCCCTCCGCGAGCGGGCACACGAAGGGCCCTTCTCCTCCATGAACAAGACGATGGCTTCGGCCACCCGAGCAGTGGCCGACATCCCCGCCGGAGCCAGCCTGGCCGTTGGCGGGTTCGGCCTCAGCGGCGTACCCAACACCCTCATCCACGCACTTCACGCACAAGGCGCCGAAGGCCTCACCGTCATCTCCAACAACTGCGGCGTGGACGGGCACGGCCTCGGCATCCTGCTGGAATCGGGCCGCATATCCCGCGTCACCGGCTCCTACGTCGGCGAGAACAAGGAGTTCGCCCGCCAATACCTCAGCGGAGAACTGGAAGTGGAACTGGTGCCCCAAGGAACGCTCGCCGAGCGACTACGGGCCGGCGGCACCGGCATTCCGGCCTTCTACACCCCGGCGGGCGTCGGCACCCAGGTCGCCACCGGCGGCCTGCCCTGGCGGTACGCACCCGATGGAAAGGTCGCCATCGCCTCCCCGCCCCGGGAGACCCGCGTCTTCGCCGGGCACACTTACATCCTGGAGCACGCCATCACCACCGACTACGCCCTCGTGCGGGCCCGGATCGGTGACACGCACGGCAATCTCGTCTTCCGGCGGGCCGCCGCCAACTTCAACCCGCTCGCGGCCATGGCCGGCCGGGTCACGATCGCCGAAGTGGAAGAGCTCGTCGAGCCCGGCGAACTGGACCCCGAGCACATCCACGTACCGGGCGTCTTCGTCCAACGTGTCCTCCCGCTTACGCGGGCTCAGGCGGCCGACAAGGCGATCGAGAAGAGGACGGTACGTTCCCGATGACCTGGACCCGCGAGCAGATGGCCGCCCGCGCCGCCGCCGAACTCACCGACGGCTCCTACGTCAACCTCGGCATCGGCCTGCCCACCCTCATCCCCGGCCACCTCCCGCCCGGAGTGCACGTCGTCCTCCACTCCGAGAACGGCATCCTGGGCACCGGCCCTTACCCGCACGAGGACGAGGTCGACCCCGACCTCATCAACGCCGGAAAGGAAACCGTCACCGTCCAGCCCGGCGCCGCCTTCTTCGACTCCGCGCTGTCCTTCGGCATGATCCGCGGCGGCCACATCGACACGGCCGTCCTCGGCGCGATGCAGGTCTCGGCTCGCGGCGACCTCGCCAACTGGATGATCCCCGGCAAGATGGTCAAAGGCATGGGAGGCGCCATGGACCTCGTCCACGGCGCCCGCCGCGTCATCGTCCTCATGGACCACACCGCCAAGGACGGCAGCCCGAAGATCCTCGAAACGTGCGAGCTTCCCCTCACCGGCGAGCGGTGCGTCCACCGGATCATCACCAACCTCGGCGTCCTCGACGTGACGGAGAACGGCCTGGCGCTGGTGGAGACCGCTCCGCAAGCCTCTGTCGAAGACATCATCAAGAACACGGCCGCGCCCGTCCTCGTCGACCACCGCTCCGCTGCCTGCTGAAAAGCAAGCCGCAGCGCCCACCCCGTGCCCGCGCGGACCCCCGGGGAGCCGCAGGCGGGGGAACATCGCTCAGCGGCGGCAAGTCGTCCGGCCTGCATGGGGGACGGACATCAGGTTTGCCGGCGGAAGTCCAGCATGTAGAAGACCTTGTCATAGCGGCGTTCGCCGACGGCGACGAAGCCGGGCAGTCGGCCGTATTCGGTGAAACCCAGCGAGCGGTAGAGGTTCAAGGCATGGGCGTTGTCGCCACGGGCGTCCAGGGTAAGAACCTCGATCCCCGCCTCTCGGGCATCAGCGATCAAGGCAGCCGTCAGCGCCCGACCGATCCCACGGCCATGGGCAGCACCAGCTACTGCGACCTTCTCCAGATCGGCGTGCGGCCGATGGGTCGGCCGGGCGTAGCGCAGCCAATAGCCCAACCCGACCAGCTGACGGTTGACGTAAGCGGCACGCAGAGCCGCATCCCCGGCCTGCGCCGCAGCGATGACGTTACGGACGAGTCCCGTCACTTCAGCCCGCGAGGGTGATTCGACCCAGCCCAGCGCGGCACCCCCACTGACCAGATCCACCAGAATGCGATGCGCCGACTCCGCGAACTCGCCCGCCAGTTGCGGATCGGACGTCAACTCCATCGCGTCAAGGATGGCAGGCTCTGCAGTCACGCGGCTGGTCATGATCGACAGCATAGTCAGCACCGGAGCCAGCCAGGGCCGTACCCGACGATGAGGCCGCCATCGGGCCCACATCAGGGGCCCGGCCCATACCCGTCTGCCCCAGTCGTCTTCTAAGGTCATCCACGTGATGATCGACACGGGGACCACCCCCTTGCTCTTCGACTCCCTCCAGGGGGACGCCCTCACCAGCCCGGACCAGCTGCGCGAGCTCTACCCGCAGCCGAGCCCGCACGCGCTCCGCAAGGAGATCGGCCACCTGACCGAGGAGACCCGCGCGCTGATCGGCTGCTCCTCACTGGTGTTCATCGGCAGTGCGGACGCCGAGGGCCGGGCAGACGTGACCCCACGCGGCGGCCCGCCCGGGTTCGTCTCGGTGCTGGACGAGCGGACCTTGGTGATTCCGGACGCGACCGGAAACAAGCGGCTCGACACCATGCACAACGTGCTGGAGACCGGACGCGTCGGCCTGCTCTTCCTCGTCCCCGGCCGCCCGACCACGCTCCGCGTCAATGGCCGCGCCTGCATCTCGGCTCGCCCGGAGCTGCTCGCCCAACTCACGCCCGTCGGTAAACCCCCGGTCTCGGCACTCGTCGTCCAGGTGGAACAGGCCTATCCGCACTGTCCCAAGTCCCTGTTGCGCGCCAACGCCTGGCAACCGCAGCAGTGGATACCCGCCGACGCCCAGCCCACCAGCGCCGAAGTGACGCTGGCCCAGCTCAACCTGCCGGGCCTGACCCTCGACCAGATCGAGGAGGCCGAAAGGGATTCGCTGCGCCTGCGTTACGAGTGAATGCCTGGCGTTGCAGCCACCGCTGACGGCGGCGGTGCCGACTGGCCCTTTCAGGGCCGGGGGGCCCTCCGCCCCTACCGGCGCTTCAATGCCGCCCTCTCCCGCTCAGTCATGCCACCCCATATCCCTGACGTCTGTCCCGAGCGGAGGGCATAGGCGAGGCAGACACGCGACACGGGGCAGCGAGCGCAGACGCGTTTCGCCGCCTGCGCGTCCTTGCGGGCGGGCCCCTGCTCGCCGATAGGGAAGAACAGTTCGGGATCCAACTCGGCACAGGCTGCCGCCGCCTGCCACCCCGGCTTGATCTCGGGTTCCGTCCTGTGCAACGGCAGGTGCCCACTCACCGTCCATCACCACCCATCAGGTGACCGAGAACTCCACCCAACGGCCTGAGCTGTCGAGGGCGCGGTCCGGCCCTGTGCAGTACGGCGGCAGCGCTCCGGCGCTTTCCCATCCCGATCCTCCCTGTTTCGTTACGGGCTGTTCGTCCAGCTATGCCGTCACGGGTGCCCGCCACCTGAGGTGCCACACGCGCAAGTCCCACAACACCTGCTGTACGGACATCGGCTACGGCTGGAAGGACGTCATGGGAGACGCGGCTCGCGTCGCGAGCGTGCCAGAATCGGCGGATGTTGAGCATCGGAACCGTTGTGATGGGAGCCGCTGATGTGCAGCGGGCCGCGGAGTTCTGGAGTCGGGCACTGGGTTATGTCCCTCGCGATGGCGAGGTGAAGGACGACTGGGTGGTCCTGGTACCGGCCGACGGCTCCGGTACCGCACTGGCCATCGACCTCAGCACGACACCCGTACAGGATCACCCGAGAATCCACCTCGACCTCTTTGCCGGCGACGCCGCCGATCAAGAAGCCGAAGTCGAACGGCTGATTTCCCTGGGCGCGGAACGCGTCGACTGGGACCTCTATCCGGACAACCCCGACTTCGTCGTACTCGCCGATCCCGAGGGCAACCGCTTCTGCGTCATCGACACCAGTCGGAGCTGACGGACCGACACGAAAGGGTGAGGCAGCGCGATATGTGCGGGCGCCGTGGCCGGCACGCTTTCCGGCTGCGCCCGCGACGGCCCCGCTTGGGGGGGGCGTCGGGGCATGACGCCTTTCGCCCGTTCCCCCAGCAAGAACACGAGTAACTCGTACAACCTCCGTCCCTTCTCGCAAGTCTGATCGAGCGGCACGCGCCCATGTGCGTGCCGCTCGGTTCATCAGGAGGGACTCCCTTGGCTTCCGTACGCACCACCCGACGCCGTCTCGGCGCCTGCGCCGCCACCGTTCTCGCCGTGACGGTCGGGGCCGGTGCCCTGGCCTCGCCCGGGGCCATGGCCGCTCCCGCCGCCGCGGCCGGGGGCGTGCACGCTTCCGCCGCCGATGAGGCGAAGCTGCCTGTCGGCGCCGAGATCGTCAGCACGGGCGACACCGGCTATCTCACGTCCCGCAAGGACGAGGCCGACACCACGGTCTTCGAGTGGCACAAGTACGCCGACGGCTCGGTAACACCTGTCACCACGGGCACCATGGCCCATGACAGCAATTCCGACACCGTCGTCACCAGCGACGGCGGCATGGTTTTCCTGCGGAGCATGAAGGACGGGGGCAGCTGGTCCACCTTCTTCGAGCTCGGGTCCGTGTTCAAGCCCGGGTCCATGCTCGTCGGCGTGGTGGGCGAGACCCTCTTCGTGAGCGTGCCGACGACCGGGGACTACCACGAGCTGTGGCAGCTCGCCAAGGTCAACGGGGTCAACCAGAAGACGAAGCTCACGTCCAATTCCTACGGCGTGGACTACAAGGTCGTCGCCTCCACCGGTCACGATCTGCTCATCCTGGGCAGTCGCCGCGTGTTCTCGGGCTCGACCTACCGGACCGAGTACTGGAAGGCTCTCACGAACGTCAACTATCAATCGATTGTCGACTGGGAGGGCGCGGAGGCAGTCGGCCCCTGGAGCCAGGACTCCACGGGTGCCTACACCGCCGCTTACAAGGCGTGGACCGAGTACCCGGCCACGGGCACCAAGCTCGTCGTGGCCGGGACGGGCCAGCGCAAGATATTCACCCTGGACAGTTCCCTGAGCAGTGCCGTCATCGCCGGGGTCGCCGGAGACAAGCTGCTCTACGGGGTCCCGGGGAAGGCCGCCGACGAGGCCATGAGCCCCCTTTACGCCCGCAGTATCACCAACGCCGACGCCGCCCCCTACAAGCTCCTGGAGCACTTCTCCAGTGTCGCCCACGCCCCGGACGGCAGCCTGCTCGTGCGCGGCTCCACGGCCGAGACGGACGGGCTGTTCCGCATCACTGACGGGGGCAGCGGGCAGCCCACCGTCACGCTCGTGGCGGACACCGGCCGCTCGCGCGGCATCACGGTGAGCGTGTCGAAGGTACCCGCCGCCGTGAACCTGGAACAGGCGGGCACAGTCCCGATGGAGTGGACGCTGTCCCGTCCGAACGCCACCGTCGACCTCACCCTCACCCACACGGCTACCGGCATGAAGCTCACCAAGCGACTGTCGCAGCCGGCCGCCGACAGCCGCTTCGTCTTCGACTGGGACGGAGTCGTGGACGGCATCAGCGCCCCCAACGGCGCCTACAGCTGGCGGATCACGGCGACCCCGACCGACGGGATCGGCGGCGCGGCGACCGCCTCGGGGGGCTTCGAGGTCTCGCGCCAGGCCAACCCGCACGACTACAACGACAACGGCTCGACGGACGTCCTGGCGCGGGACGCCTCGGGTGTGCTGTGGCGGGACGATCTCTTCGACTGGCCGTCGGGCGGCCGGGTCACCACCGCCAAGCGGACGGAGATCGGCGGGGGGTGGCAGGTCTACAACCAGATCGAGGCGGCTGGAAACCTCGCGGGAGCTGCGACCGGCGACCTCGTCGCCCGTGACGCCTCGGGTGTCCTGTGGCTCTACCTGGGCAAGGGCGACGGCAACTTCGCGACCCGTATCCAGGTGGGCGCCGGCTGGCAGGTCTACAACAAGATCACCGGCGGCAGCGACCTCACGGGCGACGGCCGCCCCGACCTGCTGGCCACCGACACCTCCGGTGTGCTGTGGCTCTACAAGGGCACCGGCAGCGCGTCCGCCCCGTTCGCCACCCGCGCCAAGCTCGGCGGAGGCTGGCAGATCTACAACCAGATCACCGCGGTCGGCAACATCGCCGGCGGCGCTGCGGGCGACCTCGTCGCCCGGGACGCCTCCGGCGTGCTGTGGCTCTACCAGGGCGACGGCACCGGCAACTTCGCCTCCCGGGTGCGAATCGGCGGCGGCTGGAACGCCTTCTCCCACCTCGTCGGCGCGGGGGACGTCACCGGCGACGGCCGCCCTGACATGGTCGCGTACGGTTCCAACGGCACATACGTCTACCAGTCCACCGGCTCGGCGGCGGCCCCGTTCGCCCGGCAGACGACCACCCTGTACGCGGGCGAGGGCACCAAGTTCAACACCGTCGCCTGACGGCCCGAATCAGGGGCCCGCGGCGCCCGCATCACCGGCCCGGCCGCTTGCGGCCCCTCGTGACAACGAGGGGCCGCAAGCGGCACCCCGAGCCGGCGTCCTGGACACTTCCTGCGGCGCCTGGGCCAGGACTGCTTTGCAGAGCAGGACAAGGGAACGGGGCCGCTTCCTGACCCGGATCTGCTGGTTGGGGCCCAGCCGGCCATGGTCGACCCGGTCCTGCGCGCGGCCCCGGACGCCCACCATTCCTGACGTTCCTGCGGAATGTGTCGTCGACCGGCGCATCACCGCCTCCCGCAGATCCCCAGGCAGACAGCGAAAGAAACCCGGCCTGTCACTCGACCGAGTGATATCAGAGCGCGCAAAGACGTATGTGGGTGACACTGGCAATTCGTTCGTTTGCTGTGTCGTGCGACGCAAGGTCTTTGAGGGGTCTCGCATCACGCGCCATTTCGGGAAGGCCCACGTGTCCGAAACCGACGATGCCCGCATCTACGACGTTCACGACCTCCCCGCCTTGGACTTCGACCCCTTCCTGTGGGAGTCCCTGTCCAACGCGCCGGTCTCCCGGATCCGCCTCCCCCATGGCACGGGAGAGTGCTGGCTGGTCACCCGGCACGCGGATGTCCGCCTCGTCACCTCCGACCCGCGCTTCAGCCGGGACATCCTGAGCCGCTCCGTACCCAAGATGACCAAACACTTCGTCCCCCTCGACCGCGCCGTCAGCTTCGTCGACCCGCCCGACCACGCCCGGGTACGCTCCGTCATCGCCCCTCACTTCACGAAACTCGGCATCGACCAGCACCGCCGCCACGCCCAGCACCTCATGGAACAGCTCTGCCTGGAACTGGAAGCCGCAGGCCCACCCGCCGACCTCATCAGCCGTGTCATCTCACCCTTCGCCCTGGCCATGATCGGCGAGGTGATCGGCATTCCCACCGAAGACCGGCCCCTCATCCGGGCCTGGGCGCAGACCCTCCTGACACGGGCCGGCGACGACGCCCAAGCGCTGCGGGCCGAAGAAGCCAAGCAAGCGGCCCGCTCCTACTTCCGCCGACTGGCGGCCCGGCGTCGCGCCCAGCCCGGCGAGGACGTGATGAGCACCATGGTGGCCGCCGTCGACGCAGGGCGTATCGACGAGGAGGAGCTGCTCGCCCTGGCCACGCTCATGGGGCTGAACGGCTGGCACGCGGTGTGCAACAACACCGCGAACATGATGTACGTGCTGCTGAGCCAGCGGCACCTGATGGAACGGCTCCGTAGGGAACCCCGCGATCTGATCGGGCCGGCGGTGAGCGAACTCCTGCGCTGGATCCCCCACAAGCACGGCGTGGGGCAGCCACGCATCGCCACCGAAGACGTGGAAGTGGGCGGCGTGCTGATCCGCGAAGGAGAGATCGTCTACGTCTCCTACGTAGCGGCCAACTGGGATGAAGCCGTCTACCCCGACCCGGGGAGCATCCACTTCGAGCGTCAGGGCCCGCCCCACCTGGCATTCGGGTTCGGCCCCCATTCCTGTGTGGGCCCCCTGCTGGCCCGGATGGAAGCGGAGGTCCTGCTCTCCACCCTGATCGGCAGGTTCCCCTCGATGCAGCTCGCGGTCCCCTCGCAAGACATGAACTGGCAGACCGACGTCCTGATCCGGGGTCCCGTCGACCTGCCCGTCACCTGGTCGTCCACCACCGTTGGGTGATCGAAAGGACGATGTCCTGGCCGCCCGGCAGCCGTCGCCTCCACCACCGCTACGAGCGTACGGCGGGGGCCTCAACCCCGGGAAACGACGCTACAACGCAGTGCGCTTGTACCCCCGTGCGTCGTCCGCTCACCGGCCCCCTCATCCCGTACGGCATCGGACGTTCACCGCGGCGGCCTCAGCAGTCTCGGTGCCCCGTCCTGGGGCACCGAGAGCGACCGTGATGAGCGACGACCCGTCCCGGCGTCAGATCGCTCGGGTCTGCGCCCAGTCGTAGAGGCGGTGTGCGCTGTCGCCCAGGCGGGTGGCGTAGAGGGTGGGCTCGGGACCGCCCGCGAGATCATCGGAGGTGGTCGTGACGCCGACGACGGTACCGGTGCCGGTCTGGGGATCGAACCGGGCGAAGTGGGGCCCGCCGCTCGCTCCGCTCGACATGTCGCAGGACTCCCCCCACAAGAGAGGCGCCTTGGGACCCGGTCGGGCGGTCCCGGCACAGTGGATCATGCGTGACCCGGCGTACCTGTCGGCAGGGTCATTGAGGCGGCCCTTCGGGTACCCGAAGGTGTGGATGAACTCGTCCGTGACGGGCTTGGTGAACGCGATCTTCTGGCTTCCCGTGACGTCCGCGATCCGGCGACCCGCAGCCGAACGGTTGGCGACGAGTACGCCCGTGTCGTATCCCGCGACAGCGACGTCCTCGGAGGTCGTCTTGGACGGGTCGGCGTTCCAACGGGAGGAAGTGGCCATGCTCTTGATGCTGAAGCCGCCCAGCGGTTTCGTACCGTTGCGATAGCCGGGCACGAAATAGAGGTTGTGGTTCCAGGTACCGTCCGCACCTGGAGCACCGACACTCCTCAGACAGTGAGCCGCTGTGATGACGGCACTGCGATTCGCGCTGTTGACGACTGTTGCGGTGCAGCTGCCGTCGTACCCGTCGGAAAAGGTGAAGAAGAGCCGTCCCACGCTCTGGCCCACAGCGCCCGCGTGCGTCCAAGTGGCGCCCGAATCAGGGGTGTTCACGGGCAGGGGCAGCGAATCGTCGGGGGTGTTGTCATCCTCGGGCACGGGGGTGATCTCGGGGATCAGGGCACCCGCCAACTTCATGCGGTCGGGAGTCCAGTAGGCGTCGATCTGGCGGCGCTGTTGTTCCGTGGTGGCCCCGGAATGCGTCGTGACGGTCTCCGGTTCCGCAGCGACTGCCACGGTCGGCACCAGCAGGGCGGCCGTGGCCGCACTCAGCAGGACAACTCCCGCAGCGGTGATCCTGGGCGGGAAGATCCGGCGTATGGCTGTCATCATTGCCTTTCTCTCGGCTCGGTACTGCGCGTGCCCGGGAGGCGGAGCCCGCCTGACCAGGGCACCGCCAAGGGGTGCGGTCGGGGCTGGTGTGCGTGCCCCTTTCCCTGTACGACGTGCGGCGGGGGCGGGGGTTGCCGCTCCTCGGCAAAGATGCGGCGTCGAGACGGGGCATGCGCCTTCCCCGGTCCGGGGAAGGACAGCAAGCCCGCCCGTCCGTAAGCCCGCCAGCCCACGCCTTACTGAGCCCAGGGCAAGAGCCGAGTGCCCTCGGTGCCCGGTACGGAGGCCACACCGTCGGCACGCATGGAGACATGGGCCTCGGCCGCCTGCGGAGCGTGGACTTGGCGGAGCACGCCGGGTGGGAGAACAACCGTCTGTCCGGCGGAGATCTTCTCGGTACGGCCCCGGCAGGTGAAGTCGAGGCGGCCGCTGGTCACCGTCCAGACCTGTTCGCGGCTGATGACGTGTTCGGGGCCGGCCTGGCCGGTCTCCATGACAACTGTCCAGGTGCTGAGTTCCGTGCTGCCACGGCTGGGAGCTGCCAGGCCCGTCATGCGGGCGTTCGGTGACTGGGTGACGTTGTCGGCGGCCGGGGTGATGACATGGAGGGCGGGCTCCTCTTCCTCTCCGGCCCGCGCGGACTCTTCGGGGCGGGCCCATTGCACGAATTGGATGACGATGCCGTTGGGGTCGGTCAGCTGGAACAGGCGCTCGCCCCAGGGCTCTTCGCGCAGCGGCATGGTGATCGGGGCACCGGCGTCGCGCAGACGCTGCTCCTCGGCCTCGATGTCGGTGACGGTGAGCGCGAAGATGAGGCCGGTCGCCTGCTGGTCGCGCTGTTCGGGCGGGAGCACCTGGCTGCCGCGGCGCAGCAGCACGATGTCGACGGCACTGGTGTCGGCGTGGGTGAGGGAGGCGAAGCCGTCTGCGGCCATGGCGACCTGGTAGCCGAGGTGGGTGCAGAAGAACTCACGCGACGCGTCGGTGTCGGCGACGGTGAGGGAGAGGGTGGAGGCGGTGACGTTCAGGGCAGCTCCTGGCTGGTCGGGATGGTGAAGGGCGCGCCGGGCCGAGCCGGATCGGCTGATTTGGCGCTCTGCGGGGCGCGGGGCGGCGCGTGCTCTAGCGGGTCGTTCTGGTGTAGGTGAGGACGACGTTGCCGCGTTCGAAGATGCGGCTGTCAGTGAGCTGGAAGGTGCAGGGGGAGAAGTCGGCGCGGAAGAGCGGGATGCCGCTGCCGGCCACGATGGGGTACTGCTTGACGACCAACTCGTCGATCTCCGGCAGGAGCTGGCCGGCCAGGTCGGCGCCGCCGCAGAGCCAGATTCCGAGCCCGTCCTCCTGCTTCAGCTTGCGCACCAGGGCCAGCGGATCCTCATCGGTGACCTCGACGGCCGGGTCCGGGCTGGTGGTGAGTGAGCGGGACAGGACGATCTGCCGCAGATGGCTGTACGGACTGGTGAGCCCCAGGACCAGGCCCGGCTGGTACGTTCCGCGGCCCATCACCACCGTGTCGAAGCGGGCGGCAGGCGTGTCCGCGATGCCGAGTTGGGCGCGGGCGGGCGTGGGGAGGGTGTCGGGGAACTCGCCGGTCAGGAAGGGCAGGAAGTCCTCTGTGACGTGCGGGAGGAAGAAGTCGAAGTCGCCGTCGGGGGCGGCGATGTAGCCGTCGATGGTGGCACCGACGAAGTAGGTGAGCTTGCGCAAAGCCAGAACCGTTCTCTCGGGGTAATTTTGCAACGGACGTAACTTTAGGGTGACACCCTTGGTTCGTCAAGCGTATTTTTACTACCAGGGTAAGATTCCCCCATGAGTACTGACATGGGGCTCCGCGAGTCCAAGAAGCAGGAGACCCGGCAGCTGATCTCCGACTGCGCCACCAGGCTCTTCATCGAGCACGGCTTCGAGCAGACCACCATTGCCGAGATCGCCGCCGCCGCCCGGGTGGCCAAGAAGACCGTGACCAACTACTTCCCGCGCAAGGAAGACCTGGCCCTGGACCACCACGAGGCGTTCACCGGCGGCCTCGCCCGGATCGTCGCCGAGCGCGGCCCCGACGCCACACCGCTCGCCGCCCTGGGACGGGCCTTCCGCGCCGCCCTGCTGGAACACAGCCCCGTCGTCGGCTTCACCGGCCCCGCCTTCGCGCGTATGGTCGCCGACAGCCCCACTCTCACCGCCAGGCTCCGCGAACTGCACGACCAGCGCGAAGAGACACTCGCCAACGCCCTGGCGGCCGCTCTCCCGGACACCGCCCCGGCCATCTCTCCCCGGGCCGGCGCCGCCCTCATCGCCGCAGCGGACCGGCTGCTGTTCCGGCGCATCCAGGAACTCACCCTGGCGGGCCACACCGACGACCAGATCGAGGCCGCCCTGCTCCCCGAGGCCGACTACCTCCGCACCCTCCTCGACAACGCCCTCGGCAACCATTTCAACACCACGACCCCCTGAGCCCGCCCGCTTCCCACCGTTCCGGTTCGAGTCCGGGAGAGGGCCCTCGACAACGAGCGGCAGGGGAGCGCAGAACACTGGGCAGGCCGGGGTGGACCGCACGGGCCCGGTCCAGACCACGGACCACGGACCTGAGGTTGCGCAGTACTCCGAGCCACTTGCCCGTAGCCCGTGGCTACACCGACCTGTGGGCCGACAAGGAGTTCGTGATCACGAACATCATCGTGTCGCAGAAGTTCCTCAAGGCGCACCCCGACGTCGTCGAGGCGGTGTTGCGCGGCTCGGTGAGCCCGCCCTCAAGGGCATCTACGACCTCACCCTCCTCAACAAGGTCCTCAAGGCCAAGGGCAGGAACGGGGTCGAGGACGCCGCACTCGGCGCCGAGTGACGGCAGTCGGCTCCGAGGACGCGAACAACCCCGGGAGGTGGCTGCCGCAGCCGGTACCGAGGCCGCGCCAGCCACGGCCGTCCTGTGCACCACGTGGATCGAGCGTGTCCTCCTGGCTGAAGGCGGGTCGGCCGGGCAGCGTGGACGCAGCGGCTCGACGTGATCGGAGGCCGCTCAGGGATTGGTCCACGCTTCAGGGTCCTCCGCGAGGCTCACGACCTCGTCCGGCAGTTTGGCCGCGGCCACATGGGCCAGAGTGACTTCACCGAGGATCTTGCGGACGTTGGCGCGTACGGCGATCCACAGCGGCAGCAGGGACTCCGCCGGCCCGCCGTAGGAGAGTTCGGGCGGGCGCACGCCCCGTACCGACACCAAGGGGCCGTCCGCCACCCGGATGACATCCGCGATGGCGATCGCGTCCGCCGGACGGGCCAGTCGGTAGCCTCCGTTGCCACCCCGCTGGCTGACGACGAGGCCGCCCCGGCGCAGGTCGCCGAGGATACCCTCGAGGAATTTGTGCGGGATGCCCTGCGCCGTCGCGATCGCCTCGGCCTTGAGGGAGACCCCGTCCCCTGCCGCGGCCAGTTCCAGCGCCGCCCGCACCGCATAGTCCGCCCGCGCCGAGATCCGCATGCCGCGATTATCCCTCATCGCCTTCGCCAACCGCCGCCGGCTGCGCCGTCAGGCGGGGAAGGTGAAGGACGGGTGCGCGCCGTTGAGGAAGTAGTCCCCGATCTCACGCAGCCTGTGGGCGACCGGCTCGCGGAGGGTGTGCGTACGGGCGTTGCGCCAGAAGCGGTCGAACCCGTGGCGCGCGGAGGCGGCGTCGGCACCGATGACGTCCAGGGCCCGGGTGGTGATCTCCTGTACCGCCCGGGAGGCGGCGGCCTCCGCCACGCTCGCCAGGACGGCGATCTCCGCACACTCCTCGCCGTCGAGTTCATCGCCCCGCGCCAGGCCGTGGAGCAGAGCATCCACCGCCTGGCCCGCGAGCGCGGATGCTCCACGCGCGACGACGGCGAGTTCGCCGTAGACGGTCAACGCGTACGGGTCCTGTGGGGGGACGCCCGGCCAAGGATGGGGTGACAAGGGTTGCCAGGGTGAGCGCACGGCCCTTCCGTGCTCGTGGACTTCGGCCAGCAGTCCCTCGGCGACGCCGAGACAGTACTGGACGGACACCAGGCGCGCGGTCGGCACGGCCAGGGAGGCGAAGGGTGACAGGAGGGCCTCGTCCGGCGAGAGCGCGCCGAGCACGTCGTCCGCCGCGATCAGCACCGCGTCACACTCCACGACGCCACCGGCGGCCAGCCGCTGGCCGAAGGTGTCCCCGCTGCTGCCGCTGACGACACCGGGGCGCGTGGGATCGACGAGGACGGCCAACGGCTCGCCGGTGCCGTACTTGGCGGCTCGGACCACCAGCCTGTCGGCGACCCCGACACCCGTGGCGAACCTCTGATAACCGTCCAGCAGATACCCGTCTCCCCTGGGGGTCAGGATGAGCGGCGGCTCGTGGGTGGCCATACCCCCTCCCCAGCACCACCGCCCCTCCGTCGCCTCCCGCTCGATACGGGCGGCATGGCCGGGATCGGCGAAGAACCGGGCGCTGAAGGAGAGAAAGTAGTGACTGCCCAGCAGGTGGCCGATGGCCCCGTCGGCCGCGGCGACGGTTCTGATGGCCGCGTACGCCGTACGCCAGTCCGCGCCCCCTCCCCCGTGCTCGGCCGGCGCCAACAGGGTCAGCAGCCCCGACTCGCGCAGCCGGGCGACCTCCTCGAAGGGCGCTTTGCCGCCCTGTTCGCGCTCGGCCGCGTCCGTGGCCAGATCGTCCGCCATCTCACGGGCGATGTGCAGCCAGTCGGCCGGTCCGGCTTCGGCGTCCATCACCTCGCCCGCTGTCACCGTCATGCCCGCACTCCCAGGGGACGACCGTGCCCGCGGCTTCGACGAGGGCGGCAGCTACAGCTCGGTGCTGGGCTCATGGCGTTTTCCTCCAAGGGGCCGAAGACGACGCTGTGCCCGGCGAGGCGGCGTGGGGGGGGCAACGGTCCGCGATGACGCGTCGGCCTCCTCATCCTCACTCTCCCCCTCGACCACCGTCAACACTTCCCTAGTAATTCGATAGGAATACTAGGGATGGCGACCCGTCCCGGCCGATTCACGCTCCTCGGTGGCCAGTTCGCGATGCCGGAGAAACGAGCGTCTGTGGCCAACACCGCCGCAACCGCCCTCAGACCACGTCAATCAGACCACGTCGAATTCATTGCCCTCGGGGTCCTGCATGGCGGCGGCGTACATCCCCATATCCGGTTCGTCCCTGATCCGCAGCACGGTGGCACCAGCTTTGACCAGCCGTTCCACCGCAGCATCGACCCGCTGTACGCGGACGTCCAGGGGTACGTCACGCCCCCCGCCGACCTTCAGGTCGAAGTGCCACCGGTTCTTGGAGCCCTTCGACTCCGGAACCTGCTGGAACCACACCCTCGGTCCACGCCCTGCGGGATCGATGATCGATTCCGGGATGTCCCCGGCACCGGTCGGCAACTCTGCCCCGGGCACCCCCATGGCCGCCCAGTAGGCACGCCAGGTGGCATGGCCGCCCGGCGGCGGCTCAGGCACGTAGCCCAGGGCCTCCGCCCAGAAGGCCACCATTCTCTGCGGATCGGCGCAGTCGATCGTCAGCTGCATTGTCATCTCCATCCTCAGAGCATCGCAGGCAGGTCTGACAGAAGGTCCAGTCCCGCCCACCGGGGTCGAGCCCGGTAGCGACTTTGGTCACGGGGGACGAGCCTTTCGGCCGACGTGCCGACCCCCGAGCTCCGCGCAGGCTGGGAACATGACCTCAGCACCGATCGCCCGCCGGACCCTGCTCGCGAGCACTGCGGCACTGTCCACCACCTGCATCGCCGGCAACGCTCACGCCCGTACCACGCCCGCCGATCCATCAGCCTCGTCACGGACGGCTGCCCCGCTCACCTACAAGGGCGTCAACTTCGATACGGACCGCGAAATCTGGCGGCCGGAGTACGTACGACGGGAAATCGCGGCCATCAGGCAGCAGTTGCACTGCAACGCGGTCCTGCTGCTCGGCCACGACCTTGACCGGCTCACCGAGGCTGCCGCGATCGCGGCAGCACACGGCCTGTTCGTCTGGTTCGAACCGCGCCAGTTCGACAAGGACGCCGAGCAGACCCTCGCCTTCCTCGGCTCGGTGGCACGCGCTGCCGAGCGGCTGCGCACCCGCCATGCCGGCGTGGGTATCTCGGTCGGCACCGAGCTGACCATCTTCATGTCCGGTCTGGTGCCTGGCAACGACTACAACGAGCGTGCCCAGGCGCTGGGGCGCCCCGAGTCGGCCGGCTACCAGGAGCGCCTGAACGCCTTTTTGGACCAGGCGCTCAAAACGGTACGTCCCCTGTTCAAGGGGCGGGTCACCTACAGCTCAGGCGAGTGGGAGGAGGTCGACTGGCGCGGTTTCGACGTCGTGGGAGTCAATCTCTACCGCGACGCGGACAACAGGTCCACCTACCGCCAGAAGCTGAAAGCCCTGCAACGGCACGGTAGGCCCGTCGTCATCACCGAGTTCGGCTGCTGCACCTTCACCGGGGCCAGGGAACGGGGCGGTTCGGGCTTCGACGTGGTGGACTGGGAGCGGCAGCCTCCCCTGGTCAGGGACGGCTATGTACGCGACGAACAGGAACAGGCCGACGAGATCGGGGAACTGCTGGACCTCTACTCGGCCGAGCGTCTGCACGGTGCGTTCGTCTACAACTTCATCGCCCCCGACTCGCCCCATTCCCCTCAGCGCCGCCACGACCTGGACATCGCCAGCTTCGCGCTGGCCAAGACCTTCCCCGCCGGGACACGGCGGGGCTACGCGGAAACTGGGCAGTGGGAGCCCAAACGCTCCTTCCACACCGTGGCCGGCCGGTTCCGGTGACGTGACCGCCTGAGCCACCGACACCCCTGACATCTCCGACCCATTCCACGTCCCCCGTCGACGTCGCCGTCAGCACGGAACCCAGGGCCGCACGCAGAGGCACCGCCACTCTCACCGTCCGTGCACAGACACGGGCGGTTGCCACGGTATGCCGTCGAAGGAGCTGAGTGGCGCAGGGGCCCCGTACCCAGCGCAGGACACCTTTCCAGCATGTTGCGGTCTCCTGTGCTCCCCGTGTCGGCGCGTATCAGGGCCTTGTCCTTCCCATGAAGCGGCAGGCCGCAAATCCGGCATGAGCTGCCGAACCCCCTTTTATGGCCCGTGACATATGCGCGACGGGCTGAGAGTGTCCCTCCCCATCAAGGCAGTCCCAGTCCCCCTTGGTGGACGGGTGGGCGGCAAAACCGCCCCACTCCCCATGACTCTCTGGAGAAAACACATGTCTTCCTCCCCCACCAGCAGCCGGGCGCGCCGTCTCGCCCTCACCTCCGGCGCCGCCGTCCTCACCGGCGCCCTGCTCGCGGCCGGTGCCACCACCGCATCAGCGGGTGCGGCGGCGGAACACTCCGGCGCCACCTCGGTCGCGGCCACCGCCCAGGAGCTCGGCCTAGGAGCCCAGGAGGGGTTGGTCGTCAAGGACGTCATCAAGGATGCCGACGGCACGGTCCACACCCGCTACGAGCGCACCTACGCGGGACTTCCGGTCCTCGGCGGCGACCTCATCGTCCACCGCGCCGCGGACGGCGCGGTCAAGGACGTCACCAAGGCCGTCAAGGCCCCCATCAAGCTCGCCTCGCTCACACCGAAGCTGACCCCGACTGCCGCCACGTCCGCCGCGATCAAGGCGGCCAAGGCCGCGAAGACCACGGGCGCCACCGGCGGTGATTCCCCCCGCAAGGTCGTCTGGGCCGTCGGCGGCAAGCCCGTTCTCGCCTATGAGACCGTAGTCACCGGCACTCAGCACGACGGTGTAACGCCGAGCAGCCTGCGTGTCATCACCGACGCCGACACCGGCAAGAAGCTGTACGAGATCCAGCTGATCCACGACATATCCGGCGGCATCACCGCCAAGGGCGGCGTCCGGGCGGCCACGCCGGGCGGCTCGCAGGTCGGCGCCGTCGGCACCGGCGCCAGCCAGTACAGCGGCACCGTCAACCTGAACACCACCAAGTCGTCCACGGGTTACTCACTCGTCGACAGCGTGCGCGGCGGTTCCAGCACCGTCGACCTCAAGCACCGTACGAGCGGCAAGGGCAGCGTCTTCACCGACGCGGACAACAAGTGGGGCACCGGCAGCCCCGCCAACAACCAGACAGCCGCCGTGGACGCCGCCTACGGCGCCGCCCAGACCTGGGACTTCTACAAGAACGTCCTGCACCGCAACGGCATCAAGAACGACGGGCGGGCCCCCGTCTCCCGCGTCCACTACGGCAGCGCCTACCAGAACGCCTTCTGGGACGACGACTCCTTCACCATCACCTACGGCGACGGCGCGAGCAACCAGCACCCGCTGACCCAGCTCGACGTGGCCGGGCACGAGTTCAGCCACGGCGTCACCTCCGCCACCGCGAACCTGCAGTACTCCGGTGAGTCCGGCGGCCTGAACGAGGCCACCTCGGACATCTTCGGCACCGCGGTGGAGTGGAACGCGAACAACGCCCAGGACAAGGGTGACTACCTGCTCGGCGAGAAGATCGACATCTTCGGCAACGGCAAGCCGCTGCGCTACCAGGACAAGCCGAGCAAGGACGGCCGCGGTTCTGCCGACTACTGGAGCTCGAACGTCGGCGATCTCGACGTTCACCACTCCTCCGGCGTCGCCAACCACTTCTTCTACCTGCTCTCCGAGGGCAGCGGCGCGAAGGACATCAACGGCGTGCACTACGACAGCCCGACCGTGGACGGCTCCACGGTCACGGGCATCGGCCGCGACAAGGCGGTACAGATCTGGTACAAGGCTCTGACCACGTACTTCACCTCCACCACCGACTACCACGGCGCTCGTCAGGGCACCTTGAAGGCGGCCACCGACCTCTATGGCGCGAACAGCGCCGAGGCCAAGGCCGTGGACGCCGCCTGGGCCGGGGTCAACGTCAAGGCCTGACCCGTGAACGACGCAGTGCCGCACCGGTCGCCGAACCGGTGCGGCACTGCCATGACGCCTCGGCCGGCGCCCGGCCCCATGAGCCAACGCGCAGCCCCGCCGAACGCGAACGGCCGACCGCACCTCTGCCTCTCTTGTCGAGGGGGTCGAGGGGGTCGAGGTGCTGGCCAGTGCGGCCGTCAGGCCCGGCGTGTCGCCCTACAAGGGACGCGCTAGGGACCCAGAGGTGGCGTGGGAGACGCGGCCGCCTGCCGGACCATTCGTTCCGCCGCCTTCACATCACCCGTATCGCTGCGGCGCAGTACCACGATCTTGAGGACGGCCAGGAGGCTCGGACCACACAGGCCCGCGGCAAGCCAGGGCTGGGACGGCGCCACCGCCACTCCGGCGCCCAGGAGTGACAGCGCAAGCACCGCCCCAGTGATCAGGCCGCTCATGCGGAACACATGGTTGCGGCGCTTCTCCGCTTCCCGCGCGGCCCGCTCCCCCTCTGCCTTCACCAGAGCAGCTGCTCGTTCGCGTTCGGCTTCGAGGCTTGCCGCCTCCTGCTCGGCGCGATACCGCTGATTGTCCAACTGCTTTATTCGCAGCTGGTGTTCACGCTTCAGCTGGGGCTCCATGGCCTTCAGCGCGATGTCGAGCTTCTCCGCGCCAAGGACCTCGCCCCACTTGGCTGCGATCCCCAGCCCCGCGGTGATGAGGGGGTCTTCCTGGGGCGCCGGGAGGCTGCCGGCCGGTCCCGTTGTCATCCCTGCGCCCCTCCGCCGTCGGACCCCACTGGTTGAATCTCCCTCTCAGCCGTCTCAGGCGGCGGCCCCAGCCGTAGAAACAGACGGGCGAGAGCTTCGTCGAGGGTCGCGGCGGCCGGGGCCGCGTCCTCGTCCGCGTCATAAGGTCCAGGGGGTGGAGGCGGGGGCGCCATGCTGTGCTTCGCCTGCACAAGCGTGACCCCGGTGCCCGACACTGGATCGGCCTCGCGGTTCTTCGCCGTGTGGAGCATCTCGGCGCGCGCCGACTGGTATGCGTCCGAGGCGGCTTGCCTCAACGCGTTCTTGAGGACGGCGAAGTCGGGCCCCCCTTCCACCACACCGGGACTGAACCCCGGGCCGGGGAGAGTTTTCGGCGTGAACCTGCGAAGCAGGTCGAGGACCGCCTCAGCACTCCCCGGCCGGTCCTTGGGGTCCTTGGCCAGCAGGCGCAGCACCAGCTTGTCCACTTCGGCCGGAACCGTGGGCCGGAACTTGCTGGGCGGTGCGGGCTCGTCGTGTATCGCGCTCCGCGAGCGCCCGCCCCGCTCGCCCTCCTGACCGAACGGCGCCGCGCCTGTCAGCATCTCGTACATCACACAGCCGAGCGCATACACGTCGACACTGCGGTCGTGGGCATGCGAAGCCTCCCGCTCAAGGGCCGCGGAGAGGGGAACATCAGCATCAACGTCTGCCTCGGCCCGGGCGTCATCGAGCAGGGCGACTCCGAAGTCCAGCACCTTCACGTTGCCGGAATCCTCGATCATGATGTTGGCCGGATTGAGGTCGCGGTGGACAACATTTCTGCTGTGCGCGGCACGGAGCGCAAGAAGGATCTGCACAGTGAACGACAGCGCCTGCGGCAGGGTCGGCAGCGCGTCCTTGGTCTCCTCGGCCAGGGTTCGCCCGTGCACGAGGTCCGACACCACGTACTCGACAGGCCCGTCACTCGTGGTGTCGTGCCCGTAGTCGTACAGCGGGGCAATGTGGGACTCGTCCACGGCCGCCAGCCGAGCGGCCTCGTCCTTGAACCGGGCGGCCAGATCGGTGCGCGCTCGGCTCCCCCGGCGGCGGCGCAGCAGTTTGATGGCTACGTCCTGCCCACGGCTCAGGTCGCGTCCTGCCCAGACTTCGAGGCCGCGGCTGTCAAGACGCCGTACCAACTCGTAGCGACCATTGAGCACTTCGCCGCTCTCCACCGTCGTCCTCCCCCTGGCCTCGCACAGCGTAACGCTCCCGGGATGACGAGGAAGTGGAGTCGCCGCACTCGGTGCCCGGGGGAAGGCCTTCGGCAGCCGCGTTTGCGGACGATACGTACCTGCCGGGCCTGCCGGCCGGTGAGGGCCACGGAGCGGTGAGGGTCACGGCGGCGAGCCCGTACCAGGGACCGTTCGGCTCCCGTACCCACGGCCGGCCGACCACCTCGTAAGTCGGTCCCGCCCCGCCCGGACCCATGACTGGCGTCGACGACGGTCGACAACCGCTGGTCCGGGCCGCACCTCCTATCGTGGGCATTTAAGCTGACCCGATGATCGAGGACGGCGCCACCGACCGGGGCAGTGTGACGACCGTGCGGCGCGTCGGCGAGACGATCCGGCGGCCCGCCGGCGAGTGGACACCGGCCGTCCACGCCCTGTTGGCCCACCTGGAGGCGGCGGGCTTCAGCCGGGCCCCGCGGGCCCTGGGCACCGAGGGTGCCGACGAGGTCGTATCACTGCTGCACGGCGAACCGGCGTTCAGCCCGTGGCCCGCCGCTCTGCGGTCGACCGAAGGCATCCAGGAACTGGGACGCTGGCTGCGCGAGTACCACGCAGCGGTCCGCGACTTCCGTCCCCCCGCCGACGCGCGCTGGCGCGGGCAGGAGGAGGCGTGGCGGCCCGGCATGATCATCCGGCACGGCGACCTCGGTCCGTGGAACTCCATCTGGAACGGTGACCGCCTGGTCGGCTTCATCGACTGGGACTTCGCCGCCCCCGGTCACGCCCTCGACGACCTCGCTCAACTCGCCTGGTACGCCGTACCCCTGCGCCCCGTTGCACATCAGCAAAGGGAAAGGATCACCGGGGACGATACGCTGCGCAGCCGTCTCGACGCCCTGTGCGCCGCCTACGGGGCACCCCCGGAGGTCGTCCTGGACGCGCTGGACGCCCTCCAGGCCCGCGAGACGGCACGCATTCAACGGCTGGGCAGCCTGGGGCAGGAACCGTGGGCGACGTTCCTCACCCGGGGCGATGTTGCCGAGATGAGGGCCGAGCGCACCTGGCTCCGGTCGAACCGCGCTTTTCTCCTCGACGGCAACACGCCCCAGGCTCCAACCCCAGTCCCCAGCCCCCACCACGCAACCCCGACCCCGCTCTGTGAATGAACGGATCGCGTAGCGGATCTCTGGCTTCCGAGCGGGATTCTCGCCGGCAGACGTGGTCCGTTGTTCAGCGGACCCGGTCGTAGACGAGGGCCAGAGTGCCGTGCTCGCCCGCAGCCTGGCTGACGAGTGTCCACTGCGCTGCGGGCAGACCGTCGTCGAAGAGGCGGGGCCCGCCGCCGAGGAAGACGGGGAAGATCGTAAGTGCCAGCCGGTCGACCCTGTCGGCCGCCAGCAGCGCCTTGATGACGCTCGCGCTGGAGAGCACGAGAATGTCGCCGCCTTCGGTTGCTTTCAGCTCCCCGACGAGCTTCGCGGCCGACCCGTCGACGATCGTGGTCCGTTCCCACGGCGCCTCGTCGAGGGTCGAGGAAAGAACCACCTTGTCGGTCTCGACGAGCCACCGCGCGAAGCCCACGTCGCGCGGGTCGGCGCCCTCGCTATCGATGACGGTGGGCCAGAAGCCGAGGAACCCCTCGGCGTTGACCCGCCCGAGCAGGGCCGTCGTGGCCGGCTCCCACAGGCTTGTCAGGTGGTCCCGGGCGACGTCTGAGACTGCGTACGGCATCACCCAGCTCATGTCCAACGGGTTGTCCGGCGCGGCGTAGTGGCCGTCGAGGGAGAGGGCCAGGTTGGTGACGACTCTGCGGCCGCCGGTGTGCTCGGTCATTTTCATGCTCCCGTGTCGGTGCAATCGGTGTCGTGCGAACCCGCGGCGAGCATCGTCGCGAGCTTGTCGAGGCTCTGGCCGAAGCCGATCTCGATGCCGGCGACGAAGTCCGCGGAGTCGATCGTGCTGTCGGTGATGCGCCAGCGGACGTCGAGATCCGAGCCGGTTTCGGTGGGCGCCAGGCTCATGTCCACGTGAGCGGTGAAGGCGCGGCGGCCGTCTGGAAGGAGGGGGGAGAGCCGGTAGGCGAGGCGCTCACCGGGGCGTACCTCGTCGACGACTCCCTCCGCGCGGCCGACCACCGAGTCAGAGCCGTCGGCGTCTTCGGCGTCGCGGTACTCCTGGACGATCCTTCCGCCGGGCTGTGCCTCGAAGACGAGCTCGGAGACGCGGAGGTCATCGGGAGTCCACCAGTGTGCGAGCAGGGCGGCCTCAGTCAGGTGGCGCCAGAGCGACTGAGGGCGCCCCGCGAGCGAACGGTGGAACGTGAACGAGCGGTCGTCGGCCCACCCCGGCTCCTGCGCGGCGAACCGTTCCGCGTGGAGGCCCCGCTCGTAGCGGTCGTACGTCGCGTGCGGGCCGTCGGCCTGCTCCGCGGTGTCGGCGATACGGCGGAGCGCGACCGCCAGTTCACGCAAGGGGCCGGGCCGGAGCGCGTAGACGCGGCGCTGGCCGATGCGCTGGGAGGTCACGATTCCGGCACGCTCAAGGGTCTGCAGGTGCTTGGTCGTCTGTGGCTGGCGCGCCTCGGCCAGCTGGGCGAGCACGCCGACCGAACGGGGCCGCTCGGCCAGCAGGTTGACGAGCCGCCAACGAGCCGGATCGGCCAGTGCGGCGAGGAGTACGTCCATGGCTACGAGTATTCCTGATTACAAATATTCGTGTCAAGGAATATACGGACAGCATGCCCTTACGCGGCTCGGGCGCCACGGTCCGAGCCCCCTCCCCCGACGCGAGACCCACCCAGGGGGTCGGCAGGGCGTCGGACGTGCGTCGGACGGCATTCACCCCACGGACTCATCGCGTTCGCCACGAACGACCAGCTTGGCCGCAGTCACATGCCCCGCCGGCCAGGAGGCCCGATGTCATCCCTCGCGCGCACCCAGCGCACCGCACGCCGCTCACTCGCCGCGGGCGTACCGCTCGCCCTGCTCGCGACCGTCACCGTGGCCGGGACCGCCACGGGCGCGTCCGCTCCGGCGGACGGCCGCGCGCCCGGGGGTGCGCGCGTCGTGACAACCGCCACCCTCGGGAACATTCCGCTCGGCTCGTTCAGCAACCGCCTGCTGCCCGGCTCGGTCGCGGACGACCGCGGCATCGACCTCGGCGGCATCGGCAGCGACATCTACCCCGCCGGTCGCAGAGGGGAGTTCTGGACGGTGACCGACCGCGGGCCCAACGGTCAGATCAAGGTGGCCGGCACCAAGCGCCGCACCTTCCCGGTCCCCGGCTTCGACCCCGCGATCGTCCGCATCCGCGTGTCCGGCTCCCACGTCCGGGTACTCCAGGCGATCCCGCTCACCACCCGCTCCGGCAAGCCCGTCACCGGACTCCCCAACCAGGCCTCGCGGGACGAGGCGCCGTACACGTACGACGCGAGAACCCCGCTCGGTTACGACCCGAACGGCCTGGACACCGAGGGGATCGTGCGCGCGGCCGACGGCACCTTCTGGCTCGTCGACGAGTACGGGCCCTCACTCGTACACATGTCGGCATGCGGAAGAATCCTCACGCGGTACGTCCCCAAGGGCCTCGGGCTCAAGGGCGCCGACTACCCCGTCGTGGAGTCACTGCCCGCCATCCTCCTCAAGCGCAAGACCAACCGGGGCTTCGAGGGCCTGGCCCAACTCCCCGGCGGCGACCTGGTCCTGGCCATGCAGAGTCCCCTGTCCCTACCGGACGCGGGCACGGGCAACGCCTCCCGCAACATACGCCTGCTGCGGTTCTCCCCGAGGCAGCGCGCGGTGACAGCGGAGTACGCCTACCGCTTCGACCCGGTGGACGTCGTCGACCCCGGCCAGCACGACACCTCCGAGCTGAAGGTCTCCTCCCTCGTGGCCATCGGCCGCGACACGCTTCTGGTGCAGGAGCGCACGGACAAGACTTCCCGTGTCCACCGCGTGCGGCTCCCGCACGGCCCCGGCATCCTCGACAGCACCTGGGACAACCCGGCGACCTCCCCCTCGTACGAGCAACTGGACGACTCCACTCCGACCGGAACGCCGTTTCTGCGCAAGACGCTGGTGGCCGACTTCGGCAAGGTCCCGGGCGTCCCCGGCAAGATCGAGGGCATCGCCCTGACCGGCCCGGACACCCTCGCACTCATCAACGACAACGACTTCGGCATGACGGACGGCCCCGAGGCCTTCGACGCGCACGGCCGACTGGTGGACAGCGGCATCAAGACGACGCTGACTTCGGTGCGACTGTCCAGGGCACTGCGGGGCTGAGCGCCGGACCGCAAGCGCACGCCGGGCAGAGAGCGGACGCCGGGCCGGGCGCTCGACGGGGCGGCCGCCGTCCGCCGCCGCCGAGAGCCCGGACGGCCCCGGAGACATCACACCGGCACAGTCGCCCCGGATCGACGTAACGTCGTGCCATGACCACAGTTGACGCCATGGTGTACCACTTCCGCGCCGCCGTCCCCGAGGACAGCGAAGCCATCTCTGCCCTGGACGGCTCCTTCACCACCGACACGGTCTTCCGGGTAAGCCTCACCGAAGACGGCTTCACCCTGCGCGAGGTGCCGGTGGACCCGCCCCTGACCAAAGTGTTCCCCGAGGACGAGCCGGACGGCGGTGAGGAGGACGGCGAGGACGACCAGGACTCCCGCACTTTTGTCGCTCTCGCGACCGCCGGCGCCCTGGCCGGGTTCGTCAGCGTCTCGTACGCGCCCTGGAATCGTCGGCTCGTCATCGAGGACATCGAGGTGGCTCCGGCGCACCGGGGCCGGGGCGTCGGCCGGGCGCTGATGGGGATGGCGGTGGAGTACGCCCGCGAGCGGGACGCCGGACACATCTGGCTGGAGGTCACCAGCGTCAACGCCCCCGCGATCCGCGCCTACCGGAAGATGGGCTTCACTTTTTGCGGTCTGGACACCTCGCTCTACGACGGCACCGCCTTCGAGGGCGAGCAGGCGCTCTACATGAGCATGCCCTGCCGCTCAGCGGACGGCAGGCGGGTGCGGTGAACGCTGCGCCGTCGTCCGGGAGACGCCCGACAGCAGCGACACCGGCATCCAGAGCGCTGCCGGGTGTCGCTGCCGTCGAGCCGCCGGATGCTACGCGGTTCCCGCGCAGCTGGTGAACGTCGTCCTGGTGCGTGCGCTGTAGATGCTCGCGCCGCCGTTGGGGTCGTACTTCAACGGTACGGTGATGGTGTCCTCGGCGTCCCACGGGAAGCCCTGGGTGTCGAACGTCCAGGTGCCGGTGGCCTTGGTCGCCAGCTCCGAGAGCGTGACCCACCCGTACTGGCGCGCGGGTACGGACACGGTCAGTTTGTTGCCCATCTCCGGCTTCAGGTCCAGCGTGGTCTCACCGTGGACCTCGGCGGTGACTTCGCCGAGGGCGGCGGCACAAACCCCATGCGGGGCGTGCTGGGGGATCCGCGCCCTGGTTCACCCGGCTCTATGGACCGCTGCCGCCAAGACTTCGCCGACCCGGCCCTGCGGCACCTCACGATCGACACCCTCGCCGCCCGCTGGGGCTATCCGCAGCCCGACGCCTTCTCCCGCGCCTTCCGCACGGCCACCGGAATGTCCTCCAGCGAATTCCGCGCCGACTCCCGGCGCTGAGGGGCGCCGTTCTGACGAGTCGTCGGCGCACCGGCCCCGCAGAGCTGGAGGCGCAGGTCCCACTGCGGTCTCCGCGGGGCCGGTGCGCTGTACACGTACCCTGCATCAGATCCGACACGCCCCATCCGTCCCCACCGGTCGGAGCGGAATGCGGCCGCTCGCACGACGTGGGGCCCGGCCGTTCCCGGCCGGGCCCCACGTCAACCTACGTCACCAGCAGTGCTCCTCACACCGAGGAACACCCGCCTACCAGCGGTACCAGCGACCCCGACGGCCGCTGCTGTCCGCGGCCCGGACGACAAAGCCCAGCAGCCAAACGGCCAGCACGATCACCGCGATCCACCACAGCGCCTTCAGCGCGAAACCCGCACCGAAGAGAACCAGAGCCAGCAGAAGAACCAGAAGCAGGGGAACCATTGTTATCAACCTCCTGGCCACCGGATGCCCTTACATCGCTCCTACAAGCACATAAACTATGAGTTTCTTCGGCGGCTCTCGGGGCACGCGCGCCATGCACGCTGCCCCCGCTACGGCGTCTCATGCGCTTCGCGCGGACCCCCCCTGCCGTCACCCACCTCAGCGAGGCATGGCCGCGATCGCGGCGCGGGCGATCTTCTTGGCCTCCGCCTTGCAGGTCGACGCGGGGTGTTTGTCGCCGCCGAGGGCCACACGGACCACGAGGTTGCTGTCACGGACGTACAGGCTGCAGTGTTCCTCAGGGTCGGGATAGGTCACATACCGGGCGGGCAGCGGCAGTTGACCGGCCGCCTCGGAGCAGATCCGCGCTTTCATGGTGCACCGCCTCGGGCCACGGCCGGGACGCGGGCGCCACCGGGCCAATCGTCGCGAGGCGTGCGTTCGGACTATGGCGCGAGGAGTGCGCCCCCGCCCGCATCGTGGCTTCGCCTTTCTCTTCCCTCGACGACATGGTCGACTTCCGCGCACCATCTCCCTCCGCTAGGTGCTCACCCACATGACCGAGGAGTACGCGCGTCACAACGGCCACGCCGACCTGCTGCGCGAGGCGATCTACGGAGCGGTGGGCGAGTGGACCGGGTGCGGAAGGGCCCCCGCCGGCCGAGTCACCGGCGACGACGAGGTCCCGGGGGTCGGTCCCGGTCGTCAGGAGTTCACGGTAGGCGGCGAGCCCGTCGTCGACCGCTGCGGGGAAGGGGTGCTCGGGAGCCAGCCGGTAGTCCACCGAGGTGGCCCGAAGTCCGGCGCGGGCGGCGAGTTCACCGGCCGGGCCGGTGTGGGTGTCCGGTGAGCCGATGGCATAGCCGCCTCCGTGGAGGTACAGCAGCCGTCCCCGGTCTGCCGCTCAGTCACGTCACCCCGGTCTTCCTCGATCTCGTCCGCGTGGAGACCCGGCTGTACAACGCGGTCGGCGCCCGGTCGCGCGCCCAATGCGGCCTGGCGCTGGGCCAGTTCGAGTTCCCGCAGATCATCGAACGAGTGGATGGGTGCCGCGTACTCGACATCGTGGGCGAGCTGGCCATCACCGTGGGGGCGGTCAGCAAGGCGGTCGACCGACTGGTGGCCGCGGGGTGGTGCGCGCGTGTCGCGCACCCGCAGGACCGCCGCTCCTCCGTGCTGCGCCTCACGCCCGAGGGCGAGAAGGTGCTGGCGACCTCCCGGCCGCTGGTGGAGAACGCACTCGCCTCACTGACCGCCACGGTTCCCGCTGCCGACCTGAAACGCCTCGCCGCCACCCTGGCCACGCTCCGCGCCAACCTTGAGGCGGACGGGCAGGGCCAACCGGGCTGAAACAACGAGTGATCACGCCACCGGGAGGCCCTGGGCCCGGCCGGGCACACACCGACGGGCCAGGTTCAACGGCCGGTCTTTCCGGCAGCGTCCCTTCGGGGGCCTCCCCGGCAATCTCGTCCTGGGCCTGGTCAAAGGGGGGCCGCGTACGCGAGGATCGCCGCCGCACCCCGCATGCCACCTCCCCGCCCCTGCCTCACAGGAGGATCCGTATGGCTCGCCGCACATCCCGTGGCCTCGTCGCCGCGGCCGCTGCCACCGTGGCGCTCCTCACCCTGGCCGCCCCGGTCTCCGCCCTGCCCGCGGGGACCAGCACCCCTGTCGGCAGCGCGCTGCCGCAAGCCCGCCTGTTCATGGTCAACCCCGTCCAGTCCTCCGGTGACCAATCGCTCACCGACGGCAAGGACGGCAACGCCGCCGTGCCCGCTTCCGCGTACGCCGTGGCCGCGCTGCGCAACCTGGACGGCAGTGGCTCACTCTCGGGCAGGTGGGTGACCGTACGTTCGGACACCGGGGCCTCGGCGCGGCTCGCGGACGTGGGGGCGTACAGCCGCAATGACGACCAGTTCGAACAGGTCATGGCGTACTTCTGGGTCAACGAGGCCCAGGAGTACCTGCAGAGCCTGGGCTTCGGCAGTGAACTGCCCGGCGCCAACGACCGCGCGCAGCCCGTCCGGATCAACCAGTGGGGTGCGGACAACTCCTTCTTCACGGACAAGAAGGCCGAGATCCGCTTCGGCAAGGGCGGGGTGGACGACGCCGAGGACGCCGAGGTCATCGTCCACGAGTACGGGCACGCGGTGCACAACGCGCAGGTCCCCGGCTTCGGCACGTCACCGGAGGCCGGTGCGGTCGGTGAGGCGTTCGGCGACTATCTGGCCGTCACCGTCGGCGCGTACGCCGACGCCAAGTACAACTGGCCGCTCAAGACCGACCTGGCCTGCGTCGCCGACTGGGACTCGGTCGCCTACAGCGCGGCTCCGCACTGCCTGCGCCGCATCGACGGGCAGAAGGTGTACGCCGACCGGGTCGGGGAGGTGCACGCGGACGGTGAGATCTGGTCCCGGGCGCTGTTCGACATCCGCAAGGCCCTCGGTGCCCGGACCGCGGACCGGGTCGTCGTGAACGCGCAGTTCGGCTTCCGCGCGGACACGAGCTTCCAGGACGCGGCCCTGACGACGATCGCGACCGCGCAGCGCATGTACGGGACGAGCGCGGCGGATGCGGTACGCGCGGCGTTCAAGGCCCGGCAGATTCCCGGGGTCTAGGGACACCGTCGTTCGGTAATGACGGCGGATCCAGCCGGGGTGCCCCCGAGCCACTCCGGCTGGAGCCGTCCTGCACGGGTCAGCCGACGATGCGGAGGCGCAGCTTGAACAAGGTGAGCGTGTCGAGACCGAGCCCTTGGGTGAGGAAGTCACCGAAGCTTCCGTAGTCGGCCACCGCCTGCGCTCTGAATGCTCCCAGGTAGCTGCTGCGCACCTGAAGCAGTGGATCGAGCAGGGCCGGGTCCCGCATGAGGCCCGCGGCCTTGATCTGACTCTTCAGCGCAGCGTCCGATGCCGCACGGAGTTCGTTGCTCAGGAGGTAGTCACCCTCGGACACAGAGGCCGGCACACCGACCGCACGCAGAATCGTGTCCGCGAGGACTCCCGTGCGGTCCTTCCCGGCCGAGCAGTGGAACATCACAGGTTGGTTCGCGTTCGCCACCGTACGGATCGCTGCCCCGAGCGCAGCCCGGTTGGCCGGGTTGGTGACGAAGGCGCGGTACAGCGCTTCCATCCGCGCCTCGGCCTTTCCTCCCCCGAGCTGCTGGTGCTGGTAGTCGGGGTCCTTGCTGCGCACCACCATGCCGATGAACGCGAACAGCGACGTGTCGTCGACCGGCTGGGCGATGGGGGTCACGTCGGCCGGCAGCCGGTCGGCTCCATCGGCCTGCACTTCGGGTCCGGTACGCAAGTCGATCACGCTGCCCAGCCGCAGGCGAGCGAGCGCGCCCACGCCCTCGGGCGGCAGCTTCGACAGGGTCTCCGCGCGGTACAGCACGCCCCGGCGAGTGGTCTTTCCGTCGTACGTGCGGTAGCCACCGAGGTCCCGAGCATTGACCGTGCCCGGCACCACCAGCACCCGCCCGCTGGTGACTGTACTGGAGGCGGGGTGGGCGTGGCTCGCAGCCGGGGATGCCTGCGCCGTACCGGATGCCACGGGTACCACCAGGGACAGGGCGAGTACAGAGATGCTGATGACGCGTCTTGTCGGGGCCACAGCACGGCTCCTTCCGTGGGGGGGAGCCGGGAACGTAGCGCGTGGATCTTGTGGCTGGAAGGCGCACGCGGGAAACAACGCCCGGCTTCGTTCCCCGGGGCCGAGGGGGTGGGCCCCGCACGAACGGCGGGGCCCATGTAGTCGGTTGGTCAGCAGGTCGAGTTGGTCTGGGTGAGCAGGCCCAGCCGCCACGGCAGGCTGTTGTAGTCGCCGCCCGCATTGGGGTTCAGTCCCTGGTACAGGTACTGAAGCCGGCAGGAGGGGATCGTCAGCGTCTGGTCGTAGCCCGCGCGGATCATCTCGCCGTGACTGATGTCCCGGCTCCAGGCGCCCGCGGGGAAGGTGACGTTGTTCGCCCGGGCGAAGGGGTTGCTCTCGGACGCGGCGAGCGGCGTCCAGGAGCCGGCGAGGTTACCGGCGGTCCAGGAGCGGAAGTAGCGCCGCCCGTCGGATCCGATGGCCTCGACGAGGAGCAGATACTGGTTGGTGCCCTGCACCTTGTACACGTTGCTCGCTTCGAACAGCGCGTTCCTGGAGTCCTGGGCGGCGATGACGGTGTTCGTGAAGCCGTTCGGGAACTGGCCGACGGTGGTCTGCGAACGGTACAGGTGCCCGTTGTCGTCGGAGGAGAACAGGTAGCAGTTGGCGCTGTCGCAGATCACCCACATGTCGACCCAGTAACCGTTGCCGATGTTCCTACGGATGATGTCCGGCATCGACGAGTAGAAGTTGCGGGGTGCGCTCCACCCGTTGGGGTTGCTGATGTCGGGGTTGGTGGAGTACGACGCGTTGCCGGTCTGGTAGACGAGATACCACAGACGTTGCGGCGCGTTGTAGAAGACCTGGGGTGCGGCCCGGTACCCGGTGCCGATGGCGGTGCGGTCCAGGTAGTGGTGGGTGGCCGAGCCGGCCTGCGACCAGTCGGAGAAGCTCAGGTACACCAGGTTGTACCCGGCGGCGCTCGCCGTACTGGCGAAGACGTGGTACTTGCCGTTGTAGTGGACGACCGACGGGTCCTTGATCCCGGCGATGTTGTGGGTGGCGTCCGGCTTGGGGGTGATCAGCGGTCCGGTCGAACTCCAGCGGAAGGACGAGGGGAGCGCGGCGGCGGATCGCGGCGCCGGTGCGGTGACGGGCGCCGGTGCGGTGACGGGTGCCGCCGCCCTGCCGCCCAGAGCGGTCAGTACGGCCGGGTAGGCCGGCTTCTTGTTGCCGTTGCGGTCGAAGAGCAGCGGGTTCTCACCCGCGCGCCAGGAGTCGCTGTCACGGATCCCCCAGACGGTGATACCGGTGCAGCGCGCGACGTTCATGCAGGACCGCACCGTGTTCGCGTAAGCCGTCGGTGCGGCCTGCGCGATGTCCAGTTCGGTGAGCTGGACGTCGACGCCGAGGGCGGCGAAGCTGGCCAGCGTGGTCTGGAAGGTCGACGGCGGGCCGCCGGTGCCGAAGTGGGACTGGAAGCCGACGCAGTCGATGGGCACACCCCGCGCCTTGAAGTCGCGGACCATGCGGTAGACGCCCTGGGTCTTGGCGGCGTTCCAGTCCTCGATGTTGTAGTCGTTGTAGCAGAGCTTGGCCGCGGGGTCCGCCGAGCGCGCGGTGCGGAAGGCCTGCTCGATGAAGCCGTTGCCCAGCAGGTTCTGGAACACCGAGGAGCGGTGCTGGCCACTGCCGCCGTCCGCGAACGCCTCGTTGACCACGTCCCAGGAGTGGATACGGCCCTTGTAGTGGTTCGCCACGGTGGTGATGTGGTTGTTCATCACGCTGCGCAGGGTATTCGCGTCCGTGATGGAGCTGACCCAGCCGGGCAGCTGGGAGTGCCACACCAGGGTGTGGCCGCGCACGCGCTGGCCGTGGGCCGCCGCGCGGTTGACGATCTGGTCGCCGGGGCCGAAGTTGAACGAGCCACGGGACCGCTCGGTGGTGTCCCACTTTATCTCGTTCTCAGGGGTGACCGAGGTGAACTCGCGGTCCAGGATGGAGGTGTACGTGCCGTCGCCGAGCCTTCCGGCCGCTACCGCCGCTCCGAAGTAGCGCCCTGACTGGGCGGCTTGCGCTCCGAGTGTGGAGGCCTGGACGGCGTTGGGTGCGGCCGTCGCGGCCCCGGGCGTCACCAGGGCGGCGACGGCCAGCAGGGATAAGACCGAGGCTCGGCGACGGCCGAGCCGTTTCAGTGGGTTGTTCATGGCTCTCCTCTGCGGTTGTGCGGGGGGTTGTTCGGTACGGCCGGAGGGACGGGATCAGGGCGTCGACAGCTCGAACCGCAGGACGCGGACCGCGCCGCCGAGACATGTCGCCGGCGACCGTCGCTGTCCGCAGGACCAGCCCGTCGAACATTGCGGTGGTCACACGGGCCGCCGGTTGATCGGCGCATGACATGACCATCTGTCGACCTCACTGCGAGGGCGCGGCGCGCCTGGGCCGGTGGATTGACATCCGCGACGTTCGGTATGACGAACATCGGTCGACTCATCGAGCACCCTGGATCATACGAGGCGGAGGGCTCCCGTCAATACGTCTCGCATGATTCGGGTGTAGCTCCGAAATGTTTCGATGACCGAGGTGCACGTCAGACAGCGAATGAGGCTTTTTTTCTCTCCCGGGCACGCACGGGGAGGGATTTGACCGGCCCCTCCCCCGCATCACGGAGAAATACAGCGCTCCGAAAGGGAGACCCAAATCTCGAACGTGCCTCTGCACGGCACACCCACTGACACAGCGCCGAATCGGTGGCCATGAGGCCCGATCGAGCCGTCAGGCGCTGGAGCGTACAACCAAGCGGGTCGGAAGGATGAGCGGCGTGGGGTCCTGCCTGTTGACGAGCGCGACGAGCATGCGCGCCGTCTCCCGCCCCAAGGCCTCTATGGGCTGATGGACGGTGGTGAGCGGCGGATCGGTGATCCGGGCGATCGCCAGATCGTCGAAGCCCACCACGGCGACGTCCGCGGGGACCCTTCGGCCGGCCTCCCGCAACGTGCGCAGCACGCCCGCCGCCATGTTGTCGTTGGCGGCGAACACCCCGTCCACACCGGGACGGCAGACCAGCAGGCCAGCCATGGCTGCGGCTCCGCTGGACTCGGTGAAGTCACCCTCCCACGGAGGCAGCGGTTCGAGGCCGGCACCCAGCATGGCGTCCCGGTAGCCGCAGTACCGGGCACGCCCGGCCTCGGTGTCCAGACGCCCGCAGATCGCGGCCACGCGTCTGCGGCCGCGCGCGAGCAGGTACTCGGTCGCCTCGCGCGCTCCGCCGACGTTGTCGACGTCCACGTACCACCGGGGAGCCGGGCCGACCGGGCGTCCACCGAACACGACGGGCATCTGCGCCTCGTCGGCGATACGGGAGAGCGGATCGTCCTCGCGCAGCGCCATGAGCATGACCCCGTCCGCGCCCTTGGACCGAAGGAGCTCCTCGACCCGCTTGCGGCCCCGGTCGGAAGCGGCCAGACACAGCATCAGATGCAGGTCGGCCTCCTCCAGGGCGGCCGACGCCCCCACGATCACCTGGGCGAAGAACGGGTCGGCGAAGATCGACGGATCCTCTCCCGAGATCACCAGGGCGGCGGCTCCGGTCTGTCGCGTGGCCAGAGCGCGGGCGGTCGGATTGGGGACATATCCGAGCTGTCGTACGGCCCGTTCGACCGCCTCCCGCTTGGCGCGGCTGACGTGCGGAGCGCGGTTGAGGGCCCGGGAGGCCACCGAGCGGGAGACTCCGGCGCGCTCGGCCACCTCGTCGAGCGTCGGCTGCCGGCGGGGGGTGCTTTCTGCCATGAACGACGAGCCCTTCCCCCCTCGACCCGGATGGGCAGCCTCTCAGCCCGGCCCACGCCACTGCCACCCATGGGTGGACGGGCGGGGGACCAGCAACGACCCGCGAGAGCCGGCCGGTTTGGGAGCGCTTCCAGTTGGCTGCTCGCCCGAGCATACGCACAAGTCGAGGCACGCGTCTGCGTGTTGACCCTTGACAGCTCAACTACCTCGTCACACCATACCGACCACAACCCCAACGGTTTTCCCGCACTGTTGGGAGCGCTCCCAGTGGGAGCGCTCCCAATGACCGTGTCACCGCACTCCCCCAGGCCGCATGCTCGGGACGCGAGCGTGCCGCATCCCCGTCAGGAGAACGAGGTTCGCTCATGCGCAGACTCCGCGCCATGGCCGTGGCTCTCTCAGCTCTGCCGCTGGCATTCGCCGCCGCACCGTCCGCCCACGCGGCCGACCCGACCACCATGACCAGCGGGTTCTACGTGGACCCCGACTCCAGCCCGAAGAGATGGGTGGCCGCCAACCCCGGCGACGGCCGGGCCGCCGCGATCAGCGCCTCCATCGCCAACACGCCGATGGCCCGCTGGTTCGGCTCCTGGAGCGGCTCCATCGGCACCGCCACGGGTGCCTACGTCGGAGCGGCGGACTCCCGGGACAAGCTGCCCGTCCTCGTCGCCTACAACATCTACAACCGCGACTCCTGCGGTGGGCACTCCGCCGGCGGAGCCTCCTCGCCGTCCGCCTACGCCACCTGGATCGCCCAGTTCGCCGGCGGCATCGCAGCCCGTCCGGCCGTCGTCGTCCTCGAACCGGACTCCCTCGCGGACTACGGCTGCCTGACACAGGCGCAGGTCGACGAACGCGAAGGCATGATCACCGGCGCCCTCGCCGAGTTCCACCGCCAGGCCCCCAACACCTGGGTCTATCTGGACGCCGGCAACGCGCACTGGATAGACGCGGCGACCATGGCCCGGCGCCTCCACGAAGCCGGACTGCGTCAGGCCCACGGCTTCTCGCTCAACGTCTCCAACTACTTCACCACCGCCGAGAACACCGCCTACGGCAACGCCGTCAACAGCGAACTCAGCGCCCGCTACGGCTACACCAAGCCGTTCGTCGTGGACACCAGCCGCAACGGCAACGGCTCCAACGGACAGTGGTGCAACCCCTCGGGCCGCCGCATCGGCACACCCACCCGGACGGGCGGAGGCGCCGAAATGCTGCTGTGGATCAAAACCCCCGGCGAGTCGGACGGCAACTGCGGCGTCGGAGCCGGCTCCACGGCCGGACAGTACCTCCCCGAGGTCGCCTACAAGATGATCTACGGCTACTGACCCGGACTCCCGCCACCCGCCCGGGCGGATCGGCAGTCCGCCGGGACACCAGGCGCTCCCCGCCCCGCTCACCGACCAGGAAGCAGCCATGACTCCACGCAGCCCACGGCGCCGCGCGGCCGCCCTCGCCGCGGCCCTCACCGTCTGCGCCGCTCTCACCGCGACACACGCGCAGGCCACGCCCACGCGGGAGGTGATCACCCCGGCCACGAAGTTCTACGTGGACCCGCACAGCAAGGCCGCGAAGCAGGCCTTCGTGGACTTCCGCAACGGCGACACCGAGAACGCCCTGAACATGGCCAAGCTCGCCGGCTGGCCGCAGGCCCAGTGGTTCACCGAGGGCACACCCGCCGAGGTGCGCTCGAAGGTGAGCGGGCTCGTTCGCCGCGCCCGGGCGGTCAA
Organism: Streptomyces sp. NPDC026377; assembly: GCF_055567715.1. NCBI lineage: Bacteria > Bacillati > Actinomycetota > Actinomycetes > Kitasatosporales > Streptomycetaceae > Streptomyces > Streptomyces sp. NPDC026377. The sequence goes on from NZ_JBVHPV010000008.1 coordinate 183,782, forward strand.
CCGGACCCCCGTCCTGGTCGCCTACAACATCCCGGGCCGGGACTGCGCACAGTACTCCAGCGGCGGCGCCGCATCCTCGGCCGCCTACCGGCAGTGGATCGACGCCTTCGCCGCCGCCCTCGGTGACAGCAAAGCGGTGGTCGTCGTGGAACCCGACGGCACGGCCCTCCTCCCCCGGGAATGCGGGCCCACCGTGGACCCGACCGGTGAACGCACGGCCGCCCGGATCGCCGACCTCCGATACGCCGTCAGGACCCTGAAGGCCAAGCCGCGCACCGCGGTCTACCTGGACGCGGGGAACGTCCAGTGGCGTTCTGTCGGCGAGATGGCGCAGCGGCTGCTGGACGCCGGGGTCCGCGACGGTGACGGCTTCGCGCTGAACGTCTCCAACTACCACCCCACCGACCACAACGCCCGGTACGGCGCCTGGACGGCGAAGTGCATGTGGTTCGCCACCGAGGGACCCGAGCAGGCACGCGGCCACACCGACTGGTGCGCCGGCCAGTACTACTCCTCCGCCGCCCCCAACGACGGCGTCCCCGGCAACTCCGTCTCCTCCACCGACCCCACCACCTGGCGGTGGACCGACGCCTGGTTCGACCAGAACGTGGGCACCCCGCCCGCCGACAAGCTGCGCCACTTCGTCATCGACACCGGCCGCAACGGCCTGGGCGCCTGGGCCCCGGAGCCGGGCAAGTACAGCGGAGACCCGGAGCCCTGGTGCAACGCCCCCGGCCGTGGGCTCGGCCCGCGCCCCACCGCCAACACCGGCGTCCCCCTCGTCGACGCCTACCTGTGGATCAAGATCCCCGGCGAGTCCGACGGCAGCTGCACACGGAACACCGGCGGCACGATCGACCCCGAGTACGGCGTCGTCGACCCGCCCGCGGGCACCTGGTGGCCCGACCAGGTCCACACGCTGGCTCGCAACGCGGCACCACGCCTCACCTTCGGCCGCTGACCCTCAGCCGGGCACCCTCTTGCGACGCGCCCGGCCACGAGCTTCCGCTCACCCACCGCAGGCGTCACCGATCCGAAGGATCGGTTCGCAACGGTGAGAGCCGAGCACGTGGTGCGGGCCGTCCCGGCAACCGACGCACTGTCACGGCGAAAGCAGAGCCGTTGACGGGTTCAGGCAGCCGACGAGGTCATTGCACCGTCCGGCTGAGGACGGCAGAAGCGCGTCGGCAGGACTGCGTGGCTCGCCATCCCGTACCCCCCCGGCACACGCCGCCGACAAGGCTCACTCAGACATGGCGCCGTCGCCTGACAACGGTGTAACCGATACCGGCGGCCGCAGTCACCAAGGCCACGCCTGCGCCGATCTCAAGCTTCTCGGGGCCGGTCCCTGACGTACTCCCCATCCCGCCCTGGACGCCGCGCTGAGGTATCGCGCTCGGGCTCACAGGCGTAGGCGTGGTCACGGCAGTGCCCCTCCTGGGCAGTGCTTCACAGGCGATTCCGTCGTCGGGGCCCTGGTCCTCGTCCAGCCGGTTGGGATCGCTGCGGTCCCTGTCGAAGACAGCTTGCGCTTCCTCCTGGAAGTGGAAGTCAATGCAGTCGAGATCTCTCTGCGCGTAGGCGGTCCCGCACAATGGGGCACAGGAAGCGAAAGCCAGCACTATGCAGGCTGCGGCAGCACGACGATCCATACGAGCCTCCTCACGATCCCCGAGAGGGTCGCTTCGACGCTAGGAGCCCTGCCGTGCACACGCGTCAAGAGGCAGACCGAATGGGTGAAACAGCGACACCCCGCCCCAGCGGAACGGGCTCCATCGCCACGCGACTCAGCAGCATCGGGGCATCCGCGCCGGGCGCGGGAGGCACACCCGAAATGGCGCCGCGTTCGCCCTCACCACAGGCGTGAGGACTGTGGGACAAGGCAGACGGGTGGGCGATCCTCCTGACGCCCGGCACGCGCTGCGGTCACGTGCTCAGCAGACGGTTGAAGAACGACCGGTACTGCTGAAGTGCGACGCGGAGATCCTCGGTTGGCACCTCCTCACCGCTGTGCCACTGGTTTTCCAGGTCGCGCTTGTGTGCCGAGAAGGTGGTGGCGAGTGCCTGCATCGTCTCGGCGACCAACTGGTCGGCCGCGTTGACGGAATCCTTGGGGTCGTCGACGAACTGGCTCTGGATCTGCTGCCACCTGGCACGGAACTCCTCCTGGTCCGCGCCCAGCAGTGGTTCGTCCTCCCCGGACAGCTCCGAGTCCCCGCGTCCGACGTCGGATGGCTGCCCGGCATCATCCCGGCGGTCGTCCCGGTCGGCCGTGGCCTCTCCGGGGTACGCCGGTGGGTTGTCAGCGGACCCTGTCGCCTCGCTCTCGCTCCCCTGCCGTCCGGTACCGGCCAGGTCCTCCGTGGACAGAGCGCCACCGTCATCGGGTCGGGGTATCTCCGTGTTGCTCATCTCTGCACGTCCATCCGTATGTCTCGCGGTCCCGCCGTCGGTCCCGCGTCCTCACCGGTGTCCGCCGGGCCGAAACCCGGTCCGGGTCGAAACCCGGCGCCCACCTGGCACCGTGCGCGAGCTCATGCCGCGCCCCTGCCTGGCTGGTCTCCGTTGTAAAGCAGTTCCTCGAACAGCGCGCGATAGTGCACCATCGCGCCGCGCAGCTCCTCCGTGGTGGCCTGATGGCGGCTACTGCGTTCGTTGACTTCATGGGCGGCGCGGTAGTGCTCCAGGGTCTCCCCGTGCTCGACCGACAGGTCCTTGAGCTGCTGCTCATACCCTTCAGTCGGGTAACCGCGCTCGGCCATGAGCGACGTCACGAGCCGGTCGGCGTCGTGGACGGCGCCGTCGGGCTGGTCGACGAACTGCTCCTGCACACGAGCCCAGTCCTGGGAGTAGCGTTCGCGGGCAGGCGCCGGCAGCGGCTTGATGTTCAGCGCGTCGTGACGCTCCTCGCGCTCACGCAGCTCCTGCTCACCGGCCCTACGGCTGTCCTGCGCCTCTACGGTGCGCTCGTACTCCGGGCCGAAACGCTCTTGCAGCCTGCGGCGACGCGCCGTGACCATGCGCGCTGCCACCGCGCACGCGATGAGCACCAGCACGACGGCGACGATGATGATGACGACAGTGACGGACATCGAGTCCTCCGCTCGTTGACCGGCCCGGCGTACTACAGCCCTCCGGGTCCGCAGCCCTCCAAGTCCGGCCGGACTGTCCAGGTACCGGAGCCCCGCAGCCGCGCAAAGGCGTGCTGGGCCAGGAGAGTCGTGTTGCCTACGGCTCCGACAGCTGTACGGCAGTCACGTCCGATCCATGCGGACGTTCCGCCTCCGTTTACCATCGTCCTCCTTGTCGCCCCCTCCGACAAGGAGGACGAGCCATGATGTGCACCGGCACCAAATGGTTCGCGGATCATCGGTGTGGTTCGTAGCCTGGCCTCCATGATCACCTTTGGGCTGTCTGACCGAGCGGGACGCCGTGTCGCCCTGCACGATGTGAACGACGAGAACTGGCGCGCTGTCGCGGACATCGCTCCCCTGGACGACCAGCGCCGATACGTGCCCGCGTTGGCGGCTCGCTACCTGCTCCTGTCTTCCCGGGAAGGTGTCTGGCATTCGCTGGCGGTCTGCGCCGACGACACCGTGGTGGGGCACATCATGTGGGGCCGTGACGAAGACGGCTCGTACTGGCTCGGGGGCATGGTGATCGACGGCACCGAGCAGGGCAAAGGCCTCGGCAGAGCGGCGGTGCGCACCCTCATGGACTGGCTGGCGCAACGGGAGGACTGCCGTGAATTCCGGCTGTCGTACCACCCGGACAACACCGTGGCCGCACGGCTGTACGCCTCCGTCGGTTTCCAGCCGACGGCAGCTGTCTCCGGTGACGAAATCGTTGCCACGCTGCCTGTGCCTGACGACCGTCCGAACGTCATGCGTCACCCATCGCCCTGACGGCAGGAGAACGATGACGGATCGGGTCGGGCCGGGGTGCTCGTGATTGCGGCCTGGACTTCGAATGGCGCCGTTCCCCGTGGAACGCCTCCCCCAGCGTCGGCTTGCCCGCAATATCCGGTGGCGAGCACAGCCACCGTTGGTGATGATCGCGGCATGCCTGTCTTCCTGGAAACCGAACACCTGGTGCTGCGCCCGTTCGCCGACACCGACGCCGACGCCGACCGCCTTTTCGCCCTGGACAACGACCCTGACGTCATGCGCTTCATCAACGGCGGCCGGCCGGTGAGCCGCGAGGCGATCCGGACGCACACCCTGCCGAGGCTTCTGCACGACTATCCATGCATGGCCAACCGTGGATTCTGGGCCGCTGACGAGAAGAGCACCGGCACCTTCCTGGGCTGGTTCGAGTTCCGCCCCCTCGACGACCGCAGCCCCGCTGTCGTCGAGCTCGGCTACCGGCTGAACAAGGCCGCCTGGGGCAAGGGGTATGCCACGCAGGGATCACGCGCCCTGATCGACAAAGGTTTCACCGACCTCGGGGTGGAGCGGGTCACCGCGAACACGATGGCCGTGAACACCGGCTCCCGGCGCGTGATGGAGAAGGCGGGCCTGTCATTCCTCCGGAGCTTCACCGGGGACTGGCCCGAGAAGATCCCGGGATCCGAGCATGGCGAGGTCGAGTACGAACTGCTCCGGGCCGATTGGGAGCAGCGACGGTAGCCGTTGTCTGAGCAGCCCGAGCCCCCCGGCCTACCCATCCGCTGCGAACGGTCGCGAACGGTTCCCGAACGATCCACAGCTCGCGAGTCTCGCTGGGTCCTGTGTCCGAGGCTTCCGTCCCCCGGCGGTGTTGCGGGTTGCGGAAGCGTGGGCGCGGGGCCGGGGGCCGGGGGCCGGGGCGGCTCAGTCGGCCTGGCCGTCCGCCCGCTTGGGCAGGCAGAACATCAGCGCTCCCATCACCGCGAAGGCACCGCAGACCCACCAGAACACTCCGGCGAACGCCTCCCGGTTGACGGCGCTGTCGTGTGAGTCACCGGTGACGGAGAAGAACACGAGAGCGGTCAACGCGGTGCCGAGGGCTATGCCCAGATGGATGGCGGTGTTGAACAGGCCTGAGGCGGAACCGGCTGTCTCATCGGGGACGCGGGCGAGCGCCATGTCGGCGATGGGCCCGCCGACCATGCCCAGGCCGAAGCCGAGCAGCATGACAGGGGCCGTCATCACCAGAAGGGTCGGATCGGCCTGTCGGCTGCTGACCTGGAGCCCGTATGCGGCCATCGAGGCCACCGCGATCAGGACTCCGGCCTGGGGCAGACGCCGCCCGAACCGGCCGGCGCTCTTCATCGCGACCATCGCACCGGCCAGCTCGCCGAGAGCGAGCAGGACGAAGGCCGCGGCTGCCTGGAGGGCGCTCATGGTCAGGCCGCGCTGCAAGTACAACGTCCAGGTCGTGAAGAACAGGCCGCACACCAGGCCGAGCACCAGCTGCGCGGAGAGGCCCCCGGAGAACTGCTTGTCCCGGAAGAGGGACAGCACCACGAGCGGTGCGTCATCCTTCCTGCGACGCTGATGGCTCAGAAAGACTCCGAGTACGAGCAGCCCCCCGGCGAGCATGGCGAAGCACCACAGCGGCCAGTGGTGGGCATGGCCCTCGGTCAGCGGGAAGATGATCAGGAACACGGCCAGTGCGGACAGCAGCATCCCTGCGAGGTCCACGCGGCCGGCATCGTCTGCGGTCGACTCGGAGACGAACCTCCGTCCGAGGATGATCACGGTGAGGCCGACGGGCACGTTGATCAGGAAGATCGGCCGCCAGGACAGTCCGAACAGGTCCAGCTCGGTGAGCACGCCGCCCAGAACCGGTCCCAGTACGGAGGCCAGCGACAGGACGGCCCCGTACAGACCGAAGGCCCGGCTGCGGTTCTCACCGTCGAAGGTGACGTGGAGGGTGGCCAGGACCTGCGGGATCATGACGGCGACGCCGGCCCCCTGGAGTACGCGGGCGGCGATCAGCACACCGGGGCCGGTGGCGAGGCCGCACAGCAGCGAGGCGAGGGTGAACACGGTGGTACCGAGGAGGAGCATCTTGCGCCGGCCATGGATGTCACCGAGCCGTCCGCCGATGATCAGTCCGACGGCGACGGCCAGCGAGTATCCGGCGGTCAGCCACTGCACCGCGGCCGGTCCGGCGCCGGTCGACTCCTGGATGGCGGGCAGGGCCGTGAGGACGACCGACTGATCGAGGATGTCCATGAGCTCGGCGACCAGAACGACCACGAGGGCGATCCGGGCGGTCCGGGGCATCGCTGACGACCGACCCGATGGGGCATCGGCCGAGGGATCGGCCGGGCGCTTGGGCTCGTTGTCGAGCACGGGGGAAACCACGGTGGGGCTCCTGGTTCAGGGAAGTTCGAGGAACCGGGGAGCTCGCCGTCAGCCGCGCTGGGGTCGATGAACACGCATCCCGGGGCAGTCGGCAGAGCCGCACCCGGAAAATGGCAGGGAAACGCGGGGGTGGGTGACGCAACTCAGGCCGGCGCGACGTCCGCCCCCGGACACGTTCGAAGAACTCAGAACGCGGGGAAACGCGGACGGCTACATGGCCTGGGGATACAAGTTCACCTCAAGATCGCGGAAAGGGATTCCGAACACTGGCGCCGATGTGTCGGGCGCGGGAACCCGTCCACGGTACGACACCCCACCGGCCCCGCGCACCTGAGATATCGCGACCTGCGGTCACGGGCGGGGGTTCGTGCGCCGCCAAGGCGGCCGGGCTCCCGCCCGCCCGCGCCCGGCGACGGAAGCGCACCTCGGACAGAGCCGCTGTACGCGGTCCGCCGCGCCGCCGGACTCGGGGATGGCGTCCGCCCACGTGACGTGTGGGAAGCGGGTGAGCCGGGACCGGCTGAGGGAGAGCCCGCATACGGTCTCGTTGCGGCCCGGCTCCCAGGCATGCACCTCACCTGCCGGTAGGCGTCGGCGCCCCTCCTCCTCGTCCACCCACTGCCCGGAGGCCGCCACCGTATAGCTCCTACGCGGAGCCATGGTCCGCGTCACCGGTTCCCGCTACCGACGCCATCGCCGCATTCCTCTCGTGCTCGGAACCGGTTCTCAGCGCGTGACGACGTGCCGCTCGTCGGGGACGCAGTGGGTCATGGTCAGGCCCTCGACGTCGCGCGGCGGGTTCTCGCCCAGGTTCGCCAGGCGTTTGCGGTCCTCATCGGTCAGGTCCTGGCCCGCCAGCGGCTGAAGGTGGGCGACATCCCGTGGTCCGATGCCGAGTCCCTCGCCGATCTTGAGACCGAGTTCGTTCTCGACGAGCAGGAAGTGCCAGACCATCCGCTCCTGGACCGGCCGGTCGCACTGGGACAGCATGCCGGTCAGATTCCGTACGAGGTCCTCGCGCTCCCACTGCTCCATCAGGAGGTAGCGCTGCCCGGCCTGAAGGTAGTCGTTGGTGCGCGGGATGCGCTTGCGCGTCAGCCGGCCCCGGATCTCCGGGCCCGTCTCGTCATGGGTGGGGTACTGGGCCTCGCGCAGACCGCCGGTGATCGACGGCTCGTAGTTGACGAGGGGGTTCTCGCCGCCTCGGTCGACGTGGTAGGCCATCTGACCGTCACGCTGGTTGGTGCGGACGTTCGCGTTCTTGGCCTGGTTGACCGGGAGCTGCAGATAATTGGGGCCGACGCGGTAGCGCTGGGTGTCGCTGTAGGAGAAGGTGCGGCCTACCAGCATCTTGTCGTCGGAGAAGTCGAGGCCGTCGACGAGGACGCCGGTGCCGAAGGAGATCTGCTCGTTCTCGGCGAAGAAGTCCGTAGGCATCCGGTCCAGCACCATCCGGCCCACCGGCTTGGGCGGAAAGTCCTGTTCGGGCCAGGTCTTGGTGTCGTCCAGCGGATCGAAGTCCAGCTCGGGGTGGTCGTGGTCCTCCATGACCTGCACGAGCAGTTCCCACTCGGGGTGGTCCCCGCGCGCGACCGCCTCGTACAGATCCTTGGTGGCGTGCCCGAGGCCGTCGGCCTGGACGTTGGCCGCGTCCTCCTCGGTCATACTGCGTACGCCCTGCCGGGGCATCCAGTGGTACTTGACCAGCAGGGACTCGCCCTGTTCGTTGACCCACCTGTAGGTGTTGACGCCGAAGCCCTGCATGTGGCGGTAGTCGGCGGGGATGCCGCGCGGGCTGAAGAGGTTGACCAGCATGTGCATGGACTCGGGTGTCTGCGACATGAAGTCGAAGATGCGCCGCGGCTGCTGTTCGAACGTCACGGGGTCGGGCTTGAGCGCGTGGATGACGTCGGGGAACTTGATCGCGTCGCGGATGAAGAAGACACCCAGGTTGTTGCCGACCAGATCCCAGTTGCCGTCCTCGGTGTAGAACTTCACCGCGAAACCGCGGGGGTCGCGGGCGGCCTCGGAGGAGTCGCGGCCGCCGATGACGGTGGAGAAACGCACGGCGACGTCGGTGCGCTTGCCCCGCTCCTGGAAGAGCTTGGCGCGGGTGAAACGGGCGATGGGTTCGTCGCCGAAGGTGCCGTACGCCTCGAAGTAGCCGTACGCGGTCACTCCGCGGGCGTGGACGACACGCTCGGGGATGCGCTCGCGGTCGAAGTGGCTGATCTTCTCGAGGAACTGGTAGTTCTCCAGCGTCGCGGGCCCACGGGCGCCGATGGTGCGCTGGTTCTGGTTGTCGTAGACGGGATGGCCCTGCCGGTTGGTGAGCGTTTCCCGGTCGTCGTCCGGGGCGGGACCCTTGATCGATACATCGGTCACTGCGTCGACTCCTTCGGCCCGAACGCGCGCGTTCGGCTTGGATGGGTATCGGCTGCGTATCGCTGCGCAGGCGTACGGGGTGTCATCCGGACGGCTGGTGGAGCGGCCGGGCTGTACTCGCCGTGTCGGCCCGGCCCGGCTCAGCCGTCCGTGTCATCCGTGCCCTCCGCGGACTGGTCGTCGTCCCCCTCGGCCTGTGACGGAGTGGTGCGGGGCGGCTCGGCCTGCTCGTCCCGGGCCGGACCGTTTCCTTCCTCACCGGTCGCGTCACGCTCGCCCTCCGCCTGGGACGGGGTGCTCTCGCTCATCTGTCCTGCCTTCATTCGTTCACGGTCATCGCGGAGCCCCCTGAAGGACTCGTTCACACCGGCCCGTCCCCGGGCCGGGCGCCGGACCGTCCATGCGGACGCGGCCGACGCTCATGTGATCCAAGTTCCCACGCTCCTCGCACCCTCACCTCTCCATAGCGGCCAATTCGGGCCAAGGCGATGGAGAGGGACGATTGCCCTCATCCGACGACCGTGAGCCCTGGAGGGACGGCGCGTGCGTCGAGGGGCACCCTGCCCGGCGGCCGAGAGGGTGATCATGCAGGGAGACGGTCCAGCAGACGGGCCGCGCTCTCCATCGGGCGAGCAGCGGACCCCGGTCCTTCCGGGCGGCGGGCAGGCGGGCGAGCGCGGCCGCCCACCGCCTGCCGCGAAGACCCCGGCCCTGGCAGGAACCCGTAGGTTCTCGGCAATCGAGCTACTGCCGGGAAGGGCAGCACCGTTCCTACGCTTCTGGCACCCAACCCCGGCAGAAGGGCGGACCCCGTGTCTGAAAAGGTCGATGAGGCGAACACCATCACTCGGCGCAGGGCGCTGGAGCGTGGTGCCGGTATTGCCGCCGTCGGCGCAGCCTCCGCACTCGCCGCCGCCGCGCTGTCGAGTCCGCCTGCCGCCGCCGTGGGCGCGCGGACGCGGGACACCTCCTCGAGTCCTGGTGGCACCACCCTGCCGACTGTCGTGGCCGGGGTGCGCATCCCGGACAGTGAACTGGCCCGGGCCGCCACGGCATTCGCACGAAGGGTCTCCTCCGAGCCCCTCTTCAACCATGTCGTGCGGACATACCTCTACGGCTCGCTGCAGTTCGACCGGCGCGGCATCCGCTACGACCGTGAACTCGCCTTCGTAGCAGCGGTCCTGCACGATCTCGGGCTGGTGAAGGCCTATCAGACCCCCAACGAGCGCTTCGAGGTCGACGGCGCCGACGCCGCCCGGACGTTCCTGCGGGAACAGGGGATGGCGGTCGGGCGGGTGGAAGTCGTCTGGGATGCCATCGCCCTGCACACCAACACAGGGATCGCAAACCGGAAGAGGCCGGAGATCGGGATTGTGGCAGTCGGTTCGGGGCTCGACTTCACGGGGAACGGCCTCCAGCGGATCCCGTCTGACGCCCTCACCGAAATTCTTGCCGCCTTCCCCAGGGCCGGGTTCAAACAGAACGCGCTCGACAGCATCCTCTCGCTGTGCCGGACCAAGCCGATGTCGGTACTCATGCACCCCTTCGCCGAGGTCGGTCGCCGTCACCTGGCGGACTTCCGGGTACCGACCGTGGAGGATCTGCTGTTTGCCGCGCCCTTCGAAGAGTGACGGACCAGGTCGAGAACGCCTTTACGCGAGTCGCTCAAGCCTCGGAATGACATCAGTGCAGGCCGTGACCCATCACGCAAACCATCGGCCCTGCCCCGTCAAAGCCCTTTCGCGACGGTCGCGTTGGCCACCGAAGGGGCCCGGCCCCGCCGGTGTCCGGTGACCGGTGCCGAGCGGGAGCTGTGCTGACGGCCGCCCTCCGACCGGGGGCGGCCGGTGTCAATGCTTGTCGGTCATTACTCCGAATGGGTTCTCCCTGCCGCGCGCGCGCCACCTTGCGGGCAGGCGGACGTTGCCCTATGAGAAGCCTTCGGCTCGCGCCGAACAAGCAGGGAGCAGCAGTTGATTGATACCGCCGACCACGTAACCGCCTTGCTGACAAGGATGTTCCGGCTGTCGCCGGAGTCCGTGTCGGCCGAAGTGCCGCTGCACCGGCTGCACATCGACTCCCTGGCGCTGGAGGAGCTGCGTCTGGTCCTCGAGGACGAGCTGCAGATCGATCTGGAGGATGTGAACCTGACATCCCGCAGCACGGTCGGGCGGCTGGTGGACGCCGTGTGCGAGAAGGTAGTGATGGCGTGACGGCTGCGGGCACGACAGGCGGCGCGGTGGCGGTGACAGGGATCGGCCTGGTGACTGCGGCGGGTCACAACGCCAAGAGGACCTGGAGCGAGGTCACTTCTGCCGGGAGCCCCAGAGGAGTGCGCAGCCTGGAAGTGCTGCAGGGGTTGCCCTGTGACTTCATGTACACGGTCGAGGGGCTCGACATCGAGACGGAACTCGGACGGGAAACCTTGCTCATGGACCGCTTCGCCCAGTTTGCGGCGATCGCGGCCCGCGAAGCCGTGGCCGACGCCAACCTCGACCCCGACACCTGGGACGGCGCGCGCGTCGGCGTCGTCGTCGGCACGGCCCATGGCGGGCTGCATTACTACGACGAACAGCAGACCGTCCTGGCGGAACGCGGTGCCCGCAGGGTCGCGCCGAAGGTCGCACCATTGAGCGTGAACAACAACGCCGCCGGCAGCATCTGCCGCATCCTCGGCGCACGTGGGCCGAGTATGGCGGTGAGTACGGCCTGCGCTTCCGGCACCGATGCGATCGGCACCGCTCTGGACTGGCTGCGTGCAGGGCGGTGCGACATCGCTGTCGCCGGTGGGGCCGAGGCTCTGCGATCCCGGCTGATGTTCGCGAGTACCTGTCAGATGAGGGCACTGTCCACCCGCGTGCATGCTCCGGCCGCCGCCTGCCGGCCGTTCGACGTCGACCGGGACGGCTTCGTCGTCGGCGAAGGGGCGGGGCTGCTGGTGCTGGAACGCCTGGACCATGCCCAGGCCCGAGGCGCCACCATCCGAGCGTGCCTGGCCGGATACGGGTCGTCCAACGACGCCCGGTCTCCGGTCGCTCCTGACGAGAAGGGCCAAGGCATCGAGGCCGCGCTGCGCGCCGCGCTGGCCGACGCCGGCACCGCTGCCCAAGACATTGGCCATGTCAACGCCCACGGCACCTCGACCGTCATGAACGACCTCGTCGAAAGCGCCGCTCTGTACCGCGTCTTCGGCGACCGTCCGCTGGTCACCTCCACCAAAGCCATGACCGGCCACGCCCTGGGCGCCGCCGGCGGCATCGAGGCCGCTCTGACCGCCCTCGCCCTTGAGGATCAGCTGGTGCCCCCGACGGTGAACCTGGACGTGCAGGACCCGGGCGTGCCGGTCGAAGTGGTGGCCGGGACCGCCCGCCCCGCACGGCTGGAAGCGGCGGTCACATCGTCACTCGGCTTCGGCGGACACAATGCCGTACTCGTCCTCACCCGGGCCTGACATGGGGGGAACCATGCTCCGGGAATCTGTCCGCACCCTGACCGTGGACGGACTGTCGTACACCTACCGGCTGTTGCAGGCGGCCGCGCCACGGGCCGAGCCCCTCCTCGTGCTGGGCGGCGCGTTCCAGTCCCTGTACGACTGGCCCCAGCTGGAGGACGCGCTCACCGATGCCGCGAGTCTGGTCACCGTCGACCTGCCCGGCGCGGGCACCTCGGACTGGCCGCGACCCGAGCACACCATCGACACCCTCGACGCGGCACTCGCCGCTGTCATCGAGGACCTGAACGCACCACGCATCAACCTCTTCGGCTACTCCTACGGTTCCGTCCTCACCTTCCGCTACGCCCAGCGTCATCCCGAGCGCTGCGCCCGCCTCCTGCTCGGAGGCGTCCTCGCCCACATCACCGATGACCAGCTCGCGCGGTACAAAGAAGCCAGCAGACTACTGACGGCCGGCGACACCGAGGGGTTCGTCGACCAGATCGCCGCGGAGATGTTCTGTCTGGACGAGACCCGGTACGTGCATCGCCGCGAACTGGCCCTGCGCTACTTCCGGCGGACGCTGCTGAAAATCGCCCACCGCCAGCAGGCCCAGGCGCTCCTCGACCGTGTCTTCGGCTCCCGCACCGCCCTCACCGGCGGCCTGACGGGTGTCCCCACTTTGGTGTTCGCCGGCGAACACGACACCGTCAACGCCCCGCCCTGGCAACAGGCCTTCGCGTCAACCATTGACGACAGCCGGTTCATGACGGTTCCTGACTGCGATCACATGATGCTGATGGAGTGTCCCGCTACCGTCGCTTCCCTGGTCGCCTCTTTCGTCACCGGCCGACCGGTACCCGAGGGCTGTGTGCCATCATTCGGCGAACGGCAGGTCCATGGGCAGTGGGAGGGAACGCAGCGCTCGCCCCAGCGCGAGATCACCGACCCGCGTCACCGCCCGCGGGTATCGCATGTTCGGCCGCCCGGCTGACGTCTTCCCATGCTGCCCAGGTGTCCATGCGCCTGCGTGAGATGTCGAAGGCGAGGTCGTAGACCATGCTTCCCAGCAGCAGCCGCAACGGCGGCTCGTCACTGTCGACGAGCTTGAGCAACGCTTCGGCCGCCAGTTTCGGGTCACTGTCGATGGACCCCTCGGCGAACTGCTTCTCCAGTTCCGCGCGCAGTGGGCCGTACTCCTCCTTGCTGTCCGTGGTGTGCATAGCGCTGTAGAGACCGGTCCAGTAACCGCCCGGCTGCACGATGCTCACCTTCACACCAAAACCTGCCCCTTCCATGGCGAGCGCTTCGCTCATCCCCTCCAGTGCGAACTTGCTGGCGGCGTAGAGCCCCGTGCTGGGGAAACCGGCCAGCGAGCCGATGCTGGAGACCTGGACGATGTGCCCCGAGCCCTGCCCGCGCAAGGTGGGCAGCACCGCCTGGCTCACCCACAGCGCGCCGAAGAAGTTGGTGTCCATCTGGGCGCGGGCCTCGGCTTCGGTGAACTCTTCGATCATCCCCATCGACAGCGTCCCCGCGTTGTTGACGACGATGTCGAGCCTGCCGAAGTACGCGGCGGCCTCGGCGACGGCGGTGAACACGGCCTCCCGATCGGTCACGTCCAGCGTGAGGGGCAGCACCTGTCCGGGGTGCGCGGCCGCCAACTCCTCCAGGGGCCCGGCGCTGCGTGCTGCGGCCGCAACCCGGTCCCCCGCGGCCAGCGCCGCCTCGGCGAAGGCGCGGCCGAGGCCACGACTGGCTCCGGTGATGAACCAGACGCGGTCTGACCTATCGACTGACGTACGCACAGATGGTGCTCCTCCCCGAAATCGAGACGATACGTTCCGTCTCGCTTGACGCTTACTATGCCTCGCCCGAACTCCACCGTCAAGACGGACCGTCTCGCCACACTTCGCGGACCACAGCTTCGTCGGCCGATACTGAGCGTGGCTGGCTTCCCTGCACAGCCTGATGTCACCTGAGCGGCCCGCGACAGCCGCCTGGGGATGCCGCGCGGCTGTCGGAAGACCAAGGTGGCAGGGCCGTAACGATGGCGGCACCCTGGTCATCGATCCCGTCACGCACGGCCCGGCTTGGTGAGGGCGGCGCACCGGCTGACGGGCGACGGGCGACGGGCGAGCGTTCAGGCGTCGCTCCGCGTTCGTCCTGAGCCGATCTCCGCGAGGATGGCCTGGGCCCAGGCTGTGGGGTCCTCGCGCCCCAGGAGCCGGGCGAGGTCGGCCATGTGAGAGCGGCGTTGTGTCGGCGTCATCGCGAGGGCACGCTCAAGAGCGGCAGCCAGATCGGGCAGGGAAGAAGGGTCGGTCAGTACCGCCGCGGAGCCGAGCTGGTCGGCCGCACCCGCGAAACGCGAGAGGATCAGCACCCCCTCGCCGCCGGTGGCGCTCTTCGCGGCGATGAATTCCTTGGCCGTGAGGTTTATGCCGTCCGCCAGGGAGGTGACCCAGAAGACGTCGGCCCGGACGTAGTGGTCAATCACCTGGTCGAAAGGCAGAGTCCGGGGGATGTAGTCCACCGGCTGCCAGGTGGTGTCGCCCCACCTGCTGTTGAGGGCGTCGATGGCACGCTCCAAGCAGGTGCGCGTGGCGTCGTACGTACGGATGCCCGGCTGGGGCGGCGGGCAGACCAGGCGGAAGCGAAGCCGTCCGCGCAGGGCGGGGCGCTTGGCGAGCAGTGCGGCAAGGGCCTGCACCTTCTGGACGGGTGCCTTGGCATAGTCCAGACGCTCCACCGACAGCACGACGGTTTCGCCCGGGTCCCGCGCTGGGTGCGCGCGGGCGCGGGCCAGGGCTTCGACGGCGTGACGGTCGATACCGAGGGGGTGTACTCCGGTGCGCGGTATGCGGTCGGTGCCCGCAAGTGCATCGCGGAAGTTCCTGGCGAAGTCGTCGGTGTGGAATCCGGCCCAGTCCAGGCACGACAGGGAACGCCGGAGCTGTGCAGCGCGCGGCAGAAGGTCGAAGACGGGGGCGGCGGGGAAGGGCGTGTGGTGGAAGAGCCCGGTGCGCAGGTCCGGCCGAGACGCGCGGAGTATGCCCGGTACGAGCCAGAGGTTGTAGTCGTGCAGCCAGACCGTGGCGCCTTGGGCGGCGTGGTCACTGATGTGCTCGGCGAAGGCGGCGTTGACATGCGTGTAGTCCGCCCACGCTGTGGGATCGTCGGAGCGGAGGTGCTCGGGGTGGGAGACGAGAGCCGGCCACAGCCCTTCCTTGCAGGCTCGGTGGAAGTAGCCGGCCCAGCGCGTTGGCGTGAGGGGCAGGACGGCCAACGGCAGTCCGGTCACGTCCGCCAAGTCCTCGGCTGCGCACGGGTGTTCAACGTCGACGACAGCGGTGGCCCAGACGGTGTCCGGGAGGACGGTGCGGTCGCGGAGGACCGTTTGCAGCGTGGGCAGGATCCCGTTGGGGCTGACCGGAGGCTGCCACCTTCCCCCTTTCCACTCCAGCGGCGGCCGGTGGTAGGCGATCACTGTTCCATAGGTTTGCCGCCCGACCCATCCGAAGTGCTCCAGCGCCGAGAGGACGGCACCCGCCCCCGGTACGTCTGGTCGGTGAACATGGGGCCCCGGCGCCACATGCCGGGCAAGGGCCGGCTCACTGTCGGGCATCAGGACGGCAAGCGTGTCCTCCTGGAAGAGCGAGAGATCGTTGAGGGAGTTCCCAGCCACAAGGGTCCGCTCCGGGGACCAGTGCAGTTTGCCCGCCAGGAGCCTCAGGGCGCTGCCCTTGCTCACCGCGGCGGGCAGCACGTCGAAGTAGCGGTCGTCTGAGTACTGCCAGGTGCAACCCAGCGCCTGCACCGCTCGGATGATCTCGTCGCTGAGGTGGTCGGGGTGCAGGAAGTAGGAGCACCGGCCGTTCTGTACGACCCCCTCCTGGTAGAGGAGGTGGTGGTACGGCCGAAGCGACGCGCGTACGTGTTCGTGCCCGGGCCAGCCGGTACGCAGCTGGTCCTGAATGTCGTGCAAGGGGCTCAGGTCAGTGCCGTCCACGACGCTCGCGCCCACGTCGGCGATGATCCACCGAGGTGGGGGAACGAGAGGGTCGCAGCGCAGAAGCTCATCGACGGAAGCCACGCTGCGGCCGGTGGCGAACACCACCACGATCTCCGGGTGGCCGGCCAGCGTTTCCAGGAGCCTGCGGCGATCGGTGTCCGGGCCGCCGAGCAGGGTGCCGTCCAGGTCGGTCACCAGAGTCCTGCCGACTGTCTCCTTGCCTGTTCGCGGTGGCCCACCGCGTGGGTGCTCGGGACTCAATCCGTACGTCACCGCCTTCCATCCGGCACAGTAATCGCGGTGGCTCCGAACGGTTGGGGAGCGCACTCGCGACTCGCCGATGGTGTCGGGCGCCGGGTTTTACGGAGTCCCGGTAGAGGCAATACCGGGCCTCAGCAACAGCACCAGGCACCATCACGGTGAGAGCCCTCGGAATCTGCGGTGGTCGCCCTCCCGCGTGACACGACCGGAGCGCACGTGACACCGCGCCGCACCACGGCGCACCACCGGTTGTCGCAGCGCCGGCCGCGAAGGGAGGTGTCAGGCACTTTACGGGGAAGGCATAGCCCTACCCGGTCCTGCTCGTTGGGCGTGGGATTGGCCGGAAGGGATGGGAATGAACGACTTCGAGGTGGACCAGGTGGTCCAGCGGGCCCTGGACCGCCTGACGCTGCTGGCCGAGACCACCACCGCCATGACCAGCACGCTCGACTCCTACGCCGCAGTCCGCCGGGTGTGCCGCATCCTTGTGCCCCAGTTGGCCGACTGGTGCGCGGTCGACCTGCTCAACGACGACGGGCGCCCTCGCAGGGTCAGCGTCGTCCACCGCGATCCCGCCATACTGCCGGTCGGCGGACTGACCGGCCTCCTGCCCGACGTCCCGGAAGAGCCCGTCGGTCCGCTCGCCCGCGTGCTCAACGGCGCCGGTCCCCTGCTGCTGACCGCAGCCGACATCCCCAGCCCCGACCAGGCCACCGGCCCGCTCCATGCCCGTCAGCTCGAACTGTTCGACCAGCTCGGCACCGATACGGCCGTCGTCGCCCCCGTACGTGCCCGCCGCCAAGTCCTCGGCGCTCTGACCATCGGCCGCTCCGCCGACCGCGCCCCGCTCACCTACGACGACCTCGACATGGTGGAGGACCTGACCCACCGCATCGCCCTCGGCGTCGACAACGCCCGGCTGCACCGCGAGACCCAGCACATCGCCGAACGCCTCCAGCGCTCCCTCCTTCCCACCCTCCCCCGAAATGGCCCGCTGCAGATGGCCGCCCGCTACGCGCCCGCCGCAACCACCGCCGAAGTCGGCGGCGACTGGTACGACAGTTTCCCGCTGCCCAGCGGCAGCATCACCATGATCATGGGCGACGTCACGGGTCACGATCTGCGCGCCGCGATCACCATGAGCCAGCTGCGCAACATGCTCCGCGGGATCGGCTGCGACCGCCAGGAACCCCCTGGGCACATCCTGCGCCGCCTCGACCTGGCTCACCAATCGCTCTACCCGCAGGCCACGGCCACCTGCCTGTACGCCCTGCTCAACCAGAAAGCTCAGCAAGGCTGGACGATCACCTACTCCAGCGCCGGGCACCCCCCGCCCCTGCTGATCACCCATGAGGGCGACACCCGCTACCTCAAGGGAGGCCGCGGCCTGCTCCTCGGCGTCGATCCCACGCTCCCGCGCCACGACGCCACCGAAACCCTCCCCGCCCGCTCGATCGTGCTCATGTACACCGACGGGCTCATCGAACGCCGCGGCGAGGACCTCACCCACGGGCTCACCCGTCTACGGCAGCACGCCGCTGCCCTCGCCCGCGAAGACCTCGACACCTTCTGCGACGAACTCCTCGCCGGTATGGCCACCGACCACGCCGACGACATCGCCCTGCTCGTCGCACGAACGCCCGCCCAGCCACAGCGACCCCGGTGACCCGACGGCCGACCCCGCACCCCTCAATGGCCCCGCCCGACGGCCCGCAGGCGGTGTGGACGGCCCGATGGAAGGCGGAACCGCTCTGCCCGAGTGGTGTCGGTCATCATCCTCAGAGCGTGCGCCCTGCATGATGAAAGCCTCTTCCCAGGAGGCACCCCCATGACTGTGCGCCAGTTGATCACCGGCACGGCCACTGCTGCCGCACTGCTGCTCGGCGCGTTGCCCGCAGTCGCCCTGCCGCCAGGCCTCATCCCGGCCGTGTCCGACGAGCAGGTGACTGTCGATTCCACCGGCACGCTCAAGCCCGACGGGGCCGTCACCCTCTCCGGTACCTACCGCTGCCGCCAGGCCGCAGGAATCGTGTTCGTGTCCTCGTCCCTGTCACAAGCCGATCCCCGGGTGCACCACGGCATCGGTGGCGCCCCCGCGCTCTGCGACGGCGCCGAACACCGCTGGGTCAACTCCGATACCCGCCCGAAGACCTTCGTTCCGGGTAAGGCCCGTGTCGAGGCGACCGTGATGGAACTGAGCAGCGGCATGCTGCCGATTCCCCGCCTCCACGCCGTCCAGCAGCAGGACATCACCCTCGTCAGCGGCTGAGCCGACCTGGCCGAACGCATCCACCATCTGCAGGACACCATCCAAGCGACGTACCGGGCCCCCTCGTCCCGGTGCGCTGTGACATCGCACGCGACCAGGCCATCTACGTCGAGTCCAAGGTCTGGGTCACACACGCTGTGAAGCCGCCCCGACGCCACCGCGTGGTCCAGGAAACAGGCCGCAGGCCGCGACTGAACGAGCGGTGCCGCGGTGATGACCGGACCCTGCGGGTGTTCGGTGATCAGCCAGCCCCGTAGCGGGCCAAGAGCTGTGCGAACTGGATCTGGAACGCCTTTCGCTGTTCGGCGGCGAAACGGTGGCGTACCTGGTGGAGGCGGTCTGGTGCCGCGGCACCCGCCTGGCGGCATGAGGGCGGCACTTCCCGCCGCTGGAACGGACTCACCGCGCGCCGCGCGGAACCGGTCCTGGCCGACGACGGGTCCGCAGCTCGGGTCCACGAGCATGCCCGCTGTATGAGCTGGCCATTCGGCTGATGAGCGTGTCGGCACGTCCGGCCGCGGGAAGTGCACTTGCATGACGTGTGAGCCACCGTCCGACCAGCCGCGTGGGAGACCCCGTCGGCCTGCGGCCGTTGGTGCCGACACAGCAGCCGGTCCCGCCGCTGGACGGCGGCGGGCCGCCTTCACCCTCCTGGCCGTCGCCTCGGTGGCGTACAACGGCTGGCTCCTGGAGCTCTGGGTGCCCACCGGGCTGGACCCCGCCAACTCGTACGTCAGTGAGGCATTCGCCGCCGACCAGCCACACCGCGCTCTCTTCAGCGTCATCGAACTCAGCTGTGCCGCGTTGCTGGTCTCGGCAGCGCTCTGCATGTATCCGCGCAGTGTGCGGACGCTCCCCCGGGCAGGGTGGGTGGCGGTCGGGGCGTTCGGTGGGTTCTCAGGCCTGGATGTGATGGTGCCGATACGGTGTGCGCCATCCCTCGGAGGCGGCTGCGAACCGGTCAACCCCTGGCACACCACGACCAGCGGGTTGGTTCATTTCGCGCTCTTCGCCTCGATGGCGTTGTTCGTCGCGGACACGCGACGCCACCACGGGGGCAGCCAGGGCCCCATACGGCAGTGGGGCCCATGGCTCCTGCTCTTCTCGATGGCGGCCGCCCTGGCCACCGTCGGCCCCCTGTTCGGCCACCCGGGGGGCCACGGCGTCACCCAGCGCCTGCATCTACTGTGCGTCGGCCTCTGGTTCCTTCTGCTGGCGGCCGACCTGCGGGCAGGCGCGGTCCCGCTCCGCCGCGAGCTCCGTTCCGGCGCGGCAGATGGCGGCCCGTCCACGCCCGAACGGGAGCTCAGCTCCTGAGACAGGCCCTCCCACCCGGATCGGTCAGTCGTTGACGCAGGTGTTCGCGAAGGCGGGGTTGAACAGCCCGATCACATTGACGGTGTTGCCGCACGCGTTGACGGGCACGTGCACGGGAACCTGAATCGTGTTCCCCGAGATCACACCGGGCGACTTCAGGGCCGCACCCTGGGCGCCCGCGTCGGCGAAAGCCCAAGAGGCACCACCAGCAACCATCGCGCCCGCAGCCAGAACGGCGGCGGACAGCTTCTTGAATGAAGACACAGTGCATACTCCTGGGCGCAAGAAGACCAACCACGCCCCTGCCGGACAGCAAGGACACCCACCTCAACGCACCACTCCCCCACAGGTCACCCTGTCGTCCAAAGCCATATGAGTGACACCGCGTCCGGGAAGCCAGGTGAAAGACACCGGGGAACGGAACACAGGCGTGCGCCCGGCCACGCAGCCAACCCTTGGCGGTCAGCCGCGATGACCACCCGTCAGTTCCACACCGCACAGTTCCGGCCAAGAGCGGTGCGCCACGGCTTACGGCACTCACCTCGTCAGAAGCCGGGCCCTGGTGGTTGCCCGATCCCCAGGAGTCGACGATCCGGCGTCCTGGCCGGTAAGTGGTGTTCCGGCCACAAGGGGGCGCCTGCGGCCGGAGCCGCGCCCGGCACCCTGGCGTCGCGCTGCCCACGGCTCTACCGTGACACGGAGGCCGCACCCCGCCACAGCGCACCGTTATTGTCATGGCCCGGTCATATCCGGTCCAGCCATTCCCCGCACACCGTGACCTGATGACTCCAGGCAAGAGGTGAGCCATGTCCGCACATCGCAGAGGTCTGCGCCGGCCACACCGGCCACGCAGACCCCGCCAACTCAGTGTCGTCTTCCTGCTCCTCGGCATCATCGCCGCCGTCGCAGCCGGGCCCGCCCGGGCGACGCCGGATGCCGCACCGGGGAGCTCGCCCCTGGTACGGCCGGTCGACCCTCAGCACTGGCGCAACCCCGACGACATGACCTGGGCCGAATACCGCTCCGTCCCCGGCACGGACTGGGCCGACCCCAACCGCCGTCCCACCACCCGCAAGTTCAAAGGCGCTCTGGTCCTGCTCGACTACGCCGACGAGGAGTTCTCGGTCACCAAAGCCGCCGGCGCCGCCAAGTTCGGCAATCCGCTGCCCAGCGCCTCCGGCATCCCCCGCTCCCAGCTCCCCAAGTTCTACGAGGACTTCCTCAACAAGCCCGGCGCCCTCAACCACGGCCACACCATCAACGAGTACTGGATGGAGGATTCCGGCGGCCGTTTCGGCGTCGGGCTGACCGCCTTCGGCGCCTACCGCATGCCGGGCAAGTCCTACCAGTACGGTATCGAGCCCGGCATGAATCCGGACGCCTGCCCCGTGGGCGCGACCTGCGGGAAGGACATCCGCGCCGACGGCAAACGGGCCTGGGTCGCCGACGTGGGCGCCGGCAGGGCCGGCGAGTTCGACTTCGTCTTCTACCTCACCGCGGGAGTGGACGAGTCCTCCGCCTGGCAGGAGTTCGGGCCGATGAAGTTCGCCTCCGCCCAGGACGTACCGGCCGCGTGGGGGCCTCCCTCCCCCATCGCCTCAGGGCAGAACGCGGCGCGGACCCGCTATGTGCCGTGGACGTCGTGGCAGGCCGCCGCCCGTATCTGGCCCAACGCGGCGAACGGCTCCTCCACGCAGGCCGAGAGCTCCGGCATGGCCACCTTCGCCCATGAACTGAGCCACATCCTGGGCATCGGCGACAACTACAACAACCCCTACGGAACACCGCTCAGCCGTTCCTACACCGGCATCTGGGGCATGCTCTCGCGCGGTTCGTTCAACGGACCCGGCGGCCCGCACACCCGGTGGCAGATACCCGCCACCGCCGGGGGTTCCATGGGTGCCCAGCACGTCCTGCGCGACAAGCTCAAACTCGGCATGGTCGACGAGAAGAACGTCCTGCGCCTGGACCGCGACGCCCTGAAGGACTCCGGCCTCGTCGTCGCCCGCGTCACCGCCCGCTCCGCCCCGCCCGGAGACAAAGGGCTGACCGGCCTCAACATCACCATGGCCCGCGACCTGTCACCGGCCTGCGACCGGACGACCGACCCGCTGTGCGACGGCGGCGGCTACGACAACTACACCGTCGAGGTCGTCGACCGCATGGGCATGGACTCCTTCACCCCCGACAGCGGTGTTCTCCTCAGCAAGACCAAGAACGCCGACCGGGCGCCGTTCGCCTGGGTGGTCGACGCCCACCCCGAAGACATCGGCCTGGTGGACTTCATTCGCCCCGACGGCACACCACAGAAGATCACGATGGGTGACTACCGGCAGCTCAGCGACGCGCTCTTCCACGCCGGGGCAGACTCCGGCAGCTCGTACGAGTACATCGACGAGGCCAACCGGCTGCACTTCTACGTCCTCGACGTGCGACGCGACGCCACCGGCGTGCTCTCCTACGACATCGGTATCAAGTCCTTGGACGGAGCCGGCCCGCAGGCCCGAGCGGTCGCCCTCACCAAGGGCTCCGTCAAGAACAAACCCGCCACGGGCCGGGCGGTGTGCACCTTCCGCCTCACCAACACCGGGCAGCCCGCCCCCGACAACCAGCCCCACCTGTCCTCCGACATCTACCGTCTGACCGCCACCACCTCGGCACACGGCTGGTCGGCCTGGCTCCCGACCCGCCTCACGGCCACGGCCGCCGCCACGTCCGTTCCCGTCGACGTCGCCGTCACCGCGAAGCCGGATGCCGAACGCAAGGGCACCATCGTCCTGACCGCCCGCTCGGAGAGCGACCCGGCCAAGACGGCCCAGGCCACCTGCTCACTGCCGAAACCAGGCAGGTGACCTCTCCCCCGCAGGGTGTGGGGCGACCGGGCCGCATCCGGCCCGGCTTGCCCCACACCATCCCCGATCAGGCGGTGAGGCCCGGCGAACACACATTCCCCGCGTCCGTCGGGTGACGAGGACCAGCGGGATCTCCCGAGCCGTCCCGGAGCGGTAGGCCGCGTACGAAGGCATCGCGGCAATCACCGCCGGCCACAAACGGGCGGACTCCGCGGCCGTGGCCGGTCGCGCTGTCGCCGGGAAGGCGTCCGAGCCGACCTGAAGGGTGACTTCCGGGGTGGCCAACAGGTTCAGGTACCAGGCCGGGTGGTGGTCCGCACCCGCGTTGGACGCCGTCAGGACATAGGCGTCCTCGTCCCGGACGTAGGCCAGCGCCGTGCGGCGCAATAGGCCGGACTTGCGGCCACGGGTTGTCAGGAGCAGGTCGGCGACCCCGGGGCGGGGGCGGCCGCCGGTCTCCTCGAAGCGGCGGATGTGGTCGGCGATCCAAGGAGTCGGGTTGTCGTGGATCATCTCGGTCATACCGCGGCCACCTCCGCGCGTGTCCGCCGCGGTGCCATGACCCCGACGTCGTCCAGCGGTGCGCCGACAAGGTTCACGGCCTTGTGGCCCCGCCGTCCGGCCCGCGCTGCGGCCCCCCGGCCGATCCCGCTGCACACCCCAAGGAAGATGTTGCTGCTCTGCGTTTCCATGGGCCGGAGCGTAGGCCGGGGGCTGGTTTCCGATCGGATACCGCCCTACGGTGTGGATCATGACAAAGCCGCAGGCCGACCGGAGGCCGCTGGATCCGGAGATGTTCGACCCTGTCTGTCCGTCCCCGCTGGTGCCGTTCCGCGTGGGCGACAAGTGGGCCCCGCTCATCCTGCGGTGCCTGCAGGACGGTCCGCGCCGATTCTCGGAGCTCAGAGTGCCGCTGCGGGGCATCACGGCCAAGTCGTTGACGCAGTCCCTCCGCAGACTGGAACGGGACGGTTTCGTCGAACGGAAGGAGTACGAGGGTGCCGAGCGCCGTGTCGAGTACGCCTTGACACCGCTCGGCCTGGGCCTGTTGGGCCCGCTGGACGCGGCCTGTGAGTGGACGCGGGACCACTGGGACGAGCTGATCGATGCTCAGGAAGCAAACATGCCGGGTGGCTGATGATCCTCGCGCCGCCGGAGCCGGGTCTCGGGGCGGGCCGGCGCCGGGACCACCGAACGCGCCCGGTCCCGGCTCACCAGCCCCTCCCTCTGGGCCGGCCCCCGACGGCACCTGACAGCACTCCCGCAGAAAGCCGTACGCGGGAGCGCGTGCGCGTAGGGGTCAGGCCATGCTCATCCAGCCCTCCAACACGGCCTCGCGCTCCCGGGAGCGCAGGACTTCCACGGGCCGGACTTCATTCCACCAGGTTGTCAGCTCTGCGGGCGAGGACTCACCGCGCGTGAAGCGGGCGAGCAGCCCCAGGGAGAGATCGACTTCTCGCTGGGTGTACGCGATCGCAGCGCCGGAGTACACCGGCGACTCGATGCGCTCGCCTTCCGTCGTGGTGACGGCGACCGTCATCTCGGCCGGGCTGCCGGGCACCCAGGCGTCGAGAGCCGCGGCGGCCACGGACAGTCCGCGGGCCGCCCATCGCACGAGCGTGGAGCGGATCGGTACTTCTGTCACCTGGACATCCAGCACCGCCGACCAGCGCCAGGCATGCGGAGCGGGGCCGGTGATCCGCACTCCCACCGGCGAGAGCAGCACACCCGGTCCCCCCGCTGCGGGAGGCGTACCCACATACACCCTTTCCCCGTTGACCCAGAAGAGACCTATGGTGCTGCCCGTCCGGTCGGGTGCGTGGGCGGGCAGTGACGGTTCCACAATCAGCTCCATCTGTTCGGCCGCTGCGCGGCGATCATGTCGAAACAACCGAACATAGACCAGAGCGGCAGCCGACCGCCGCAATCACGCCACGGTCCGCCGGTCTCACCCCGTATGACCGGTGTCGGTGCCGGTGTCGGCGCTGGTGAAGATGAGGGAGACGTTCTGTCCTCCGAAGCCGAACGAGTTGCTGAGCACGGCCTCTTGGGGGGTGTCCCGTCGCTCCGCGACGACATCGAGATCGATGTCGGGGTCGACGCCGGCCGCGGTGAGGTTGCGGGTCGGCGGTATGACGCCGTGCTCCACGCTGAGGACGGCGATGAGCGCTTCGATCGCGCCGGCAGCGCCGAAGAGGTGGCCGAGCGACGCCTTGGGGGCGGTCACGGCCACGCGCCCCAGGACCCCCCTGATCGCGTTCGCCTCGGCCACGTCGCCGACCGGGGTTCCCGTGGCGTGGGCGTTGACGTGACTGATCCGCTCGGGAGCCAGACCGGCTTGTGCGAGAGCCTTGCGCATGGCGGAGACCTGTCCGGAGCCGTCGGGGGCCGGTGCCGTGATGTGGTGCGCGTCGGCGGCGATGCCGGCGCCCGCGAGTACCGCGTGGACGCGCGCGTTGCGGGCACGGGCATGCTCGGCGCTTTCGAGCACCATGACGGCGGCGCCTTCGCTGAGAACAAATCCGCAGCGGTCCTCGGCGAACGGCCGTGACGCCGAAGCGGGTTCCTCGGTGTGCCGTGACAGCGCCTGCGCCTGGACGAAGCCCGCGACGGTGATCGGAGTGATCGCGGCCTCCGTTCCGCCCGCGATGACCACGTCCGCCTCGCCCGCACGGATGAGCCTGGCTGCCAGGGCGATCGCCTCGGCACCGGAAGAGCACGCCGAGACAGGGGTGTAGGACCCGGCCCGCGCACCGTATTCGATACTGATCAGCGCCGCCGCCGCATTGGGCATGAGCATGGGGACCGTGCGGGGCGAGACGCGCCGAGTCCCGTTCGCCTCCAGTACGTCGTCCTCCTTCAACAGCGTCTGTACGCCGCCGATGCCTGTGCCGATCGCCGACGCGAGCCGGTCCGGGTCCACTTCCGGGGAGCCCGCGTCGGCCCAGGCTTCGGCCGCCGCGGCGAAGGCCGCCTGCTGCGAGCGGTCGAGCCGCCTGGCCCGCACCGGCGCCAGCAACGTGGCGGGATCGACCGCCATCGTCCCGGCGACGACTTCGGGGAGGCCGACGTCGTCGTGGCCGCGCAGGGCATCGCCGCGGATGCCGGACTCACCGGCGAGCAGGGCCTCCCAGGTGGACCTCACGTCTCCCCCGAGCGGCGTGATCGCGCCGAGTCCGGTCACGACGACTTCAGTCCCTCGCATACGCTCCAACCTTTCTTGTATGCCATACAAGTGGGCGAGGTCTTGTTGTATCACATACAATCCGGGGGTGGAGAAGCAGTCATCCAGAGCACAGGCAACGCCGGCCCGGGCGCTCGAACGCGGTCGCGCGACGAAGCGTCGGCTGATCGAGGTCACTGCCCGGCTCTGCGAGGAGCGGCCCGGTGCCGAGGTGAGCGTCGCGGAGATCGCGAAGGCGGCCGGTGTCTTCCCCAACCAGGTCACCTACCACTTCGGCTCCAAGGACTCACTGCTCGTGCACGCCGCCTTCCTCGGCCTGCTGCACGACACCCGGCGCATTGAGCGCATCGGCCGCCAGGCCTCCGACGCGGCGGCGTTTCGACGTAACATCGCCCGGGCCGTGCTGTCTCTGCCCTCGCTCCCCTCGGTCGCCCGGGCACTCGCGACCGGGATCTCCAAGCCCGAACTCGCGCCCGTGATCGACCGGCACCTCCAGCTGCTGTTCCGGCAATCCGAGCGCTTCGTGAGCCGGTTCATCGACGAGCGCGGCTGGCAAGCCCGCCGACCGCTCAACGTGGAGGCCAGGACGTTCTGGAGCACCGCGCTCGGCGCCGTGCTGCTCGTCCGCGCCGGGGCCCACGGCACCAACGCCGAACTCGACCTCGCCGGAACACTGACCATTCACGACGAACCCGAGCCCTCTACGCCGGCGTCCCGCCAGTCCTGACGGGGGCGCCGGATCCCCGACCGGCCGGGACACGGACAGCGCGGCCCCTCGCAGCGAGCCGCGGGCGCGCCAGAAGGCTCAGCGCGGCGCTCACCGCCCTGAGCAGCGCCTCGTCACCGGCGCCCTCGGCGGCGATCTCTTCCGGCCCGGCACTCCCGGTGGTGCGGGAGAAAACCCCTACCGCAGGCTGATCGCGGCCTCGATCTGGGCGAGTTGGGCGGCGAGGATCTCCTCGAAGGCGGCGCGGCGGTCCGCCCCGAGAGGGCGGACGTCACGGGCGAAGTGCGCCAGAGCGGGGAAGCGTTCGGGGTCGGCGCCCAGCACCGCGACACGGAAGTGCTCCATGCCCTGCTCGTGCTCCTCCGGGGTGACCGCGCCCATCCCGGCCTCGGAGGTGACCAGGGCGGCGATGAGGACCGCGATCCGGTGGTAGCACACCGGGATCTCCTCGTCGCTCAGCCCCGAGGCGCGCAGCGCCTGCAGCACCTCTTCCATGACGAGCCGGGAACCGGCGCCGCCCGACGCGTAACGTCCCCAGACCGCGGCGAGCTGGGGCTGCCGGCCGAAGGCATCCCTGACGCGCAGCGCCAGGGCGGTGATGCGCTGCTTCCAGTCGCCCTCGGCGCGATGGCCGTCCACGGCGGCGAGAAGGATCCGGTCGGCGACGGCGCGCAGCAGTTCGGTCTTGCTGCGGAAGTGGCGGTAGAGGCTGGAGGAATCCGTCCCGAGGGTCGCGGCCAGCTTGCGCACGCTGAACGAGTCCGTGTCGCTCGTGCGCAGCAACTCCGCCGCCGCGTCCAGGATCTCTTCGGTCGACCAACGCCTGCGGCCTGCCATGGTGCTCCTCTCTCCGGATGCCACCCTAACCCATGCACTTGGTGTTGCACGCACCGCGTGCATAATGAGGACAAGAGCATGCCGAGCAGCCCGACAGCTGAGGTGGCGTGCCGATTCGTGCCCCGATATCCGGAGGCGGGCGACCGACGCGGAGCCCGCCCGCGGAAGACGAAAGGACGCATGACATGAGGAACAACCTGGACCGCGCGGCGCTGGACGCGGCCATGGAAGCCGTCCACCGCGCCGGGATACCGGGCCTGTTCGCCGAGGTGCGGGACGGCGAACAGGTCTGGCGAGGCGCTGCCGGGGTCGCCGATGTGGTCACCGGCCGCCCGGTCACCGCCGACATGCGCCACCGTGTCGGCAGCGTCACCAAGACCTTCACGGCCGCCGCGGTGCTCCAGCAGGCCGAGGCCGGGCGGATCGGGCTCGACACACCGATCGGCCAGTACCTTCCGAAGCTGGTTCCCGGAGAACGCGGTGAGGCGATCACGGTCCGGATGCTGATCAACCACACCAGCGGCCTGGCCGAATACCTCCCGTACGCGTACTCCTCCCTCAAGGCCTACCCCGCCCTCGCCGACACCGGGCCCGAGAGCCTGGACGACCATCGGCTCACACGGTTCGAACCCACCGAACTGATCGAGATGGGTGTCACCGCACCTGCCGTCGGCACCCCAGGGGGCACACTGGGGGTGTACTCCAACACCAACTACCTGCTCCTCGTCCAACTTCTGGAACAAGCGACCGGCACCCCGGCCGAGCAGTACATCACCGAGAACGTCATCGAGCGCGCCGGACTCCGGGACACCGGGTTCCCCACCCGGCCGTACGTCGAAGGGCCGCACTCGCTGCTCTACGAAGCGTGGTTCGGCATGATCGATCCACCCCGGGACTACAGCGTCTACGACATGTCGTGGGTGGGGCCGTCGGCCTCGCTGATATCGACCGTCTCGGACCTCAACCGCTTCTACGGCAGACTGCTGGCCGGGGACATCGTGAGCCCGTCCTCGCTGGAGCAGATGCAGCGCACTGTCCGGATCGTCTCCCAAGAGGGAAAAACCATCGACTACGGCCTCGGCCTGCACCCGACGGAGGCCGCCGGCCAGGACACCTTCTGGGGCCACGGCGGTACGGTCTGGGGTGGCGGAACACTGGCCATGACCCGGGCCGACGGCGGGCGGCAGATGGCGATCGCGGTCAACATGCAGAGGTGGAACAGGCTCGACTCCTCCGGCAGGCCGCAGCCCCACCCCATCGACGACGCGCTGGCGGCCCTCTTCCGCGTGGCGATGTACGGCTGACGTGGATTCAGGAGGCGCCGCGGCCCGCCTGTGGCGCCTCCAGCCGGGCTGCGGCTACAGCTACGGAGCTGCCCACGCCACGGCCAGGGGGGACCGGACTCAGTCCGTCTCCCGTTCCACCGGCAGCCACAGCTCACCCTCCGCCTCACCGCCGTCCGCCGACATCCGCATACGAAGCATTTCCGGCCCGGGACGACTGCGGTACGGGTTCGACGGGAACCACTCGGTGAACACATCCCGCCACAGCGCCTGGATCGCCTGCGGCGCGGGCCCGATGGAACGACGGCTTGTGCACGAGGCGGTAACGCATGTTGCTACTGCCGTCGATGATGAGACGGAAGGCCATCCGTGACTGGGAGCTGAGCGCCGCGCCGGTGCGCCGCGCCTCGCCGGGACCGACGCCGTGCACCGCGCGGAACGCCCGCGCGAACGCCTCGCCCGAGCCGTATCCGTACCGCACCGCGATCTCCAGCAGCGTCCGCTCACCGGCGAGGACCTCCGCGCCCGCGACGGTCAGCCGCCGGCGCCTGATGTACTCCGACAGCGGCATCCCCGCCAGCGCCGAGAACATCCGCCGCAGGTGGTACTCCGAGGTGGCCGCGACCCGTGCCAGCTCGCCCACGTCGATGGAGCCGTCGAGCTGCCGCTCGATGTCTTCCATGGCCTGATTGAGCCGCTCCAACACGTTCGCCTCCAAGATCCCGGCCATCGATTCAATCAGACGCGGCCCTGCACACCGCATCCGACAAAAGCGGTGCGGAAGGTGTCGGGTGGCCGCGTCGGGCGGCGCCGCACGATGGAGGCATGAACGACACGACCTTGGTATCCCGCTTCCTCCGCGACGGCTTCGTCAAGCTGGAGGGCGCCGTCGCGCCCCGGGTTGCCGCGAGCTGCGCACGGCTGCTGTGGCGGGAGACGGGCTGCGATCCGGACGACCCGCAGACGTGGAAGCAGCCCGTGCACTGGGTCGGCGGGATGGCCCAGGGACCATTCGCCGCCGCGCCCAACTCCCCTGCTATGCACCGGGCTTACGACCTGCTGGTCGGTGCCGGGCGCTGGGAGCCCCGTTACTCGCTCGGCACGTTCCCGCTGCGTTTCCCGCACGAGGAGGAGCCCGACGACGCGGGCTGGCACATCGAGGGCAGCTATGCGGTGGAGGGCGAGACGTGGCCCTATACCAATCTCCGCTCACACGGCCGAGCCCTGCTGATGCTCTTTCTCTTCAGCGAAGTGGGGGAAGAGGACGCTCCTACCCGGATCCGGGTCGGCTCTCACCTGGACGTGCCGAAGGTGCTGGAGCCGTACGGGGAGAAGGGCGCGAGCGTCCTGGCCCTCGCGCCGGAGCTCGCAGCGGCATCCGCTCACCGGCCGCTCGCCCTTGCCACGGGTTCCCCGGGCGACGTCTTCCTGTGCCATCCGTTCCTGGTGCACGCGGCACAGCCCCACCACGGGGTACGTCCGCGCTTCATGGCCCAGCCGCCGCTGCTGCCGGCCGCACCGTACGAACTGGAGCGGGCCGATGGCGCGTACTCACCCGTGGAGATCGCGATCCGCCGGGGTCTGGGACGTCGTCGACGCTGTGCTCCTCGGCGCTCCGTGCCGGCAACTGGTCGCGGACGCCTGCGGTGATTCAACCGGCCTCGGTAGCCGTCGGATCGGTATGGGAATGCACCCAGCCGATCATGTTCTCAAGGTGCGGGGCCAGCCACTCGTCCTTGGTCACACGGGGTACCACCTGACGGATCTCTCGCTGGATGGCTGCCGTCCTCTGCCCCATCGGCAGCCCCTTCATATACGGATCGCCGCCCTTCGCGGGGTTCATGTGCCGGACGATGTCGACGCCTTGCGCGGTCATCATCCAGGTGACGGCGAGAACCTTCTCGAAACGGTCGAGGTTGTCATCGAGGTTCTGTACGGATGCCACCGACATGGGGTTGTGGTCCTCCTGCCCGACCTTCACGGGACGGCTGAGCACCCCCGATGGGGCGGCACGGGTCTGCATCTCCGGAACGATGGCCGCGGCCACGGTCTCGACCTGCACCATCCCGGAGTTCAGCCCCGCCTTGTCCTCCTCGCTCCACACTCCCACCAGGTTGGGGGTGAGGCCGTAGCTCCACTCCCTGCCCATCAGCCGCTCCCCCAACGCGTGGAGCAGCAGCGCCACATCCGTGATCTGGGCATTGAGCGTGTCGACGGCGTGGCCGATACGTGTGCCGTCCCAGTTGCCGCCCATGACGAACTCGCAGGAGCCGTGGCAGAAGAGCAGGGGGTTGGAAGTCGACGCGTTGGCCTCGCTCCTGATGATGGCCCAGGCCTCGCTGACGGTCCGCCGTGCGGTGGCGATGATGTGGGGAGCGGCGCGCACCGACACCGCGTCCTGGACCCGCGGCGTATGGCTGCCGAGCGTCTCGGGGTGGGCTTCGTAGGCCTGACGGCCTTCCTCGGTCATCCACCTGCTGCCGCGGACGAGTTCTCTGATGCGCCCGGCCACGGCGACCTGTTCGGGAAACCTGCGCTCCGCATGGGTACGGGCGTCCAGGGAGTCGGCCTCTGCCCGGGTCGCTTCCATGAACAGGGCGAACGCCTTCTCCGTGTGGTCCAGCAGTCCCGTGGCACGCTCGACGTCATGGGCATAGCGGGCGGTGAGTACGCTGTTCCCGCTGACCAACGGCAGGGCTTCACCCGATTCCAGAGCGAATTCCGGGTCCAGGCCCGCTTCCCGTACCGCCCGGCCCGCGAGCATCATCCTCCCGTTGTGCCAGGCACGGGTCTGCCGGGTGGTGCGATCCCCGGTCAGGACGAGTCCGGCTTCCGCCATGGGTTGCAGGTCCCCGGTGCCCAGCGGGCCGGTACGGGGAATCACAGGGGTGACCCCCGCATTGAGGAAACCCAGGATTCGCTGGACCAACTCGGGGCGTACCCCCATGTGCGCGCGGGCCATGGTGTTCGCCCTCAGCAGCAGAGCAAGCCGGGTCACCCGTTCCGGGACGGGCCTGCCCACTCCGGACGCGTGGGAGCGCAGAACGTTCTTCTGGAACGCGGCCTGCTGCCCCGGGTCCAGGGCGGCGTGGTGCAACGGGCCCAGTGCCTGATTCCAGCCGTAAACCCGGTGTTTGCCATCGCCGAGGTACGCCAAGGCTCCCTTGCGGGCTCGGGTGAGGTTCTGGGAAGTTCTCGCGGGCAGGGTGAAGGTCAGGTCGTCACCCGCGAGGACGCGACGGATGGTGTCCGTCGAGATGCGGTCACCGTCGACGAGGACTTCTTGCCCGGCTTCACGTGGCGATGGGTTCGTGACGTGGCCGGGGGTGCGGGGTGACGCTTGGCTCCACTGTGCCGAAGGCAACGCCGTGCCGACTGCCACCGCCAGCACTGTGGCGCCGCGCAGCAATCCTCTGAGCAGCCTGGCACGGGATCTGTTACAGCCTTCTCGATTGATCATATGATCATTGCCTCCTGCCGTAAGAGGAACAGCACGCAACAGCCAGACCGCCCGGTTGATCCCTTCGTGGGCGCGCCGCGCCGCGCACACGCGCGGTCCCGTGACCTCTCCCCGCCACGAGAACCACGAAAGTCGCCTGCAGTGCAACCGTGC
This sequence comes from Streptomyces sp. NPDC026377, assembly GCF_055567715.1. NCBI lineage: Bacteria > Bacillati > Actinomycetota > Actinomycetes > Kitasatosporales > Streptomycetaceae > Streptomyces > Streptomyces sp. NPDC026377. The sequence goes on from NZ_JBVHPV010000008.1 coordinate 216,251, forward strand.
GCCCGCATCAGGCGTGGAAGCGGAAGAGGTGGGGTGCGCGGGGGAGCGCGTACGCCCGCTGCGTTCGAGCGGCGCCTCAACTCCCCGCCAGAAACCCCCGTTCCGGAATAATTGGTCGGAAAAGCCGTACAACCGTCCAGTCTCCTCATAGGTCTTGTTGGGTATCGCGTTCTCCGCCCGCCCCGCACGTTCCCTTCGAGGAGGCCCACCCCATGTCACCTGCCCGCTTTCGCACCCCTCGGTTCCGGCTGACCGCCGCCGTGACCGTCGCCCTGGCCGCCACCGCCGCCGGCACACTCAACAGCCCGGCCACCGCCGCGACACCGTCCCCCACCCGTGCGGCCGCGGTCGCGCGACAGAGCGCCGGGGACGCGGTCTTCCCGTTCGTCAACAGCGTCCTCGCGACAGCTGGGCCCCACGGGTTCCTCGCCGTGCGGACGGACGACGTCGCCTGGACGCGGTACGCGGACGGCTCCGTCACCACGTTCCCCAAGAGCTCCGCGGTCACCTACCGAGGTGCCGCCGGAGCCGACATCGTCGTGGCGAGCGAAGGAACCCGCCACACCGTCCACGACATGGCCACGGGCGGCGTCCCTGTGGTCATCGACGTCCCCTACCAGTTGCGCGAGGTCAACGGGTCGACGCTCGTGATGGTCGACGCGGCCACCCATGAGCTCCACCTCGTGAGCCGCGCGCCCGGCGGCGAGGTCGTCGACCGCAAGGTGACGGGAATGCCGGCCGGAGTGCCCTGGGCGTTCAACGGCTCCGCCCCCGGTACCGTCGCCGTCCAGACCTCGGCACCGGACGGCGCCTTCATTCTCGCCCTGGTCGACGTGGCCTCGGCCGCCACCGTCGAGACGTACGATCTCGACCGGTACAGCGGCTTCACGCAGGTCACGCCCGACCGCGTGCTCTGGGAGCCGGCATACGGCCAGACCAGAATGGTGGACCGCAAGACCAAGCAGGCCGAGAACCTTCCCTACCGGGCGCAGATCGCCCTGGGCGGCGACTGGCTGGCGATAACGGGCGGTGACAAGGTCGTCGTCGACGGCGTCACCTACCCGAACAAGCCGATCGTCCTCAAGTCGCTGAAGGACGGCCGGAAGGTCCCGCTCCTCGACCTCGCAAGCGGTGTGGCCCCGGTCGGCGACGGCACCCTCCTGGTGTCCGGCGGCACCTTCGCTCAGGGCCAGGGTCTCTTCCGTATTTCGCTCGACGCGAGCGGCACACCGGCGGCCACCATGATCGGGGACGGACAGAACTCCCTGGAAATGGTCTTGAAGCAGGCGAACGTTCCCAGCGTGTACCACTTCGACGGCAGCGACAAGCACGTCACCTGGGAGGCCAACCAGCCGGACCTGGGCGTCTCACTGGAGCTGACCCACGTGGCCACCGGACGCACGGTGCGGCTGTGGAGTTACTACGACACCTTCATCCGCTGGAACGGATACCTCGACCGGGTGGTCGGTGCCTACAACGGCGAGTACACATGGAAGATGACCGCCAACCCGGCGTCCGGCGTCGGCCCCGCCGCCGTGAAGACCGGCACCACCACCGTCGACCGAGGCACCGCGCCGCGCGACTTCAACGACAACGCCCAGGCGGACGCCCTCGTGCGCGACAGCTCGGGCAACCTCGGCGCGTACGACCTCAGCCAGCTCAGCGCCATGGGCAATGACCCCGGGTGCAATGACGAGGGCTGCCCGCCGGTCGTCCGCGACCCGAAGCCGGACGTGCTGGGCACCGGATGGAACACGTACACACTGATGGCCTCCCCGGGGAACCTGGCGGGTTCGGCCGCGGACGACATCGTCGGCCGGGACCGTGACGGTGTGCTGTGGCTGCACCAGAGCGACAAGCAAGGACTCCTGCCCCGCACGAAGATAGGCGGCGGCTGGAACATCTACACCCACATCACCGGCGGGTCCGACCTGAACGGCGACGGCCGGGGCGATCTCCTCGCCACCGACCAGGCCGGCGTGCTGTGGTTCTACGCCGCCACCGGCGACGCCGCGGCCCCCTTCAAGGCCCGTCAGAAGGTCGGCGGCGGCTGGGGCGACTACAACCTCCTCACCGCGCCGGGCAACATCGCCGGCGCCTCCGGCGGCGACCTCCTCGCCCGCGACAAGGACGGTGTCCTCTGGCTCTACCTGGGCAAGGGCGACGGCACCTTCACCGCCCGTCGCGAGGTCGGCGGCGGCTGGCAGAAGTACACCCACATCATCCCGGCGGGCAAGAACAGCAAGGGCGTGGCCGACATCTACGCCATCGGCGCGTCGGGCTCCGCCCATTACACCGGCCTCAACAGCACCACGGTCCCCTTCGCGGCGGCCCACCCCCTGCCCCTGCGCAGCGACTCCACCCACTTCCCGACCTTCTTCTAACCCCTGCTCAACGCCCATAGGAAGGGGGCGCACCGGCCCCGCAGCATTGGAGGCGCAGCGTTCCACCGTTGCCTCTGCGGGGCCGGTGCGCCGCGCTGTCTGCCGATCCGCACGTCCAAAGCCCCGGCGCCCGTACGCCGGCCGGGGGCCACCCGGTCGAGCGCGTCCTTGCCTCCCGGACCAGTGGCGAACGACTCCGCGAAATTCCCTTGCCCAATGGTCAAGAACCGTTGACCATTGACCCATGCCTGCCGATGATCTTCCCGAGACGTTCCACGTCACCACTGACGAGCAGCTACGCGCCGTCTCCAATCTCACCCGTCACCGCATCATGGCCGTACTCCGCTTCGAACCCGCGACGATCACGCAGATCGCCGAACGAGTGGGCCTGGCGAAGGGGAGTTCCAGCTACCACGTACGGCTGCTGGAGCGCGCCGGCCTGGTGAAGGTGGTACGAACGCGGAAGGTCCGCGGGGTCACCGAGCGGTACTACGCCATGGCCGCACGGTCGATCGTGCTGCCGGATCCGGGTGAAGGAGGACCGGATGTACTGATGCGGCATGCGGTGGCGGACCTGGAAGCAGCGCCGGTGGAGAGCGAGCGGCACGTACGGATGGCTCATCTGCGGCTCAGCGATGAGCAGTTCGCGGAGCTGGGGGCGCGGTTGCAGGCACTGGCGGACGAGTACCGCGAGCTGTCCGACCCTTCGCTGCCGGACGCGTCACTCGTCTTCGCCCTGTTCCACCCGGCCCAGCGCACCCAGGCCGAAGGGGGCGCCAAGTGACGTCTGCCCAACGGATGTTGCCCGCCGGGTTCGGTCGGCTGTGGACCGCGCAGACGGTGTCCTCGCTCGGGGACGGGGTGTCGCACGCCGCGCTGCCGCTGCTCGCTCTGACGTTGACACGCGATCCCATGGCGCTGGCCGTGGTCACGGCCGCCGGAACGCTGCCGTGGCTGCTCTTCGGGGTGCTCGGCGGTGCGCTGGTGGATCGCTGGGACCGTCGGCGCACGATGTGGGTCACGGACGCGGCGCGTGCGGTGCTGCTCACGATACCGGCGGCAGCGGCAGCGCTCGACGTACTGAGTATCGCCCTGCTCGCGGCCGTCGCCTTCCTGCTCGGCCTCGGTGGACTCTTCTTCGACACGGCCGCCACGGCCTATCTGCCGGACCTGCTCGGCCGTGATCCCGGCCTCTTGGAGCGCGCCAACTCCCGTCTGCGCGGCGCCCAGACGGCCGCGTCCGGATTCGCGGGGCCACCTGCGGGCAGTGCTCTGCTCGCGCTCGGCCGGCCGGTTCCCCTGCTCGCCGACGCGGTGTCGTTCGCGCTCTCCGCCGTGCTCGTACGGTCGCTGCCCGCCCCTCCCCCGCCCGTGCCGCAGGCTCGTGGGTCGCTTTTGCGCCAGGCCCGGGCCGGCGCCTCGTACGTGTTCCGGGACCAGCTGCTGCTCGGCCTCGCGCTGCGCCCGGCGGTCGGGAACATCGCCTTCCTCGCCGTGGAGACCGTGCTCGCCCTCTTCGCGCACGACCGTCTCGGCGTCGGCGCCTTCGGTTTCGGTCTGCTTCTCACGGCGGAGGCCACCGGCGGTCTCCTCGGGGCGGCCATCGCCTCCTTCCTCGGGCGACGGCTCGGCACCGGTACCGCGCTGAGCTGCACGGCCGCAGTGGAGGGACTCGCCATCCTGGGTCTCGCCGCGGCGCCGAACGCGTACGTCGCCGGTCTCGCGCTCGCCGTCTGCGGAGCGGGCATGGGTGCCACGATGGTGCTCGGCCCCTCCCTGCGACAGGCGATCGTCCCCGCCCACCTGATGGGCCGGGTCGCCTCCACCTCCCGGATGCTCGCCATGTGCGCGGCCCCGTTCGGCGCCTTCCTCGGCGGCTGGCTGGCCACCACCTACGACGTGCGCACCCCGCTCTACACCGCCGCCGGTCTCCTCCTCGCGATGACCGCCGTCACGACGACCATGACCAGCAACCGCCGGGTGGAGGCAGCGCTGCGTGCCGCCGCCCGGGCCGAGGACCCGGACCAGCCGGAATCCCGGGACCCCGTTCAGCAGGGGGCGCGGTAGGGGCCGAGCCAGAGGCGAGCCGGTGGATGATGCACCGACAACTGCCCCGGCACGGCTAACCGTTGAGGCTCCGCATCAGCTCGGGGGCGTAACGGTCACCCGAGACGATGCCGCGCGGGGCGACCGCGTCGAGGGCGGACAGTTCCTCGTCGGTGATCGTCACGGTGGTGGCGGCTACGTTCTCCTCCAGGTAGCGGCGGCGCTTGGTGCCGGGGATGGCGACCGCGCCCTGGCGCAGCACCCAGGCAAGGGCCAGCTGGGACGGCGAGACCTGCTTGGCGGCGGCGATACGGCGGACCTGCTCGACCACGGCCAGGTTGCGGGCGAAGTTCTCCCCCTGGAAACGCGGGTCGGTGCGGCGGAAGTCGTCGGCCGCGAAGTCGTCCGGGCTGGTGATCGCGCCGGAGAGGAACCCGCGTCCGAGCGGCGAGTAGGCGACCAGGCCGATACCGAGCTCGTTCAGGGTGGCCATCACCCCGTCGTCCTCGATGCCGCGCTCGAAGAGTGAGTACTCGGTCTGCACCGCCGTGATCGGGTGGACGGCGTGGGCACGGCGAATGGTCTGCGGGGCGACCTCGCACAGGCCGATGTGGCGGACCTTGCCGGCGTCCACCAGCTCGCCCATGGCTCCGACGGTCTCTTCGATCGGCACCTGCGGGTCGACGCGGTGCAGGTAGTAGAGGTCGACGTGATCGGTGCCCAGGTGGCGCAAGGAGCGGTCCAGGGAGTGCCGGATGTAGGCAGGGTTTCCGTTCTGGCCGTGGAGCGTCCCGTCGTCGGTGAACTCGATCCCGGTCTTGGTGGCGAGGACGGCCTGGTCGCGGCGGCCCGCGAGGGCCTTCCCGAGAAGCCGCTCGTTGAGGAACGGGCCGTAGCTCTCGGCGGTGTCCAGCAGGATCACGCCCAGTTCCAGAGCGCGGTCGATGGTGGCGAGCGACTCGGCCTCGTCGGTGTGGCCGTAGAAGGCACTCATGCCCATGCAGCCGAGTCCTTCGACGGAGACGGTCAGGCCCTGGCTTCCGAGGGTGCGGAGTTCCATGATGATCTTCCTTGCTGGTGCGGGTCTTCCCGCGGTGTGTGAGGGGAGGGCCGTACGGGGGGTGCGGCGCGGGCTGCGCCTCGGTGGGGCGTCGTCGGCTGGTCGCGGTCGGGGGGTGTTGCGCGGTGGGCAGGGGGGTGCACGGCTGCCGTGTACAGCCTTGCCGGTGCGCCCGCCGGCCCTGTGGGTCGCTTCGGCGGGTCGCTCAGCGCACCCAGGCACCGGTGAGGTTCTGGACGGCCGAGCCGTCGAGGTCGGCGAGGGTGGTGGCGACGAAGTCACGAGCCCACGGCGAGGTCTGGACACGGTAGGGCGGGCGGGCAGCGGTCAGCGCCTCGACGATCGGAGCGGCTGCCTCGGCCGGGGTCTGGGCACCGGCGAACGCCTGGCGGGTACGGTTGAGATAGGCCTCCAGCGCCGTGCCGTAGGGCCCTGCCGCGGCGAGTTGCTCCGGGATGTCCAGGCCGAGATTGGCGACGAACTCGCTGGCCACCGCGCCGGGCTCGACCACGGTGACATCGACGCCCACGGTGGCGGCGACCGGCGCGAGGGACTGCATGAAGCCCTCGACGGCGAACTTGGCCGCGCAGTACGCCTCGTTGAAGGGCTGGCCCACGACGCCGCCGACGCTGGTGACGGTGATCACCCGGCCCTTGGACGCCCTCAGGTGCGGCAGAGCCGCCCTGGTCGCCGCCACCACGCCGAAGAAGTTGACCTCCATGGCAGCGCGGACGTCTTCGAGGCTGCTCTGCTCGATGGTGCCGACCTGGGCGGCTCCGGCGTTGTTGACCAAAGCGTCCAGGTGGCCGTGCTCGGCCGCGGCCTCCTCCAGGCAGGTGGTGATACCGGCGGAGTCGGTCACATCGAGGCGCGTCACCTGGATCCGGTCCGCCACACGCGCCTCGGCGGCGGCCTTGAGCAGGGCCTCGGCCTTGCCGGTGTCGCGCATGGTGGCGATCACCGTCCAGCCCGCCCGGGCAGCGCCGACGGCGGCGGCCAGGCCGATGCCGGAGGACGTACCGGTGATCAGAACCGTCTTCGGGGAGGAGGTCATGAGGGTCTTCCTTGTGGGGGAACGCGACGGGGAACGCGACGGGCGGATACCCGTAACCGGGGAGTTCCCCGGTTACGCCCTCACGGTAAACGGGGGACTCCCCGGTTGTCCAGTTAGACTGGTACCCCGACGAAGGGAACAACCTTGAGCACCAAGCCGGGCGTGTTGCGCGCCGATGCCCGCCGCAACCGCGAGCGGATCCTCGAAGCAGCCGTGCGCGCCTTCTCCGAGAAGGGCCCCGACGTGGCGATCGACACGATCGCCAAGGCCGCCGGGGTGGGCTCGGCCACGCTCTACCGCCACTTCCCCACCCGCGAGGCACTGGTCGAGGCGGCCTACCGCAACGAACTGGCGCGCGTCTGCGACAGCGCCACGACGCTGCTCGCCGAACATGCGCCGGACCGGGCGCTCCGCCTGTGGATGGACCGCTTCATCGACTACGTGGCTGCCAAGCAGGGCATGGCGGACGCCCTGCGGGCCGCCGTCGCATCCGGCGCGGATCCCTTCGCCGAGACCCTCGACAAGCTCGGCACGGCGCTCACCACCCTCCTGCACGCCGGCGCGGATGCCGGTCTCGTGCGCGCCGACATCGACCCCCTCGATGTCGGCTTCAGCCTGGCCGGCGTCGCGCTGATCACCAGCGCTCCCGACCAGCGTGAACGGGCGGGCCGTCTCCTCGATCTGCTTCTCGACGGCCTGCGGTACGGAGCCGCCGGGGTCGCCTAGCAGGCACGAAAGCCGGGGGATCGCAGGCGGCGCCGACGCACCGGGCGCTGATGAGCGGCAGGTTGCCGCTCCGCGGCGGCCGCCGCCTGCCTCGTTCGGGGCGAACCGCTCGAGAACGCACCCCGCTCGGAGTGCACGTCGCAGCGCACGAATGGATACTCGAAGGAGATACTCCTTCACCCCTGCGGTCATGCACACAGCGGAGGCGAGGGCCGTCGGTGTGGCACAGCCCACGGGCCGCAAGGCATCCGCCGCCCTCCCTCGAAACAGGCGCCGGACGCGACGGTCCGAACGCGGCATCACCGGCAGTCCCGCCCGGGATCAGCGCCCCGGTTGTGGGACGCCCGAGGCGGAGCACGCCCCACCGCAGGCTGTCACCGCTCCGCACACCATCTCCGCCGCCGCCCCAGTCGGGCAGGCCGGGTTGCTCTGGAACACGCGGAACAACCACAACAAAAACACCCGGTGAGCGGCCCCCGTGTCCGCTCCTCTTCGCACGAGGCACCCATGACCAGGACCTGCCGCATCAACTGCATCGTCCCTCCGCATCTTCTGGAAAAGCTCCTGCGCAGCGACGACAGCGAAGTCCACCGATCAGCGTTGGACACCTTGCTGACCACGGCCGGACTGCGTGGTGAGCGATCGATCCGGGCGGGACTCGTCGGCGTCACCACCCCGGGCAACGGACGGCGGACCGTCTTCGACTGCCGGCACGGCCAACTGCTTCCCTCGGCCATCGTGGCGCGCACGGAAGACGGATCGGCATCGACGGACGACGCGGTCGATCGAGCATTCACCGGCCTCGGCACGACGCACGACTTCTACCACGAGGTGTTCAACCGCGATTCGATCGACGACCGAGGGATGCGCCTGGACGGATACGTCCACTTCAGCGTGGAGTACAACAACGCTTTCTGGGACGGGCAGGAGATGGTCTTCGGCGACGGAGACGGAAAGGTCTTCACCGACTTCACCGGATCACTCGATGTCATCGCCCACGAGCTGACGCACGGAGTCACCGAGAACACCGCGGGACTGGCCTACCACGACCAGCCGGGGGCCCTGAACGAATCCGCCTCGGACGTCTTCGGGTCGCTGGTGAAACAGTGGTCGCTCAAGCAGTCGGTGGAAGAGGCGGACTGGCTGATCGGTCCCGACGTGTTCACCCCCGGGATCGAAGCCGACGCCCTGCGGTCGATGAAGGCCCCGGGCCAGGCGTACGACAACGCCCTGTTCGGCAAGGACCCCCAGCCCGACCACATGAGCAGGTACGTCCACCTGCCGAACTCCGAGAGAGGCGACAACGGCGGGGTGCACATCAACTCCGGCATCCCCAACAAGGCGTTCTACCTGACCGCCGCGGGTATCGGAGGATTCGCGTGGGAGGCGGCCGGAGCCATCTGGTACGAATCCCTCAAGGCTTCCAGCGCCGAGACCCAGTTCCAGGAATTCGCGAACACCACCTACCACAAGGCCGCAGAGCTGTACGGCGCCGACAGCAGCGAACAGTTGGCCGTGCTGGCAGCGTGGCACGAGGTGGGCATCCAGATCAGCGGGGTCCCCTCCGGTGCCGTCCGAGTGCGTGGCCGGGCGTCCCACAGGAACGGCCGCGCCGGCGGCACTGACGGTACGGACGCTCTGGCAGTTTTGACCAAGCAGATCGGAGTGCTCACCACTCAGGTGGCAGGGCTGGCCAAGGACGTGGCCGCGCTGAAGGGCAAGAAGTAATCCTTCCACCGAGGGGACGAGCGGTACGCATCCCGCGCACGTCGAGCACGGCTGCCCGCCCGACGACCCCAACCCCGGACAGCGACGTCAGGCCGGGTGGATGAGACGGCTTTCGTAGGTGAAGATCACGGCTTGTATCCGGTCGCGGAGTTCGAGCTTGTGCAGGATGCGCCCCAGGTGGGACTTCACGGTGGCCTCCGCGAGGTGCAGGGTGGTCGCGATTTCGCTGTTGGACAGGCCTCGGCCCACCTGGACGAGCACCTCGCGCTCACGGGGGCTGAGCCGTTGCAGCCGCTCGTCGGGGACGACGTGGCCGCCGTCGGGGATGTGCGGGCCGAGGTTGTCGAGCAGGAGGCGGGTGATCCGTGGGGAGACCACCGCGTCGCCCGCGGCCACGTTGCGTATCGCGGTGAGCAGCTCTTCGGGCCTGGTGTTCTTCAGCAGGAAGCCGGAGGCCCCGGCGTCGAGCCCTGCGAAGGCGTAGGTGTCGAGGTCGAAGGTGGTGAGGATCAGCACCCGGCTCTGCGGGGAGGCCCGGACCACCTGTCGCGTCGCTTCGATGCCGTCGGTCCCGGGCATGCGGACGTCCATGAGGACGACGTCGGGCCGCAGTTCCCGGGCGAGACGTACGGCCTCGGTGCCGTCCGCGGCTTCGCCGACGGGCGCCATGTCCGGCTGCGCCTCCAGGACCGTACCGAAGGCCATACGGAGCAGCGCTTCGTCGTCGACGACGAGGATGCGAATCGTCATGGGGACGCCTCTTCTCCGGCGCCGAGGCCGAGACGGGTGTGCACTCCCCAGCCGCCTCCCGGCAGCGGTCCGGCGTGCAACCGCGCCCCGTACGCGGCCACGCGCTCGCGCATACCCGCGATGCCGTGGCCGGCGGACGGTGCTGCGCCGGGCCGTGGGGGCGAGGGCCCGTTGTCGGTGACGTCGACGGTGACGGTCTCGGCTGAGCACCGCACCCGGACCTTCGCATGAGTGCCCGGCGGTGTGTGCTTGAGGGTGTTGGTCAGAGCTTCCTGTACCAGGCGGTAGACGGTCAGTTGAGCGCTCGCGGGAATGCCGGTGTGGTCTCCGTGGACTTCGAGGCGGGTCGGCAGTCCGGCGGCGTCCATCTGGTGCGTGAGGAGCGTCAGTTGTGCGATGCCGGGCAGCGGGTGGCGCTCCGCGTCCGGTTCGTCGGCCCGCAGGACCCCCAGGGAGCGTCGCATGTCGGTCAGGGCCTGGCGGCCCGTCTCGGAGATCTGGACCATCGCGGTGGTGGCCCTGTCGGGTGACCGGTGCTGCGCGTAGAGGGCGGCGTCGGTGAGCGCGACCATGACGGACAGGTTGTGGGTGACGATGTCGTGCATCTCCCGGGTGATACGTGTCCTCTCCTCGGCGACGGCGAGCCGTGCCTGCTGGTCCCGCTCCTGTTCCAGGCGTGCGGCCCGTTCCTCCACGGCCGCGAGGCAGTCGCCCCTGGTCCGCACGTTCACCCCCAGGACGGAGGCGGCGACGACCATCGCGGTCACCGCCACGAAGGGGGTCAGGAACGCGCCGTCCGCCACCCAGCGCAGGCAGGCCAGCAGGACTCCTGCCTCCACCACGGCGCCGGCGACAAGCGTGCCCCGCCGCCCCGAGTTCGCGGCCACCGTGTAGAGGGCCACCAACAGGGTCACGTCTGCCAGCAGTTGGACGTCCATCAGCCACTGGACGAAGGCCGCGGCCGCCACGGCACCGAACACCATGAGCGGGGCCCGGCGTCGCCACACCAGGGGCAGCGCGAGGGCGGCGGTGAGGGCCAACGGCACTGGCCATTCCGGCGGCACGAGTGTGGTCATGATGTTGAGCAGGAGCAGCGCCGGCAGTACCGAATCCCCCACCATGGGCGGCACCCGGGAGCACCGGCGCCGGGCCGCGCCGATCGGCCGCACAACCCGCGCGGCGGCCAGGTCGGCATACCGCGTCAGCTGCGTGGCCCTCCACGCCCGCAACACCCGGGCCCGGGGGCCCGCGAGGCGGGCACCGCCGGATTCCGCAGCCGCATCGGTCATCACATGTTCCTGTCGACTCAACGTGACAGCGGCCCCGGTCCGGAGCCGCCACCGCGACAACCGGAGCCGGGCCGGGCACAGGGAGGGTGGGGCCCGCGGCGCTGCCCGGCACATACCGCAGCGCTGTCACCGTAGGCCGCGGTCCGGGCCGAGCGCATGAGCCCAGTGTCTGACAGCGCCGGGCCGAGGTACGACCACAGGATGAGCCCGGCTACCTCCTGGGGTCGCAAAGCCGCCGCTGAACTGGCACGTTCCCTTGCGACTCCGGTCGCACAGGCGATGGTGCCGGATGCGACCGTGATCGCCCCCGGGACGTGCCGGGACTGCGACCCCGGTGGCACAGGACGGCGACCCGGGAGCGATGTGACAGCGTGTCCCCCGCGCCGAGGATGACCGGGTGACCGAAATCCTCACGGGACCGCACATGTCCCCCCTCGAAATCCTTGCCCTGCTGGGCGCCGTCGCGCTGGTGGTGGCCCGCTGGCTTCCCCCCGCCGCCCGGCCACCTGTCACGATCGCGGCGGGAGCGGGTGCCGTACTGTCCGCCGTCGCACTCAGTGTGGTGGGGCTGCGCTGGCAGATGCTGCCGGTCCTGGCAGGCGCTGCCCTTGCGTTGCCGTTCGCCGTATCTCCGTTGATTCGACGGCGTACCGGTCGGCCGATGCGGCGGGCCCGATGGTGGCTGGCGCTCCCGGGCTCGGTGGCCTGCCTCGTCCTCATCGCCACGGGCCCCGTGGCCGCCTGGGCCTTCCCCGTCCCCGTGTTCCCCGAGCCGACCGGCCGTTTCGCTGTCGGCACCCGCGTGATGCAGTGGACCGACCAGCACCGCCCCGAGACCGCCACTACCGACACCGACGACCGGCGCACGGTCGTGGTCCAGCTCTGGTACCCCGCGCAGAAGAGCCCCTCGGGCGCACGGCGAGCCCAGTACCTCGGCCGCACGGAACAGGAGGCACGCACCGTCTCCGACGCCCTCGCACGCTATACGGGCCTGCCCGGATTCCTGGTCGACGGTGTCCCGCGTGCCCACACGCATGCGGTGTTCAACGCCCCGGTCGCTCGCGATGGGGCTCGGTTTCCGCTCGTGGTGTTCTCTCCAGGGCTGGGGGGCGTACGTACACAGAACACCGCCTGGGCCGAGGAGTTGGCAAGCAACGGCTATGTGGTCGCGGCCCTCGACCACCCGTACGACTCCGCCGCCGTCGTCCTCGCCGACGGGCGAACGGTCAACACCAAGATCGCATCCACGGGGGACGACGACGAAGACGACCGGCGGGCCGTCGACACGTCGAGGATCCGAGCCGCGGACCTCAGCTTCGTCCTCACTCAGCTGATCCGCCTGGACCGAGGTGAGATCGACAGCCCGCTGACCGGACATCTCGACACCGGCCGGGCCGCGGTGACCGGCCACTCCTTGGGCGGCGCCGCCGCCCTGCAAGCAGCACGCCAGGACCGCCGGTTCGCCGCTGTCATCGATCTGGACGGCTACCCCCGCGACCCCGACCCGCTCCCCTTCCACCAGCCGGTACTCGCGCTCACCCAAGCCATCGGCAAGGAGACCGACCCTCGCTACCTCCCCCGCCTCACCACAGTCCTCAAGCTCAGCACCTCGACCAGCTACCGGCTCACCGTCCCCGGCGCCGCCCACCTCACCTTCATGGACGCACCCCTGTACCTGCCGCCCGTGCCCTCGATGGTCGGCACCCTGGGCCGCACCCGGAGCCCGCGCATGGTCGCCGCGACCACTCTCGCCTTCCTCGACGCCACCCTGCGGCACCAACCCGGTGATGTGGCCGCCGCCCTGTCGGCCCACGGCGGTCTCAGCGTCTACCGCCCGGGCAACAGCCGCTGATCCACCGTGCTCCAGGTGACGCGGTCGCCACCGGTCGCCCGCTGTCCGACGGGCTGCTGAGCAACCAGACACCTGCGGGTTGCGTGGCGGGAGGGCAGGCCGGTGAAGCGGGGCTCGTCGGAACCGGGCGGCGGGTCGCCAGTGGCTCGGCGTGTGCAAGGTGTTGACAGCCCTGGGGAGTTACCTATCATCGAACCTCGTCCGTAATTGCGACCATCGTTCGAAACTTCGAACAGCTTGGTGTCATGTGCATGACTTTCAGGCGCCTTCGCCGTCACCGGTGAAGCCGCCGCCCTCACCCACTCCCGGGAGAGAAACCATGTCTGTGGGATCGGTTCGCTCAAGATCGACCAGGCCGCTCGGCCTGCTGGCGCTCATACTGGCCATGGCCGCGGCTCTGCTCGGCGGGCAGGTGTCCGCGGGCAGCAGGGCCGCGGCCGCCGGTTCGCTGCCCTGTGACCTGTACGCCGCCGGCGGTACGCCCTGCGTGGCCGCGCACAGCACGACCCGTGCCCTGTACTCCGCCTACAGTGGCCGCCTGTACCAGGTCAAGCGCGCTTCGGACGGTTCCGTGCGGGACATCGGCGCGCTCGGCGCGGGCGGTTACGCCGACGCCGCCGCACAGGACGCGTTCTGCGCGGGGACGAGCTGCCTCATCACCGTCCTTTACGACCAGTCCGGCCGCGGCAACCACCTCACCCAGGCGCCGCCCGGAGGATTCCGGGGCCCCGCGGCGGGCGGGTACGACAACCTCGCGGAAGCCTCCGCCGCACCCGTCACCGTGGGCGGCCACAAGGCGTACGGCGTCTTCATCGCCCCCGGCACCGGGTACCGCAACAACAACACCAGCGGCATCGCGACCGGAGACCGGCCGGAAGGCATGTACGCGGTCCTCGACGGCACGCACTACAACGGCGGTTGCTGCTTCGACTACGGAAACGCCGAGACCAACAGCCGGGACAACGGCAACGGCACGATGGAGACGATCTACTTCGGCAACAGCAAGAGCTGGGGCTACGGCACGGGCAACGGCCCCTGGGTCATGGCCGACCTCGAGAACGGCCTGTTCTCCGGAGTCAACCGCGGCTACAACGCGAACAACCCCAGCGTCGGCCACCGGTTCCTGACCGCCGTCGTCAAGGGCGAACCGAACCACTGGGCGATACGGTCCGGAAACGCCCAGTCGGGCAGCCTGTCCACTTCGTACGACGGGCCGCGCCCCAATGCCGACGGGTACAACCCGATGAAGAAGGAGGGGGCGATCATCCTCGGCATCGGCGGCGACAACAGCAACGGCTCCGCCGGTACCTTCTACGAGGGCGTCATGACCTCCGGCTATCCGACCGCCGCGACCGAGAACGCCGTACAGGCCGGCATCAACGCGGCCGGGTACGCCACGTCCCCCGTGGCGGGCGCGCCCACCCCGGGCTCCAGGGTCTCGCTGCGCGCCACCACCCCCTGCTGCACCAACGACTACCTCCGGCACAACACCGCCGACAACAACGCCGCCATCGCGGCGACTTCGTCGTCCAGTCCGGCCGCCGACAAGGCCGCGGCCACCTGGATCGTACGCGCCGGCCTGGGCGACGCCTCGTGCGTCTCCTTCGAGTCCGCCGACAGGCCGGGACAGTACCTGCGCCACTACGACTACCGGCTGCGCGTCGACAGCATCGGCGACGGCCTGTCCCGGCAGGACGCCACGTTCTGTCCGCAGGCCGGGCACCACGGCCAGGGGATCTCGCTGCGGTCCGCCAACTACCCGAGCGACTTCGTCCGGCACTTCAACCACGCCGCCTACATCGCGGGGCACGGCGGGCCGAACGCCTGGGACAGCGCCACGGCCTGGGCCGATGACACGAGCTGGCTCGTGACCTCGCCCTGGGCCTGACACCTCCCGGGCGGCAGCTGGACCCCATCGGCGCTCTGCCGGCGGACTGGGGTCCAGCTGCCGCCCCACTGCCCCGGCGCGTCCCAGGGCCCCGCCCCAACCGGTCCCGTCCATGCCTTGGCGATCGCCACCATCCCGCTGGCTCCGCTGACCTCGCTGACCTCGTTGGCTCCGTTGGCTCCCTTGGAGGAGACCGCCGTCGTCCAAAAGGAGTGGTCGGTACGGAAGAAGGGGTTCATCTCCATCGTCAGGGACGGGCTGGAGCGGTGTTCACGGCCCAAGGGCAGGGCTCCCCTCAGGCGCCTCCGCCCGTGAAGTCCAGCACCAGGTGGTCCTGGACCCGGCGGTACCCCAGCCGCTGGTACAGCGCGTTGCTCGTCGGGTTGGCCAGGTCCGTGAACAGCACCACCCGCGCCGCTCCCCACCCCAGCGCCAGCCTGGTGGCGGCCGCCGTGGCGACGGCCGCGTAGCCGTGGCCGCGCTGTGCGGGCGGGGTGTAGACCGGGCCGATACGGGACTGGCCGGCCAGCACCCCCGAGGCGGCGGCCAGCGACACCGGGCCCTCCTCCGTCTCCCACAGAACCATCTGCCCGGCCGCGGTGCGCCGGGCGGCGGCAGCGGCGGCCCCGAGCGCGGCCGGCAGCGCCACCTCGTCGAGGAACGCGGTCATCCATGCCGTGACCACCGGCAGGTCCGCCTCGGTCGCGATACGGGCGCGGCCGGCGACCGGCGCCGGCTCGGCGAGTGCGGCCAGCTCGAACAGCCGCTCTTCCCGGTCCACCCGGTAGGGCCCCCAGGCGTCGCCGAAGGCGCGGGCGGTGGCGGTGGTGCCGTTCACCCCGACCAGCGCCTCGCCGCGCAGCGCCCCGGCGAGTTCTCGGGCCGCCCCCTCCGGCATCGTGCCCAGCACAGGAGGCATCCCCGGGGTCTGGACGAACGCCCCGCCCACCTCCTGCTCCTGCTCCGGACCGGTCCACCAGCCGAACCGGGCGCCCGGCCAGTGGCCTTCGCGCGCCCCCGCGGCGAGGGTGAGGAGCACCGTGTTGCGGGCCGGGTCGGCGGCGAGGAGCGGATCCGCGGCCGCCAGGAAGGCTTCGACGTCGTCAGTGATATGCCAGGTCATACCCGATCTTCATACAGCGCGGGCCCCGGTCGCACCCGATTTCCTGACAATCCCCCTGCGTGCGATCGTCAAGGCACAAGGGCGATCACCCTCTCGACCCCTTCCCCGCCTCAGGTCCGAAAAGGCCATTGCGGGCCCCGCTCATGGCGTTCGACAATGCGACGGCCGTCGTGGGAGGCGGTGGTCGGGATTTGGCGCCCCGCCCGAGGTGTTCCCGCTCCATGACGGGAGCTGTGGTGCTGCGCATTCATTTCACCGCGGACGATCTCGCCCGCACCCGGGTGGCCAGTACCATCGGGGCCGCTGCGGAGACGTATTACAGCCTGGAGCTGCTGCACCGCCGTTCCCTGCCGCTCCCCTTCCAGCGATGGCGCGCGACCGTGGCCGGTCGGCTGGGCAGAGAGGCCGGGCCGCTCACCACTCTGCTGCCCGCCGGAGGTCCGGGCCTCGATCTGCTGGCGCTGGCCGGTGACTCGCCCGACATCGACCACGCGGTGGAGACTCTGCTGCGCGCGCCCCGCACCCGTATCCGCCGCGAGGTGGAACCCGTCGCCGTCGGCCCCGCCCACATGTCGTGGGCGCGGGCCGTGGCCGAGGGTGGCACCGATGCCCGGCGGAAGCTGGCTGCCGGGCTCGTGGCCTGCCATCGGGTGGCCGTCGCGCCGTACTGGGCGGCTTCGCGGTTGCGGGTGGACGCCGTACGCGCGCAGTACGCCCGTACGTTTCTGCACGGCGGGGTGGACGCTCTGCTGGCGGACTTGTGTCCTGCGTCCGTGCGCTGGCGCCCGCCAGTGCTGGAGGTGCGCTATCCCCGGCAGGTAGAGGTCCATCTGGGCGGCAGAGGACTGATCCTGGTGCCGACGCTGTTCTCGTGGCGCGAGTTCAGCCTGCTGTACGACCCGTACGACGACGATTGGGTGCCCCGGCTGACCATACCCGTGGTGACCGATCCAGCCACCGGCGCGGCCCTGTGGCGCCCCGGGGGCCCTGTGGCCGACGATCCGCTGGGCGCCTTGCTCGGACGCACCAGGGCCGCCGCGCTGCGGGTGGCCGCCCACGGATGCAGCACCACGGAACTGGCCGCGCGACTGGGCGTCTCCCTGCCCGCGGCCAGCCAGCACGCCAAGGCCTTGCGCGATGCCCGCCTCATCACCACCGGCCGGCAGGGCGGTTCCGTCCTGCACATGGCCACCGAACTGGGACGGGAACTGCTGGCGGCGAATTCATAGGGGCCGCGCGATGTGACCGCGGACCCCTTAAGCCATGACTTAAGGGCGTGGCCGCGGGTGTCCGCGGCATCGAGCATTCAGGGCGTTCCGGCGTATCGAAGGGCGTGCACGAGCACGCCTGAAACTACGGTGAGGAGCGTATCGGGCGATGGACATGCGGTTTCGGATTCTCGGCCCGGTCGAGGTGATCGGCTCCAGGGGCGTGTGGGCGGGACGGATCCCGCTCCGGGCAGCGGTGTTGGCGGTTCTGACGATCGAGAGCAACCGTCTCGTACCGGTGAGTAAGCTCCTGACGGCATTGTGGGACGAGGCGCCCGCTTCGGCGATGGCGAATCTACGCACCCATATCGCGTGCCTGCGGGAGGACCTGGAAGGGGCGGGGCCCGAGTTGTCGGATCGGCTCACCACGGTCCGGGGGGCGGGTTATCGGCTTCACGTGGACCCCGGGGAGCTGGACGTCACCGACTTCCTCCGCCTCGCGACTTCCGCGCACCGGAGTCTGAAAGCGGGGAGCACAGGCACGGCACATGCCGAGTGCCAGCAGGCGCTGGCGCTGTGGCGTGGCCCCTTCGGAACGGGGCTGCCTGCTACGCGGTGGCTGGCGGCTCACGCGGCGGGGCTGGCCGGTGTCTTTCTCGAGGTCGTCGAGAACCTGTATGCCACCCGACTGCTGCTGGGTGACCACAGCCGGCTCGGCCACGATGTGGAGGGGTTCCTTGCCGAGGAGCCCTTCCGTGACCGGGCATGGTTGTTGCTGATGGCCGCGCAGCAGCTCTCGGGCGACTCCGCGCGTGCCCTGTCCACGTTCCGGCGATGTCGTACCCATTTCGCCCGCACGCTGGGGATCCCTGTTCCGGCGAGCGTCGCGGGTCTCCATCAAGCGGTACTGAACCGGGACGACGGACGCGTCTTCGACATCGTCCGGCGCGAAGTGACGGGCGTGTCCTGACGGTCTTCACGTGAGCGGAACGGGCTGTGCCGCGCGGAGGGCGATCCGGTGGTCGGCGAGATCCTGGTTGGCGGTGCGGTGGACCACGGCGATGACGGCCGTCGCGGGTGCGGCCGCGCGGACCGTGAGGATCGCGGCGCGTTCGGCTCGCGCGTCCAACGCGGACGTCGCTTCGTCGAGGAACACCACGCTCGGCCGGTCCGCGAACACACGGGCGAGGTTCACCATCTGCCGTTGCGCCGGGGTGAGTTCCCACAGGACGCGGTCCGGCGGGGGCGGTGGGGTCGCGGTCGCGGCGCACAGGTGGTCAAGGAGTGCGAGCGTGCTGGTCCGTTCTTGGAGGAGAGCGCGCACCGGCACCGGCAAGGAAGGGACGTCGGCGTCGGCGAAGCGCACGAGCGCGCGAGCCCGGTCGCTCAGCGCCGACGGGGGCACCCCGCCGATCAGGACGGTCCCGCTCGCCGCCTCGTGCGCTCCCGCGAGCGTCCTCAGCAGGGTGCTCTTCCCGACACCGGAGGGCCCGGTGAGGAAGGTCAGCGATCCGGGAGCAGCCGTCAGGGTGAACGGTTCCGGCTGCGGCAACCCGTCAGGCATGCGGGAGCGCACCCCCACGGCCTGCAGCGGAGGACCGGCACCGGTTGGAGCAGGGCCTTCTCCGTCAGCGAACCCCTTCGCCAGATCCTCTACGTTTCGCGGCAGGCCCCGCCGCAGCCGGCTCCGGGGCGGAAGGCTCGGTGCGCCCAGCAGCTCCGCCACGCGGCCGATGGCGAGGACCGTACCGTCCATCTCCTGCATGCCCTCCACCAGGACCGCCGTACGCTGCGCGAACGTATAGGCCGCGTAGACGATGACCCCGGCGGCCGGCGTGGTCGTTTCATGGGCGGCCACGACGGCCCACAGGGCGACGAGGAAGACGCCCAGGCCGAGTAGCTCGACGGTCAGCAGGGTGCGCAGCTGCACCCAGGATCTGCGGAGCATGCCCGCCGCCCGGATAGCGCCGAGGTCGTCGAAACGCGCCGACAACGCCCGCCGCAGCGGCACGGAGGTGTGATATCCCGGCGTTCCCAGCGCCCCGCGGGCGAAGTTGAGCAGCGGTCCTCGGCACGCGGCGGACAGATAGGTCGCGGCGGTCAGTGCCGCACGGCTCCTGCGGTAGGTGCGCACACCGAGAACCGCGATCAGGGCCAGCGGAAGCAGCGTCCACCAGCCGGCGGCGAGCACCGTCACCGTAGCCGCGAGCACCGCCACCCACGCCGCGGCGAATCCTGACATCTGGAACGGCACCCGGAGCTCAAGCGTGAAGAAATCGCGGCTGAGCCGTCCCGTCAACACACCGCTGCGCTCGTCGAGCCGGCCGGAGAGCAGAGCGCGTACCAGGGCGGTGTGCACCCGGTCGATCGCGCCGATCGGTGCGCGCAGCGGCAGCCAGGAACGCAGCCAGGCCACGGCCACCCCGACCGCGACCAGCGCGGAGAGCCACCACAGATCACCGGTGCCGGTCACCCCGCGGTCCACCCGGTACACCAGACCGTACTCGACGGTGACGAGCGCGGAGAGGGACAGCACGACGGCGGCGATCGTGGCCGCGGAGAACATGCCCCGTACGTCGCGCCAGAGGTCGATGATCCGCGGTGGTGGGGTGGGGGTGTCGAAAGCGGTGTGGTGCGGGGGGACGTAGCGGTGCGGGAAGGTGTAGCGCAGTCCCTCAGGCGGCTGCTCTGCGCGTCGCCCGGGCGCGAGGGAGGGGGCGCGGCTGTCCGGTGCATGGGCCGCCAGGAGGTCAGCGGCCAGGGCAGGGCCCAGGAGTTGGCGCAATCGTGCGCTCTGTCCCGGCAGCTCCTCGGGGCCGAGCCATATGACCTCGTCGTCCGCGACGACGAGGATCCGGTCGGCGAACCGCAGGGCCTCGTGGCGGGTGGTCGTGTAGAACCGGGTGCCCAGACGTGGATCGTCGTCCAGCACCGCGGCGGCGATCTTCGCCGCGCCGCACGGATCGAGCGGCGCGAAGACATCGTCGAGAAGGAGCACATCCGGCTCCGCGTACAGCGCCTGCGCCAGGCTGACCCGCACGATCTGGCCGTCCGACAGCCGCGCCGTCGACGCGCTCAGTTCCGCACTGTCGCCTCCGGGGCGGCCCGCGAGGTCGTCGGTCAGGCCGCTGCGTACCAGGCTCGCGCTGTACCGGCTCCGGTCCACCGGGCGCTGCCACAGCGTGACCGCCTCGGCGATCGGGCCGTCGAACAGCGGCTGGCCGCGTGTCACCAGGACGGAGTCCCCACCGTGCGCGACGCTCCACCAGGACTCGTGCCCCGGCACTCCGGCGATCCCTTCCAGCAGACTCCTCAGTCGTCCCTGCTCCGGTCCGCACACGAGTACGCGCTCACCGGGCGACACCGTGAACCCACCGCCTGGCTCCGCCCCGGCAGGGGCGAGCACAACCGTGCCCGGAGGGAGCGTGGACGCTGTCGGTGTGGTGGAGATGACCTTCGGCGCCTCGGACAGCAGAGCGGTGACGTCCCGGCCCATCGACCAGGCCATCCGGAGGTTGACGTACGTCGCGAGGTTCTCGTCGACGGCCGACAGGAGCATGCGGACCAGAACCAGCAGCGTGACGCCCTCCCCCGCGGCCAGTCCCGTCGTGAACACCACCCCCAGGAGCAGTGCCGACCAGACCACCACCTGCGGAAGCGCCTGCTGGAGCGCACCCACCCACGCGTTGTGCCGGGCGCGCCGCACCAGGTCGGCCTTCTGCCTGTCCCTGACCGAGGCGAACGCTGTTGTGACGACCGGCTCCAGCTGCTGCCTGCGCCCCATCCGCAGGGCCGGTACCAGCGCGTCGATCAGCGCGGCCCGCCGGTGGTCACCGGTGAGGTACTCCTTGGCGGTCGCGGTCATCCGGTCCACCGGAGCCCGGGCCGCCAGGACCGCGATCGCCGCCGTGACGGCCACACCGAGCCCGATCACCCCGTACAACACCAGCAGGCAGACCAGGTAGGCCGCGATCAGCGTGCTGTAGACGACGAACTCGGCGACGAACGCCGCCTGTGAGAGCTGCTGCGGGTACTCCAGCAGGAATGTGGTCGACGACTTGCCCTGCGTGGCCAGCCATCGCGGGTCGGTGCACTGCAACCGCCGGAAGATCAGTCGCTGGACCGACAGATCCACCCGGTACACCAGTCTGCGCACCTGCCAGGTACTGGTCCAGCGCAGCAGGGTGAAGGCCGCCGCGACGAAGCTGAGCAGGACCGGGGGCAGGAGCGCCGACTCGCCGTGCTCCAGGGGAGACAGGGTCCGGTCGATCGCCCACGGCACCAGAAGCCCGGCCGTGACCACGCCGATTCCGAGCAGCAGATATCCGGTCATGCCCCGCCGGAAGTGCCGCAGCAGTCCGAGCCACAACCCGCGTGCCTCGATGTGGGTCGCCAGCGCCTCGATCTGGTCCCGTACGTCCAGCCCCGCCTCCGCGGCCTCGTCGGGACACAGGTCTCCGGGGTCGGCGTGCGCGCGCCGGTAGGCATGCCGCAGGCTCCCGAACACGCTCAACTGGCGCATCCTTCTCGTACCGCGACGACGTTCGCCTGAACGAGAGCGGAGTCGGGGTAGCGCTCGCCCAGAGCGAGCACCCGTTTGACGGTGTCCGCGGTGGGATGCCCGTGCACGAAGGACTCGGCCTCGATCCGCAGCAGCTCCGCCTCGGGAGCGATGTCGTCGTTCATCGCGGACGACGCCAATTGGTCCAGCCACGTCAGGGCGTCGTCGTACCGCTCTGCCAGGCAGGCGGTCCGGGCGCAGGTGAGTACGGTGTCCTGCTCCAACGGGTCCAGCGCTGCCGCCCTGGCGTAGTGCTCGTACGCGGCGTCGTGCTGTTCCAGGCCGAGCAGTACGTATCCGGCGAGCGCATGGAGGGCCGGTGTGTCCAGGCACTGGCTGATCCCCCGACGGACCACGGCCAGGGCCCGCTTCGGCTCACCGTGGTCGATGAGCAGTTTCGCCAGATCGAACCAGAAGTCGGGATACCGCGGATCCAGTTCGGTCGCTTCCTCGAGCATCTCCTCGGCGCCCGCGACCGAGTCCGGCATCCTGGAGAGGACCCTGCCCAGGTTGTTGCAGAGGATGGACAGGGGAATCCGGTGGGCCTCCCGGTCCGAGCCGAGCTGCCCGATCACCGTACGCAAGGTGCGCACGGCCTCGTCCTCACGCCTCGTCAGGGAGAGAACGAAGGCGAGAGCGTTGCGGTTCATCGCCTTCTCCAGCACTTCACCGGCAGCGACGTCGCTGGTCTCGATGCGCCGCCACGCATCGTTCAGAATCTCCTCCGCACGCGTCATGCTGCGAAGGCTCAACGCGTAATTGCGTGAATAGAGCAGTGACAAGCTGTAGGCGGCCTGGATGCCGGCCAGGCCGGTGTCGGCGTGGGCGATCCGCAGACAGATCTCCGCCGTCCCGAACCGGTGCTGGCCCCGGTAGGCCATGGCCATCACGTCCGCGGCCGCCGCGGACGGCTGGAGCCCCGTCTCCAGGGCACGGTCCGCCAGCCATGCCGCGGTCCAGGTGTCCCCGCAGGTCAGATAGCGCAGCACACGCTCCCGGAATTCTCCCCAGTCCCCCGACGCCGTCAGACCGGTGCGGACCCAGGAATGGTCACCGAGTACACGAACGGTTTCCTCGTCGGGCCGCTCCTCGTCAGCGGGGGCCGCACCCACGCCCGCCCACGACGCGAAGGCCCACGAAGCGAAGGTCACCGAGATCGGCGCCACCTTGGCGAGCACGCTGAAGAAGTCGTGGTCAGCCCGACCGAGGTCACCGGCCACCACCACCTCGACCCCCTCGGGGAACCGTTCCCTCACCACCCACCCGAACTGCCGGAGCCCGGCGAGGCAGCCCTCACGGCCGCGCCACCGGATCTGCCCCTTGGCGTTCTGCCGCTCGTTCAGGCTCGCCGTGGCAGCCGCGGGGGCATGGCTGACGAACCGAACCGCGTGCGCCGACGCGGAGTCCGCCTCCACCGGAATGTGCCGCAGGAACGCCCGGGCAGAGCTGAAAGGTGTCGTCTCACCCGGCACCACGATCCGATCGCGTGTCACCTTCACGTCTCCTTCGCATCGACTTGCCGAGCGTGGCAACCGCTGTGTGCGCGGCAGCAGTCGCGCCGCTGCCGCGCACACAACTGGGGCGTCAGGCGCAGTGCTTGTACGTGGCGTCACTGCGAAGGACAACGGGAGGCCTTGCCGTACCCTTGATCATCTTCATGACTGCATACACCTCCCCCCGCAAAGACACGTCTCGGTCATGGACGAAGCCACCCACGACGGGATCGCCGCACGCGACAACGCAGCAGATCGTGCCGGGGCATTGCACTTTTCCCGCACGGCGCGTGCACGGCGGACGGCGCCGACCGCCGACGGTCGACGCCGTTGCGTCTCAACCGGCCTCCGCCGTATGGCGACGAGAGGGCGGGGCGCGATCCACACGGGGGGCTGCAACGCGGCCGTTGTTCTCAGCGGGTTACGGGGCGGAGGCGTTCACCCTGCTGGACACGGGCCGGGAACGCCACGGCGCGGCGGGCAACCCGCGGCAGACGACGGGGCGACGGCCCTTCGCCGTCAGTTCTTCTTCAACTCCTCGGCGAGCATCACGAGGATGCCGCTGGGGCCGCGAAGGTACGTGAGCCTGTAGACGTCCTCGTAGGTCGCCACGCCGCGCAGCGGATGGCATCCGTGCTTCGCGGCGGTCTCAAGGGCTTTGTCGAGGTCGTCGACCGAGAAGGCGACGCGGTGCATGCCGATCTCGTTGGGAAGAGTGGGCTCCGACTCGATCGCGTCGGGATAGATGTACTCGAAGAGCTCAAGGCGGCCGTGCCCGTCCGGCGTCTGGAGCATCGCGATCTTGGCGTGGTTGCCGTCGAGACCGACGGCGGTGTCGGTCCACTCACCACTGACCGTGTCACGGCCGACGACCGTGAGGCCGAGGTCGGTGAAGAAGGAGATCGTTGCGTCGAGATCGCGAACGGCGATGCCGACATTCTCAAGTCTGATGGCCATGCGGTGCATGCTACCGAGCCGGTCCGGGCGAATCTGGTGCTTCCCGCAAGCACACAGGCGCGCGGCAAGCACCGTCGAGGTCGACCGTGCCCAGTGCGAGGCGCGTGCGGCCCTGAACACCGAAAACATTTTGGACTGCCGATGCAGGCCACGCAGAATATACGTGGCCTGCATCCATCAGCCGGGCAGGAGCGCATTCATCTCGACGAGCAATTCAATTCCCGTAGAGATGAGGTGAAAAACCTGCCGAGAATACGCACCGGCGAGTCGGCACATCCTGTCCGGGGCGTGTCCGCTCGTGTGTCAGAGGATTTCGATGTCCTTCACCCGCGGGGGACGGTTCGGGAAAGTGATGTCCGTCCACCGGTTGATACGGACCGAGTCGCCGTTGACGTCGTAGTAGATCAGATCGTTGTTGCCCGTCGAGATGCGGTCGACCCACCAGCTGCCGAAGGACATCCGGCCCTTGTTGGCGTAGCAGTCCACGCTGCTGGCCCCGTTCAGGTGGGAGTAGATCTTCAGGAAGTTCTCCCCACCACGGCACTCGACGTGGTTGATGGCGAACGCGTTGCCCGTGGGCAGGGCCACCGTCATCGCCGTGGCGGCTGCCATCGCCACGACCACGGAACGGGCGACCCTCTTCGTCTTTGAGATCACAAGTTCTCCTTCATTCGATGCTCGAACGGGGAGGCAGCGCAACGGTCGCACCGACAAAGGCTCGCGGAAAAATATCCGCTTACCTCGCGCGACCCTTGCGTCGTCTCGTCTCTCGGTCTTGCCCGACGAATATCACCCAAGGCAGCTGCACATGGCAATCATCCATGACTTTCCGGTCCGGAATACCCCTCCTGAATGTCTGGATACCCACCGCTTCCCTTACTCCTTTTACAGGCCATGCACCTTTATAGGAAAGGGCTGAACGGGCAGTGCGGCGGGCACCATTACTGCCCGTCGGTGCAGCCGGGGGCCAGCGCCCCGATGTCAGCAGCGGGCTGCCTCCATCAGTACTGCCAGTGGGGGCGGCCGCTCACCATCCGGCAGTAGATCGTCCTCCCGTTGGCCGCATGCGTGGACCGCCCGAGGTCGGCTTTGCGGCAGAACTGGCCGGCGTTGTAGCAGTTGCCGGCGTTGGAGACGATCTCGCAATTGCCGGACTGGGCGGCGCTCGTGGTCTTCGCACTGGGGTGGCTGCCCGGCGCCGGGGGTTTCTGGGTGCGCGTCCTGGTCGGTGTGGGTGCCGGGGTGTGCGGCTTCGCGCTCGCACGGCTCGGTGTGGGCGCCGGAGCGGAGGAGCCGGCGGGAGCCGTGGCCGAAGAGGAGGGAGAAGGAGACGGGGACGCGGAAGGCGGCGTGCTGGTGGCGGTGGCCGCGGCGGTGATCGAGGACGGGGGTGAGGTCGCGGTGGAGCCGCTGTCCTGGCAGCCCGCGAGTGTCAGAGCGGCCGCCAGGGCCGCGCCCACCCAAGCGGCTCTGCCGCGTCGCGAACGAGAGGGTCTGGGTCCGGGTATGCGCATGGTTGAGCTCTCCTGGTGCGGGATCGGATCGCGCACGCGGCGTTCTTGCCGCTCGCGCCGCGCAGCAGGCTACGCTCCCGAGGCACACCGCAAAGGGTGAACGGTGGACCGTCTAGGGCAGTTGAGGCTCCGTCAGGCCGAGAGGGGCTGAAGGCTCCGAGAAGCCGGGGGTGCGCCCCATACGGACCGCCCGGGACGACGGATGGGCTATGGCCCTCGTCGACGGGCCCTCCTCAATACCGGGGCCGTGCCGCAACTGGTGTGCCCGCTCCATCAGCCGGCGTGCGTACGCGTGGTTCTCCAGGGCCCATTCGACCTTGGCGAGGAGGCGGTACGCGTAGCTGAGTGCGGCGGGATCGTCGATCGCCTCGAACCGGTCCAGGGCCAGGCGCGCATGGGGCTGTGCCTCCTTGAACTCTCCCGTCTTGCGGAGCGCCTCGGCCACCGTCGCGAACGCGTGCGCGGCCCCTTCCTGATCGCCCCGCTCGTGCAGCAGCAGGGCCGCTCGTCGGGCCGGTTCCACCGCCTGTCGATGCTGCCCGGCATGGATGCGCAGGGCCGCCTCGCCCACGAGACACTCGGCGAGCAGCCCCTGCTCCCCGCTCTCCTCCGCGTGGGAACGTGCCTCGGTCTGGAACCGCAGGGCCTCGTCGACGAGATCGGCGGCCAGCGCCCGTTCGGCGAGGGCCATGAGGTGCCTGCCGTGCGCGGCGGCGCCCCGTGGTGCCCGGGCGGCCGCGCGAAGCAGGGAGGCGGCCACCTCCTGGCGGGTGGCCGAGGGGTCGGCCGCTGTCAACGGGGCTCGCGTGGGGCGGGGTTGGGTACCCAGTCGGGTCAGTGCGGCCCGGGCGCGGGTTGCCCCGGTGTTCTCGCTGGTGCTCGTGGCGTACCGATGGGCGGCCTCGGCTTCTTCCCTGGCCTCGTCGGGCCTTTCCTCCGCGTGCAGGGCGTCGGCCACGTCACAGGTCAGCTCGGCCGCCAGGCTCCACCGGTCCTCGCGCGCCGCCCGTGCCGCCGAGCGCAACTCGTCGAGTGCGGCGGCGCGCCAGGGACGAGCGCTGTCGTCGTGTTCAGCCCCCAGGCGCCGGCGCAGATGTGCGTACAGAGCGGCTCTGCGCTGGACCTCCACCGCGGGCGTGGTGCGCGCATAGCCGCGGTAGAGGTCGTGGAAGGCGTAGCGGTCGCCCGCGCGCTGGAGGAGGCCGACATCGACCAGCTCTTCCAGCATCAGCCCGCAGATGCCGGGGGACAGTCGGCACAGCGCCGCGGCGGAGCGGCGGTCGAAGTCCGGCCCCGGATGAGCGGCACACTCCTGGAGCACCTGCTTCTGCTGAGCGCTGAGCGCCTCGTACGACACGGTGAAGGCCGTACGGACGCGATCGTCGTCGTCGTGCAGGTGTTGCAGCGGCCGGTCCGACTCCCGCATCGCGTCGAGGAGCAGGTCGGGCGGGGTGCGGCGGAGCCGGGCGGCGATGGGGCGCAGCGCGAGCGGGAAGCAGCTCAGCAACTCGGCGATCTCGGCGAGTTCGCGGTCGTGGCCGATGAGCCCGCTGATGTCCTGGAGCAGGGCCACCGCGTCGGCCATCCGCAGCGGGGCCAGGGCGTGGTGGCGCACCTGGTGCGGCGCCAGCGCTTCGGTGAGCGAGGCACGGCTGGTGACCACGATCAGCGCCTCGTGCGGCGCCGCGTCCGTCCGGGAGAGGTCGGCGGGCCCCGCGATGTCGTCGAGCAGGACGACGGGGACACCAGCGGTTCCGGGTTGCCCGCGGCCGTCGGCGAGCTGCCGGTACAGCTCTGCCGCGAGCGCTGTCTTGCCCACCCCGGGAGGCCCGTGGACGACAAGGACGCCCGGTCCCTCGGCCGCCAGCGTCGCGAGCTCCCGCAGCTCGCGCTCCCGCCCGAACAGCCGGGTGGCGGGCAGCGGTCGCGCCGCTTCGGTGCCACGGCCGGTTTCGTGCGGGGCCGGTGCGGTGAACGCGGGGTTGTGGAAGATGGCGATCCGCTCGCCGGAGTTGTGGGCGCCGATCTGGGGGTGCTGGGGATGTTCGCGCGTACTGAGGGTCTGGTGCAGCCGGGCGTGGAGGGTGCCGAAGTCGAGCACCGGTCCGGCTTCGGGTACGCCTGTGCGCAGCAGTGTGAGCATGGCTCCGGTGAAGGCGGACAACTCCTCGTCGGCCAGGCAGTAGGCGACCTCGGTGGCCGCGCTCGAGGTGAGGACGCAGACGCCGTCGATGTCGGCGGCCTGTCGCAGCACGGTTTCGGGGGCGCTCATGCCTCCTTCCACGGCGGCTCCGCTGAAGCAGCAGTCGAGGACCATGGCGCACTTGAGGCCGTGGCGCCGGTGTGCCGACCGTACTTCGTCACGGATGTGCGCGTAGGGCAGGGCACGCCACATCTGCTGTTCGTTGGAGTCGTGCAGGGCGAGATGGAGTTCGGTGGGCCGGTCGGGGTGCAGCAGTCCGTGCCCGGCGTAGTAGACCAGCAGCGTGTCGGTGGCTTCGCCCACCGCGGCGGAGATGGCGCGCATGACGTCAGCGCCGTCGGCCTCGCCGTCCAGTACGCGGCAGCTCGCCGGGGCCAGACCCCATACGGAGTCGTCGCACAGCGCGTCCCGCAGCGCGGCGATGTTCCGTTCCACGGCGGGAAGTTGGCCGAGCCGCCCGGCTGCGGCGTAGCGGGGCACGCCGACCAGGACCGCCCGGGAGGCCGCCGGGTCGGACAGCAGAGCCGTCATGTGTCGGACGGCTCCCGCCGGGCTTGCAGGACGCGCAGCACATCCTCCGCCGTCCCCTCCAGGACGGTCCCGTCGCTCTCGGTGATCCGCACGGTCGGCGTCCGCACGCCTCGGGGGCGTCGCCAGGCGGCCGTGGTGACGAGCAGCCCGATCAGGCCGACCGCACTGTTCGCCACGGCGGTGATCGTGTCCACGGACCCCATGGTCGTGACCGGTGAGGCGGGGGCGTCCGTGGACCTGATGGTGATGCCGGCCCGCGTCACGGACGGGTCGCGGCGCAGCCACCCGGCCAGGGCCGTGGCACTCGCGGCGCTGCCCGCACTGATCCGTACCTCCGCCATCCGGCTCCCCCCGTGGCTCATGTGACCAGCAACAGCTCGGCAGGGTCAGGATTCCAGCTCCGGTCGGCGCATGGGAAGACTTCCCCGGCCTTTCCCCCGCAGGAGGACAGGGAGTTCCCGTCAGGCAGCGCCCACGTTGCCGCGCTGTCGTCGGTCTCGGTCTCCCCCGCGCGAGGTTGCCGGCTGTACGGACGTTCAGCCCGGGAAGCGGCCCGTGGAGCGCAGGTGCCAGCGTCGTTCGGCATAGGCGAGGTCGTCGCGCCAGAGCCGTCCCGCGGCCGCGCGGATCAGGGGGCGCAGCACGGGGGCGGCCCGGCGCGCCAGGGCGAAACCCGCGCGGTCGGAGGACGCGACGACCGCCTCGACGACCGCGGTGCGCGGGCGGCCCCGTTCATCGGGACCCAGGGGCGTGGCGTGTGTCTCCACGACGCTGCCGGCGCCCTCGCCCCGCGTGATGCGCATGACCACCGTGCGCGGTTCCGGCGCGGTGAACACCGCCCGCACCGGTACGACCAGCCGTCCGGCGACCTTGAACGAGACGTCCACGGTGAAGCCGTCGCCGTCCTCGTCGGCGGCGCGTCCGGGTGTGTCCAGCACCGTGAGATCGACGAACGAGTAGGGGTGGAACCACGCGCCGTGCCAGGGGTCCAGGCGATTGGCCAGGACGTCTTCCGGCTCGCACGTCCCCACACCCGTGTAGACGGCGGACACGGCCCCGGCCGGTGCGGGGCGGACGGGGACGACGGGGGTGTCCAGCGGCGGCTCGCCTCCGACGTCGTCGAGGCGGACCCACACCAGCACCCCGTCGTCATGTACCGGCCACGGGTTCCAGCCCGCGTACGGGGCGCCCTCCAGGGCGAGTCCGTGCCAGTGGCACACCAGACGTCCGCAGCGTACGGGGCTGTCCTTCAGCGGGGCGCCCAGGTGCGGGCAGATGCCGGGCCCTCCCACCGCGCGGCCCTGGGCGTCGCGCCAGACGACGACCTCGTGCCCGGCCACGGTCCGCGCCAGCGGCCGACCGCCGTCCAAACCGTGCGAGGCGCCCACGACGTACCAGTTCCCCGACGGACGCGCCTGGGCCCGCTTGACGGCCGCCGCGATCGCACCCGGCTTCGCGTCGCGCCAGGTGGGGCGCTGCTGCGCCCAGGGAAGCGCTCGCCTGCGCAGGGACAGCGGCAGCCGGGCGCGCCGGGGCGCGGGGTCGGGCTTCATGCGACGACCTCCTCCTGAACCGGGCGGAGCGCGCTTTCGGGTGAAGAGAGCGGCGGTACGTCCGCGTCCGGGTATCGCCCGCGTACGCGCAACCGTGCCGCCGCCACGCGCACGAGCCCGTCCGCGGCGACCGCGGCGCGCCTTCTGCGGGGCACGGCCGCGCGCCGGTGCACCACCGCGTATCCGTCCTCGGCCACGGCGTCCAGGATGCCCCCGTACAGCACGCAGGCGGTACGGATGCACGGTCGCGAGACGTCGGCGAGCATGGGGATCCCGGGCACCGCCTGACGGTAGACACCGCGGGTCAGGGCTTCGAACTCGCGCAGCGCGGCCGTGATGCGCCGGTCGCGCAGGCCCGTCGCGCGGCTCCACCGCAGCAGCGGCCGGTCGGCGCCGTGCGCCGCGAGCAGGTCGGCGGGCAGGTAGACCCGGCCGCGGTCGAGGTCCTCGCCCACGTCGCGCAGGAAGTTGGTGAGCTGGAAGGCGACGCCGAGCGCGGCGGCGTGCGGCGCGGCCGCCTCCCGGGGCGCCACCGTGCCCAGGACGGGCAGCATCTGGAGTCCGATCACGGCCGCGGAACCGTGCATATAGGCGCGCAGATCGGCGTAGGTGGCGTAGCCGGTGACCGACAGGTCCGCCTGCATGGCCGCCATGAAGTCGGCGAACAGCTGGTGGTCGATGGCATAACGGCGTGCCGTGTCGGCCAGGGCCAGCACCACCGGTTCGTCGCCGCCGCTCCCCCGCAGGCCCTCGGCCAGCGTGCGGCGCAGGGCGCGCAGGGCGGCGTCGCGGTCGCCGACGCTGACGGCGGGGTCGAGGGTGTCGACGATGTCGTCGGCCCAGCGCGCGAATCCGTAGAGGGCGTGCACGGCCGCCCGGTGCTCGACCGGGAGCAGCCGGGTGGCGAGGAAGTAGGTCCTGCCGTGACGGGCGTTGAGCTCGCGGCACTGGCGGTAGGCCTGGCGCAGCGCGGGATCGGTGATGCCGGCGGCGTCGAGTTCGCGATCGGTCATGCGGGGCTCTCCTGGGGGCGGACGCGGGGACCCTTCCGGTGTGCGCGGGGGGTGGCCCCGGTGATGCGCGCCGCCGCGAGCTTGCCCGAGAGCAGCACGGTCGGCACACCGACGCCGGGTGTGGTGCCGCAGCCCGCGAGGACGGCGTTGTCGGTGCCGCGGAGCAGGTTGCGGGGCCGGAAGGGGCCGGTCTGGGTGAGGGTGTGGGCCGCGGAGAAGGGCGTGCCCGCGGCGTGTCCCCGCGCGTGCCAGGAGGCCGGGGTGACCAGGCACTCCTCCTCGATGGACGATGCGATGCCGTCGAGGCCGCGCCGCGCCAGCTCCCGCAGGAGGCTGTCGCGGTAGCGCGGCGCGAGGCCGCTCCAGGCGGTGGCATCGGGGCCGATGTCGGTGTTGGGGCACGGCGCGAGGATGTAGTGCAGGTGCCGGCCGGGCGGGGCAAGGGCAGGGTCGGAGGCGGTGGGCCGGGTGATCAGCAGGGAGGGGTCGCTCATCAGGTGTCCGGTGCGGGTGAGTTCGTCGAAGGTGCTGTGCCAGGCCGCGCCGAAGGAGATGGTGTGGTGCGCCAGCTGTGGCCAGGTGCGGTCGGTGCCCAGGTGCAGCACCACCGCGGACGGCGAGTGCCGCAGCTTCAACGGCCGCCGGGGAGCACGGCCCAGGAGCCGGTAGGCGAGGGGCAGTTCGGTGGTGAGGACGACGGCGTCGCAGGGGATGCGCTCGTGGTCGGTGACGACGGCGGTGACGGTGCTGCCGGAGCGTTCCAGGCGCACCACCTCCTGGCCCAGGCGCAGTTCGGCGCCCGCGTCCGTCGCGGCCGCCGCCATGGCCCGGGGCAGGGCGTGCATACCGCCGCGGGGAAAGTACACCCCGGCGACGGTGTCCATGTAGGCGATGACCGCGTACGCGGCGAGGGCCCGGGCCGGGGGGACTCCGGCGTACAGGGACTGAAAGGTGAAGACGCGGCGCAGCCGCTCGTCCTTGAGGAAGCGCCCGATGCGGGCGTCGAGGCGCCCGAACCCCCCGAGGACGGCCAGCCGCGCCAGGTCGGGGGTGAGCAGGCTCAGCGGCGAGTCGAAGTTCGCGTCGATGAAGCGGCGCATCTGCGCGCGGTGGACGCGGTGGAGCCACCGGCGCAGGTCGCGGTAGCCCGCGGCCTCACGGGCCCCGGCGAAACGCTCGACCTCCGCGCTCATCGCCTGCGCGTCGGTGTGCACGTCGAGACCGCTGCCGTCGGCGAAGGCGGCGCGGTAGGCGGGGTGGAGCGCGATGAGGTCGACGCGTCGGTACAGGCTGTCCCCCACCGCGGCGAACGCCTCGTCGGCGAGGTCGGGCATGGTCAGGACGGTGGGCCCGGTGTCGAGCCGGTAGCCGCCGAGGTCGAGGCGTCCGGCGCGGCCGCCGGGCAGCGTGTCGCGTTCGACGACCGTGACGCGCCGTCCGGCGCCCAGCAGGTGCAGGGCGGCGGACAGCCCGGCCAGCCCGGCTCCCACGACCACCACGTGGTCGGTGCGTCCCGGCACCGCGCGCATCACGAACGCGCCCTCTCGCGCCGGCCCTCCAGGGCCGCTTCACCACGGTGCTCGACCGGCCCCGGACGGCCGCCGCCGGGACCGTCCCCTCCCGCCGAGCCGCCACCGCCTCCCGCACCGGCCACGGAGTGCAGCAGCTCGCCCAGTCGCCGCCCGGCGGCCCGGTCCAGAGCGGCGCTGTCGAGGTGGCGCAGTCCCTGGGCCACGAGCTCCTCGATCCGGGCCTCGGTGCTGTCCCTGGCCCCCGTCGCCGTCAGGATCTCGCGGACCTCCTCGATGTGGTCCCGCGTCAGATCCGGTCGGCCGACCGCGCGTTCGAGCACGGCCAGGGCGTGCCGGTCACCGGCGGTTTCGAGCCGTTCCCGGGCCAGGGCGATCAGATAGGTCGGTTTGCCCTCGCGGATGTCGCCGCCGGCGGGCTTGCCCGTGGTCCGGGGGTCGCCGAAGACGTCATTGAGGTCGTCGCGCAGCTGGAAGGCCATCCCGACGCGCTGACCGGCGCGGCACAGCTCCCGCCGGGTGGCCTCGTCCGCGCGTGCCAGGGCGGCGCCGAGCGCGAGCGGCCGTTCGACGGAGTAGCGGGCGCTCTTGAGGCAGGCGGTCCGCTGCGCGCGGGGCATCGAGTGCGTAGCCGTGGCCTGGCCCTGGACGTCCAGGTACTGTCCGGCCACCATCTCCGTCCGTATGTCGCTCCACAGCCGACGCACCACCGCGGCGGTCCCGGACACCAGCGGTGTCTCGGCCAGCAGGTCGTCCGCCCAGGACAGCGCCAGGTCCCCGGCGAGGATCGCGGAGGCACCGGCGAAGGAGGCGAGACGTGCGGACGGGACGGCGTGGGCGTACTGCTCGCGCACGTCGGCGTGCAGGGTCGGCCGCCCGCGGCGCAGGGTGGATCCGTCGATGACGTCGTCGTGGATGAGCGCACAGGTCTGCAGCAGTTCCAGGGCGGCGCCGATCCTCAGTGCGGCCGCGACCGGCACCCCCTCCGCGCCGCGGCACGCCCGCAGTGACCACCACAGCAGTTGGGAACGGGTTCGGCCGCCGCCCCGGCTGAAGCGCGCGACCCGGTCGGCGACGTCCGCGGCGAAGAGCGGATCCAGTGCCCGTGCCCGCGCGACCCGGTCGCCCAGCACCTGCTCCAGCACGCCCCCCACGGCCGCCCGCACGTCCTGGTCCACCCGGTGGGCCGCCGCGGCCGCCGCGCACGGCGACTGCGCGCCGGCGCGACGCGTGTGGCCCGTCGGCAGGGCGGTACGGCCGGATGGCCGCACCCATGCGGTGGAAGCCGGCACCGCTGTGCCGCGCGGCACGGACAGCGGACCGTCCGTGGTGTGATCGGTCGCCGGTGAGCGGCGCATCCCGGTTCCTCTCGTCATGGTGCGTGCATCGCTGCGTCCCCCCTCACTACGGGCCGAACGAGGGGGATGGATGCACAAGGGGCGACATACGCCAAGGACCCTGGCGCATGTTTTCCCGCCCCCGGCCGGTTCGCGCGCCGCCGCGGCACAGTCACCCGGGCGAGTGGCCTGCATCCGATCGGGCCCCCGGACAGGAATGCTGGGGAGGGGACGTCGTGAAGAGCTGGAAGAAGAGCTGGAAGAAGGAGGCCGCCGTGTACGAGGCGGATGTCGCCATCATCGGCGCGGGCGCCGCCGGACTCTCCCTGGCGCACCGGCTGTCCGGGCCCCGCTTCCGGGCGCGCCCGTGCACGGTCGCCCTCATCGACGCGCCGCCCGGCCCGCTGCGTCCACCGCGCCGGACCTGGTGCTTCTGGGAGGCGGGCCCCGGCCGCTTCGACGCCGCGGTCACCGCGTCGTGGCAGCGGTTACGCGCCCGACCGCGCACCGGCGCACCCGTCGAGGGCGACATCGCCCCCCTGCGCTACAAGATGATCAGGTCGGACGCGTTCGAGGCGCTGGTGGCCGAGCGGCTGGCCCACCACCCGGCCGTCCGGCGCCTGGAAGCCACCGTCGAGGCGGTGGACGACGGCCACCTCGGGGCCCGCGTCCATCTGCGGGACGCCCAGGACCGCCCGCGCGTGCTGCGCGCCCGCTGGGTGTTCGACTCCCGACCTCCGGACAGCCTGCCCGCCGCCCGCACCACCCTGCTCCAGCACTTCCACGGTTGCTTCGTCCGCACCTCACGCCCCGCCTTCGACCCCGCCACCGCCGACCTGATGGACTTCCGCACCCCGCAGCCCGCACAAGGCCTGTCCTTCGGCTACGTACTGCCCCTCACCCCGCACGAGGCCCTGGTGGAGTACACCGAGTTCTCGCCCCAGGTGCTGACACCCGCCCAGTACGAGGTGGCGGTACACCACTACACCACCGAGGTGCTGCGCCTCGGCGAGGTGGAAGTGGTCTCCACCGAGACCGGCGTCATCCCGATGACCGACGCCCCGCTGACCCGCCAGACCGGCGCGTCCGTGTTCCGCATCGGCGCCGCGGGCGGCGCGACCCGCCCGGCGACCGGCTACACCTTCGCCGGACTGCAACGCCAGACCCGCGCGGTGTCCGCTGCCCTGCACCAGGGCCGCAGACCCGTGCCGCCACCCGCCCACTCCGCCCGCTCCCGCGCCATGGACGCCGTGCTGCTGCGCGCCCTGGACAGCGGCCGGGTCGAGGGGCCGGAGCTCTTCGCCCGTCTGTTCGCCGAGGTGCCGCTGGGACGGCTCCTGCGGTTCCTGGACGGGCGCACCCGGCTCCACCAGGACCTCGCCATCGGGCTGCGCACCCCCGTGGCACCCATGCTGCGCTCGGCCCTGGAGCTGCCCTTCCTGCCCCGACGCCCCCACGACCGCACCTGACCGCACACCGCTCACGGGAGACCGCATGACCTTGCTGCGCGACCAGGACCTGGCCCTCGCGTTCGACCACGCCGCCCGCAGCTATGACGCCCTGGTGGCCGTCAACCCCGGCTACCACTCCCATCTGCGGCGCTCGGTGCGCCGTCTGGGATTCACCGGAGGCGGCCGGGGCCTGCGCGTCCTGGATCTCGGCTGCGGCACCGGCGCCTCCACCGCCGCCCTGCACACCGTCCTTCCGGACGCGGCCATCACGGCCGTGGACGCCTCCGCCGGCATGCTCCGGCGTGCCGCCGCCAAACCCTGGCCCTCCCACGTCACCTTCGTCCACGCACCGGCCGAGCGGCTCGACCGGGCCGGTGTCCAGGGGCCGTTCGACGCCGTGTTCGCCGCCTACCTCTTCCGCAACCTCGCCGACCCCGGGCCCGTGCTCGACGCCGTACACCGCCTGCTCTCCCCGTCCGGCCGGCTCGGCGTGCACGAGTACACCCTCAGCGGCCGCCGTACGGACCGGGCGGTGTGGAGCGTGGTGTGCCGCGGCCTCGTCCAGCCCCTGGCCGGGGCGCTGGGAGACGGGGAGCTCTACCGTCATCTGTGGCGCAGCGTCGTGGACTTCGACACCGCGGACCGCTTCGCCGCCCGTCTGCGCACCGCCGGATTCGACCCGGTGCGCGTGCTGCCCCTGCCCGGCTGGCAGACCGGCATCACCCACACCTTCGTCGCCCGCCGCGCCGACGCCCCCGCCCAAGGAGTGCGATGACCCGCCCGCGCCGGCACGCGGCCCCGCTTCCCGGCCGGGACCGCCGGGCCCGTGCGCTCCCGCCTCCGGACGGGTCCGCGCGCGTCCGGGGCGACCGGCCGAGCACCGCGGTGGTGGGGGGCGGCATCGCGGGCCTGGCGGCGGCGACCGCGCTGGCCGAGCGGGGCGTGGCCGTGACGTTGTACGAACGGGAGCCCTATCTCGGCGGCCGGGTCGGGGCATGGCCCACACAGCTGCGGGACGGGACGCGGGCCACCATGAGCCGCGGTTTCCACGCCTTCTTCCGCCAGTACTACAACCTGCGGAGCCTGCTGCGGCGCGCCGACCCCTCCCTCGCCCGGCTCACCTCTCTGCCGGACTACCCGCTGCGGCACCGCGACGGGATGCGGGACAGCTTCCGCCACGTCCCGCGCACACCGCCCTGGAGCGCCCTGGGATTCGCCGCGCTCAGCCCCTCCTTCGGCCTGCGCGACCTGCGCCGGATGAACCCGGCCGCCGCCCTGCCGCTCCTCGACGTCCGCGTCCCCGACATCTACCGGCGCCTCGACCGCACCAGCGCGCACGACTTCCTGGAGCACATCCGCTTCCCGCCCGACGCCCGCCATCTGGCCTTCGAGGTGTTCTCCCGCAGCTTCTTCGCCGACCCGCGCGGGCTGTCGGCGGCCGAGATGGCGCTGATGTTCCACATCTACTTCCTGGGCTCCTCCGAGGGCCTGCTCTTCGACGTGCCCGACGCCCCTTTCTCGCAGGCCCTGTGGGACCCGCTCGCCGCCCATCTGGAGCGCCACGGCGCCCACGTACGCCCCTCCAGCCCCGTGGAGCACATCGCTCCCCTGCCCGGCGGCGGTTACGAGGTGACCAGCGGCGTCGGGGACCAGAAGCGGCACGACGCCGTCGTCCTGGCCCTGGACGCGGGCGGGCTGCGCTCGTTGGTGGGCCGCTGCGACCGGCTGGGCGACGCGGCGTGGCGCGAACGCGTCGCCGGGCTGCGCAACGCCCCGCCCTTCCTGGTCACCCGGCTGTGGCTGGACCGGCCCGTCGCCCGCGACCGGCCGGGCTTCCTGGGCACCAGCGGCTACGCGAACCTCGACAACGTCAGCGTGCTGGACCGCTGGGACGGCGAGGCGGCCCGGTGGGCAGCCCGCACCGGCGGGTCCGTCGTCGAACTCCACGCCTACGCGCTGGGCCCCGGCCGGTCGCAGGACGTGGAGCAGAAGCGCCTGATCGACCAGCTCCACCTGGTCTATCCGGAGACCCGCGCCGCCGGGATCGTCGATGTCCGCCACGAGTGGCGCGCCGACTGCCCCCTGTTCCCGGTCGGCGCGCACGCCGACCGCCCACCGGTGCACACCCCCGACCCGCGTCTGGTGATGGCCGGGGACCTGGTGCGCGTGGACCTGCCCGTGGCCCTCATGGAGCGGGCGGCGACCACCGGCTTCCTCGCCGCCAACGCCCTCCTGGCCCAGTGGAACGTACGCGGCGAGCCCCTGTGGACCGTCCCCGACCGGGGACGTGGGCCCTTCCTGCGGACGCTGGGCGGATGGGGCGGACGTTAGGGCGTCTCTCGGCTGCGTGGGTGCCGGGCGGTCTCCGCTCCGGCCACACTCCCGGCGACGCGTCGAACGCGCATCGGTGGACCCTCAAGCCGGAGCACCCCGCTCCCGCAGACCGCGGGCGAGCGTGTGCAGACCTCGGCGGGCGTGGCTCTTGACCGTACCCAGCGGCCACCCCGTCACCTGGGCGATCTGAGTGTGCGTGAGGTCGTCGTAGTAGGCGAGCCCGAGCACGCGGCGCTGCGTCGCGGGGAGCTTCGCCAGTTCCTGCCTGACCAGCACCCGGTCGAGCACGGCTTCGGGCTCCACGTCCCGCTCCTGGTCGACGAGTACGGCGGCACCCGCCGCCCTGACCAGCTCGGCACGGCGCGTCCGGGCGGACAGCGTGTCCGCGATCTTGCGCCGGGCGATACCGACCAGCCAGCCCGCCAGGACGCCCCGCCCGGGTG
This sequence comes from Streptomyces sp. NPDC026377, assembly GCF_055567715.1. Taxonomy (NCBI): domain Bacteria; kingdom Bacillati; phylum Actinomycetota; class Actinomycetes; order Kitasatosporales; family Streptomycetaceae; genus Streptomyces; species Streptomyces sp. NPDC026377. The sequence goes on from NZ_JBVHPV010000008.1 coordinate 254,278, forward strand.
CGTACGTGGAGCGGCCGCGCCAGGCGGCCAGGAATACGGACTGGGTGACGTCCTCCGCCTCGCGCGCGTCGTCCAGCGCCCGCTGCGCCAGCGTGTAGACCAGGGCGCTCCAGCGCTGATGCGCGGCGACGAGGCACGCCTCCTCGCCCCGGGCGAACCCCTCGGCCAACTCCTCGTCGCCGAGCGCCCCCTGGGTCACCGCGCCCGATGGCGGCCATGACATACCGCTGTCGGCGCCGACGGTACCCGGACAAGTGGCCCACGGTGCGGTCATGATCGGTGCTCCTCCTCAGCCGTTCCGACGCGTCCGGAGCGCGCCCCGGACGGCAGCCGACAGGCAGACCGGTGGTACGGCATCCGCCCGTTTGCGGTGACCGCTCCCCCAGCCTGCAAAGACCTGCCGAAGGGCTCAACTCGCATCGGATGTGCGTCGTATAGTGCGGTCGTGAGCACCGACCACACGCTCGGGACGGTCCGTTTCGAAGACCTCGGCATCACCACCGGCGTCCTCGCGCAGCGGCTCGGCGTCTCACCGATGACCATCCGTTCCTGGGACCGCCGTTACGGCCTCGGGCCCGCAGAGCACCAGGGCGGCCGTCACCGCCGCTGGCGGGCCCGGGACATCGCGCTCGTCGAGGAGATGTGCCGTCTGACGGCGCTCGGCATACCTCCCGCCGAGGCGGCCCGCGCCGCCAAAACGGCCACTTGGCCCGATCGCGCGATCCCGAACCCCGCCCGGTCCGCACACCCGGACGCCGACCCGGGCGACTTACCGCCCCGGCCCGCGGGCGCTCCGGATCCGGGGCCCGCGCCCGTCCCACAGCCCGCACCGGCACGTGACAGCCCGCTCCCCCTCGGCACCGTTCGCCCGGAGACCCGCGGCCTGGCCCGCGCGTCCGTACGCCTGGACGCACCCGCCGTACAGGCAAGCCTCAACGCGTTCCTCCAGGAACACGGGGTGGTCGCGGCGTGGGAGGAGATGATGATGCCCACCCTGTACGCGGTGGGCCGCAAGTGGGAGTCCGGCGGCGACCGTTACGTGGAAGTCGAGCACATGCTGTCCTGGCTCATCTCCACCGCCCTGCGCAGCGTCCCGCTCCTGCTGCCCTGCCCCCAGCCGCCGCGCGACGCTCCTCCCGCCCTGCTCGCCTGTCTCCCCGACGAGCAGCACACCCTGCCGCTGGAAGCACTGGAGGCGGCGTTGCGCGTACGCGGCGCCGCGGTCCGTATCCTCGGCGGCGCCGTTCCCACCGAAGCGCTGACGGCCGCGGTGCGCCGTACCGGTCCGGAGGCGGTGGTGCTGTGGTCACAGACCCGCTCGACCGCCAGCCTCCCCCTCGCCCAGCACGTCGCCGGGACGCACTGGGGGATGCGAGGCGCGCGGCGCAGCCCCGTCGTCCTGCTCGCGGGCCCGGGCTGGGGCCACCGCGCACCCACCCGGGGCCTGCTGCGCCCGCGCGGCCTCGGCGAGGCGCTCACCATGCTGTCCCGGGTGCGGAAACCCACCCCGTGACGGACGTCGACGGGTCACGGGGTTTACGGGCCGCCGATGCGAGCAGCAGGGCGAATACGACCATCCGGTTCTATGACGAGGAGGTCCGCAATGTCGGGCGAGGAGAAGACCAAGGCCCACGCCGAGCAGGCCAAGGGCAAGGTCAAGGAGACCGTCGGCCGCGCCACGGGCAACGAGCGCATGACCGCCGAGGGCCGCGCCGACCAGGCCAAGGGCGATGCCCGCCAGGCCAAGGAGTCGACCAAGGACGCGTTCCGCCACTGAGACGGCCCGCACGCCGGTATGCGGGGCCCCGACCCACTCCCTCGGGTCGGGGCCCCGCCGCGTCCCGCCCTGGACGCGCGTCCGTCGAGTCCGTGCCTCAGGTTTCGCTACCGTGGAGGAGCGGGGCACGAGGAACACAGGCAAGCGGAACGGAGTGGAGATGCGACGGCGCCCCCACGAGCCGGGCGATGGAGCCGATGGGCTGTTCGGCATGGAGGAGCTCATGGCCGCGGCCTCGCCGTCGGACACGGAACCGGCGCGACCGTTCCGCGACGGCCCGGAGGCACGTCGGCTCCTGCGGGTGACGGAGATCCACGCGGAGCCCGCTGCCGCCGCGTCCTGGCGGGGCCGGCAGATCATCGCCCGCTTCCCGGACGCCCGGCTCGTCGAGACGGACTCCCACTGGCGCATTCCCCACCTGCACGGCAACGAGGGAAACGTGGAGCGCTGGGTGCGGATCAAGCGGGAGACGCTGGTGCTGGGCGAACGCACCTCCCTCACCGTCCGGCCGAACGGCCGCTCCGCCGACTGGATCGCCCCCGGCCTGTCCAACGGCTGCGCCATGGCCTGTGCGTACTGCTACGTACCGCGTCGCAAGGGGTTCGCCAACCCGATCACCGTGTTCACCAACGTCGACCGCGTCCTCGGCGCCCTGCGTCGCCACATCACGGCCGCGGGCCCCAAGAGGGAACCCAACCAGTGCGACGAGCACGCCTGGGTCTACGACATCGGAGAGAACGGCGACTGCTCGGTGGACGACCTGATCAGCGACAACACCGCCGACCTCGTCCACGCCTTCCGGCGTTGGCCCACGGCGAAGGCCTCCTTCGCGACCAAGCTGGTCAACCCGGACCTCCTGCGGCTCGACCCGCGGGGCCGCACCCGGATCCGGTTCTCTCTCATGCCGCCCAAGGACTCCCGCCTCCTCGACATCCGGACCAGTCCCGTGCCCGCCCGCGTCGAGGCCGCGGCGGACTTCCTGGACGCGGGATACGAGGTGCACTTCAACCTTTCCCCGGTGGTGATCCGGTCCGGGTGGGAGCAGGACTGGGACGACCTGCTGCGCATGATGGACGACGTACTGCCGCGGCGGGTGAAGGACCAGAGCGCGGCGGAGATCATCATGCTCACCCACAACCAGGACCTGCACGAGGTGAACCTCGGCTGGCATCCCCGGGCCGAGGACGTCCTGTGGCGGGAGGACCTCCAGCAGCCCAAGCGGTCCGAGAACGGCGCATGGAACGTGCGCTACCGCACCGGCGTCAAGCATGAGGCGGTGGCAACCCTGACCCGCATGATCGAGACCCGGACCCCCTGGCTACGGGTGCGCTACGCCTTCTGAACCCCGCGAGCGTCGGGGATCACGCATCGCGTGGGAGAACGGGTCCTCCTCTCAGGGCTTGACGGCCGGTACTGCCGCTGGAGCGAGGGCGTACGCGCTGATCAGGCCGGCCACACCGAACACGCCGTTCAGGCAGATCGCCGTGGAGGGCGATGTGCCACCGCAGGCGAAGATCAGGAAGACGCCCGTCACGGAGTGACCCCGCGAGGTCGTTGGTCATGTGAATCTCGCCTTCCTGGGGCTGTTGAGCCGAGATGTCCCCTATGTCACCGGCCGGAGTGGCCGCTCGTCCACGGAATCCCATGAGCTTCGAGAGACCGGGAAAGGGGTCGGAAGTTCGCTCTTCTTCAGCGGATTTCGGTGCAGTTCCCAGCAGGGGTGTCCGGGATGCGAGTATCGCGGCCATCCTGGTTCGGGTCGGGGCGCTGGAGGCGAGGTGGAGGACCACTCACGCGGGTCACCGCCACCCGTGCAGCGGTTCGCCGCCGAGCCCTGTCCCACTTCGCGTCGATGTTCGACCGCGCCTGGGGTGCGGTGGAGACGCTCGACGAGTATGTGGCGAGGCAGTGACGAGGACGTCCGATGCGCCAAACCATGTGGCGACCGCCCTGGCGCCGGTGGGTGCCGTGCTCGCCGGAGGCCCGTGGTGGCACGCACATGTCCGCTCTGCCCAGGATGGATGTCCGCCTGTTCGACAACGAGGTAACCGCCCTCGGACAGCGGCGGGCGCGGGAGCAGGCAAGGTTGACGGGCCGCAGCCGGGGCACAAGCCCCGGGCAGACAGGACTGGACATCGACGAAGACCGGAGGTCCTGATGGACAGCGCTGTCGTCACCGTCGCCGCCCTCCGCTCGACAACGTCCGTCGCCGGCGCACGCGACAACGCCCGGGAATTTCTCGGTGGGCTGCAACCGACGCTCGCATCCGAGACCACCGAAACCGTGATCCTCGTCGTTTCGGAGCTCGTCACCAACGCCCTGCGCCACGGCGGCGGCACCTGCACCCTGGATCTGGTCGCGCACCGGGACAGCGTCGAAGTGGCCGTACACGACCCCAGCCCCCAGGTCCCGCGCATGCGCACCCCCGACCTGAACGGCGGCACCGGGGGCTTCGGCTGGCCCATGGTCAACCATCTCGCCCGCGCCACCGCCGTGACCCGCAAGGCGACCGGCGGCAAGACCGTCAGCGCCCTCTTCCCCCGCTGACGCCGAGGTGCCGGCGCAGATGGTCCTCCTGGGCGGTGAGCGCGCGGGACATGACGTCGACCGGGACCGGCTGGGCGAGCCCGGTGGCCTGAAGCCGCAGGTGCCGAAGCCGTCCGTCGTACGGCGGACGAGGTGCCAGCGCGTCTCGCCTCCCCGGCGAGCAGGCAGCCGCCAGGGCCTCGCTCGTCGGCTCGCCTCCGGCTGTACGCGCGGGTGGCCCGCACCAGGCGCTGCATCCGGCTCTCCCGCTGCGCGGCCGTCTTCCCCGCTGCGGATCGGTTTTCTTGACGTCGGGAGGCTGGTCTAGGCTGCCGTCGTCGTCGGCACCGAGGCCGGCGCGGCAAGGAGAGACAGACGATGCCGCAAGCGGGACCCGCGACCAGCCCGGCGGGCACGCCGGGGCGGCGGACACTCAGTGCCGTGCAAGAAGCGGCGCGGATGGACGCGGTGCGCCGCTACGACATCCTCGACACCCCTCCGGACGGCGCGTTCGACCGCGTCGCGGCGATGGCGGCCCGCCTGTGCAAGGTGCCGGTGGCGAGCGTGACGATCGTGGACGAGGACCGGATCTGGTTCAAGGCCGCCCACGGCCTTGAAGGCGTCAGCGAGATCGGCCGGGAGCCGGGCCTGTGCGGCTCGGCGATCCTCACCGACGAAACACTGGTGATCCCGGACACACTCACCGACCCCGTCGCCTTCAACAACGGCCTGGTCACCGGGCCGATGGGCGTCCGCTTCTATGCCGCCGCGCCAATCATCACGCACGACGGGCACCGGCTGGGCACCGTCAACATCCTCGACACCAAGCCCCGCCTGATCACCGAGGACGACACCGCCACCCTCGCGGACCTGGCCGCGATCGTGCTCGACGAGCTGGAGATGCGCCTGGCGGCGCTGAACGCCCTGCGCACCGAGCAGGAGCGGCGCATCGAGCAGGAGGAGGCCCGGCAGCGCGCGGACCGGGACAAGAACGCCATCCAGGCGTTCGCGTCCACCCTCCAGCGCACTCTGCTGCCGCCGGCGCTGCCGGTGGTGCCGGGGCTGGAGCTGGCCTGCCACTACGCCACCGCCTCTCCGCAGAACGTGGGCGGCGACTTCTACGACGTCTTCCCCCTGGGCGGGAAGCGGTGGGCGTTCTTCCTCGGAGACGTGTGCGGCAAGGGCCCAGAAGCCGCCGCCCTGACCTCCCTGACCCGCTACACGCTGCGCGCCGCGGCCCTGATCGACCCCGACCCCGACGTGGTCCTGACCTCGCTCAACACCGCGCTGCTGCTGGACCCGGCTGTCGGCACCCGGTTCTGCACCGCTGTCTTCGGCGTCCTTGAACCGCACGAGAGGGAAGGGTTCACCATCACGGTGGCCACCGGCGGGCACCCCCCGGCCTACCACCTGCGCGACTCCGGGGCGGTAGAAGCGGTGCAGCCCAAGGGCGGCATGCTCATCGGCGCGCTCGACGGCGCACACTTCGCCTCCCACAGCATCCACCTCGCCCCTGGCGAAGGACTGCTCCTCTACACCGATGGGCTGACCGAGGCCCGCACCCTTGGTGGTGAAATGATCGGAGAGGAGGGTCTGACCCGTTTCCTTTCCACGCGCACCGGGCCCGTCAGCGCGGCGGCTCTCATAGAGGACACCGTCGACCTCATCGAGGCCATGCCCCACGGGGCCGGTGACGACGTCGCCCTGCTGGCGCTCTCCGTCCCCCTCGCCGACGCCGCGGACGGCCTCACCGCGGCCGCCACCGCCCACACCGTCGCCCCCGCCGGCGAGATGCCGGAGAGCAGATCGTGACCGACTTCCGCCTCACCGCACAGCACATCGACGGCGACCTTGCCCTGGCCCACGTCGCCGGGGAACTCGACGTAGCCACCGCCCCCCACCTGCGCGCCCAGGCACTGGCCCTGATCGAACGAGGCCACCGCCACCTGATCCTGGACCTCGGGTCCGTCACCTTCTGCGACTCTTCCGGCTTCAACGCCCTGGTCGGCATCCTCCGCTGCGCCAAGGCCGCCGACGGCACGCTGGTCCTCGCTGCCGTCCCCGACCGCCTTGAGCGGCTGCTGGACCTCACCGGCATCAGCACCCTGCTGCCCGCCCACCCCACCGCCGCCCACGCCCTCGTCGCGCACACCCCCAGCCAAAACACCTCCCCCGCGTAGCCCCTGCGGTGGCCGTCGGGAAAAACTCGGCCACCGCAGCCGTGAGGGATGGCGCCATTAGGGAGAGAACAGCGCTGCGCCGTTCACCGGCGCTTGCTCCGCGCGATGATGAGGGGAATGACGATGGCGGCGAGAGCCAGCACCAAAAGCACCACGCCCAGCGCACCCTCGGGTGTATCCGAGCGGGCCAGGTAGACACTGGAGGAGAGGGTCCCCCGGGTTGGCGGTTGAATCCCGTGTCGACGGCGGCGCCACGGCTCGGCCTCAGCTTTCCGCGAAGGCGGTTCCTCCCCCGCGTGTGGCCTCGGGGCAGATACCGAAGGGCATAGTCGGCGATCGCACACACCAGCGGCCTTCGATGTTCCACCACGTCACTGAGCACCTGGCGACCAGGCGCGGTCAGGCCAACTGCACCTCACGGCGCCCGCGCGGATGGTAAGCACGCACCAGCAAGCCGGCCGCCTCGAGGCGGTCACACAGCCGACTGGCCGCAGGTAGTGCGAGGCCCAGCCGCTCCGCGAGGGCCGGGCTCTGGCGAAGGTGTTGAGGGGGATGGACCCGGCCCAGCGGGCCGCGTTGAGCCGGGGGCTGAAGGCCTTTCTCGGTGCGCAGGCTGCCGCGCTGTCGCGGTCTGCTGATCGAGAGTGTGAATGACGGGGGTCAGGGGGTTGGGGCGGTGTGCCGTGACGCTCGGGTCTTTCGGCCTTGCCAGTCCAGGCACACGACCGCGGCGTCAGCGGCGAGGTGTCGGCTGCCGAAGTGCTCGATCAGACCGGAGACCGTGGCGCGTGCGGCCTCGTGCGGAGGTTCCCGGCGTGTGGCGCTGAGCGTCTGGCGCAGGGCTCGTTCGCCGAAGGATCCGCCGTCGGCGGCGCGTGCGCCGTGCACGCCAGTACTGACGACGATCAGCCGGTCGCCTGGTTCGACCCGGAAAGTCTGCTCCTCATAGAGGGTCTCTTCGAACATGCCGAGCGGGAGCTGTGCTTCGAGTTCGATCTGCTCCAGGGTGTCGCCGCGCTGGCGGTAGAGCTGGGGGGAGCCGGCGTCGACGGCGTGCACGATGCCGGTGTCCAGATCGAAGTCCAGCAGGAGGGTCGAGGCGTACATCTTGCCGCCGTACTGGGCGAAGAGGGCCTGGTCGGCGAGGCATGCCTGGTCGGCCAGTCCTATCCCGGCGCGGCGTGCGTTGCGCAGGGCGCCGACGGTGAGGTGGGTGAGCAGGGAGGCGTCGATGCCCTGGCCCATGCCGTCGGTGACGGTCAAGGTGAGGTGGTCAGCGCTGGTCGACCAGTCGAAGTTGTCTCCGCCGATGGCGTAGGCGGGCTCCAGGTGGGCGCCGATGACGTACTCCTGACGGGCGCAGCCGCGCCCGGGCAGCAGCTGCCACTGCATTTCGGCGGCGAGGGTAAGGCGTCGGGTGCGACGGGCCTGCAGGTACAGGTCGGTGTCGCGGCCTGCGGTGATGATCTCGTGGGCCAGGGCGGTGGCGAAGTCGGTGAGCCGGAGCACTGTGGCGGGGTCGGTCGCGCTGTTGGGCAGGCGGACGGACAGCACTCCCAGCCGGTCCCCGCGGACGGTGAGAGGCAGATGGACGAGGTGCGTGGGTGTGGGGCCGTTGGGTACTTCGACGACGGGGGCCTGGCTGATGAAGGCGCGTCCGGCGGGTCCGTCGTGGGCGGCGATGGGCTCGCCCGTGTGCGGGAGGTGGGTGACCGGTTGCAGGACACTCAGCCCGTAGTCGGCCAGGAACAGGGTCACCCCGGTGGCCCTGACGCGGTCGGTCAGCAGGCGTCGGGCGGTGGCGACCAGTTCGTGGGGCGGGGTGGCGCGTAGTTGGCTTTCCGCGGACGGGGCCGGTTCAGATGTGTTCACGGTGTAGACCCTCTCCCCTTGTGGCTTCCACGCTATCGCTGTGTGGAGCCCTGCTACCAGGGGGTGCGGAGCGAACGACGGAGAGATGCGCCCGGTTTGCGGGCGGGGTGTGCGCGCCCGCCATGCCGTCCTGGAGGCCGGGGCATCAGCCGGGGCGCGGCCACCGTCCTCCACCGCCTCGTCCCGGGAGGGCGTGAAGACCATCCGGAACAGGGGCGCATCGGCCCATCGCTGAGCGATTCGCTCCTGGCGTCCGTCGAGGAACGCGCCCACCCGCCGCGCCGCCGATCCGTAGGCCGGTTCCCTAACCTGCGGGGTGTCTCACGTGTGGGCCTTCACGCCCTGCCGCGCCAGTCCAGGCAGACCACCAGCGCGTCGTCGTTCGGCAGGGCCTGGCCGCGGTGCCCCGTCAGCTCCCGCGGAACGGCCCGGGCGACCTCGGCGGCGGGAAGCAGCCGGGTGGACATGATCGCCCGGGCCGGGGCCACATCCCCGCACGCCTCACCGCCCGGGGAAGCGACCGCGCAGACCCCGTCGCTGACGAAGACGAGGCGGTCACCCGGCTCGACCTCGGAGTCCTGCGCCGTGTAGTCGGTCTCCTCGAACATGCCCAGCGGCAGTGGGCCTCGAAAGTGACGCGTTCGACCGCCCCGTTGCGCAGGCGCAGCATCTGCGGGGACCCGGCATCCACGACCTGGGCCCGCCCGCCGACAGGGCCGAAGTCGAACGTGAGCACGGACAGGTAGCAGTGGCCCCGGTAGTGGGCGTAGACGGCCTGGTCGGCGAGGGCGGCCTGGTCTGCCAAGGGGATCCCGGCCCGCCGGTCGTTGCGCAGGGCGTTGACGGCCAGGTTCGTCGGCAGGGAGGCTTCTGTGCCCTCTCCCATCCCGTTGGAGACCTACAGCATCAGCCGGTCCGCGGTCGCCGACCAGTCGAAGTTGTCACCGAAGATCGCGTACGCGGGTTCCAGCTGCGCCCAGCTCGTACTCCGGGCTGGCACAGGAGCGCCCCGGAAGCAGCTGCCACCGCATCCCGACGGCCAGCGTCAGCCGGTCCTTGCGCCGCGCCTGCAGGTAGAGGTCCGTATCCCGTTCGGCCACGACCCCCTCGTGCCCGAACAGGTTGACGATCTCCGCAAGCTCCCGCAGGTAGCCGCGTGCAGCCGACGGAGGCGACTCACCTCGCCGTGCCACCGCCGACCACGGACTCGGGCGTCACCGAGGCCAGCCCACCCGGATCCGCACACCCCGGAAACCGGACGCTGTTCGAGCGCGTCCTGAAGCTCGGTAGGCTCGGTCGCTGTACTGCACGGACACGGGGGAGATGGCATGAGCCAGGCGCTCTATACGGAACGGTCGTGGAATCCACTGGCGCGGACCGTTGAACTGACGGAGGAAGAGCTGCGTCGCGGCGGCAGGGTCACACCGCTGAGCGAGTTGAACCTGCCCGCCATGGCCGAGGCGTTCCAGCGCGGCCAGTGGCTCGGGGGCGGCGGCACGGAACGTCCGCTGGACCGGTTGACCGCGGGCAGCGGCATCATCCCGGTCACCCGCGTCACGGGCACCACCACTCCCGTGAAGGTACGCCAGGCAGCCGAATTCGCTCAGGTGATGGGTGAGTTGGCGGTACGGCACTGTGGCGGCCCCGCACAGCTGAACGCCCTGGCCGAGCGGGCGCGCATGGAGGGTGTGCCGTTGTGGATGGCCCGACGGTACGCCCACGGACCCGCAGGCCAGGTGTGCGTGGCGGTGGACCGCCGACTGGTACGCGTCGACGTGTGGGGGCCGGGCGCTCCCCCGGTACGGATACGGGCACCGCACGGCTTCCTGAGCAGCGCCTCTGACCAGGCGCAGGGGCTGCGGATGACGGTGGGGGACGTACCGGCCGCCCTCGTCCTGAAGAAGAAGCTGCGCAAGTCCAAGAGCTACGTACAGGCGCGGCTTCCCCAGGGGCTCTGGGAGGTGCGACGGGCGAGCTCCACGAGCTCCTGGGTGCTGCGCGACGAGCGGCGGGTCGCCCTGATTGAGCGACCGCCGCGTCGCCCCGACCTCGACCCCGGCACAGTGCTGCTGCCCCTGGCACCGGTGCACTACGAGAGCTCGGACCCGCTGGACGCTGTCATGGCCCACGTGTTCGCGGTCGCCTTCGGCCTGGGCGACACCACGGGCACGGCCCGCTTCCGTCTGCAGCGCCAGCCCGCCAGAGCCGGCGAGCCGGTCGCCCCCGACGACGCCTGGGACCGCCCCTGGTTCAGCAACCTCGGCAGCGGCGGCGACGACAACGAACCGGGCGGCTCGGACGGCTGGGGCACCGACGGCGGAGACGGTGGAGACGGGGGCGGTGGCGATGGAGGCGGCGGGGACGGCGGTGGTGGAGACGGCGGCGGTGACTGAGGAAGTCGCCTGCGTCCAGTGCGGTCAGGACTGGGTGCGGCGGTATCGGCGTGAGGACACCGGTCAGTTCTTCTTCCTGTGCCGGGAATGCGAGTCGGTCTGGCCCGGCGGGGACGACATCACCGGGGAGACCGACCTGCACCTGAGTGAGTTCCTGCGTACGGGAGATCCGGCCAGGGACTGGCAGGTCATCCGCCCCTGCGACTGAGGTCCTGGGGGAACCCCGATGAGTGGCCCCGCCCGCGGGTGAGGGGTTTCACCGCCCTCGGGCCGTATCTCAGCGTCCCGCCCGCTCCATGGCCGACAGTTGCTTACGGGCGTCGCGCGTCAGGGGGTGGTCCTCGCCGAGCGTGCGCAGGCACGTGGAGAGGGTCCGGTTGCACAGGCGGTGGGCCTTGTGTCCCGCTCCCACGCCCCGATAGACCCCTGCCAGGCTGATCTGGCTGGCGAGGGTGTCGGGGTGGGCCGCGCCCAGTACCTTCTTCTGGCGGCGCAGTGTGTTCCAGAACAGGGGAAGGGCCTGGCGGAAGTCGCCTGCCGTGGCGTGGGCGACGGCCAGGTTCCGGGCGGCGGTGAGGGTGTGTACGTGGTTCTCCCCCAGGGTCTCGGTGAAGGCGGTGAGGTTGACCTCGTAGAGCAGCACCGCCCGGTGGTGGTCACCTGCCGCCATGTACGTCCCGGCGAGACCGTTGCGGACGGTGAGTGTGCCGGCGTCGTCGTGGCCCAGCACCTCCTCCATGCCCCTGAGCGCCCGCTCGAACAGGGGCGTGGCGCGGTCCGGTCTGCCCGCGAGCTGGTGGGTGTACGCCAGGAGGCCGAGGACCGCCAGGGTGTCCGGGTCGTGGGCGCCGAGGTCGCGTGTCCGCGTGCGGTACGTCTGGTCGTACAGCGCTATGGCCCGGTCCAGGTCGCCCGCTGCGCGGTGGGCGTCCGCGAGGTGCCGACGGCTGTTGACCGTGTCGGGGTGGTCCGCCCCCAGGGTGTTCTCGCGGGTCTCCAGGATCTGCTGGAAGAGGGGGCGGGCGCGCTCGGGAGCGCCCGCCATGAGGTGGGCGACCGCCAGATTGTGCTGGTCGGTGAGCGCGCCGGGGTAATCCGGGCCCAGTCGGCTTTGGCTGTCGTGGACAGACTGCTCGAACAGCGGGACGGCACGTGTCCCGTCGCCGACGGACAGGAAGCCGTAGCCGATGTCGGCGCTGCGGGTATCGCGGTGTTCCTCCTCCCACGGGTCCTTCAGCGCGCCGGAGGCGGTGCCGCCCGCAGGAGCGGACGCCGACGCTGCGGTGCGGTCCGAGGGCTGCTGTGGTGGGGTGCCGAGGCGAGCGATCCCGTCGAGGTCGCCCGCGGAGTGGTAGGCGCGGGCGAGGGCGATCCGGGTGGTACGCGTGATGCCGTGGTGCTCGCCCAGTACCCGCTCCAGGTCGGGCAGGACCTCCTCGAACAGTCCCACGGCCCGGTCCAGGTCGCCCGTGTCCCGGTAGGCGCCCGCCAGGTTGGCCCGGGCGAGAAGGGTGTCGGGGTGCTCCTCGCCCAGGGCCCGTTCCATGTCACGGAGGATCGCCTCGAAGCGGGAGACGGACTGGTCCTGCGGCTGCGACATCATGGTGCGCGTGGCCGTCAGATTGTTCCGCGTCACCAGGGTGAGCTGATGTTCCTCGCCGAGTACGCGCACGCATGCCGTGAGGTTCTCTGCGAACAGGCGCATGGCTTCGGCGGGGTCTCCCGCCTCCTGCCGTGTACGGGCCAGGGTGTTGCGCGCGATGAGGGAGACCAGGTCCTCCTCCCCCGCGGGTGTGTCGGACAGGGGGCCGTCGCCCGGGCTCTCCTCCAGCAGGGCGAGAGCCTTGTCCGGGTCTCCTGCCGCCTGGTGGGCCGCAGCGAGGTTGATACGGCTGGCGAGGGTGAGGGGGTGGGTGGGCCCCAGTACACGTTCCTCGTCGACGAGGGCCCGCTCGTACAGGGGGACGGCTCGCCTCAGATGCCCTGCGGCCTCGTAGGCGTGCGCCAGGTTGTGCCGGCAGGAGAGTGTGTTGATGTCGTCGGGGCCCAGTTCCCGCTCGTGGTGGTCGAGGGCGCGACGAAGGTGCGCGCCGCCTCGGACGGCCAGCCCCTGGCTGAGGAGGAAGACACCGGCGTGGTTGAGGAGGCGTGCCGTGGTGCTGGTGTCGGCGGACGCCGGTGTGTGGTCGGCCAGGGCGTCCATGTGCGGAAGGACGGCCCGCCCGAAGGGCCAGGTGGCGGGGTCCTGCCAGTCGGTCGGACGCAGGAGGGACTCCAGGGCGGCCGTGGCGCGGCCACGGGCCTCGGTGAGGAGGTGGGGTGCGCGGTGCGGGTCCGCCGGGTCGGCGGTGCGAGCGACGGACTGGAGCAACCGGTGCAGGGACAGGACGCGTGTGGCGGGGTCCACGGTGATCATGCTGTACGCGTTCAGGACACCGATGGCGCCCGCGACCTCGACCGGTCTGCCCGCGTCGTCCACGAGGCCGGCGGGGATGCCGTCGGGGGCGTACCAGGCGAGGGTGCGCAACATGTCGGCTGCCAGCGGCTGGAGTTCCCCGACGCGGTCCATCGTCACCCGCCAGATGCGGGCGATGGTGCGTTCGGCGACGGTGAAGCCCTCGCCGCCCTGCCCGTACAGCGGGGCGGGGTCCTGCTGGAGCAGTTCCAGGTACGTGCGCGGGGTCAGCAGCGGGTTCTGGGCGAGGAAGGCGGCGGCTTGCTCGACGGCCAGCGGGAGATGGCCCAGCTCCGCGCAGAGTTCGGCCGCTCCGGTCAGGTCCCTGGAGCCCGAGGTCCCGGTGATATGGGTGAGCAGGGCCAGTGATTCGGCCGGTTGCAGGGCGTCGAGCCGGATGACGGCCGTGGCGTCGTGCCACACGGTGGCGAGTCTGCTGGTGATCAGGAAGCGGCCCTTGGGCGCGCGGGCCAGCAGCGGGGCGATGTCCGCGAGGTGGTTGACGTTGTCGAGGATGAGCAGCCAGCCGCTGTGCGCGGCCAGCCACTGCATCCCGTTCTCGGCCAGGGCTTCCACGGTCATCGCCTTGGAAGCGGCGGGCTGGAGGGACGTGGCCAGGGCCGCGAGGCCCTGTTGCACGCTCGCCGCGCTGTCGGCGGCTATCCACCGGACGGGCGTCAGACCGTGCTTGCGGGCCCGGGTGGCCGCCCAGTGCACGGCCAGGGTGCTCTTGCCCACTCCCCCGAGACCGTGCACGGCATGGAGCCACACCCCGCCGGGTTTCTTCATGGAGGCGTCGAGGAGGTCGAGTTCGGCGGCGCGTCCTACGAAGTGGGCGGTCCGATAGGGGAGGTTGTCCAGTCCCGGCCGCGCCCTCAGCTCGTTGACGGGCCGTACGGCCTCCGGCGGCAGCACCACACTGGAGTGGTCGTTGTAGATGCCGGAGACCGCGATACCGCCGTTCGACGCGATCGCGTTCCCGCTTCCGGACACCTGCTGCTCCGGCACATCCCCACCGACCGTGCCCCCGGCAAGCGTGCGTTTGCCCGGGTCATACCTTCTGCCCCACCGCCACTTGGCCATCGCGCTCCCCCGGTCGCCTACTCGGCCACGATGCCGGTGACGGCGCTGGATCCCGCGCCGGTGGCCTGCGCGTCCCCGGTGTTCACCGCTCGGGCCGGCCGCCCGCCGTCCACCCGCTTGATCCCTGTCACCGCACTGCCCCCGTCTCGCGCCTCGGCATTGCCCGTCGCCAGGGCCACATCGTCCCCCGGGCCGGCGACGAAGGCCAACAGGGCGCGCAGGTCCTGGGCCGTTCGTTCCTGATCGTGCGCGTCCAAGGACTCCAGCAGCGCCTCGAACCGCTCCTGCCACGCCCCTTCTTGACGCAGGATCTCCCGGTCGGGGTCTGCCGCGGCGCCCGGTTCCAGCGCCCGGGCGGTGCGGTCCAAGCGCTCCAGTTCGGCCCGCCCGCGCTCCGCGTCACCACGGCCGAAGAGTTCGGCGACCCGCTCACGGACCGCGTGCCACGCGTCGGTCCCCGCGGCCTGGACCACCGCACCGCCGCTCGCCGCGGCGAGCGCGGTCAGAGTCTCGACCAGCAACGTCCCCCACCTGCCCCTCACGTCGTCTGGACTCGATTACTCGCAACGTACAGCAACTGGGCCCCGAATCAGGCCGGATGAGCCGGGTCTCGTTTCTGGATCGTCTCGGCCGCACGGTGGAGTTCGCCGAGCACCGTGCGTACGGCTCGTCGTGCGGAGCGTTCGGGGCGGTGGAGCACATCGATGTGGCGTCGGGCGTGCACGCCGCTGAGCGGCCGGAAGACCAGTGCCGGGTGCGGGCGTGTGGTCCAGCGCGGCATCAGCGCCAGGCCGCCCCCGGCCGCCACGACTTCGGCCACCACGGTGAATTCGTTGATGCGATGGACGATGTCGAGCCGCCGGTTCGCGGCGTTCGCGATGGCCTCGATGGTCGCCATCAGCGGGAAGCCGTCATGGACGGTGATCCAGGGCTGGTCGGCGACGTCTCGCGGCGTGAGGCGTCGTTTGGCCGCGAGAGGGTGGTCGGCCGGCAGGGCGACGTCGAGGGGTTCGCGCAGCAGCGTGCCGGCCGTGACCGTGGCGGGCCAGGGCGGCGCCTGTTCGAGGCGGTGGGCGAGAACGAGATCGTAGTGGCGGGTCAGGCGCGGGAAGTGGTCCTGCTCGACGTCCTCGTCGGCGAACGAGAGCTCGGGGTGCCCGGAGCCGGTCCGGCCGCCCAGCAGCAGGGGGAAGAACGCGGAGGCCGCACTGTGGAAGGCCGCCACGGACACCCCCGCGTCGGGCCGGTCGACGAACTCCTCGATGGTGTGCCGTGCCCGGGCCAGCGCGCTCTCCACCTCGATGGCCGCGGCGGCCAGGGCGTTGCCGGCGTCGGTGAGCACCAGCCGCCGGCCGTCGCGCTCGGTGAGGGGGACGGGGATCGAGCGTTGCAGCAGCCGCAGTTGTTGGGAGACGGCCGAGGGAGTCATCAACAGCGCCTCGGCGGTCGCCGTGACGCTTCCCAGTTCGCCGAGCTCCCGCAGGATCTGCAACTGCCGTTCGTTCACCCTCACAGTGTAGGGATACTTCAAGATCTATTAAGAGTCATGGTCTTGGCTTCACGGTGGAAGCGATGCAGCGTAGGGGCGTGCTCCACACCCGCCGCACTGACGCAGTGCTCCTCCTGGTCGCCGTCGTCTGGGGCTCCAGCTATCTGGCCGCGAAGACGGCCACCTCCGCGCTGCCCGTCCTGGTGGTGCTGTTCGCACGGTACGCGATCTCCGGGGCGGCCTGCCTCGTCCTCGTCGCCGCCCGGCGGGAGCGGCGCTGGACGCGTGACGAGGTGCGTGTCGGGTCCTTCCTGGGGGTCACCCAGGCGGCTGTCCTGGTTCTGGAGACGTACGGGGTCGCGCACACCAGCGCGGCCAACGCCGGCCTGATCATCAGCCTCACCATCGTGCTGACCCCCCTGCTGGACCGCACGGGCGGCTACGGGCCCCTGCCTCCGCGTTTCTTCGCCGCCACCGGTGTGTGCCTGCTGGCCGTCACGCTGCTGATGTCCGGCAGCGGCTTCCACCTGCCCCGCCTCGGCGACCTGCTGATGCTGGCCGCCGCGGTGGTGCGTGCCGTCCACGTCGCCCTCGTGGGGCGTCTGACGAAGGGCCGTGCCGTCCGGCCCTCGCAGCTCACGGCCGTCCAGACGGTCCTCGGCTCGGTGCTGTTGGCCGTGCCGGCCTCCACCGGCCTGCCGAGGCTGGCGCAGACCGATGCCGCGGCCTGGGGCCAGCTGGTCTATCTGGCCCTGTTCTGCAGCGTGTTCGCCTTCCTCGCCCAGACCTGGGCGGTCCAGAAGAGCTCCGCGAGCCGGGCCAGTCTGCTCCTGGGCACCGAGCCGGTCTGGGCCGTCGCGGTGGGCATCGCCCTCGGCGGCGAGAAGGTCACCGCCCTGGCCGGTCTCGGGGCGGCGCTCATGGTCACCGGAACGTACTGGGGCCAGAGCATCGAACGCACCCATCGCACCATTCGACAAGAGGAGTCACCATGCCGGACAACGGCACCTACCGGCGTCTGATCGACCTGCTCGACAGCACGGCAACCGGGTACAAGGTCATCGACCACGAACCGGAGGGCACGACCGAGACGGTCAGCGCACTGCGCGGGCACCCCGTGTCGGAAGCGGCGAAGTGCCTCGTCCTCATCGTCAAGGTCGACCGGCGGGTCACCCGTTATGTGCTCGCGGTCGTCCCCGGTGACCGGCGGGTGGACCTCGGCGCCGTCCGCACGCTGTTCTCGGCCCGCTATGTCGGTTTCTGTGACGCGGCCACCGCGGAGCGACTGGCCCACGCCGTCCCCGGCACCGTCCTGCCCTTCAGCTTCGAACCCGAACTCGAACTCATCGCGGACCCGGACGTCGTCGCCCGGCCCCGCCTCTACTTCAACGCCGCGCGCCTGGACCGGTCGTTGATGGTCTCCGGCGCGGATTACGCCGAGGTCGCCCGGCCGCGTATCGAGCGCATCGCCGCTCCCGTAACGGAGTGACGTCGGCGTGCCCGGTAGGGGTGCGCCGGGTGGTCACGCGCGTTCGCCCGCGGGATGCACCGGCATTCCGCGGGCGAACGGGCGAGTGAGCCAGGGGACTGGAAGCCCTTCACCACCCAGTCCTGGCCTCGGGCCTGGGGCTTCCCCGGGTCCACAGGGTCAGCCAGACGCCGTTGCCCAGGGGGTTGCCCCCGTGGGGGCTCCTGGCGGACCGAGACCAAGCTCAACGGTACTTTCCGTACCGCGCGTCACCCCCTCATCGCGTAGCCTCACCCGGTGTGAGAGGTATACGAGCCGAGTGGAGCCGTCTGCGGCACCGGCGCATCGAGGGCAAACTGGCGCCGCCCCACGGCGCCGTCCTGGAGCGGGTCCAGGAGCTGTACTCGGTGGAAGAGTTCGAGCAGGCCGAAGAGGGCGCACGGTTTCTCGCGACGATGCCGCCCGTCCGGGGTGCGGATTCCGAGCTCTCGGCCCTGCTGGCCAGGGCCTTCGCCGCGAGCGCGGCCGTCGCGCACGGACGGGGCCTCGCAGTGCTGCCCGAGGTGGACGCTCTGATCACGGACGTGGACCGGGCCGCGGGTGCGAGCCCGGCCCTGCGGGCGCTCCTGCTGGCCATCCGGGCGAGCCGTGCGGAGATCCTTGTCCAGCAGGAGCGGTACGGGGAAGCGGAGTCCGAAGCGCGGGACATCCTGCGCGCCGCCGTCCGCCTCGCGCACCTGACGCAGGTGTGGGAGACCGAACTGCTCACCCTGGCCAAGCTGGGCGCGGCGCTGAACGGGCAGGGCCGCCACGAGGAAGCGGAGGCCATCGCCCGCGGGAACCTGCCGCGGGCGGACGGCCCCGGAGCGGCCGCGCTCCGCCGCCTTCTGGCGGCCTGCCTGAACGGGCAGGGCCGCTACGAGGAAGCCCTGGCCGAGGCCCGCCCGCTCCCCGCGACCGGGAGCCGGGCCTCCAGCGGAGCCTCGGACATCGTCACGGCCACCGCGCTGCATCATCTGGGCCGCCGCCAGGAGGCGGAGGACGCTGCCCGCCGCGCCGTGGCCGCCTGCGAGCAGTCCCTCCACCCCGACCACCCGCGTCTACGGGAGGCCCGGGCGCTCCTGGCCCGCCTCATGGCCGAGGACCCGGCCGCCGAAGGGGACACCGGCGACTGACCCCCGGTGCCGACCGTACGAATCGCCCGCGCCCGGTCGTTCCGTAGCGGACTGTGCGGTCGGCAGGGCACTGCTTCGGGCCTGGCCCCGCTTTCGGGGACTCGTCAGGCCGTCGGGCCGTCAGCCGATGGGGAGCCAGATGGAGAGCACGCGCGGGTCGGGGTAGTACCACTTGCCGGTGTCGCCGTCATACCTGGCGTTCTCGAGTTGGACGTATCCCTCTTCGCGCATGTTGTAGTTGCACTCCGCCCACTTGCCGTGGCCCAGTGCGTTGCGACAACCGTCGGCGGGACGGCTGTAGTTGTACCGGGAGAGTCCCACGGCCGACTTGTGGTCCGCCTCGGTGTCCTTGACCAGCACCTTGTCCCCGGCCTTGTCGAAACACGTGATGACGCCGTAACTGGTGATGCAGGGCAGGGCCGCGGCCTGGGAATCGGTCGCCGAGCTGGCGACACCGACCACCGTCGCCCCCTCGTCGGCGGGGGTGGCCGCGCCGGCCGGGCTGCTCAGGGCGGTGAAGGAGACCAGCAGGGCGGCTGTCGCCACGCCGACGACTGACCACGACTTCGTCTGGACCTTCTTCTGGACTGCGAGCTTCCGCACGAACGATCCTTCCGTCGAGCTTTCCTCCACCTGTCGAGGCTGCTTCGGTGTCGGAGAGCACGGTTTGTCGGTCGATCAATACTCACCCCTCATTGATCGAAAAGTCCAGACCATTCCTCCCAAGAGGCGTCCACGTGCGCACAGTTGGCCGACATCCACCGCAAGCGCGGACGGAGAAGAACGAGCCGAGCGGTACGCCCGTCGGGCGTACCGCTCGGTGGGTCCCGTGGTGGGGGCCGGTGTCGCTCAGCGCTTCGGGCAGGTGGACTGGGTGACCTTGCCGGCCTTGGCGGTCGCCGTCGAGGGATCCAGCGTCAGGCACTTGCCGGTCCACTGGTTGACGAAGTAGTAGCCGCGCATGTCACCCGTGCTGTCGACCTTGATCGGCATGACGTTCCACAGCTGGCTGCCGGAGGTCCACCGGGTCTCGCACGGCCACCAGAAGAGCTGGGTGCCGTTCCCCGGGGGCGTGCCGTTGTTGTACGGAACGGTGAGGCAGTTGCCGTTGGCCGCCTTGATCCAGTAGTAGCCCTTGCCGTCGTAGGAGGGCTTGGTGGCCGTCCACTGGTGGCTGCTGGGGGCCGGGGTCGCGCATGCCCGCTGGGTCACCACACCGCCCGTGCCGTCGGGGAACTCGTCACCGCGCACCATGCAGCGGTTGTTGCCGTAGGTGCTGACGTACTGCTTGCTGTCATTGACGATCCACACCGCCGGGTCGGACTCGGAGATGTAGCCGTCCCGGTTGAGGTCGGCGACCACCGACAGCGGGGTCATGCCCGACTTGTCGCTGTTCTGGTAATAGTTGACCGCGACGAAGTTGGGGTTCCGCCACGCGGCGGACTTGCACTCCTTCTCGATACGGCTCTTGAGCCGGGCCCCGTTGACGACCTTGGAAGAACCCTCGGGGTCGATGTTGTCCGAGCTGAACTGGTTCATGGTGAACAGCGGGGTGAGGTTGCTCGTCCCCGGCATCGGATTCTGGTTCAGCTGCCTGCTCTCGCCACGGGGCTCACAGCCTGACGGAGCGTCCTGGCCGTAGCTGTACTTGGTCTCCACCGTGTGCGTCCAGGTGTTCATCAGGGTTCCTGAGCCGACACCGATGTCGCTCCAGCTGTCCTGGAACATCACCAGACGCTGACCGTCGGAGACCATGTCCCGCAGACGCGGCCAGTTGTTGCTGTTGATGCCGTACTTGTTCGCGTTGAACAGCAGCCCGCCGGCGTTCTTGGCGTTCAGCATGTCGGTGATCGTCTTGCTGAGCGTCTGCTGGCTGGCGTAGTTCTCCAGGAAGACCGTCACCACTTCCTGCGGGTTCTTCTGCAGGAAGTTCACGATGGTCAGCAGCGCCGACTTGAACTCCTCGTAACACAGGGAGGTGCCACCGTGGCAGAGCTCGACGGGGCCGGTGCCCTTGGGGTCGTAGGTGTCGAGCATCAGCCCCCGTACCCCGTCGTCGAGCTGCTCCTTGATGCTCCGCGACTGGTTCGGCGGCAGCGGCGCCTGCATCCAGCTGTTGGCGAAGGAGTTGTGAGTGGTCACCCACGACCACTGGTGGTAGCGCGCGTTCCCGTACTGGCTGTCGCCCGCCACCGCCGTCGTGGGCGCCGTCAGCACCGACGCCAGGACGGCGAACGGGAGCAACGGCAGGGCGAACCGCCGCAGCCACCGAGCGCGGCGGCCGGCTCCCGGGCGAGGCACAGCACCTCTGGATCTCATGTCAATTCCCCTGATGAAGAGCGGGCACCGGCGCCCGTCTGCGCGGTACGGCGGCGACCGGATGTACGGAGCTGCTCCCCGGCCCGACACGACGACCGCGCGCGAAGGCGCTGCGTGGCGGCGACGGACCGTTCCGCCGAAAGCTGGTCAGGCCTCCGGCTCGGGTGCCCCTAGCCAACCGTGGGGAAGGAGGAGCGGGCCAGGAAGTTCCACCGGCAGAAGTAACGTCCGGCATACTTCTGCCGGAACGATTCGGCGCCGGTGCCGGACGCGCGGCACGGGGGACGTACAGGCATGGGGACCGACACACCGGCCACTGGCGGCTTCGGCGAACGCCTGCTGCGCCTCCGCACGGACGCCGGGCTCAGCCAGGAGGAGCTCGCGCATGCTGCGGGGGTGAGCGTGCGCGCCCTGTCGGACATGGAACGCGGCCGCTCCCGGGGGCCGCAACGCCGTACCGTGGCGGCCCTGGCCGCGGCACTCGCCCTGGACTCCATCGGCACCCACAAGCTGGAACGGGCCGCCAGCCTCGGCCGGCCCCGTACGCGTCGCACCGCCGGACCGGCCGACACGCAGCCGCAGCCGCAGCCGCAGCCGCAGCCCCAAGAACCGGATGCCGGCCCGAACGTTCCACCGGCAGCCGAGGAAGACGCGCACGACCACCCCGGACCGACCGGCGGCCCGCCCCGGGCGAACCCCCCGCACCACACCCTCACCCTCCCCCGCGACCTGCACGACTTCACCGCCCGTGGCCCCGCCCTGGCCCGGCTGACGGCCCTGGCCGCACACCCCGGCCCCGTCCATCCGCCGGTCGCCGTGATCAGCGGGCAGCCCGGCCTCGGCAAGACCGCCTTCGCCGTGCACGCCGCCCACCGCCTCGCCCCGCACTTCCCCGACGGGCAGTTCGCCCTCGACCTGCGCGGCATGGACGCGCAACCGACACTCCCGCGCGACGCACTCGCCCGTCTGCTGCGCGCCCTCGGCGTCGCCGACGGTGCCGTACCCGCCACCACCGAGGACCGCAGCGGCCTGCTCCGGTCCGTCCTGCGCGACCGGCGCGTACTGCTCCTGCTGGACAACGCCGTCGACGAGGACCAGGTACGCCCCCTGCTCCCCGGCCAGGGCGCCTCGCTCACCCTCATCACCAGCCGCCAGACTCTGGCCGGTCTCGAATCCGTGCACCGCACCGAACTGGCCCTGCTCCGCCGCGAGGAAGCCGTCGAACTCCTCACCCGCATCATCGGCGCCGAGCGGGTCGGCCGGGAGGCCCAGGCCGCCCGCGACCTCGCCGGACTCTGCGGCCACCTCCCCCTGGCCGTACGCATCGCCGGACAGCGCCTCGCCGCCCGGTCCGGCGACCGCATCGCCAAGCTCGTCACCCAGCTCACCGAACAGGGCGGCCGCCTGGACACCCTGCGGGCCGGTTCGCTGGAGGTCCGGGCCGCCTTCGCGCTGTCCTACCGCCGGCTCAGCCCCCAGACCCGTACCGTCTTCCGCCGCGCCTGCCTCGCCGCCGGTCCCGACTTCAGCCCCGAGACCGCCGCCCTCCTGGCCGACCTGCCCCGACGCCAGGCCGCCCGCTGCGCCCAGGACCTGACCGACGCCGGCCTGCTCCAGCCCCACCCCAGCGCCGACCGCTACCGCTACCACGACCTGCTCGCCCTGTACGCCGCAGAGCAACTCGCCGAGGAGGACGACCCGCGCGAGATCGCCGCGGCCGAGGACCGGGCCGCCCGCTGGACCCTGCGCCGGGCCACCGCCGCCGCGCTCCACTTCGACGCCGACCGCAGCACCTCCGGCTCCGGCGCACCGGGCGGCGACCCGGACCCGGCCACCGCGCCCACCAACCCCGAACAGGCCCACGCCTGGCTGGAGAGCGAACGCGCCCAGTGGCTCGCGGCCCTGCGCCGGGCCCAGTTCCTCGGCGAGCACCAACAGGTCATCGACGCCGCCGAGGCCATGCACTGGTTCTCCGACCGTACCCAGCACTGGGAGGTGTGGGCCGAGGTGTTCCAGGGCGCCGTCGACTCCGCGCGCGCCCTGGGCAGCCGGAGAGACGAGGCCGTTCACCTGAACTACCTCTCCTGGGCCTACAACCTGTGCCTGTACGATCACGCCGCCGCGCTCACCACCGCCCGCGCCGCCCTGGACATCGCGCGCGAGGTCGGCGACGAGCTCCAGGTCGGCTGGGCCCTGGGCTACGCGGCCGGAGCACTGCGCCGGCTCGGACGGATCGACGAAGCCCTCGACGGGTTCCGGGAAGCAGCCGACCACCTGGCGCGCCAGGCCTGCGCCCCGAGCCGCCTGGCCGAACTCACCTCCCTCAGCGTGCTGGGTGAGCTGCTGCGCCAGGTGGGCCGCGCCTCGGAGGCCCTGACCATCCACCGGCGCAGCGAAGCCGTCTGCCGCGCCGGCGTCCCCGGCGAGTCACCAGAGCTGATCGGCGTCTATCTCGCGTCGGTGCGCCAGCACATCGGCAACGACCTGGCGGCGCTCGGCCGCTGGACCGAGGCCGAAGCCCCCCTGCGCTACGCGCTGAGCCACTTCGAGGCGGCCCGGATGCCCGCCTGGAGCGAACCTGCCCGGCTCGACCTGGGCATCGTCCTGCGCCACCTGGCCCGCCACGACGAGGCCCACATCGCTCTGACGGCCGCCCACGACGCCCTCGTCCACCTCAACAACCCCCGCCGGCTGGAGGCCGCCGGCGAACTCCACACCCTGGCGGCAGTGACGCGGACCCGACCCGACGCGTCGAAGCCGCGCGCCGGGTCAGCAGGTCCCTAGGCCACGGGCCCATGGCCAGAGCGAGCAGTGAGAGGCCGCAGCCGATCCACAGCACGCTCGTGACCGCCAGCGACTCGACCACCACTCCCCCGAGCAGCGCCCCCAGCGCGATGGAGAGGTTGAACACCGAGACGAAGAGCGAGGACACGGCCTCCGTCGAGCGGGGCTCGGCGTTGAGAATCCACGTCTGGAGCGTGACCGGGACGGCGCCATAACCGAGGCCCCACAGCACGAGCGCTGCCATGGAGACCAGCGCACCGGCGGACGTCAGGGCGAGCAGCGCCATGGCCGTGGTCAGGAGTACGGCCACGGCGGCGAGGGTCTGCCGCAGATGCCTGGTGACCAGGGCGCCCGCGGCGAAGTTGCCGCATATTCCGGCCAGCCCGAAGACCAGCAGGAGCAGGCTGGTCCTGCTGTCACCGACGCCACGCTCATGCAGCAGGGGGCGGACGAACGTGTACGCGATGAAGTGTCCCGTGATGATCAGGAATGTCAGAGCGATGCCCACGCGTACACCGGAGTTGGCCTTGAACACCGCCGGCAGGTCACGGAGTGCGAGGGTGCGCTGCGGCGGCAGCTCGGGCAGCAGAAGGACCATGCAGACGAGGGCCAGCAGCCCCAGCGCACCGACGGCCGCGAAGGCGGCGCGCCACCCCGTGAGGTCGCCTATGAAGGTGCCGGTGGGCACGCCGAGGACGGAGGCGGTCTCCACACCGCCGAAGATCACCGCGGTTGCCCGTGGGACCTGGTCTTCCGGGACGAGCCGCAGGGCGATACCTCCGGCCAGCGACCAGAAACCGCCCACACTGATGCCGATCAGGAAGCGGGCCAGGAGGACCAGGGTGAAGTCGGTGGCGAACGCGGACGCGAGGTTCGCCGCCCCGACGAGCCCGACGAGGAGGACCAGCACCAGGCGGCGGTCGAAGCGGCCGGTGGCGACGGTGACCAGCGGCGCCGAGACCGCGGCCACCAGCCCCGGCACGGTCACCATGAGTCCGGCCGTGCCCGCGGACACGTCCAGGTCGCTGCCGACCGGGGTGAGCAGGCCCACCGGAAGCAGCTCGGAGGTCATCAGCGAGAAGATGCCCAAGGTCACGGCGAGAACGGCGAGCCACCCCCGCAGGGGTGAACGCCGCGGCGTCAGGGGCGGGTTGAGGGCGGTGGAGGCCATGACGGTGTCGGCCGTCCTTCCGGGCGAGGGTGTGGATACGGGTACGGGAACGGGGGTTACTCGGTACCCGGGGTCTTGCGCGTGGTGACGTTCATCCGGTTCCACGCGTTGACCGTGAAGACGAGCGCGATGAGCTGGGCCAGCTCCTGCTCCGCGAAGTGCTGGGCGGCCTCGTCGTACACGGCGTCCGGAACCCCGTCGGGCAACCGGGTGACCGCTTCGGTCAGCGCGAGCGCGGCGCGCTCCCTGGCCGTGTAGCGGCTGGACTCGGCCCACCCGTTGAGCTGGTGGATGCGGTCCTCGCTCTCTCCTGCCTGGCGGGCGTCACGCGTGTGGTAGTCGATGCAGTACGCGCACCGGTTGATCTGGGAGGCACGGATCTGTACGAGCTCGACCAGCACGGGGTCGAGGCCCTGGCGGGCGGCGGCGTCCAGGGCGAGGACGGCCTTGAAGACCTTGGGAGCGACGGCGGCGAAGTTCATGCGCTGGGGGATGTGAACTGTTGTCATGCC
Organism: Streptomyces sp. NPDC026377; assembly: GCF_055567715.1. Taxonomy (NCBI): domain Bacteria; kingdom Bacillati; phylum Actinomycetota; class Actinomycetes; order Kitasatosporales; family Streptomycetaceae; genus Streptomyces; species Streptomyces sp. NPDC026377. The sequence goes on from NZ_JBVHPV010000008.1 coordinate 279,482, forward strand.
AAGAACCCTAGGAACGGATTAGCCCCTCGGCGTGGTGCATTCTCACGTCGAATCCTTGGGTCAATTCTGCCGACGGGCGTGGCCTGTCCGCTGGAGGGTGAGTGCGACCGATCGACGCGCCCACTCCGTGGAGCCATCGGCTCCGGCCCGGATCAACGCATGAGGGTGACCCCACCACGTCCGGCGCATCAATGTCCGCAACCGGGGAACCGGACTCCTCACAGAACACCGGAAGCGAATGGAACCGGGGTCGGAATCGCGACCGGGGCCAGAACAGGAAAGGGAAGCTCCTTCATGGACGCCATCGTGCTGCTGCGTGAGGACCACAAGAACGTAGAGAAGCTGTTCAAGCAGTTCGAGAAGACCGGCGACGACGATCACGCCGAACGCCGCGAGCTCGCGGACAAGATCATCGAAGAACTGACCGCTCACGCGTACATCGAGGAAGAGATCTTCTACCCCGCCGCCCGCGAGTCCGCCCCCGACACCACCGACCACATCCTCGAAAGCGTCGAGGAACACCATGCCGTCGTGTGGATGCTGGCCGAGCTCAAGAAGATGGATCCGTCCGACGAGCGCTTCAAGGCCAAGATGACCGTCCTCATCGAGAACGTTCGCCACCACGTCGAAGAGGAAGAGGACGACTGGTTCCCCGACGTCCGCAAGGCCATGGGGCGCAACCGCCTCACCGAGCTCGGCGAGCAGATGCAGACCGCCAAGAAGAAGGCCCCCGCCAACCCGCTCGACGTTCCGAGCGCCACCGAGTAGCCCTCCCGAAGCAAGCCGAACGGCCTCATCCGCTGAAGCGCCGCAGGCACGCGCCAGGCGATGAGGCCACGACGGGGGAGCCTGCGGAGATGCCCATCCTTGCGCGGGAGGGGCCGGAGGCGTAGGGACCGTAGCCGGGGGGGCGACCCCGGACCTGGCTGCTGACAGCCAGCGCCGTTCCGTAGAGCCGGTCGCCCCCTGCCGCCCCACCCTGCTCCGACGAAACTCGGTTGAGATCGGTCCAGTTGTGCGGGACATTGCGCTGTTGGGTTGGAGGCATGGCGTAAGCCCCGGGCGACTTTCCGGGCATCGCACACCCCTTGCCCGGACCGCCGCACCACGACCGAACAGGAGCCACCCATGGGCGAAATCTCGCAGGCCCACCCCCGCCCCCGCGCCGAGGAGCAGATCGGGCAGGACGGTCCAGGGCATCGCGGAGCCCCCGGTGACGCCGCGATACACCAGGCCCGCAACTCCGCCGCGTTCTGGGCGGCGACCGGAAAGTCCCGTGGCCACGAGGTGATTCAGCGGCGCGGTTTCCTCGCCGTACTCGGCGACGAGCGTGCCGGGACGCGGTTCCTGATCCAGGAACCCGGCCTCGACGCGCACGAGGTCGGCGAGCTGACCGAGCTGGCCCGTCGGGCGAGCGGACCGGTGGATGCCGAGGACCCGTTCAGCTCCACCGACTTGAACCATCTGGGCATGCGCAACTGGCAGATGCCGATCATGGTGCGCCCGCCCGGTCCCGTCCCCGCCCCCGCGATCGAGGTGGTCCGGGCCGAGGGGGCGCGGGAACTGGAGACTGCCGAGCGGATCGTGATCGCGGGATTCGAGCTGACCAGATTCACCCCCTACCGTCCCGGCGAGCTGTTCCCCACGACACTGACCGAGCAGCCGGGCGTGGACGTGTACCTCGCCGTCCTGGACGGTGAGACGGTCGGAGCCGGTGTCACCGTCGTTCACGACGGGTTCGGCAGCCACTACTGGGTCGCCACGCCGCCGACCCAGCGCTCCCGCGGCGCCGGGCGCGCCATCATGCTCGGATCGTTGGCGCCCATGGCCCACCTGCCGGTGACGCTCACCGCCTCACGGCTCGGACGTCCGCTGTACGAGTCGCTGGGCTTCACCGCCGTCACCTCCTCGACCTGGTGGTCGTCCTCCCACTGACCACCGCCGGGGCGTGACCGTCGCGGGCCGCTGCCGTCCCGGGCGGCGCACCAGGTGCTACTCCTCCTGGTTCATCCCCTCCGCGAACGGCGACGCCGCTTCCCGCGCCCGTCGAGAGCCGTTCATGGCGGAGTGGCCCGTACGGTGATGGCCGGGTGGAGCCGGCGGGTGTGGTCGACTGGCCGTACGGGGCCGGTCAGGCGCAGCGGTACGCGGAAGCGGGCGTCGGTGCTGGAGGCGGCGATCCGCAGTTCCAGCGCGCCAGGCTCCACGATCCGGTGGCCCTCGCGACCGGTGAAGGAGGCCAGGTCGGCGGGGAGCACGAGTTCCACTCGGCACCCCGCGCCCGCCTCCAGTGCGATACGGCGGTAGCCGACCAGCCGCTGCACCGGCTGCACCACGGTGGCCACCGGATCGTGGAGGTAGAGCTGGACGACCTCGCTGCCGGTCCGGTCCCCCGTGTTCCGCAGGTCGAAGGCGAGCCGGAACGCTCCGTCCGTACCGGTTTCCGCGGTCTCGACTTCCAGCCCCCACCACGTGAACTCGCTGTAGCCGAGTCCGTGCCCGAAGGCATAGGCGGCGGTCGGGTCGGTGCTGGAGACCTCGCTCGCCTGGGCGAGCCGCGCGGCGAGATACGTCGAGGGCTGTACGCAGGGGTGTGCGGGGATACTGACCGGCAGCCGCCCGGACGGGTTGACCCGCCCGCTGAGCACGCCCGCCACGGCCTGGGTGCCCGCCTCCCCCGGGAAGAAGCACTGCACGATCGCCGCCGCCTCGCCCACCGCCCGCCCCAGCGCGTACGGCCGACCCGCCAGCAGGACGACCACGACGGGGGCGCCACGGTCCAGCAGGGCGTCCAGCAACTCGCGCTGTCGGCCCGGGAGTTCCAGGGACTCGGCGTCGCAGCCTTCGCCGCTGGTGCCGCGGCCGAAGAGCCCGGCCCGGTCTCCCAGGGCCAGCACCACCACCTCTGCCCCGTCCGCGACCCGGACGGCCTCGTCGATGCCGCTCGCGTCCTCGTCGTCGATCCCCACGCCGCGTACCGTCCGCAGCTCGCAGTTGGGAAACTCCGCCCGCAACGCCTCGCGCAGGGTGGGCAGTTCGATGCCGAGCGGCACCTTCGGATGCTGGCTCCCCACGTGTACGGGAAAGGCGTAGCAGCCCAGTACCGCGGTGGGCTCGTCGGCGTTGGGGCCGATCACCGCGATCCGGGCGGGGCGGCCCAGGGGCAGTACACCGTCGTTGCGCAGCAGCACCACGGCCTCTTCGGCGAGTTCGGCGGCGAGTGCGCGGTTGGCGGGCGGGTCGAGGTCGACGAGGCCGCGCAGCGTTTCGGGGGTGCTCGGATCGGCGTCGGCGAGGGCGTCGGGAACGGGGTCCCAGTCCGGGTCCAGCAGCCCGAGCCGGATCTTCTGGACCAGCACCCGGCGCAGCGCCCGGTCGACCAGCCGCTCCGGTACGAGACCGGAGGCGACGGCGTCGAGCAGGGGCTGCCCGAAGGTCTTCACGGTCGGCAGTTCGACGTCGACGCCGCTGCCGAGTGCCAGGGCGGCGGCCTGCGACCAGTCCTCGGCCACGCCGTGCAGGGTCTTGAGGAAGGCGATGCCGAAGTAGTCGGCGACGACCGTTCCGTCGAAGTCCCAGGTGTCCCGGAGCAGGCCCGTGAGCAGGGCCTCGTCGGCGGCAGCGGGGATACCGTCGGTGTCGGTGTAGGCGTGCATGACCGAGCCGGGGCGGCCTTCGCGCAGTGCCATCTCGAAGGGCGGCAGGATGACGTCGGCGCGCTCGCGCGGACCCATGCCGACGGGGGCGAGGTTGCGTCCGGCGCGGGAGGCGGAGTACCCGGCGAAGTGCTTGAGGGTGGCGACGACGCCGGCCGACTCCAGACCCTGTACGTAGGCGGTGGCGATGGTGCCGACCAGGTACGGGTCCTCGCCGATGGTCTCCTCCACCCGCCCCCAGCGGGCGTCGCGCACCACGTCGAGGACGGGCGCAAGACCCTGGTGCACGCCGACGGCCCGCAGGTCGCGGCCGATCGCGGCGGCCATCCGGCGCACCAGCGCCGGGTCGAAGGCGGCGCCCCAGGAGAGGGGTACGGGGTAGGCGGTGGCGCCCCAGGCGGCGAAGCCCGCCAGGCACTCCTCGTGGGCGAGGGCGGGGATGCCGAAACGGTTGGCGGCGGCGATCCGGCGCTGCGAGCGCAGCAGCGAGAGCGCGCCCAGCGCCGGGTCGACCGGCGCCGTGCCGAACGGCCGGGTCACCTGTCCGAGCCCGTAGGGCAGCAGTGCGTCGAGGTCGGGCGGCTCCTCCATCTCGTGCTGGTGCGGGGCGACGTCGCCGCCCTCGTCGCTCGCGCCCGCCCAGACGCCGACCAGCTGGGCGGCCTTCTCCGGCAGGGTCATCGCCGCGATGAGGGCGTCGGCCCGGGCCTCCGGGCCGAGCCCGGTGTCCCGCCAGGCGGGAACGCCGTCCGGGGCGGCTGTCGCGGTGGTGTCGCGGTCGGGGTTCAGGGTGCCGCTCATTTTCCTCCCACGCCCGTCAGACCCTGGACCAGGGCGCGGCGGGCGAACAGGTAGACGACGAAGATGGGAAGCATGGACAGCACCACGGCGCTGAGCAGTCCGGGTACGTCGACGCCGTGCTCGGTCTGGAACTCGTACAGGCCGAGGGTGATGACCTTGGTGGATTCGGACTGCGTGAGGATCAGCGGGAACAGGAAGCCGTTCCACGCCTGGAGGGCGGCGAAGACCACGATGGAGGACAGGCCGCCCCTGGACAGCGGCAGCACCAGCTGCCGGAAGACCCGGGCCGGTGAGGCCCCGTCCATCGCCATCGCCTCGTACAGCTCGGGGCCGATGTCACGCATCGACCCGGTGAGGACGAGGGTGCAGACCGGGAGGCAGAAGGCGGCGGTCGGCAGGATGACGCCGATGAGGTGGTCGTACAGCCCGGCCTTGCTGATCAGGTAGAACATCGGCACGATCACCGCCTGGGCGGGGATCGCCAGGCCCAGCAGGAACAGCCGGAACACCCAGCCGGTGGCCCGGCCCCGGGCTCGTACGATGGCGTACGCGAGCGGGGGGACGACCAGGAGCACGATCGCCACCACGCTGGCGGTGACGGTGAAGGTGTTGAGGAAGTCCTGGCCGAAGCCGTTGGACAGGTCGGTGAGGTAGTTGCGCACGGTCCACTGGTCGGGCGTGCTGAGCGGGCCCTTGGTGGAGTAGTCGGCGCGGGTGCGCACGGTGGCGAGTACCAGCACGTAGAGCGGCAGGCCGACCAGCAGCAACCAGACCAACGAGCCCAGACCGGCGAGGTAGTTGGGGCGCCCGCGCATCACAGCCCCTCCGTCGTGCCGCGCATCCGGTCGTAGCCGGAGAACTTGACCACGGCCAATGAGATGAGGGTGGCGACGGCGACCAGAACCAGGGCGATGGCCGACGCGGCGCCGAAGTCGTAGCTCTTGAAGGCCTTTTGGTACATGTAGTAGGCGCTCACCGTGGTGTCGGTGCCGGGGCCGCCCTGGGTGATGATGAGCACCGTGTCGAAGGTGGTGAGGCCGCCGACGACCATCAGGACCGTCGAGGTGATGATGCTGTTGCGCAGTTGCGGCAGCGTGATGTGGAAGAACTGCCGTACGGTGCCCGCGCCGTCGACCGCGGCGGCCTGGTAGAGGACCTGGGGGATGGCGCGGGCGCCGCCCTGGTAGATCAGGGCGTGCAGGGGAGTGAACTGCCACACGCCCACGAAGGTGAGGACCGCGAGGGCGCCGCTGCGGCTGCCGAGCAGGTTGCCGTCGCCGAAGAGCCAGGTCAGCTGGGAGGGCACGCCGAAGTTGGGGTCCAGGACGGCGCGCCACACCACGGACACGGCGGTCGCCGACAGCAGCAGCGGCACGAAGTAGATCGCGGAGAGCACGGCCCGGTTGCGCTGATGTCCGGCGGCCCAGACGCCGAGGAGCAGGCTGACCGGCGTCTGGGTGACCACACCGAGGCCGGTGAGCAGCAGGGTGGTCCCGACCGACTGGGTCATCACCGGGTCGTGGACCAGCGCGGTCCAGTTGGCCAGGCCGTTGAAGTGCGGATCGCTGATGCCGTCCCAGCTGGTGAAGGAGAGCACGGCGACCAGGACGAGCGGCAGGATCGCGAAGAGCAGGAAGAACACCGCGGCGGGCGCCGCCCATACGAAGCCGGGGCGGCTGACGCCCGTACCGGCCTTCGCGGCGGCCCTCATGAAGCGGGCAAGGCCTGCATGGCCTTGATGAATCCGTCGGCGTCGAGCTTGCCGTCGAAGAACCGCTGGACGGCGGTGCGCATCGGGGTGGACGCGCTCGGCGGGTACGCCTGGTCCCAGGAGAGCTGGAACGCGGGGGCGGCCTTGACCAGCTCGTACTGGTACTTGGAGTACGCGGGACTGGCCGACTTGTCCAGGAAGTCGACGGTGTTGACGGTGGTGGGCAGGTTGCCGATGGCGAGCTGGGCTTTGACGAACTCCTCGGAGTACATCAGTTTGAGGAACGCGGCGGCGGCCTCCGGGTGCTTGGTCTTCTTCAGGATCGAGTAGAAGTTGTTGGTGTTGCCCACCACGTCGGCCGGGTCGCCCTTGCCCCCGCTCACGGCCGGGAAGCCGGTGTAGCCGAGGCCGGTCCTGGCGAAGTCCGGGTTGGCGTCCTGCTGGGTGGAGTAGTACCAGGAGCCCATCAGCTCGAAGGCGGCCCGGCCCCTGGCCACCAGCGCCGGGGAGCCGCCGTCGGTGAACTTCACGGAGTCGAAGGTACGGCCGAAGGCGCCGGAGTCGGCCAGCTGCCGGAGGGCGGCCAGTGCCCTGCGGCTGTCCTCGCTCGCCCAGGCGGCCCGGTCGCCGCTGACGGCCCGGGAGAACAGGCCGGGCCCGGCTATGCGGTCGTAGAGGTACTCGAACCACATCAGGGTGGGCCACTGGTCGGCGCCGCCGAGCGCGATCGGGGTGATGCCCTTGGCCTTGAGCGTCCTGGTGGCGGCCATCAGCTCGTCCCAGGTCCGCGGCGGGGTCAGACCGGCGTCGGCGAGCACCTTCTTGTTGTGGAACAGCAGCACCGGCTGGGTGCCGCGCATCGGCACGCCGTACGGTTTGCCGTCCACGACGGCCGAGTTGAACACCGAGGGCAGGAAGTTGCTCTTCAGACCCGGGTCCTTGGCGATGAAGTCGTCCAGCGGCAGCAGCAGTCCGGCCTTGACGAAGGGCTGGATGGACCCGCCGCCCCAGTTGAAGAAGACGTCCGGCGCGTGCGAGGTGTTGATGACGGTCTGCAACTTCTGCTGGTAGTCCGCGCCGGGGACGGTGTCGAGCACCACCTTGACCTTGGAGGTCTTGTTGAAGGTCTCGGCCATCTGTTTCTCGATCTTGTTGGCGGCGTCGCCGTAGACCATCACGTGAATCGTCCCGGACCCGGCGTCGGAGGACGCGTCGCCCGAACCGCATGCCGCGGTCGATCCGAGGACAAGTGCGGTGGTGGCGGCCAGCGCGGCACGTCTCAGTCCCATACCCCTACCCCTCATTCGAATGTTGCGGAAGTATTGGCGAATGTTGCGGGGACCCTAGGACCGGCTGTTCCGGCTCGTCAAGGGTTCCGGCGGGATCCGTTCCGAGCGGGCGAGCGGCTAGCATCCGTGCCGTCGGCCACCCACAGCGCAGCTCGCCCAGCGGGGCAGGGCAGGAGGAAAGACGTGAAGAGAGCGGCGACACTCGCTGAAATCGCACACGAGGCGGGGGTTTCCGCTCCGACTGTTTCGAAGGTCCTCAACGGCCGGGCCGACGTCGCCCCGGCCACCCGGGAGCGGGTGGAGGAGCTGCTGCGCCGGCACGGCTACCGGCGCCGGCGCGGCACCCAGGCGAGCCCGCTGCTCGAACTGGTCTTCCACGAGCTGGAGAGCGTCTGGGCGATGGAAGTGATCCGCGGCGTCGAGAACGTGGCGCGCACCGAGGGCCTGAGCATCGTCCTGTCGGAATCCTCCGGACGGCTCACCCCCGGCCAGTCCTGGGTGGACGGGGTGCTCGCCCGCCGCCCCACCGGTGTGCTCCTGGTCCTGTCCGGTCTGGACCGCTCCCAGCGGGAACAGCTCGCGGGCCGCGACATCCCGTTCGTCGTGCTCGACCCGGCCGGCGACCCCGGCCAGGAGGTGCCCGCCGTCGGCACCACCAACTGGGACGGCGGCCTGGCCGCCACCCGCCATCTGCTCGACCTCGGCCACCGCCGGATCGCCCTGATCGGCGGCCCGGGCCACATGATGTGCAGCCGCGCCCGGGCCGACGGCTACCGCGCGGCCCTCGACATGGCGGGCATCGCCTACGACCCGGAGCTGGTCCGCGAGGGCGACTTCCACCACGAGGCCGGGCACCGGATCGGACGCGAGCTGCTGCACCTGCCCGACCGGCCGACCGCCGTGTTCGCCGGGAACGACCTCCAGGCCCTCGGGCTCTACGAGGCGGCCCGCGAGCTGGGCCTTCGCGTTCCCGAGGACCTCAGCGTGGTCGGCTTCGACGACCTGCCGCTGGCCCGCTGGGTCGGCCCGCCGCTCACCACCGTCCGCCAGCCGCTGACCGAGATGGCCGAGGTCGCGGCGCGCATGGTGATCGACCTCGCCCGGGGCACCCGCCCCGGCAGCCGCCGGGTGGACCTCGCGACCAGCCTGGTCGAGCGCTCCAGTACGGCTCCGCCTCAGAGGCAACCCCGGACGGTTGACGGAGCATCAGCCCGGCTCTAGGGTCGGCGCCAGGAACGCGGGAGAATCGCGGACAGTTTCGAAACTTTCGAAGAGGCGAAGAGGCGGTGACGTACGCGATGTTCCGCCGTTAGGGGGCCGCGTGGGTCAGCCGGCGGACCCGGCGCGGATCATCTGCTGGTCGGCCAGTGCGCGCTGGGCGCGGAAGTTGTCGCGGTATGCGTCGTGGACCACCGCGTCGTCGTACTTGAGGAGCGCCTCGTCGTTCGTCGTCAGCGCGCTCTTGGTGTACGGGTGGCTGCCGGTGAAGACGATCTTCTGATCGGCCTTGCCCAGGTACGTTCCGTCGATCAAAAGGTACTTGGAGTGCGTGGCCATCGCGTTCCGCGTCGCCGGGTCGCCATCGCCGTCGTCCGCGTCGTCCAGGCGGTGCAGGGAGATCCCGCCGAACCTGGTCGGCCGGGACAGCTGGTCGGCGATCGCGGACCCGGCCCCCTCGACGTCGAGGTAGCGGTAGACGATGTCGACGTAGCAGCCCGCGTCGTCGAGCTCCCACAGCTTCTTGGCGACCTCGGGCCGGGTGATCTGGTGCATGGCGACCCGGACGACGGTGCGGCCGTCCTCGGTGCCGTGGCCCGGGGAGTTCCCGTAGCAGGCGGGCTGCCCGTTCACGGGGTTGTCGACGGTGTTGAGGATGTTGAGGACCGGGTCGGAGGCGGCCCGGGGGAAGAAGTACGCCTTCGCGTTGCCCGCCGGGTACTCCGTCGGATAGTCGGCCACCTGCGCCTTCGTCCCGGCCTGCGCACGGGCGAGGTCGTCGAAGTAGCCGGCGTACGCGGCGTACAGCGCGGTGTTGCCCGCCACGGTCAGCGCGTCGTTGAAGGCGTGCTGCCGGTCCCAGGGGGTCTGGTTGGCCGATGTCTGTACGACCACGTCGTCGACCGGGACCGTGCCCGTGCCGCTGCCGGTGGTACGGGAGAAGAGCACGAACTTGTTGTGGTTGACGCCGTGGAAGGAGTCGCTTGGGTTCGGGTCCTTGGCGAGGCACGCCTGGTTCTCCGCGCAGACCCGTACCCATGAAGTGCCGGAGCCCGGAGCGGGCTTGAGGCCTTCGACGAGCTTCGGATACGTGACCTTGCCCGCCCAGTGCAGCAGGCTCTCGTTGTCCAGGACGACCTGGACGTTCACACCGCGCCGGTGGGCGGCCGTGAGTCGGGCCGCGAGGTAGTCCGAGCCGAGCACGTACATCGACATCTTGACGTCCGAGCCGCTCGGGGCCCCGTCGACGAGCCGGGCTATGTGCCCGAACACCGCGTCCTGGGCGGCGGTGTCGCCCGCCGGGTTGTTGAACACCGCGCCGGTGGTGACGAGCGGCGCCGGATCGGCGACGGCGGAGGTGGGAGCGGCCGCGAACAGGGCTGATGCCCCCAGCGCCAGGGCGAGCAGGGGTCGGGTCTTCTTCATGCCGCACACCTTACGCAGCCGCGGCGCCTGCCCCGTCGCCGCGCGGGCAGGGCGCCCAGCGTGCTTCGGCGAGCAGCATCGCGACCAGGACGAGCACCAGGGCGAACAGCTCGGTCAGGGACGAAAGCCGCGTCCCGAGCGGGATCGTGGCGAGGGCGGCCACGGCGCCGGCCGCGCGGAAGCACAGGGGCGGGATGTGCAGCACCGCGCGGAAGGCGACGTTTCCCGCGAGGAAGAGCGCCACACCGCCCGCCAACGCGACGGCGGGCGCGGCGGACAGGTGGTCCGGGAGGTGCCCGATGGACTTCTTCACCCCGGCCGCGAGCACCGCGACGCCGAGCAGCATCGGTACGAAGCAGTAGTAGTACGCGAGCATCGTCACCCGGAACCTGGCCAACCCCGACACGGCCCGCAACGCCTCCTCGGCGGCCTCCTCGTCGCGGATGAAGTAGGTCCACCACAGCGCGGTCGCCAGGGCGAGGGCGAGCGCCGCACCGCCGAACAGACCCCAGTCCAGCGTGAGTTCGTCGGAGCCGACGCCGATGGCGATCACGGACTCGCCGAACGCGACGATCAGGAGCAGCCCGTGCCGCTCCACGAAGTGCGCCGGGTCGAGCGCGCCGACGCGGCCGGTCACCGGGACGCGCTCGCCGTCCACTTCGGTGGTGACGCGGCTGGAGAGGAGGGGGGTGATGGCCTGCAGGATCAGCGCGGTCAGCCAGAGAGCCTCGGCGGCCCGGCCGTTGACGGTGCCCGCCGCCGTGACGCACAGCGCGGCGAGCACGTTGGTGAACGCGAAGCTGAGGACGTGCCGCCCGTGCAGGAGGGCGTACAGGGCCCCGTGGACCACGGTCACCAGGAGGTAGCCGAGACCGAACGCGACGCCGTCCGTGGTGAACACCCGGGGGATGGCCAGAGCACAGGTGAGGAAGCCGCACATGCCGAGGATCAGCGGGATCCGGCGGGCGTTGGTCTCGGGCGGCACCTGGTTGGTGAGGTAGGCGTAGGCGCCGTACATCCAGAACAGAACGGCGAAGATGAGCAGGACCCGGCCCGTCTGGGCGAAGGACAGGTCGTGGGTGAGCAGCACGGTCAGCTGTGTGATCGTGAAGACGAAGACGAGGTCGAAGAAGAGCTCCAGGGTGGAGACCCGGCGCCCAGCGGCGCTCTCGGTCGCCCCGCCCGTGCCGTCGACGGCAGACATACGTTCCCCCAACAGGCATGTCGTTCCCATGTGCGCCGACACACTAGCCGAGCGGATCACCGCTGCTGCGTCCTGTAGGTGTCCTCCGGCTTCACCCTGTCGGACGGCACCCCCGCCGTGCCTCGTCACCGGGACCTTCCGCTAGAAGGGCTGAGCGGCCCGTAGGAGATCCTGCGGAAGGTACGGGGATACGACGCGGATGTCCCAGCCGCGGCGGCGGGCGTGGCAGGCCAGGGCGAGGATGTCCAGGTCGATCGAGGCGTCCGGATCGTCGGCGCGGTCGGCGACCTGGTAGTGGTCGCGGTGGGCTTCGAGCGCGTCGGCCAGAGCCAGGTTGAAGCTCTCCTCGTCGCCCTCCACGAGCTGCGACAGCAGCACGGCCGGCGGCATGGCGAAGCCCCAGTCCGCGGCCTTCTCCGCCTGCCGCAGGGCCCGCTCCGCCGCCGGTTCGGGGTCGGCGCCCTTCAGGTAGGCATGGAGGGCTTCGCGGTACGCGGCGAAGGCGGAGCCGTCCGGGCGGGCGAACGCGGGGCCGGTGAGGACAAGGGGCGCCAGGTCTTCGCGTACGCCGGTGATGAGGGCGAAGGCCGTCGCCTTCTGCCAGTAGCCCGCTCCGGCCTCCTCGCCCCGCTTGGCCGGGTAACGCAGGACACGGCCGTCAATGGTCACCTCGACCTCGGTACCCGGCTCCGCCAGGGCGATACGGAACAGGGCCGCGCCCATCCCGGAGGCCAGCCGAAGGTTCGCGAGCTGGGCATCGGTGACGCCGCCGGGGTTGCCCGCGCGCCACTTGAAAAGGCGCTCCTGGTCATCCAGGACGCTGCCGAGCCGCCAGACGGCGAGGGGTTCCCCGTCGGCCGGGGCGAACGCCTCCCGGAGGCTCTCCTCGTACATCGCCTCGATCCGCGGACTCACCGCCCAGTCCGGGTCCGGCCGCTCCACCACCAGCGGACCGGCGGCGAGCGCGGCCACCGCGTCCGGCCGCCGGTCGCGGCCGAAGCCCGCCACCCGCGGGCCGAGGCTTTCGAAGCCGGTGACCAGTGCGTGCGGGAGGTAGTCGGTGCGGACGGCGGGCGACCAGCCCAGGGTCCGGTACGCCAGCGAGGCGAGGGCCAGGGGGACGAGCGGGAGCAGGGTGCTCGGGGAGGCCGTCGGCCCCTGCAGGGCGGCGTGCCCGGCCAGGAGATCGGCCAGCTCGGCGTCGAAGGCCTCCCGGTCCGCCGCCGCCAGGGCGCGCAACGCGCGCAGCGCCGTGCTGTCCGGCCGGTCAAGGAGGGGTTCGCCGCTCTCCTCCGCACGGATGCGGACGCGGTCCAGGGCCGCGTCGACGGCCGCGAGCCTGGCCCCCGCGCTCGGCGGGTACTCCTCGTCGTCACCGGTGTCGTGCAGGACCACGGCCGTCAGCCCCGTCGCGAGCTCGCCGACAGGCGTTCCCCGGGTCCGCGCGGCGAACTTCTCCCGGGCGAAGTGGAAGGCCTCGCCGTGCCACTTGGCCTTGTCCCGCAGAACCGCCAGGCAGAGTGCGTGTATCCATTCGGCGGGCGTGACGCTCTCCGCGGGCTCGTCGTCGCCCGCGTCGTAGCTCATGCCGAAGTTCACGTACTCCAGGAAGACCTGGAAGCCGCAGTGCGGGTGGTACGCCGCGTAGGCGACGGCGCCGACCGCTGCCTCGGTGGCGTCCTTGAGGGCGGCCCTGGCCTCCGAGGTGTCGAGGGCGGGCGTCTCGACGGAGAGGGCGCCCAGGTAGGCGAGGAACTCGTCGGCGATCGCCTGCCACTCGTAGGTGGTCATCCGGCCGGCCCGCGACATCGACCGCACCAGTCCCCCGATACGGTTCGTGAAGTCCTCGCGTGCCGCCGACACGGCGGGTCCGCCGACCTGGTGACGCTCCATCCGCACTGCCCTGCTCCTTGATCGAATCCCTGCGGACAGCCTAAACGCGGGGTCTGACAAGGCCTGCTGCTCCGGGCGCGAGCGCCCTGGCCGGGGCTCCACGGGTGATGCGTTGTGGGTACGTGCACGCTCATACCCCGTTGAATCGCGGGCAGTTGACCAACCATGAACCTTCCGAAACCGGCCAAGTACGCGCTTCTGCTCCTCCTGGCGTTCGTGGCCGAGGTGCTGTATCTGCACTTCGGCAGGGATCACGGCTGGGGCGGCTCCCTGCTCATCGGTTTGATCCTGGCCCCCGTCCTGGTGGCCGTGTGGAAGTTCCGGGACTGGTACATGGGCCGTGCCCGAAGGGCCGGCCGGAACCAGCGCGAGGCCTACGAAGAGCGCAAGCGCGCGCGTGGCGTGTGAGCAGGGGTACGGGAGAGACGGGGCGGCAGCCCACGCGGTGCCTCACCGGCGGCCCGAGCCCCCGTATTCGGCCGCCGGGTCTCCGAACCAGTGCACGAGGGCCTCGCGCAACTCCTGCGCGGCCGCCTCCACCGGCATGGACGCCGCACCGATCCACGCCGCGTGCCCGTCCGGGCGGACGAGGATCGCCTGAGCGTGCTCCATGTGCCGCGGGTGGGTACGGGCGGTGGTGACCCGGTCCGCCCACGGACGGGCGTCAGCGCAGAGGGCGGCCACGCCTGCCGTCCCGCCGAGCAGCAAGGCACCCCCGGCCGTGCGGGCGAGCAGTGCCGTGAGGCTGTCCTCGCCGTGCGGGCCCAGCGGGATGTCCGGGACGAACCGCCCTGCCCACGGGTGCCGGAGATCCCCGGAGGCGGGGTAACGGGTGCCGACACCCGTGATCGTTTCGGCCAGGGGCCCCGCCGTCTCCTCGGACCCGGCCAGCTCGCCGAGCAGATCGCGGATGGGCGCCAGACGGTCGTCCTCCCCGTCCGCCTCGCCGAGCACCGTCTGTACGCGGGTGTTGCGCAGCAGGCGTTCACCGGCCGTATGGCGCTCGTCGTGGTACGTGTCGAGCAGGCTGTCCGGCGCCTGCCCCCGCGCCACCAGGGCGAGCTTCCAGCCGAGGTTGACGGCGTCGTCGATCGCCGCGTTGACGCCGATGGCACCGGCCGGAGGGTGGATGTGGGCGGCGTCCCCGGCGAGGAGCACCCGGCCCGCCCGGAACCGTTCGGCGAGCCGTGCCGCGTCCCCGAACCGGGTCAGCCAGAGCGCCTCGGCGATCTCGGCGCGACGGCCCAACGCGTCGTCGACCGCGCGCTGGAAGGCGGGGAGCGGTACCGGCTCGTGCGGGTCCGCGGGCGGTGCCGGGTCGGCGGTGACCAGACGGACGTGACCGGGGCGCGGGATCGCGAACACCGCGCGGCCGTCGGGCCCCGTGTGCGGGCCGAACGCGAGGGCCGACGGGTCGGCGAGCACCACGTCGCCGAGCAGGGTGAACTTCCGTGCGGGCGTTCCGGGGAAGCCGATTCCGGCCGCCTTCCGTACCGTACCGCGGCCACCGTCGCAGCCCACCAGCCATCGGCAGCGCACGAGGGACGGGCCGTCCGCGCCGTCCACCTCGGCCGTCACGCCGTCGCCGTCCTGCCTCAGCCCGGTGAGACGTCGGCCGCGCTCGACGCGCGCTCCCGCTTCCACGGCCCACTCGGCGAGCAGCTCCTCCACCCGGGTCTGGGGGATGCCGAGGACGTAGGGGTGTCGTGTGCGCATGGCGGCGAGGTCGAGGCGGGAAGCACCGACGAACACGGTCGTGGACACCGTAGGCCCCTCGGCGAGGAGGCGGGCGCCAAGACCCCGGCGGTCGAGCAGCTCCAGGCTCCGGGCGTTGAGGTTGAACCCGCGGCAGAAGCCCGGCGGTACGGGCTCGCGCTCCAGAACCAGGGCCCGCACCCCCGCGCACCCCAGCTCCCCGGCGAGCGTGAGCCCGGCGGGCCCCGCGCCGGCTATCAGGACGTCGACATCGCCATCGACGGCCGCGCCCCCGCCCCCTCCCCCGCCCTTCGCTACGGTGTCACCCACCGTGCGCCACCTCGGGCCACGTCAGCGTCCCGCGCTCGATCTCGTCGGCGGTGCGCTCCACCCAGGCCAGCTCGGCATGTGCCATGGCGGCGGCGTACTCGGCCTCGATGACGAACAGGCGCGGCGCGTTGTGGTCCTCGCGGGCCGCGCGGTAGGCCTCGGCGCCCTCCGCGATCTGCGCCCGCAGCGCGGTGGCCCGCGCCCGCAGCGCCTCTGCGGCACGGACGCGGCCCAGCGCGCCGAGGTAGCCGACGGCGGAGAGGAACCGCGGGTACTCCGGCGTGGGTTCTCGGATCAGTTCGTCCAGCCAGCCGGTGAAGCCCTCCCGCCCGGCGGCGGTGTGGCGGTACACGGTGCGGGCCGGGCGGTTGCCGACCTGCTCGGTGCCGTCCGCCTCGATCCACCCGTCCCGCGCGAGCGCGCGGACGGTGTCGTACAGCGATCCGGTCGTCAGCTTGAACGCGCGCTCCATACCGCGCTCGCGGAGCGTACGGGCCATGGCATGGGGATGCGAGGGCCGCTCGATCAGCAGCCCGAGCACGGCGAGGGCGAGCGTGTTGGCGGGGCGTTTCGGCATTTGTCGCCGGTCTACGGACGGTTGAGGGGTACTCATGGGGAGCTCCAGGGCATCGGCCATCCCTTACTCGCTACAGATTACTCGGATCCGAGTAATAAGCCACCCCAGGTGATGCGCCCGAGCGTCGAACTTCCGATCCGTACGGGCGAGCGATGCGCTCACCCGATCGTGAGTTCTTCCGCCTCCGCACCCCGGGCGACGGGATCCTCGGGGGGACGGTGTGCGAACCATGCCGTCCGAATATGCCGCGGACGGGGCCTGGGGAGACGGTATGACGCACGGAGCACAACGGCGTGACGGCCTGGACGGTCAGGCGGTGTTGCTGGCCGCCGGGCTGGCCGACCTGGCGGTGAGCACGCTGGGCACGGCCCTGGGGACGGTTCGGGGGTTGCTGCGCCGCTCGGACACCGCGGAGGTGGCGGCGGAAGCGGAACACGACCTCGTCGCACGCGGACGCCTCGTGCTGGACCGGTACGCGTCCGTGCCCCCCGCCCATCTGGAGATCCTGGCCCGCCACGTCCTGGCCGGCAAGGGCGTCGATGACATCTGACCAGTGGGGTACGGCGACGTTCAAGACCCGCGTCGACGACGTACTGCACCGGTTCGTCGCGCAGGAGGCCGACGGCTTCGCGGCCATCGACCCGGCTCTCGGTCCGGTGGCCCAGCAGCTTGAGACGGCGGTCGCGGAGGGCAAACGGCTGCGGGCGGCGTTCTGCTACTGGGGATGGCGTGCGGTGGGGCAGCCGGACAGCGACGCCCTGGTGCGGGCGGCGGCCTCCATGGAGCTGGTGCACGCCGCCGCGGTCGTGCACGACGACCTCATCGACGACAGCCCGCTACGGCACGGGCGCCCCACGGCGCACACCGCCCTGCGCGGTGCCGTGGAGCGGCACCCGGACACGGACGCCACCGCGCGGTCGCTGGCCATGCTGGTCGGGGACCTGCTGATGTCCCTGGCCGGGCAGCTCTTCGCCACCTGCGGTCTGCCCGCCGCGTACGTCGCGCGGGCCCGCCCGCTGTGGTCGGTGATGGCACGGGAGCTGATCGCGGGCGAATGCCTGGAGCTGCTGCGCACCGGGGAGCCTCCCGACACCGCGGTGTCGCTGAAGGTGATCCGCTACAAGACCGCCAAGTACACCGTCGAGCAGCCCCTGTTGATCGGCGGCGCCCTGGCCGGAGCAGGCGCCAGGCTGCGCGAGGGCTACTCCACGTACGGGCTGCCGCTCGGCGAGGCGTTCCAGCTCCGGGACGACCTGCTCGGCCTGTTCGGCGACCCGGGACGCACGGGCAAGGCCAACGTCGACGACGTGCGCGCCCGACGGCCCACGGCCCTGCTGGCCGAGACATGGCGCCTCGCCGACGACGGCGAACGGGCATCGCTGAGCGCCTTGCTGGGCCGCCCCGACCTGAGCGGGCCGGATCTGGACGCGGTCCGCGAGGTCATGCACCGGCTGGGGGCTCCGGAGCAGATCGAGAACATGATCGGAGCGCGTGTCGAGGAAGCTCTGGACGCCCTCCACGACCTGGACGTACCGGCGCAGGCCGTCGCCGCCCTCACCGCGCTCGCCCACTCGGCGGCCGTCCGGCTGTCCTGACCACATGGTCCGCGCGCCCGGCCCCCGCACCCGACGCTTCGCCACACGCACCTGTTCGTCCGCCCCTCCCCTCGTCGACGACCCGTTGGAAGAAGGAAGCCCGCCATGACGTACACCGAGGCATCCATGTCCGCTCTCCGCCAGGCGGGTGACGAACTCGCCGACGCCACCGTGGCGACACTCTTCGAACGCGGGGAGGTGGGCAAGTTCAACACCCTGATGCGGTACGTCTCCACCGTCGGCGCTCCGCTCCCCGAGGGCCTGCCCGATGTCGCCCGCGAATACCTGGAGGCCACCCGGACGGCGCCGGCGTGGGTCGACTGGGAGGAGATGGAGAGGGCCCGGCTGTTCTTCATCGACAACAACGTGCACATCTCCACCGCGCTGTCCTTCGCCTCCATGCCCGCGTGCTATCTCGTACCGCGCGTCGCGAAGCTCCTGTCGGCCACTCACGGGCTGAAGTACCCCTCCAAACGCATGGCGGAGACGGGGCAGTTCACCGTCTACCTGATGCAGCCCAACGCCTTCGAGGCCGGCAGCCGCTTCATCCCCGCCGCCCAGAAGGTCCGCCTCCTGCACGCGTCCATCCGCCACCACCTGGCCCGCGAGAACCTGTGGGACGCGGAGACCGACGGGACGCCCATCTGCCAGGAGGACATGATCGGCGGGCAGATGTTCTTCTCGCTGCTCGTCCTGGACAGCCTGCACCGCCTGGGCATCCACATGTCGACGCAGGGCGCGGACGCGTACTACTACGCCTGGCGCGTCGTCGGTGCGATGCTCGGCGTCGACCAGGACGCCGTGCCCAAGACCCTCGACGAGGCCCGCCGTTTCCTCGACCTGTACATGGTCCGGTACATGGGGCCCTCACCGGAGGGCACCCTCCTGACCCGCCAGCTCATCGACCTCTACGAAGAGGTCGTGCCCGGCACCTTCTTCGACCCGATCGTCTCCGCCCTCATCCGCCACCTCATCGGCGACACCTGCGCCGACTGGCTCCAGGTACCCCGCACCCGGTGGGACACCGTCGTGAAGACCGTTCCCCACCTGCTCGGCATCCTGGAGACCATCGAGGACCGCTCCCCGCTCGGCGCCTGGGCCCTGGACCGGCTCGGCCACCTCACCTCTGTCCTGGAGCTGTCCTCCCTCACCCGTGGACGCGTCATGCACTACGCCATCCCGGACACGCTGAAGAAGGATTACGACATCTCCAGCGCGGCTCCCCCCAACCAGCGCTGGACACCACCGGCCGCCACGGTCTCCTGACGCGGCGTCCGCCCGGGCCTACGCCACGGGCGTGGCCAGGGCCAGGTCCACCGTGACCCGGCCTTCGCCCCCGTGGTGGGTGGCCGACGACGCCAGGGGCGCGTGGCCCGCGGCCGTCGCGGCGAGGACGTAGGGGCCGTCCTGCGGAACGGCCACCGCGTACCGTCCGTTCTCGTCGGTGCGCGCGGAGCCCGCCTGGCGGCCGTGGCGGTCGATCAGCGTGACCCTGGCGTGGGCGACGGGTGCTCCGGTGGCGCCGATGACGCGGCCGTGGAAGGCGGCCGACGCCTCGGTGGCCCGTGCGAGCGCCGCGTCCTCCTCGCTGCTGGCCCGCAGCTGGGGCCTGGCGGCGGGACGGCCCTTGGGCAGGAAGACGGCGAACACCAGCCCGCCGAGGACCGCGGCCGTCGCGATCAGGAAGGACACGCGGAAGCCGTGCATGGTCGGGAGCGTGACCGGGCCGAAGTCCTGCGACGTGTTGGCGAGGACCATGCCGATGACGGCGCTCGACACCGACGTACCGATCGAGCGCATCAGGGTGTTGAGACCGTTGGCGGCGCCCGTCTCGGACGGGTCGACCGCGCCGACGATCAGCGCGGGCAGCGAGGAGTAGGCGAGGCCGATGCCCGCGCCGACGACGACCGCGATGACGGTGGTCTGCCAGGCCGCGCTCATCAGTCCGAGCCCCGCCCCGTACCCGACCGCGATGATCAGCATGCCGAGGATGAGGGTGGTCTTGGGGCCGTACTTGGCCGAGAGGCGTGCGTAGACCGGCGCGGTGAGCATCATGGTCAGGCCGAGCGGAGCCACGCACAGACCGGCGACGACCATCGACTGGCCGAGGCCGTAGCCGGTGGCCGACGGAAGCTGGAGAAGCTGCGGGAGCACGAGCGAGATGGCGTAGAAGGCGACGCCGACCATCATGGAGGCGAGGTTGGTGAGCAGCACCTCGCGCCGGGCGGTGGTGCGCAGGTTCACCAGGGGCGCCTTGACGCGCAGCTCCATCACGCCCCACAGGACGAGCACCACGACCGCCGCGCCGAGCAGGCCGAGCGTGGTGGCCGATCCCCATCCCCAGTCGCTGCCCTTGGTGATCGGGAGCAGCAGCAGGATCAGCCCCGCGGAGAGGCCGAGCGCGCCGAGCACGTCGAAGGTTCCCCCGGCCTTGACCGTGCTCTCGGGGACGACGAGGAGGGTGAGCACGATGGCCACCACGCCCAGGCCCGCGGAGCCGAAGAAGAGGGCGTGCCAGTTCGTGTGCTGGGCGACCAGGGCCGCGAGCGGCAGCGCGAGTCCGCCGCCGACGCCGATGGAGGAGCTCATGAGGGCCATCGCCGAGCCGAGCTTCTCGCGGGGCAGCTCGTCGCGCATCAGACCGATGCCGAGCGGGATGGCGCCCATGGCGAAGCCCTGGAGGGCCCGGCCGACGATCATCACGAGGAGTTCGCTGGTGAAACCGGCGATCAGCGAGCCGACGACCATGATGGCGAGGCTGGTCAGCAGCATGCGGCGCTTGCCGTACAGGTCGCCGAGGCGCCCCATGATGGGCGTGGCCACGGCGCCGGCGAGCAGGGTCGAGGTCATCACCCAGGTGGCGTTGGAGGGTGAGGTGCTGAGCAGTTCGGGCAGGTCCTTGATGACGGGCACGAGCAGCGTCTGCATCACCGCGACCGTGATGCCGGCGAAAGCGAGTACGGGGACGACACCGCGTATGCCGCGCGGCGCGGCCTGCTGGTCGGTCGTCGGCTGGGACATGACGGGGCCTCCGGAGGCGGCAGGTCGGCGGCGGCACCCTGGGCTGGGTACGTGTGAGTCGAACCTGTTTCCCGAGGCGACTATTCCGATGAGGCCGGATGATGTGCGCGGAAGCCAGAATCTTGACCTGGATGGGAGACCCTTGACCTGTTCATTACCGTGATCGGCGGGGCGCGGGCTTGTGCGGCGGCCGCGGTCGGCACGGTTACCGGGCCCCTGTTCTCCCTCGGCCCCGCTCTCCGCGGGGCTCCGCTTCCTACGGGGCCGTCGCCGTGCGGCGGGAGACCGCGGTGGAGACGAAACCGAGGGCTCCGCCCGCCGCAAGCAGGATGAGGCCGCGCAGCCACACCCCGCTCTCGATCTGCGTGGCCAACAGGACGCAGGAGAGGGCCCCCAGGACGGGGATCGCGGCCGGGGCGCGGAAGTGGTCCGCGTGGCCCGAGTGGTCACGGCGGCGCAGGACCAGGACCGCGGTGTTGACCGTGAAGAACACCACCAGCAACAGGAGCACCAGGGTCGCGGCCAACGCCTCGATGTCGCCCGTGAGCGCGAGTAGCAGGGACAGCGCCGTCGTGGTGGCGATCGCGGCCCACGGCGTGCGGCGCCGGGGCAGTACCCGGGTGAGGAACGCCGGCAGCAGTCGTTCCCGCGCCATACCGAAGGCGAGGCGGGAGCACATGATGCCGGTGAGCAGCGCTCCGTTCGCGACCGCGACCAGGGCGATGGCCGAGAACAGCCACTCGGGCACGGAGCCGACCGCACGCACGACTTCCAGGAGCGGGCCGTCCGAGCCCGCCAGAACACCGGTGGGCACGGCGGCCGAGGCGGCCGCGCCGACCCCCGCGTAGACCAGCCCTGCGGTGCCGAGGGCGCCGAAGAGCGCTCGCGGGTAGGCGCGGCGGGCGTCGCGGGTCTCCTCGGCGACGTTCACGGACGTCTCGAAGCCCACGAAGGAGTAGTACGCGAGCACCGCCCCGCTGAGCGCGGCGGACACCGGGCCGCTCTCGGGCGTGCCGAGCTGCACCAGCCGTCCCGGGTCACCCTCACCGCGGACGACGACGAGCCACACGCCGAGGCCGATGATCAGGAGCAAGCCGCCGGCCTCGATGACCGTGGCGACCACGTTGGCGCGGGTGGACTCGCTGATGCCCCGGGCGTTGAGCAGGGCCAGAGCGGCCAGGAACAGAACGGCGACCAGCGCCACGGGCAGGTCCACGAAAGCGGTGAGATAGGTGCCGCCGAAACCTCGTGCCAGCGCGGCGACCGAGACGATCCCTGCCGCCAGCATGCAGAACCCGGCGAAGAAGCCGACGAAAGGACCGTACGCGAGCGTCGCGTAGTACGAGGCTCCACCCGCCCGGGGGTACTTCGTGGCCAGCTCGGCGTAGGAGGCCGCGGTCAGCAGCGCGAGGCAGAGGGCCACGGCCAGCGGGACCCACACCGCTCCGCCGGACTTCGCCGCCACCTGCCCGATGAGCACGTAGACGCCCGCGCCCAGGACGTCGCCCAGGATGAAGAAGTACAGCAGGCGCGTTCCGAGAACCCGCTTGAACGGGGCTTCGGACGCGTCGGCCGACGGTCGCTCTGTCTGCGTGGTCACGTCTGTGCTCGGGCTTTCTTCTCGCGTCGGGAGGGACCCCCGGGAGCGGGGCGTGTGCCCGGACGGCACCGCGGGTCACGTCGGGCCGGGGCTGCCTTGCCGTATGACCGCGAAGGCCCGCGGGCAAACCTGGGCCATGGTCCCGGGCCGCCGGGCTCCCCCGGTCCGACGCGCGCCCCTCCCCCGCCCGGCGTCATATCCACCCGCGCCGAGCCGCGACCCGCCACCGCCGTCGTGGTCGGCACGCTCGTCGTCGACGCCGTGCAGACGCAAGGCCGGACCGCGGTGCACCAGGACTCGCCGTGGTGAGGTCACCCGCCGCAGCGTTTTCCCCGGGCACACTGTCACCCGCTGGCATGTCACGCGGCCGTGGCTCCCGCCGCGCCTGGCGCAGGCGCACCTCGGGACGCTCCATGCCCATGTTCTGGAGGTCGGCATGAAGTGTGCCAGTTGGTCTTCCCGCGCGATGGCGATCGCTCTCGCGGTCGTCCTGGCACTGCTGCCGGCGTACGCGGAGGCCACCGCAGAGAGCGCGCAGACGGCACCGAACACCCTGGCTCCCGGTACCCAGGGACCGGTGGGGTGGGACAGTCTGCGCCGTCTCGACCGTCTCCCCGATCTTCCCTCGGGCGTGCGGACCCTGCAGTTCTCCAGCTTCGACCGGGCCGGAGGCAACGCCCAGGACGGTTTCTTCGGCACCTACTCATGTCTGCGCACCAACCCCGGCGGTGGCTGCGTGATCGCGGAGCACCGAGGGGCGGGCGAGATCGGATCCCTCTGGTTCACCCGCGACGAGGGCGATGTGACCCGCACCGGCACCCTCACCATCGAGCTCGACGGGAAGAAGGTCCTGGACGCGCCCCTTCAGGATGTGGTGAACGGACGGCTCGGCGCGCCCTTCGCGCCTCCCCTGGTGGCCAACGCCGACGCGTCGTCGGGCGGGGTTCTCATCGAAGTGCCCATGCCGTTCCGCGAATCCATGCGCGTCACCACCCAGCACAATCCGCTCTTCTACCACGTGTCGTACCGCTCCTTCGCCGATGCCGACGGGATCACCACCTTCGACGCCCACGACACCGCCCAGGATGTCGTCGCCGTCCTCAAAGCGGCCGGAACCCGCGATCCCAAGCCCGCCCTTCCAGGAACCCGTACCACCACCCAGGCGCTGAAGCTCGCCCCGGGCGCCACCCAGACGCTCGCCACCTCCCTCACGCCCGGACTCCTCACCGCCCTGGAGTTCCGCGTTCCGCAGGTGTCCGGCGCCGCCACGCAACGGGGGGCGGAGAGCGGCCGGATCCGCCGGGGCGGCGGTCGCACCGCGCCGGCGGCCGGCCGGGCGCTGCTCACCGGTCTGCGTCTGCTGATCTCGTTCGACGGGCAGCGCACGGTCGACGCCCCGCTCGGCGAGTTCTTCGGCGCGGGGCAGGCCATGGCACCAGTGCGGGCCCTTATGTTCGCCACCGATCCCCAGACGCAGACTTTCCGCGCCTGGTGGCCCATGCCCTTCACGACCCAGGCACACGTACAGCTCCACAACGGCACCGACATCCCGGTCACCGCGGGCAGCGCCTCGGTGAGCACGGCTCCCTCCCCCGCCCACGCCCAGGCCGTGCGGACGAGATCCGAGGGCCGCTTCCACGCCCTGTCCCACGCCGGACCGACCGTTCCCGGTACGAGCTGGTCCTTCCTGAACACGCAGGGCCGGGGCAAGTTCGTCGGCGTCAGCCACAGCATGCAGGGCGACACGGACCGTACCTACCTGGAGGGCGACGAACGGGTGTACGTCGACGGGGCACGCACCCCCCAGATCCACGGCACCGGGACCGAGGACTTCTATCAGAGCGGCTGGTACTTCAACCACGGCCCCTACACCCTGCCGTTCAACGGAAATCCCGGCCACCTCACCGCCTCGTCGGGCTGCGCGGCCGGGCGTGACTGCACCGACGCCTACCGCCTCCAGCTCCACGACTCGGTCGCCTTCACCCAGTCGATCGACTACACGATCGAACACGGCCCCATGAACGACCGTCAGGCCGACTACTCCTCCACCGCGTTCTGGTACGGCACTCCCACCCCCGCCTCGTCCACGAGCGACGTCGTGCGTCTGGGGGATGCCGCCAGCGAAGCGACTCACCGCTACACGTCCGGCGCCGCGAGCCCCCTCCCTGTAGTGGACTCCGCCTTCGAGGGCGACGCCCGTACGCCTACGCGGCTGCGCGCCCCGACCCGGGCCACCCGCACGCCCGTGACCTTCACCCTGGCCGTCGACCCCCGCAATCACGGTGTCGAGCTGCGGCGCACCTCCGACCAGCAACAGGCGCCGCAGCAAGCGGAGATCAGCGTCGACGGGCGCCGACTGGGCGACTGGTACCAGCCCCTCGCCAACACCGACCGGCGCTGGCTCGACGACACGTACCAACTGCCCGCCGCTGTCACTCGCGGCCGAAGCCTGCTGACCGTGACGCTCACCCCGGCACCGAACGGGGCCCCCTGGTCCGCCGCGTCGTACGAGGCCCGCAGTCTGATCTGAACGTGCCACCCGGGCAGGCCGGAACCGGCCGCCCGTGCGGGGAAGCCGGTTGCGGCGGTTTCCGACGGATCCGTGTCGGTCCCGGCGTCACCCCGCCGGCACGACATCCGCCCACAGCGCGGCGGCGTCGGGCGAGAGCGGTGCGACGTATGCTGCGGCCGCATCGTCGTCTCCGTCCCACCACACGCCCTGACCGGCTGTCAGGACGGGCCCACCCGCCTCCGGCTGCCAGCGGCCGGACAGCACGTACAGCACGCCGGAGCGTCCCGGGTGCAGGGCGACGGGCTCGATGACCCGGTCCACCCTTGCCGTCCAATGCCCGCGCCTCGCCATGAGGTTGAGCACCCGGCAGGGGCCGCCCGGCAGTTCGGCGGTGAGGGCGAGATCGCCGGAGAACGCGAACGGCTCCCCCGCACGCGCCAGCAGCCGGTCGAACGCACCGGGGGACGTCAGGCGCACCCCGTCCCCCGTGAGCAGGGTGAGTGTCCGGTCCACGCCCGCGAACGCCGAGAACGGGCCGCCCCGGGTGATGTCGGCGACGCTCGCGCGCCAACCGAACTCCTCGGTGTCCGAAGGCCGGGAGGTGATCTCCCTGGTCGTACCGCCGCCGTTGCGCCAGCGGCCCGCGGGCAGTGTCTCTACAGCGAAGTGGTGCATAGGGGGGTGGGCTCCTGGGCCGACGAGCGGGGTCGATGTGGGGGGCGATGTGGGGGGGCGATGTGGGGGGGGGCGAGGTGCGGGGTCAGGTCCTCAGATAGGAGGCCCCGTTGACGTCGAGTACGGTGCCCGAGCTCCACATGGCCTGCGGGGAGGCCAGGTACAGCACGGCCGCCGCGATCTCGCTCGGGTCGGCGACGCGCCCGAAGGGGCTCTGGGCCCGGATGTCCTCCCCTTCGGCTCCCTCCAGACGGCCCGCCACCCGCTCGGTGGCGACGAACCCGGGGGCGACGGACGCCACGGCGATACCGTGCGGGGCGAGGGAGACCGCGAGGGACTGGCCCAGGGCGTGCAGGGCGGCTTTCGTGGCCCCGTAGGCGGGGTGGTCCGGCTCGCCGCGGAAGGCGCCGCGCGAGCCGATGTTGACGATCCGCCCTTCCCGGCCCGCCTCGATCATCCGGCTCGCCACCCGGTGGCTGAGGTGGGCGGGACCGAGGAGGTTCACGTCGACGGTCTGCCGCCAGGCCTGCTGCCACTGCTCGTACGGGGTCTGCGCGAGAGGGTGGGCCACCATCACGGCGGCGTTGTTGACCAGGATGTCCACTCCGTCGAGCGCCTCCTCGGCCCGGGCCGCCAGTTCCTCGACGGCGTCCGGGTCCGCGAGGTCCGCGGCGAGGAGGACGTGTCCCTGCCCCTCCAGCGCGGCGAGGGTCTTCTCGGCGTCCGGCCCGGAGGTGGAGCAGTGGACGGCCACCCGGTCGCCGCCCCGGGCGAAGGCGGCGGCCACGGCCCGGCCGATGCCCCGCGAGGCTCCGGTGACCAGGACGCCCCGGCCGGTGCTGGGCAGTTTCGTCACGGTCCGGTCCATCGCGGATCCCTCTCGTCGGTGCCGGCGGCGGGCCGCCGTCCGTGGTGCCGTCGAGCCGAGCCTACTGAGCATGATCAAGATCTGTGAAGGCCTGGTCCGGACGGCGAAGGACGGCGTCGCCGGGCCCAACCCGGTGGGCAGCACCATGGCAGCAGCTCTCGCCCGGCCGGGGCAGCACACGCGTGGGAGCACACGCGTAGGACCGCCGCCCTGCCGCCGACCCGTCGGAGTGACGTTGGTCGGCGCAGGACGGCGGTCCCGGGCATCGCGTACGCGAGATACCTGCCGTCGCGTACCGGCAATCCCGTCGTCGCGTACGCGAGATCAGACGGTCAGGACGATCTTGCCCCGGGTCCGGCCTTCCTGGTTCAGACGCCAGGCCTCCGCGGCCTCGGCGAGCGGGAAGGTCCGCTCGACGTGCACCGTGAGCTTTCCGGCGTCCGCGAGCCGTGCGAGCTCGGCGAGGTCCTCGGTGTCCGGACGCACCCAGAGCGAGTGCCCGCCCTGCTCCACCGCGGCCTGGTCGGCGATGGACACGATGCGCTCGCGCTGCTTGAGCAGGGACTGCGACAGATCGACCACACCGCCCCCGACGAAGTCGAGCGCCGCGTCCACACCCTCGGGCGCCAGCGCGCGTACGCGGTCCTCCAGGCCGTCCCCGTACGTCACCGGCTCGGCGCCGAGCCCGCGCAGGAACTCGTGGTTGCGCTCGCTCGCGGTGCCGATCACCCGGGCGCCGAGGGCCACCAGGATCTGCACGGCGAACGCTCCGACACCGCCGGCGGCGGCGTGCACCAGCACCGTCTCGCCCGCCTTCACCCCGGCCCGGTGGACCGACTGGTAGGCGGTCAGCCCCGCCAGCGGTACCCCGGCCGCCTCTTCCCAGCTCAGCGCGGCGGGCTTGCGCGCCACGGAGCGTACCGGCGCGGCGACGAGCTCGGCGTAGGCGCCCTTCTCCACCCAGTCCTTGCGCACGTAGCCGAAGACCTCGTCGCCCACCTGGTACTCGGGCACGTCCAGGCCGACCGCTTCCACCACGCCCGCGACGTCCCATCCCGGGATCAGCGGGAAAGCGGCTTCCATGATCGGATCGAGATACCCGGCGGCCAGTTTCCAGTCGACCGGATTGACCGCGGCCGCCTTCACCCTGATCAGGACCTCGCCGGGCGCCACCTTCGGATCGGGGAGGTCCACCAGGCGCAGGTCGTCAGCAGAGCCGTACTTCTCCAGAACAATTGCCTTCATGACCAGGACGAACACCGGTCAGCGCCCCCTGATTCCCGGAAGAACGAGATACACCCGGAAGGCCGCGTCTCCCGTGGACCTGACTCGTCACGGCCGGCGGCCCGAGTGACGAGGAAAAGGCGTCGACAGCTTCCCTCGGCGCCCGGCAGAGTGGCTGCAACACCATCACGAATCTGCTGACCCAGGACGAGCAGGTCGCGTGCTTCCGCAACGCGGCCCGTCATCTGGCGCCGGGCGGCAGGTTCGTCATCGAGCTGGGCGTGCCACCGCTGCGGTTCCTGCCTCCAGGGCAGGTCGCGGTGCCCTTCGACGTCTCCGAACGGCATCTCGGCTTCGACACCTTCGACCTGGTCGAGCAGGTCCTCGTCTCCCACCATCTGACCCGCGACGGCGACGACGGCACCTACCGCCGCAGCAACTCCCGGCACCGGTACGCCTGGCCGGCGGAGCTCGACCTGATGGCACGCATCGCCGGTCTCACACTCGAACGCCGCGTCGCGGACTGGGACGGGTCTCCGTTCGCGCAGGACTCCGCGAAGCACATCTCCGTATGGCGCAAACCGGCCTGAGGCCGGCCGGGCACCAGGGCCTGTCCCACGGGTCCGCTCGGACCGGCCCTAGTCCGGTTCCCCCTTCCCCCGTGCGGCCGCGCTCTGCAAGGTGCGCAGGGCCAGCAGCAGGACGCCGATGTCGTCCAGGTAGACGGGGTCGGGGAGCAGATCGACCGGGCTGATCACGTACAGCAGCGCGCCCCAGTAGGCGGCCTTGTGGGTGAGGGGGATGCCGGCGTCCCGCAGCAGCCTGCGGGCGCGGATCAGCCGCGCGGTCAGGACGACCGCCCCCGCCGCGGCGGCGACGAGCACGATCCCGGCGAGGACAAGTCCGACCGTCAGTTCCCTGCTCATACTCAACGAACCGGCCCGAACGGCGTGTCCAGCGTCTGGCCCATCGACTGCGTCATGGCGCGGCCACCTTCTCGTAGTGCGTCGGGGCCGTGCCCCGCATTACCTCACGTGTACCGTGCGCGCGGCGGTTGATGCCCCGCTCGGGGAAAGGCCGGTCCCGCGGCGGTACGCCGTCGGCCTCGCCGCGCTCCTTGCGAGGCCGCGCACATCACCGGTCTCGCCGGCCCCACCGGCACGGCAAGCGATGGGGCCGGGGGCCGGCGCCGTGCGCCGCTAGGATGCGCGGGATTCGTCGATCTCACAGGGGAGGGACATGAAACTCGTCCGTATATCGGGCCGACTGCGCACGGCTGTCGGCGCGTTCGCCGTCGCCACGGGGGTACTCACCGGCATGCTCGTGGGTCCCGTGGACACCGCCAGCGCGGCCACGGTCACCACGGGCCCGGTCTTCAA
This sequence comes from Streptomyces sp. NPDC026377, assembly GCF_055567715.1. Classification (NCBI taxonomy): domain Bacteria; kingdom Bacillati; phylum Actinomycetota; class Actinomycetes; order Kitasatosporales; family Streptomycetaceae; genus Streptomyces; species Streptomyces sp. NPDC026377. The sequence continues at coordinate 308,155 of NZ_JBVHPV010000008.1, forward strand.
CGATCCGACCGGTGACAGCGCGGCCCAGCAGGCCATCCGCAACCAGGTCCGGTCCGTCGTCACCAACGCCGACAGTGGAACCTCGCTGCGGCTGGCCATGTACCACCTGTGGGACGAGACCGTCGCGAACGAACTGGTCGCCGCGAAGACGGACCGCGGCGTCAGCGTCAAGGTAGTCCTGGACGCCAGCACCCGCGACTACCCGGCGGCCTACGACATCCTGCGGACCGCTCTCGGTACGGACACCACCAAGAGCTCGTACGTGAAGCTGTGTGCCACCGGCAGCTCGTGTCTGGGCCCGGCGGGTACCGGCATCAACCACAACAAGTTCCTGGTGGCCGGCAGCGTCGGTGGCGGGGCCCAGAAGAACGTCGTGGTGCAGCTCACCTCGAACCTGACGCCTTCCAACTACGCGCGGTACTGGAACAGTTCGGTCACCGTCGTGGGCAACACGGACCTGTACGACGGCTACCTCTCCTACTTCGACAAGCTGCCCGCGCAGAACCGCGCCTCCTGGGCGTACACGTACGGCAACGCCGGTGACTACAAGTACTACTTCTTCCCGCGCGCCGGCACCGACGCCACCACCGACACCGTCGTGAACGCGCTGGACAACATCACCTGCCGCTGGACCGACAGCGCCGGAGCGCACCGTACGACCGTCCACGCGGCCATGTTGAAGATCAGCCGCCAGGCCGTGGCCGACAAGCTGCGCGCGCTCGCCGGGGCGGGGTGCCTGGTGGACCTCGTCTACAGCGAGACGGACACGGGCACGTGGAACGCCCTGCACGGGGTCTCCGGCATCACCAACCGCTGCTACCAGCACGACGACGATGCCGACAGCACCACGCCGAACCGTATCGTGCACTCGAAGAACGTGATGGTGGACGGTATGTACGCCGGGACCGTCCAGAAGCTGATGTGGACCGGCAGCCACAACTGGAGCGGTCCGGCGCTGCGCGAGAACGACGAGGCGATGCTGAGGATCACCACGCCGGCCGTCCACAGCGCGTTCGAGGCCAACTTCCAGGCCGCCCGGGCCGCGGCCGTGCCCGGCACCGGCGACAACGTCACCGCCTGCAAGAGCGAGTAGCGCGCGCCCCGGCTCCCGCCCCGCCGGGCGGGAGCCGACCGGCAGCTGAGCAGCCCAGTCCCCGTAAACGGTTGTCGGTTCGAGCAAGCGGGTCGCTACGGTGACGACATGACCACTGACGCCGTGCCGCCCCGCGCTCCCGAGGACATCGCCTCGCTTCCCGGGGCCGAGTTCGCCTTTCCCGGTCCGCTGCGCGACCGGCTCGTCGCGGCCGTCCTCGACGGTTCCAAGACCTCCACGACCGGACTCGTCATCGATTACGAGCACGCGGGGGAACCCCTGCCGTCCGTCGGGGGGCGCGCTGTGGTGATCGACTCGGACGGGCGTCCGGTCGCGGTCACAGAGGTCACCGAGGTGCGTGTCGAACCGCTCGCCCGGGTGGACTTCGCCCATGTGGTGGATGAGGGAGAGGGCGACACCAGCATTGCCGAGTGGCGGGCCAACCACGAGTCGTTCTGGCACAGCGCCGAGATGCGGGCGGCCCTGGAGGACCCGGGGTTCACCGTGGACGACGAGACACTGGTGGTGCTGGAGCGCTTCCGGGTCGTCACCGACCTGCGCCCGGTCGACTGACCGGCCACCGGCCCGGGTCCGCTGCCGATCGGCGGCAGCGGCACCCGCTCAGCAGCGGCCTGTCACTTCACGCGGCCACGGCATCCCACATGGCGTGCGCGGAGGGGCGGACCGGGCGCTGGGGAGCACGCTCGGTGAGCCTCATCATCCAGGCGCCGATCTCACGCAGCTCCCGGCGCCCGACTGCGGCCCGTACGCGCGGGAACCACCGGTGTTCCTCCGCGTCCATGTGCCGCTCGACGATGTCCATCAGCAGACGGGCCTTGGCGTCGAACGCGACCTCGCCGGGGCGCATGTCGTACAGCTCGGAGGCCAGCACGTCGGCGATGTGATGTTCCTCGACGAAGCCCAGGATGTCGGGCTCCGTCTCCGGAAGGAGCACGCAGACACGCGGATACATCCCCTCCCGCTCGATGAACGTGTACACGGTCAGTGCCCGCAGAAAGGGCCCTACCGCCTCGGTCAGGCCTTCGACCCGGTAGGAGCGGATCAGCCGCCTGATCTCCTTGTGGCCTTCCCTCAGCATCACGATCGCGTCGGTCGACATGGGCAGCTCCCTGAGGCACAGCGCGCACAGCACTCACTTACGCTCCAGGCCATACCCGGCAAACCGGATGATCATGCGCCGGGCCGGGGGGGGTGCCCGTCCGCTGTGGGGCAGTTACTGGCCGCTGTCGGAAAACCCGGCCGGCGGGATGCGTGGCCGGCGGGGCAGCCCCGGGAGGCCGGTGGACGCATCCCCGCCCGTCCCCCTTCACGCCGCTCCCCTGCACACGGCCGCATACGCAAAGACGCCCGGCCGGGTGGTCCGGGCCGAGCGTCTCTGTCTGCCTGCTGTGTCTGTCCGCTTTGTGTCTGCCTGCTACCGAGCGCGGCTCACCCGAGGGTGGCTCAGTACCAGTGGTGGACCTGCCAGAAGTTCCAGGCGCCGACGGGGCTGCCGTAGCGGGAGTTCATGTAGTCCAGGCCCCACTTGATCTGGGTGGCCGGGTTGGTCTTCCAGTCCGCACCGGCCGAAGCCATCTTCGAGCCCGGCAGGGCCTGGACCAGGCCGTACGCGCCCGAGGAGGAGTTCGTGGCGGTGTGGTCCCAGCCACTCTCGTGGGAAACGATGTTGTTGAAGGCGGCGAACTGCGCCGGGTCCTTGATCATCTGCTGGGCGATCGCCTTGGCGCTCGTCGGGGCGGCCGCCTGGGCGGGCACCGTGGCGAGCAGGGAACCGGCGGCACCGACGGCGACGACGGCACCCGTGAGGGTCTTCTTCGAAGCGGCGATGCGGCGGATGACGGAGTTGGACACGGATGAACCTTCCGAAGGGGACGAGGGAGGTCGCGGCATGCCAGAGGCATGCGTGAGCCACTCACACGAGGGAGAGGGGTTCGTCTGCGGCGGGGAGAAACACCCGTGCCGCTCGGCGACTCATCCAGTTCTACCGGCCGCCTCCCGGCCTGGCAACGACCCCTCCTACTAGGCTGATTCGCAGCGAAGGACCAGGGTCCCGGGTGCGAGTGAAGGGCCGTTTGCGCAGGCGGGAGCGCCGATGGGCCGGGCGGCGAGACCGCCTCAGCGCTACGATCCGCGCTCGTACGTGACGTGGGTCCTATGGGACGAGTCACCCTCGGGGGGTCCGATTTTTACCGAGTGTGACCGTTTATACCCTTTTTTGGTGGGGGTGGGATCCGTCGATCGCCTCGAAATCAGAGGGAAACGGGGGACCGTGTGCCGCCCTTCACAGCCCCCCGAGCTGCTGGAGCCGCCGCGCTCCGCTCAGTGGAGGGTGGAGCCCAGGGAGGGCAGGTACCGCGGTGCGCGCCAGGCCCGCAGGTGTCGCTCCACGGCGGCTCCCAGGGAGAGCAGGTGGGCGTCCTCGTAGTGCCCGGCCAACAGCAGCAGGCCGACCGGAAGCTCACCGACGGATCCGGCGGGCACCGACAGCGAGGGGTACCCGGCAACCGCCGCGGGCGTGGAGGACGGGATCACGTCGTTGTCGCCGCGCGCGCAGTCGGTGGTCCAGGCCGGAGGGTTCGTCGGGGCGGCGATGGCGTCCAGACGGTGGGCGGCCAGTGTCTCGTCGAGGGAGCGCCGGGACAGGTCGGCCAGCTCCGCACGCATGGCGCGGTACCCGGGGTCGGTGGTGGGCGGGGCCGCGAGGGCCTGCTCGAACAGTTCCTGCCCGGCGAAACAGGCCCGCTCCTGGGGATGGGTGCGGTTGAAGGCGATCAGCGCGGCCAAATCCTGGGGCCCGTGTCGGGTGTGGAGGTAGGCGTCGATGTCCCGGCGGAACTCACTGAGCAGCGCGGGGAATTCGAGCTCGGCCAGTCGGCCCTGGTACGGAGGCGTCACCTCGACGACTTCGGCGCCTGCGGCGCGCAGCTTCGCCGCGGTACGGGTCATCACGGCGTCGACCTCGGGGCCCAGCGAGGGCAGGCGCCACAGCCCGATGCGCTTGCCCCGCAATCCTTCCTGACGGCCCGCCACGTCGGCGTATCGGGGGGTCTGTCGGTCCAGCGCGTCGTCGGCGGCTTGCCGCCCGGCGGGGCCCCTGAAGCGGTTCCCGGCGAGCACGGACAGCGTCAGGGCGGTGTCGATGACGTTACGGGCCATGGGCCCGGCGGTGTCCTGCTCGGCGGAGATGGGCACCACTCCACGCCCGCTCACCAGACCGAGGCTCGGCTTGAGGCCGACGACTCCGTTCATCCCCGCCGGGCAGACAATGGACCCGTCGGTCTCGGTACCGATCGCCACCTGGGACAGCGACGCCGCGAGGGCGGCGGCCGAACCGGCGGAGGATCCGCACGGGTTGCGGTCGAGGACGTACGGGTTGTTCGTCTGCCCGCCCACGGCCGACCACCCCGAAGTCGGCTTCGCGGCGCGGAAGTTCGCCCACTCCGACAGGTTGGTCTTGCCCAGGATCACCGCTCCCGCCTGCCGCAGCCGGGTCACCAGCGCCGCGTCCTCACCGGGTGGCCTGCCCGCCAGCGCGAGCGACCCCGCCGTGGTCGGCAGGTTTCGGGTGTCGACGTTGTCCTTGAGCAGTACGGGGATGCCGTCGAGCGGTCCGCGAAGACGGCCGCCACGCTGCCGGGCGTCGCTGGCGGCTGCCTGCCGCAGGGCCGTCGGGTCGGTGTACAGCACCGCGTGGATCTTGGGGTCGACGGCCGCGATCCGCCGCACGTACGCGCGGGTCAGCGCCAGGGACGTCAGGGTCCCCTCGGACCTGCTCGCCTGTAACTCCGGGATCGTCGCCGTGTCCAGGTCGATGGCCTCCAAAGACGGCGCCCGTCGCGGCGGCCCGTCCGCCGCGCCGATGTCCAGCGCGCTGGACATCGGCGCGCCCGCCAGCAGCGATCCGCCGACGACGGCGGCGATCAGTGCACCCGCTCTGCTCCGTGTCATGGCAGACAGGGCACTACAGCCCTGCGTCATGGCGCAAGAGCCCTCCCGGCCGGGAACGTTGCCCCGACGACCGGGTGCCCCGGGCGTGCGGGCAGCGCAGAGGGCACGGGGCCCTCCCGTCTGCGGAAGTGACGCGCAGACCGGGTCGCCGAGCGGAAGCCGAAGCGGTTCAGCTCAGCCGGGTAGCTCGCGCTCCCCTCGCCCGGCAGGGCGGACCGGAAGCCCGCGAGCAGCTCGGAGTCCGCGGCGTGAACGATGAGGGCGTTGATCTGCACGGGCGGGGTGGCCGTGGCCCCTCATGGCACGTTCAATGGGCACGGCGGATACGGATCGGGCCCCGCGTCCGTGTCGGATCGACGGGGCGGCCACCCTGGGTGATCTCCACCTCGCCGGCCGCGACCAGTCGGCGGGCCGCGCGCCGGGCCGGTTCCATGAGCGCGCGCCAGCCGTCGTCGTCCCCGTCGTACACCGCCCGTGCGGCGTCGGACGGGCAGATCGTCGCCGTGGCGCTACGACGCTCCAGCAGTTCCAGGATGGCGCGTTCCAGGCGCCGGCCGGTCTGCCGTTCGATCTCGGTCACGCTGCCAGTGTGGCAGCAACGGCAGGAAGGCGGTCCGGGCCGCGCGTGCATGGTCGGAACACACCGGCCATCACCCGTTCGGGCTAATCCGAGGCGACGCGGGCCTCTCGCCGCACAAGGCTGGAAAGGGAGCCCCGGCACCATCGCCAGCGAGCGTACGGGAGGTGCCTGCGATGCGCGTCGAGACACGTTCAGCCGGTACACCCAGTACGACGGCGGCGGGCGCCGGGCCACCACGAAGGTAACCCGATGGGCGGGGCCGTTCCGTGCAGGCCGCGTCCCGCCACGGGAAAGCATCTTCATCTGAAGATCCACAGGAGGTTGTCATGCGTATGCGCATAGTTGCCGCTAGCACCCTGACCGCGGTCCTCACCTTGGCAGGAGCGGGTACGGCCCTCGCCGCAGATCCCACTCCGCCCGGTGGCCACACGACGACCGGCGTGGCCAGCAACTCGCCCGGTGTCCTTTCCGGCGACGTGATCCAGGTGCCCGTCCACGTTCCGGTCGCCGTGTGCGGTGACACCATTGACGTCATCGGCCTCCTCAACCCCGCCTCCGGGAACTCCTGCACCAACGGCTAGGCGCCACACCCCGCCCGCTCCATCGGCTGAGGTGTGATGCCCGGCCGGGGCAAGTCCGACGGGCCGTAACGCCCGGGACTTGTCCCGGCTGGTCCGAAGGGTTCGCCGCCCGCCTCCTCCTCATCGGACCTCATCAGGTCTCCTCAGCTGCTGAAGTAGCGCGTGAAGGCCGTGGCGTCGGTGCCGAGGACATCGCCGAAGGGGGCGTCGAGTTCGCGGATGAGCAGGACAAGGAATGTGATCAGCCCGGCCAGACCCATCACCATGACGATGTGCGTGAAGCTGCGCCGGATCCCGAAGATGAACATGAACGCGACCGTCAGCACCCCGCCCATGATCAGACCCATCCAGAGGACGGGTGACAGACTGCTCTGGGCGTCGCCCTCGCGTCCGCGCCGTGCCTCGTCGAGCGTGCCCAGCTGCGCGAGGAGTTCCTGAGCGGCGATCTGCTGGCCGGGGGTGGCCGTGGCCGGAAGGCGGGTGGCGGCGCGCAGTTGGCTCAGCAGCGTCCAGCCCTCGGGGCCGAGGTCTTCGCCGTCCGCCATCCGCGGCCACTCGGCGGTGACGACGTGGTGGGCGTACTGCCCGGAGAGGCTGCGCACCCGTTCCCGCTCGTCCGCCGGCAGCGCCTCGGCCACGAGATACGTCTCGTGCAGCGCACTGGCCTCCGCCTGTACGTGGGAGGAGGCGCTGCTGCTGGTCTCCCATACGGACACCAGGGCGAGCCCCAGCACGAGCGCGTAGAGGACGCCCACCATCATCGAGATGTACTCGGCGACGTCCTCACGCGGTTCCTCGTCGGGGCCCGGTGGGAAGAGGCGCCCCTTCACCACCACGACTGCGGCGGCGAGCATGGCCACCCCGAGAACAATGGCGAGGCTCTGCAAGGTGTCAGGCACGGGAATCCCTCTGGATCACGGGGTGGATCACGAGCGGCGTGAGCCCATCAGCGCCGCCGCGAGCGCGGCGGGAATGAGCAGGAGGAGCAGGACGGCCACGACGGACAGGCCCGAAACCTCCCGGGACCTGCGCCGCACCCGGGCGAGGACCGAGGCCTCCTCCCCGCGGCTCTCGGTGGTACGGGGCGGTCTCGGCCGGGCTGGTGCCACCGGCGCCGGAGGCCGCGGGGGTGTGACACCGGCCGTCCCCCCGCCGGGTTCCGCGGGCGCCGCACCGGCGATGCCCCCGCCCGGCGGCACGGGCGCGACACCGGCCGCCCCGCCGCCCGGGGCCACGGGCGCCGCCCCGGCCGTTCCACCACCAGGCGCCGCGGGAGCCACTCCGCCCGTCCCGCCCCCCGGCGCTACGGGCGCGACGCCGGCCGTCCCGCCGCCACCCGGTGGCTCGGCCCCGGTACCCCCGGCGCCGGCACCCCCGGCCCCGGCTCCCGGGGACACGGGTGCGGCACCGGCGGTACCGCCCTCTGCCGGAACGGGCGCGATCCCCACGCCGCCCTCTCCGAACAGGGGCGCCGCTGGAGTTCCCCCGGGCGCGAAGGGACCGGGGGGACCGGGGGGCGTCATCGGCGCGGTGTAGAAGGGCGGGAGGGCGAGCAGACTGCGCGGGGCCGCGCCGGGCGGCTGCCCCGGCAGCGCGCCGCGCGCGGGCGGTACGGCGGGTACGAGGGCGGCGCCCGAACCCGGCGCCCCACCTGCCCCGGGTGCCCCTGCCCCGCCTGTCCCGGGTGTCCCAGCTGCTCCGCCTGCTCCCCCTGCTCCACCTGCCGCAGGTCCCCGCGGCGGCGGCACGGAGCCGCGGCCCGTCAAGGGGGGTGTCTGCTGGCGCTGAGGGGAGCGTGGCCGGAAGGGGAAGGGCGGACGGGAGGGGAACGTCGGGACCAGGGCTGCCGGGGGGAGAGCCGGTGGAGTGGGGATGCTGAACGAGAGCGTGGCGTTCGCGGTGAGGACAGGGGGTGCTTCGTCGCCTCCCGCCGGGCCCAGGGTGATCGTCCAGTCGCTTCCGGTGGCCAGGCCCGCGCTGCGGTACGTGCCGGGGGGCCGTACGACCCGGGCCGTGCAGGTCGCGGAGGTACCGGGCGGCAGCTCGGAGATGTTTGCGCGCCCGGAGCAGTCGACGCGGCCGGGTGCCAGCTCGGGGTCGGCCACCTGCACGTCGTACACCGTCCTGTTGCCGGGGTTGGTCAGCACGTAACGGATCTCGGCCTCGTTGAAACTGGTCAGCAGTGCGCTCTCCGCCAAGGCCAACCGCCCGGCCACGCCCGCGTATCCGCTGTGCGCGGAAGCCGTCAGCCGTATCCCCAGGGAGGGGACCACGCCGGTCGCCGTCACCCGGCCGGTGTGCGGGCCGGGGGCGGCGGGGAACCGGGCCGTGCAGGTGGTGCTCGACAGGGCCCGCAGAGTTCCGGGGTTTCCGGAGCCGCTGCCGCAGCGCAGCAGCGCGGGCGGCACGGCCGGGTCGGTCAGACGCACGGAGGAGAGGTCGGCTCCGCTGCGGTTGGTCAGCCGGTAGACCTTGACGACGGGCGCGCCGGCCCGGATGCCGGGCCGCACCGCCCCGAGCCCGGGACGGGTGTTGACGGTGACGGACAGCTGAAGGCTGTTCTCCCCGACTCCGCCCGCGCGCGCCGCCGGTGCGCGCCCCGCCAGGGCCGCGCACATCGCGGCTGCGATCGTGCACACGGCGAGGAAGGCGGTGTGCCAGCCCACCGGGCGCCCGCGCCGAAGCCCCATCCTGACCACCTTTGAGCGAGGATCGCTTTGAGGCAGATGGTCACCGGTCGCCCTGCGGGAACGGCCGCAGGCGTGCCGAAGTAATCGTATTTTCTGCCCGATATCGCCCTGATGGGTGATCGGCGGACCCTGCTCTCTCCCCCTGCCCCGCCCCCGCCCTGGCCGAGGGGCCCGGTTCGGCACGGGGCGGGGTCCTTTGATTGAAGGGGCAACACTCCCCCGATCGGCCGATCGTCCCGCCGGGGAGGCGGGGAAGGCATGGCGTATGACGAACCTGAGTGCGTCCAGGCCGACCCGGCGGAAGGGGCGCCACTGACGCGCCGGAACGCGCGGTTCGGCGCCATCGGCACCTCCGGACCTCCGGCCCGTACGAAGGCGAGGCCGGGCGGCGCCGGTCCGGCCATTCGTCCGACCCCGGCGACGACAGCCCCGGTCGCAGTTGCCGTCAATCGACTCCACGAGCCATTTGGGGATGTCCATGTTCACTGAAGTCCGAGCCCTCATCTCGGAAACACTGCGGATTCCGGCCGACGAGCTGGCCCTGGACACCTCCCTGGCCGATCTGGACTCCCTCGCCCGCGCCGAACTCGCCGTCGCCCTGGAGAGCTCCTACCGGGGCGCCGTCGACGGTGACCGCGCGGCACGCGCCGAGACCGTCGAGGAACTGGTCACCCTGCTGGAGAGAGGGCTGCGCCGGTGAGCGGCGCCGCCGTGGTCACGGGCCTGGGCCTGGTGACCCCGGCCGGCGTCGGCGTTGCCGAGAGCTGGGCCGGTATCTGCTCCGGGCAGCCGACGGCGGAGGTGGAACCCCTGCTCGCGCCGTCACCGGTCCGGCTGGCCTGCCGGGTGCCGGGCTTCGACCCCGAAACGGTGCTGGGCGCGGAACGCGCTCACCGTACGGCGCGGTTCGCCCAATTCGCGCTGGCAGCCGTGGCGGAGGCCCTGACGGACGCGGGGCTCGACCCCGCGCGGTGGGACGGCTCGCGGGTCGGCATGGTCCTGGGCAATTCCCTGGGCGGGCTCGATGCCTGTGTCCTGGCCCAGGAGACGATGCGCGAGCGCGGCGCCCACGCCGTCTCACCGCTCCTCCTGCCGCACTACCTGTCGAACATGGCGGCCGGGCAGACCACGATCGCGCACCGGATCACCGGTCCCTGCCTGGTGGTCTCGACCGCCTGCGCCTCGGGCACCACGGCGATCGGCACCGCGCTCGACATGCTGAGGGCGCGGCGCTGCGACATCGTCATCGCCGGCGGCACCGAGGCGCCGCTGACTCCGGTGGTGGCCACCGGTTTCGCTCAGCTGGGCGCGCTGTCCCGTGCGGACGACCCCAAGGGGGCGTCCCGCCCGTTCGATTCCCGGCGTGACGGCTTCGTCCTGGCCGAGGGGGCGGGCGTCCTGATCCTGGAACGCGAGGAGCACGCCCGGGCGCGCGGGGCGCGCGTCCGCGCCCGCGTCGCCGGGCGGGGAGAGACCGCGGACGCCCATCACCCGGTGGCCCCCCATCCCGACGGGACCGGCCTCGAGCGGGCGGTGCGCGACGCGCTGGCCGATGCCGGTCTGTCCGCGTCCGAGGTGGACCACGTCAACGCCCATGCCACGGGGACGCCCCGGGGTGATGCCGCCGAGGCGGCGGTGGTGGCGCGGGTCTTCCCGCACCGGCCGCCCGTCACCTCGGTCAAGGGAGTCACCGGTCACAGCCTGGGTGCGGCGGGGGCCATCGAGGCGGTGTGCGCGGTGCTCTCGATCGTCCACCGGACCATCCCGGGCATCGCCAACCTCCACGACCCCGGCCCCGCCGCCGATGTGCACCTCGTCCCCGCCACCCTGCGCCGTACGGTGAAAGCGGTACTCACCCACTCGGTGGGCTTCGGCGGACAGAACGCCGCGCTGGTGGTGACCGCCCCGTGACAGCACCCGTTCCGGCCGCTGCCCCGCGACGGGCCACCGCCCTGTGGCACGGTCTGCGCCTGGCGTGGGTCTACCTCGTCCACTTCGAACTCCCGGTTCTGCGCGTGTTGTTGTCGCGCCGGGCACGGGGCACGCGCGAACGTGAGCTGCTCTTCGGGCGGCTCAGCCACCGGCTGTTCACCACAGGTGTCGGGAAGGCGGGATTCGTCCTGGAGGGCCGTCTCGCGCCGCCCTCCGTCGAGACCGGCCGTCCGGTGGTGCTGCTGGTCCGCCACTCCGGGCCCTTCAACCCCCATCTGCTGGCCCTCGCCTGCCACGGACTGGAGCGCCGCCTGATCTCGGTGGGACGCCGTGTGCCGGCCTGGGATCCCGCCCTCGCGCTCCTGCTGCGCCCGCCTCGCGTCGCGCTGATCCGGTGGGACCGGCACGGCCCGGCCCGCGCCATGCGGTTCCTGATCCACCACGCCCAGAGGCTGGGCCCGCAGGACGTGCTCGCGTTCTTCCCCGAAGGGACGCACATGACCGCCGCCCGCAGGCGCGCGGCGCTGGCGGCCCTGCACACGTCCGATCCCGCGCGCGCGGTGTGGGCCCGGCGCCTGCGGCACGTACTTCCTCCGGTGACGGCCGGAGCGGCGCGGGTGCTGGCCCAGGCCGTCGACGCCGATGTCGTCGTCCTGGGCCACACCGGTCTGGAGGACCCGCTCGGCTGCCTGACCGACCTCGGCTACGCGTCGACCGGCCACCGCCGTGTGCACCTGAACTGGTGGCACACACCGGCAGCGGACGTACCCCGCGAGCCGGCGGCCGCCACGGCGTGGCTCGACCAGCAGTGGGCCGCCATGGACGCCTGGATCGCCCACGTCCGCGCCCCGGCCACGGCTCCGGACCCTGGCCATGTCCCAGCCGCTGCACCACAGTGACCGCACCGGCTCAGGGCTGCCCGCCGCCCTTGAGGACCCCGTAGGTCAGCACCCCGTACGCCGATCACCCGCTTCGCGCCCGGATCACCGCCCTGGAGAGGCCCCAGATGACACACCAGCCCACCCACACGCCCGAAGTCGCCTTCGTGCTCGGCGGAGGCGGCGCCCTCGGTGGCCATCAGGTCGGCATGGTCCGCGCTCTCTTCGAGCACGGGATCACTCCCGACCTGGTCATCGGTACGTCCATCGGGTCGATCCAGGGAGCCATGGTCGCCAGGAACCCGACCCTGTCGGTGTGCGAGGAGATGCTGCGTTTCTGGCACGACTTCGTCGCCGACCGGGTCATGGGGCTCACCCCGCGCAGCCTGCTCAAGGCGCTCGCCCTGCGACCGGAGATCAAGTCCAACACCGCCGTACGCGCCCTGCTCGCCACCCACTTCGCCCAGCCGGGCAGGATCGAGGACCTCCAGGTCCCCTACCAGTGCGTCGCCGCGTCCATCGAGCGCGCCGCCGTCCGGTACTTCGACTCCGGGCCCCTGCTCCCCGCGCTCCTGGCGTCCAGCGCCGTGCCGGGACTGTGGCCTCCGGTACGGATCGGTGCGGAGCACTACGTGGACGGAGGGGTCGCCGAATCCGTGCCTCTGTCGCGGGCCGTGGCCAGTGGCGCGCGCACCATCTACGTCCTGCGTATGCGCCAGAACGAACGCCCCCTGCGCCCGGCCCGTACTCCCTGGCAACTGGGGGCGACCATCTTCGAGGTGTCCCGTCGACACCATCTGCACCAGGTCCTCAACAGCCGTCCGGACGGCGTACGCGTCCACATCCTGCCCAGTGGCGAGGACGCCCCGGCGCAGGGGCGGGAATCCTCCTGGCCCAACCGGGGCCGCGAGCTGGCGGCCATCCACCGCCGGATCGACCTCAGCTACGCCGCCACCAGCCGCTATCTGGAGGCCCGCGCCACCCGGCAGCCCGTCGTTCCGCGCCGCACGGCTCCCCGGCCCCCTGCGCATCCCGCGTGGCCGGGGGCGGTTCCGTCCCTGGTGACGGAGAAGCACCGGCGGCAGTTCCAGCTCTTCGACACCGACGCGGACGGTGTCGTCACGGCGGCGGACTTCATGGCCGCCGCCACGCGGATGGCCACGCGCCTCGGGCACGAGACGGACAGCCGGCAGGCGCTCGCCCTGCGGGACGCGTTCGCCACGTACTGGCGCAGTCTGACCGGCGAGGCCGGGGTGTTCTCCTCGCAGTCCCTGACGCGCGAGCCGTTCACCACCGCCCTGGCCAAACTCGCCTTCTCCCCCGCCACCTACGACACCTGCATCCTGCCGCTGGTCACGGCCGTCCTCATGGCAGCCGACCACGACCAGGACGGTCTTCTCGGCCGGGCCGAGACGCGACAGCTCGTACGGGCCCTGGGCGCGGACGAGGCCGAAGCCGCCCTCATCGCCCACCGGCTGGACACCGACGGGGACGGCACGACCAACCTCGACGAGCTGAGCGAGTCCCTCCACGACTACTTCACCAGCGACGAGCCCGGGTGCGTGGGAAACCTGCTCTTCGGCGGGGCTGCCCCGGAGGAGCCGGGGACGGGCCCCTCCTGAGTCAGCGCCGGCCGCGCAGCCGCCTGAACATCCCTTGGGCCTGCTCCCGCTTGCGCGGGTCGGCGGCGGCGCGGCGCACCGAGGCGATCGTCCGCTGCCCCTGCGGGGTGCGGCTGAACTGCTTGATCTTTGCCAGAAGCCCGGACATGAACCCTCCCGATACAGCGTGTCGTGACGCTAGGTCGTCTGCCCCGGCACTGTCGGTCGAAACGACGGCGCGGACGCACGCGGGAGGCGCGGTGGGTGTCGCGGGGAGCACGATGAAGCGCCGGAAGGGGGCGAGGGCGTCCGGGCGCGCCCAGAACGGCGCTCAGGCGGGATCGCGCGCCCCGAGGGCGGCGACGTCCAGGACGGTGCGGGCCTGGCGAAGTGCGGCGGTGTCGACGAGGGCGCCGGTTTCGTCGAGCCAGGCACCCGAGCCCGCCGCGTGCGCCGCCTCGACGCGTCGCAGCAGGCGGCGCGCGGCGGCCACGTCCTGGTCACTCGGGGTGAACGCGGCGTTGACGACCGGGACTTGCGCGGGATGCACCACCGACCGCCCGAAGAAACCGCGTTCGCGGCCGCGGACGCAGTCCGCCGCCAGTCCGTCGAGGTCGCGTACGGCGGGGAAGACGCTCATGGGCGGGCGGGGCAGCCGGGCCGCCGCGGCGGCGAGCAGGACGCGGTGGGCGGCCGCGTCCAGTACATCCCGGTGGGCGGTGCCGAGTTCGGCCGCGAGGTCGGCCGCCCCGAAGGCGAGGCCCGCCACCGAGGGATGTGCGGTGGCCAGGGCGTAGGCGTGTTCCACGCCCAGCGCCGTCTCCAGCAGCGGCACCAGGGGCACGCCCGGCAGATGCCGTGCCGCCTGCGCCGTCCGCGCCGGGTGTTCGCACTTGGGTATGCGTACGCCCGAGACGCGGCTCCCGCGCAGCGCGGCCAGATCGTCCTCGCCGCCCTCCCCCAGGGGGTTGACGCGCACATACACCGGGCGGGGGTGCGGGCGGTCCAGGAAGGCGGCGGCCGCCTCGCGCGCGGTGTCCTTGCGGCCGGGCGCGACCGCGTCCTCAAGGTCGACGACCACCGCGTCCGCCCCGCTGGCCAGGGCCTTGGAGAAGCGGTCCGGGCGGTCGCCGGGCACATACAGCCAGGTGCGCGACGGGCTGACGGGGGTGGGCGTGGGCCGTGCCTCCATCGGGTCTTCCTCCGGGCCTTCCTTCGGGGGAAACGGGTGGCGTGCGCCGGTGGGCGGGGTCGGAGCGGGAGTCACCGGATCACTCCCCCGTCGCGCAGCTCCGCCCGCCGCTCCGGGCCGATGCCCAGTTCGCCCAGTACCTCGTCGTTGTCCGCGCCGAGGGGCCGGCCCGCCCAGCGGACCCGGCCCGGTGTGGTGGACAGGCGGGCGGGTACGCCCTGCATGGCCAGGTCGCCCAGTTCGGGGTCGTCGAGGTGCACGACGGTGTGGAGGGCGGCGAACTGGGGGTCGGCCATGATGTCGGCGATGCTGTAGACGGGTGCGACGGCGGCCTCGGCCTTCTCGAACGCGGCGATGACCTCCTCGGCGTCGCGTGCGGCGATCCAGCCACCGACGGCGGCGTCCAGCTCCTCGACGTGCTCGGCGCGCCGCGACCCGCTGGCGAACCACGGCTTGTCGATCAGTTCGGGCCTGCCCACCAGCCGCATCACCCGCTCGGCGATGGACTGCGCGCTGGTGGAGACCGCGACCCAGCGCCCGTCGCGGCAGCGGTAGACGTTGCGCGGGGCGTTGTTGGCCGAACGGTTGCCCAGGCGCCGGGGTATGACGCCCTGTTGCTGGAAGGCGGAGATCTGCGGTCCGAGCAGGTGCAGGATCGGCTCGATCAGGGTGGTGTCGACGACCTGGCCGCGCCCGGTCGCCGCGCGAGCGTGCAGGGCGACCATCGTCGCGTACGCGGAGGTGACGGCCGCGATGCCGTCGGCGAGGCCGAACGGGGGCAGGGTGGGCGGCCCGTCCGGTTCGCCCGTGGAGTGCGCGAAGCCGCTCATCGCCTCCGCGAGGGTGCCGAAGCCCGCGCGGTTCCGCATGGGGCCCACCCGGCCGAAACCGCTGACGCGGACCATCACCAGGCGGGGGTTGACGCGGGCGAGTTCCTGATAGCCGAGGCCCCAGCGCTCGAAGGTGCCCGGGCGGAAGTTCTCCACCAGGACGTCGGCGTCGCGTACCAGGGTCCGGCAGATGTCCTGGGCCTCGGGGCGGCTCAGGTCGAGGGTGATCGTGCGCTTGTTGCGGCCGATCAGCTTCCACCACAGGCTCTCGCCGTGGACCTGGACACCGTTGCGTCGCGCCGGGTCGCCCGTCGGGTGCTCGATCTTGATGACGTCCGCACCGAAGTCCCCCAGCAGGGTGGCCACACCCGGCCCCGCGAACAGCGTGGCCGCGTCCACCACCCGTACACCGCTCAAGGGCAGCCTTGTCTCGGTCTCCACTGGGCACCACCGTCTCTTCCGCCGAGTTTTACCGTAAGGCTTACGGTAATGGGTACCGTAGGCTTGCCCGTGGCAGTACGCAAGATCACTCGGCCCCGGTGGGCACGGATCGGCCATGCCGGAGAACGAAGGAGCACGATGGCGAAGGCGTCGGCGAAACCGGCCGCGGGCGGCGGGGGCAGACGGCCGCGGGGCTCGCTCTCCCGGGCGCAGATCGTCACGGCCGCCCTCGACGTCGCGCGGCACGACGGCCTGGAGGCGGTCAGCATGCCCCGGCTCGCCCGTGAGCTGGGCTGTGGCGTGATGTCGCTCTATGGACACGTGGACAGCAAGGAGCACCTGCTCGAACTGCTCGCCGCGGGTGTGCTGCGCGACTTCCCACTGGAGCGCTCGGACTCCCTGGGCTGGCGGCAGGCGCTGGCGGAGTTCTCCGTGGCGCTGCGTCGGCGGATGCTCGAACACAGCGCGCTGGCAGAGCTTCTGATGACCCGTCGGATGTGGAGCACGGAGCTGGCGGAGGTCTTCGAATGGCTGCTCGGGCGGCTCACCGCGGGCGGCTGGCCGCTGCGGGAGGCGGTCCGCGCGTACCACGCCGCTCAGACGTACACGCTCGGCTTCGTCCTGTACGAGATCAACCGGACCGAGCCGCAGTGCCAGGAGGAACACCGCGCCTGGTGGGGCCATGCCGTCGCCGACCTGCCGCCCGCGTCGTTCCCGCTGCTGCACGCGGCGGCCGAGTACGCCCCGGAAGGCGCGCGGGACGCGCAGTTCACCTGGGGCCTGGAGCGGCTGCTGAACGGTCTGGAAGCCGAGCTCGCGTCAGGTGCTCCACCGCGAGGGCGGTAGGCAGGCGGCGGCCCGCCGTCCGGGAAATGGCGTGACCGTGCCGCACCTCGCCGCGCCCGCTCGACGGCGCGCCTCGGCGGTGGACCGGGGCAACACTCCCGCGCGCCTCGGCGGTGGACCGGAGCAACCCCTCCGGTCCACCGCCGTGGCCCGGCTCCCGCCCGAGCCCTCGCGCCGTCAGCCGCGGAACAGCGCGAACCGCTCCTCACCCACCCGGGCACGGGCCTCGGGGTCGGTCACTCCCAGTCCGGCACGCGGTGCGAGACCGAGCACGCCGACCTTGCCGACGTGCTCGTTGACCTGCACGCTGCGTGCCGCCTTGCCCGCCTCGTCGAGCGCGTACGTGGCGGACAGCGCCGGCAGGACCTTGCCCAGGCTGATGAGCCGGTTGGTCTCCCACTGCTCGTCGAGGTTGGCCCCGTGGCTGCCGATGATGTTCTTCAGCTTCATCCACAGGTAGCGGTTGTCGTACTGATGGTCGTAACCGGTGCTGGAGCCGCAGGTGACGACCGTTCCACCGCGCCGCGCGAGGAAGACCGAGGCGGCGAAGGTCGCCTTGCCCACGTGCTCGAAGACGATGTGCGGGTCCTCGCCGACCGCCGCGCGGATCGCCTTGCCCAGCTTCTTCCAGCCCTCGGGCCGCTGGAGCATGGTGCGGTCGCCCCGCTCGATCTCGGACCGGTCGATGACCGCCTCGCACCCGAGCTTGCGCAACAGCTCCGCCTTCTCCGGAGAGCTGACCACACCGACGGGGATGCCGCCGCCGTTGCGCACCAACTGCACGGCGTACGCGCCGAGTCCACCGGTGGCGCCCCAGATCAGGACGACGTCGCCCTGCTTCATCCGGGCGCCCCGGTCGCTGACGAGCATGCGGTAGGCGGTGCCCGCGCACAGCGGATTGGAGGCGGCCTCCTCCCAGGTGAGCAGCGCGGGCTTGGGCAGCAGCTGGCTGGCTCTGACGACGGTGTACTCGGCCAGACCGCCGAAGTTGGTCTCGAAGCCCCAGGCGCGCTGGTCCTCGCCGAGCATGCCGTCGCGGTGGGTGGCGGGGTCCTGCTCGTCGACGTAGGCCGTGGCGACGACGACGTGGTCGCCCGCCTTCCAGCGGCGCACGGCCGAGCCGGTGCGCACCACCACGCCCGAGGCGTCGGATCCGAGGATGTGATACGGCAGGTCGTGCCGCGCGTCCCAGCCGCCGCGCCTGCCCATGTCCTCCAGGAAGCGGAAGGTGGGCACCGGCTCGAAGGTGGCGGACCACACGGTGTTGAAGTTGATGGCTCCGGCCATCACCGCCACCATCACCTCGTCGGGCGCCAGCTCGGGCAGCGGTACCTGGTCGACGTGGATCGACTTGCGAACGTCCTTGTCCTCGATGCCGGTGAACATGGCGGTGTCGGCCTTGTGGATCACCGCCGCCTTCATCTGCTGGGGCAGCGGCAGCTCCGCGAGCTCTTCACCGCTACGGCCTTCGATCACGGCTGCTGCGAGGGACGTACTCATGGTTCTCCGATCTCGGACGGCTTGCCGGGGCAGTCCGTCTGGGTGTGCGCGCCCGGGGTAGGGGCGGATGTGCCAAGGCGCCTTGCTTCTGGGGGGTCTGCTGGTGCGTGGCCGCACCGGACGGCGGTGTCCGGCGAGTTACTTCGCGGTGGCCTTCAGCGCGGTGAGGACGGCGTCGGTGGTGTCGAGCCGGGCGATCATCGGCAGGATCCGCTTGGTCGCGAACTCCTGGTGCTCGGCGGAGAAGGTGCTGGTCGCGTCCTCGGCGACGATCACGTGGTAGCCGTGTTCGTAGGCGAAGCGGGCCGTGGACTCCACGGCGAGGTTGGTGGCGACACCGGTGAGGACGAGCTCGTCGACGCCGCGGCGGCGCATCTGCAGGTCCAGTTCGGTGCCGGTGAAAGCGCCCCACTGGCGCTTGGTGATGAGCAGGTCGCCCGGGTGCGCTTCGAGCTCGGGCGAGAGGCGGGAGTACTCGGGGTGCAGGGCGGGCGGGTTGTGGGGCACGTCGGCGCGGGGGTTGAGGGCGGCGCCGCCGTCGGGGCCGTGGGCCACGTTGACGAGCACGACGGGCAGGCCCGCTTCCCGGAAGGCGTGGGCGAGCCGGGCGCTGTTCGCCACGACCTGGTCGGCCGGGTGGGGCTTCAGGGGGAGACCGAGGATGCCCTCCTGAAGGTCGAGCACGACCAGGGCGGCCTTGGGGCTGAGTTCCACGACGGGCATGGGTGGGTTCCTTTCCGAACCGGTGGACGCGTGCACGGTGTGTGCACGTGGGGGGGTGAGGGGGTGTTGGTGGGGAGGCCTCAGCCGCGTGCTTCGGCGCCGCGCAGATGCCGGGTGGTGGCGGCGTTCACGAGCAGCACGAGGCTGATGCCGGTGATCACGGCGGCCAGCAGGTGCAGCCCCGAGTCGTCGGCCTCGCTGCCGACCGCGATCCCGACGAGGGCGGAGGCGAGGTTGGCGCCGATGTACTGGGCGGTGCGGTAGAGCCCGGAGGCGGTGCCGATCTGTTCGGCGGGCGCGGTGCGGTACATCAGCGTCTGGTTGCCCAGGCTGTTGAAGCCGTTGGGCAGACCGAGGACCGCGGCGATGAGGAGGACTTCCCAGATCGGCACGGTCTCGCCGAACAGGGCCAGCGCCCCGCTGCCCAGGCACAGGGCGGCGGATCCGGTGATCAGCACGGTGCGCAGTCCGCGTTCGACGAGTCGGGTGGCCCACATGGTGGTGGCGAAGCCGAGGGCGGCGACCGGCAGCATCACCAGGCCGGACGCGGACTCGGACAGGCCGCGGCCCTGCTGGAGCCACTGGGGCAGGGCGTAGGTGATGGAGTAGAACACCACGTACGTCGCCATGCAGCGCAGATAGGTCGCGGCGAGCGGACCGTTGCGGACGATCATGCGCAGGTCCACGAAGGGTTTGCGGGCGCGCAGTTCGCGCCGGATCAGCGCGGCGGTCAGCACGACGAAGACGGCCAGCGCCCACCACCACGGGTCGTCGGGCAGCGAGAGCAGGAACAGCATGAGCCCGCACAGCTCACCGGTGAACAGGGCCATGCCCGCGAGGTCGAGTTCGCGCAGGGTGGCGGCGACGTTGTGGGCCGGTTCGTCGGCGGGCAGCCAGAGGAACGCCATGACCATGGCCGCCACGGTGAGCGGGACGTTGACCCAGAAGATGGCGCGCCAGCCCGCGAGTTGGACGAGCACGCCGCCGAGCGGCGGGCCGAGGGCGACGGCCGCCTGGGAGGCGGCGGAGATGGCGCCGAGCCCGCCGGTGGGTGTGGAGCCCTCGCCGCTGTGCGCGGCGGCCCAGGCGCGCATCATCGACATGCCGGCCGGATAGGCGGCCGAGGTGCCGATCCCGAGCACGACACGGGCGGCGATGAGCCAGCCGAGCGTGGGGGCGAAGGGCGCGGCTGTCGCCGACACCAGGACCAGCACCAGGCCGAAGCCGAAGACGCGGCGCGCTCCGAGGGCGTCGGCGAGGCGGCCCATCGTCGGCTGGGCGACGGCGGTGGCCAGATAGAGGCCGGAGACCAGCCAGATGACCTCGGCCCCGGCGTCGAACGCCTTCTGGATGGAGAGCAGCGCCACCGCGATCATCGAGGAGTTGAGGGCGTTGAGCAGGGTGCCCACAACGATCGGGGCGAGGAAGCCGAGGGGGATACGGGGAGGGGCAGCCGCTTGAGTTGCGGTCTGCGCGGTCGGTAACGGCACGGCGCCCCCTCGGGGTCTCCTAGGTTTCGGACAACAGGTCCAGCAGTTTGTTGGCGGCGCCGAGGATCTCCCGCTCCACCGGTGTCAGGCGTTTGGTGATCGCCTGGGCGAGCCACGCGTCACGCATCCGCCGGTCGGTCTCCACCAGGTGGCGGCCCGCGTCGGTGATCTCCATGAGGACCTGACGGCCGTCGCGGTCGTGAGGGCGACGCGTGATGAGGCCGTGCTCCTCCAAGGAGGCGAGCTGGCGGGTGAGCGACTGCGGCAGGACGCCTTCGGCGGCGGCCAGCTCCTTCGGGCTGAGGGCTCCGGCGCGGTCCAGTCGGCTCAGCACCGAGGCGCTGGTGAGTCCGAGACCGTGCGCGGGGCGTTCCTGCCGCATGCGCCGTGCCAGGGCGGACACGCTGTCGCGGGTCTGCCTGGCCAGATCGAGGGTGAGTTCCTTGTCTTCCACGAACGAAGCTTAGCTTATAAGCACGGCTTACCTTTTCGTCAAGATCACCTTCTTGAGGCAGGCGCTGCCGCAGCACCACTACCCTGCCTGAGAAATCGACCATAGAGCCTTTGACCTGCGTTAAAGAGTTGTCAAAGAACATGTTTGGCCGGAAAGCGATGGATAGTCTTGAGTGTGACACGGCTCGCATTTACTTCGCTGTGCGTAGCATGTTGTCTGGTGATCATGATCCCTCGCACCACGAGTGACCCCGGCGAACACCCGGTGCCCCCCGGCGCACCGGCCCCGCTCGCCGGGCTGAAAGTCATCGACACCGCCACCCTCTTCGCCGGCCCTTTCGCCGCCACCCTCCTCGGGGACTACGGCGCCGACGTCGTCA
Organism: Streptomyces sp. NPDC026377; assembly: GCF_055567715.1. Taxonomy (NCBI): domain Bacteria; kingdom Bacillati; phylum Actinomycetota; class Actinomycetes; order Kitasatosporales; family Streptomycetaceae; genus Streptomyces; species Streptomyces sp. NPDC026377. The sequence continues at coordinate 329,334 of NZ_JBVHPV010000008.1, forward strand.
AGATCGAGCACCCCGACGGTGACCCCGCCCGCCGTTACGGCGCGCAGGCCGACGGCGTCCCCGTGTGGTGGAAGGTCGTGGCCCGCAACAAGCGCTCCGCCACCTTGGACCTGCACACCGAGGAGGGCCAGGACCTCTTCCGGCGTCTCGCGGCCGACGCCGACCTCATCGTGGAGAACTTCCGCCCCGGAACCCTGGAGCGCTGGGGCCTGGACTACCCCTCCCTCAGCGCCGACAACCCGCGCCTGGTGCTGCTGCGGATGACCGGATTCGGCCAGACCGGCCCCTATGCCCGCCGTCCCGGGTTCGGCACGGTCGGCGAGGCCATGAGCGGACTGGCCCACCTCACCGGCACCCCCGACGGGCCGCCCACCCTGCCGTCCTTTCCGCTCGCCGACGCGGTCGCCGGACTCACCGCCGCCTTCGCCGCGCTGACCGCCCTGCGCGCCCGCGAGGCGACCGGCCGCGGTCAGGTCGTGGACTGCTCCATCGTCGAGTCGATGCTCGGCGTCCTCGGCGGCCCGCTGGCCACCTACGACCTGACCGGCATCATGCCCACCCGCCAGGGCAACCGCTCGCCCAACAACGCGCCGCGCAACGTGTACCGCACCAAGGACGACCACTGGGTGGCCGTCTCCGCCACCACCCTCTCCATCGCCGAGCGCGTCGTACGCCTGGTAGGCCGCCCCGAGCTCGCCGAACAGCCCTGGTTCGCCACCGGCGCCGACCGCGCCCGGCACGCCGACGAACTGGACGAGGCTGTCGGCAGCTGGATCGCCGAACGCACCCGCGACGACGTCGTCCACCGCTTCGAAGAGGCCCAGGCCGCCGTCGGAGCCGTCTACGACTTCGCCGACGTCCTCGAAGACCCGCAGATCACCGCCCGCGGCTCCATCGTCTCCGTCCCCGACCCGGAACTGGACACGATCCGCATGCCAGGAGTCGCCTTCCGGCTCTCCGACACCCCCGGCGCCGTGCGCTCGGCCGGCCCCCGCCTGGGCGAGCACACCGCCGACATCCTCGGCGAACTCGGCCTCGGCCCCGAGGAACTGGCCGCACTCAGCGAAAGAAGAGTCATATGACCGCCGCCGTGCACCGCAGCTACCTCTACGTCCCCGCCCACAAGGGGCGTGTGGTGGAGAAGGCGTACGCGAGCGAGGCCGACGCCGTCGTCCTCGACCTGGAGGACGCCGTACCGGCCGACAGCAAGGACCGGGCCCGCCGCGCCGCCGCCGAGATCCTCTCCTCCGCCCCGCCCAAACCCACGTACGTCCGCGTCAACTCCACCGCCAGCGGCCTCGCCCGCGACGACATACACGCCGTCGCCCTGCCCGGCCTCGCGGCCGTCCGGCTGCCCAAGGTGGAGCACCCGCAGCAGATCCGCGACGCGGCCCGGTGGCTGGAAGAGGCGGGCAGCGACGCGGGGGTGCAGATCCTCGTCGAGTCCGCGCTCGGCGTCGAGGCGATGAGCGACCTCGCCCACGCCACGCCCCGTCTGCAACGCATCGGCCTCGGGGAGAACGACCTCCGCGGCGACCTGCGCACCGACTTCGACGGCCCCACCATGGACGCCGCCCGCGTGCGCTGCGTCTTCGTCTCCCGCGCCGCGGGCCTGGTCAGCCCGGCCATGAGTGTCTACCCGCGCCTGGACGACCCCGAGGGGCTGCGCCGCTCCTGCCTGGACGGGCTCCGCATGGGCTACCTCGGCCGTTTCGCCGTCCACCCCGTCCAACTCCCGGTGATCAACGAAGTGTTCACCCCCTCCCCCGACGAGGTCGCCGAAGCCCGTGCCCTGCTGGCCGCGGCCGCGGCCCGGCCGGACGCCGGGTCGTCGGTGTTCGTCACCGAGGACGGCCGCGCCGTCGCCCCGCCGCTGCTCGCCAACGCCCGCGCGGTGCTCGCCGCGGCCGAAGCGGTGCTCGCGTCACCCGCTCGGTAGACCTCCGCAAACTTCTGACGGTGTGTCACACACCGCCTCGCGCGCCGGGCGCCACCGCACCCGTTCGCACACCTCCGCCGAAGCACCCCTCATCCCCTTCCCCCGCACCTGAAAGGTCCCCCCATGCCCGACACCCCGCCGCCCCGGAACACCGCCACCGATCCCCTGCTGAGGGCGATCAGTGCCGGGACGGTCGTCCACGACCTCGCCCAGCCCCTGGAGAACGGCATGCCGTGCTCCCCCAACCACCCCGGCTTCAAGATGGCGCTGCTGCGCCGCCACGGCGACGGGGTCCGGCCGGACGGCAGCTCCGCCGCCAACGAGCTCATCGTCACCGGCGGCCACGTCGGCACCCACATCGACGCGCTCTCGCACGCCTCCCACCACGGCAAGCTCTTCGGCGGCCATGACGCCGCCGAGGCCCAGCAGGGCGGACGCTTCACCGTCCACGGCATCGACACCGTGCCGCCCATGGTCTGCCGCGGCGTACTCCTCGACGTCGCCGCAGCCCACGGCACCGACGTCCTCGACCCCGGCTACGGAATCACCGCCGACGACCTGGAACAGGCCGCCCGGCGCGCGGGCGCCATGCCCGCCGCGAACGACGTGTGCCTGGTACGCACCGGCTGGGCCCGCAAGTGGAGCGACGCGGACGCCTACATCGGGCACACCACCGGCGTGCCCGGCCTCACCGTGGACGCGGCGGCCTGGCTCGCCGACCGCGGCGTACGCGCCATCGGCGCCGACACCACCGCCGTCGAGCAGATCCCCGCGGGCCAGGGGCACGCGGTGCTGCCGGTACACCGCATGCTGCTCGTCGACCGCGGCGTGCACCTCATCGAACACATGAACCTGGAGACGCTGGCCACCGCCGGTGCGGCCGAGTTCCTGTTCGTCCTCAGCCCGCTGAAGATCACCGGCGGTACCGGCTCCCCGGTGCGCCCCCTGGCGGTCCTCACCGACTCCACCGAGGAGGGGACCCGATGACGACGCCCGCCACCCAGGCCGCCGCCCGGGCCGAGACGCCCCTGGTTCATCAACTCGCCGCGTTCGCCGTCGAGTCACGTGACCGGGGTCTCACCCCACGGCTGCGGGCCGAAGCCGCCGAGCGGGTCCTCGACTGCCTGGGCAACAGTCTCCTGGCCATCGGCGAATCGGCCCCCGAAGCCGTCCTCGCCGTCGCCCGTGCCTGGGGCAGCACCGGCACCTCCCACGTCATCGGCTCGACCGAGACACTGGCCGCGCCCGCGGCCGCCCTGGTCAACGGAACCCTGGCACACGCCATGGACTTCGACGACTCCCACATGCTGTCGGTCCTGCACCCCAGCGCCTCCGTGATCCCGGCCGCGCTCGCGGTCGCCGAGACGACCGGCGCCGACGGCCCGCGGCTGCTCGACGCCATCACCGTCGGCACCGAGGTGTGCATCCGGCTCGGCATCGCCGGTTACGACCCGGACCTCGGCAACTCGCTGTTCTTCGAACGCGGGCAGCACGCCACCTCCATCTGCGGCACCCTGGGCGCGGCCGTCGCCGCCGCCATGCTGCTCGGCGGCGACGAGGACGTCATCGCCGCAGCGCTGGGCATCGCCGCGAGCACCGGCGCGGGCCTGCTGGAGGCCAACCGCACCGGCGGAACCGTCAAGCGCGTCCACTGCGGCTGGGCGGCCCAGGCGGGAGTGGCCGCCGCGCAGCTGGCCCAGGCCGGCATCACCGGCCCGCCCACCGTCCTGGAGGGCCGCTTCGGCTTCTTCCAGGCCTGGTGCGGCGACCGGGCCCGGCCCGAAGCCGTCCTCGACGGCCTGGGCGAACGCTGGGAGACCAGCGAGATCATCGTCAAGCCCTATCCGTGCAACCACTTCACCCACCCCGGCATCGACGCCGCACTGCGCCTGCGGGCCCAGGGCATCCGCGCCGAGGACGTCGTCGAGGGCGAACTGCGCGTCCCCTCGGCCATGCACCGCACGATCGGCGAGCCCCCGGCCGCCAAGGCCGCCCCCGCCACCGGTTACGCGGCGGCCTTCTCCGGCCCCTTCACCGTGGCCACCGCGCTCCTCGGCGGCGGCGGACTCGGCGTCTGGTTCGACGACTTCACCGACGCCGCCGCCCACGACCCCGCACTGCGCGCGCTCGCCGGGGTGATCCGCTGTGTGCCCGATCCCGGCCTCGACCGCCTCTTCCCCTCCCGGTTGCCGGCCGTCCTGCGCGTGCGCACTCGCGACGGACAGAGCCACGAGATCCGCGTCGACACCAGCAAAGGCGGCCCGGACGCACCCCTGTCCGCCGCGGAGAAGGAGCACAAGTTCCAGCTCTCGGCCGGCACCGCGCTCCCGGCAGAGCGCGTCGAGGCGGTGCTCCGAGCCGTACGCGCGCTGCCCGGCGGGGGAACCGCCACGGCCCTGCTGGCCCTGTGCGCCGCGGAACCGGCGATGGCCGCACCGGTCGGCTGACCCGGAGAACCACCACACCCGGGACGCCGACGCCGAGCGATCCAGAATCCACCGGCCGCCCGTCAGTGACGCCCCGTACCGCCGCTCACACCGGTGACGGCCGCCGAGATCCCCCACCACACGGACCCACCAACCAGCAACCAACCAATCGAGAGGAACCGCATCACCATGTCCCTCAACGCCGGAGCCCGGCTCCGCACCCGTCTGAACCGCCTCGCCGTGGGCGGCGCGGCCGCCCTGTGCGCCGCCGTCCTCACCACCGGCACCGCCCTGGCCGCGCCCACGATCCAGACCGCGGACACCCTCCCCGGAGACAAGGTCTACCCGGAGAGCCTCACCCAAGACGCTCTCACCGGCGACCTGTTCGTCTCCTCCTACGGCGACGGCTCCGTGCTGCGCGTGCCCGCAGGCAGCACCAAGGCCTCGGTCTTCCTCCCGGCGGGCACCGACGGGCGCGCCCACGCGGCCGGTGTGAAGGCCGACAAGCTCGGCCGGCTGTGGGTCTCCGGCGGAACGGACCGTTCGGTCACCGTGTACGACGACACGACCGGTATCCGCCTGGCCCGCTTCCACATCCCCTTCGCCTCCGGCGGCGTGAACGACCTCACGTTCGGCCCCGACGGCACCGCCTACCTCACCGACTCCTTCAACCCCGCCGTCTACAGAGTCACCCCGCAGCAGTTCGCCGCGGCCACGACCGCCGACACTCCGCTCGACATCTGGCGCGACCTCACCGGCACGCCCGCGGCGTACACCCAGCACACCGGCCTGAACCTCAATGGCATCGCGTACGTGGACGGCGGAGCCCTCCTGACCGCCAACACCACGACCGGCGCGCTCTACCGCATCGCCACCGACACCGGTGCCGTCACCGCGGTCCCCGGCATCTCCCTGACCAACTCCGACGGCCTCTTCTACCAGGGCGGCACGCTCTGGGCCGCGCTCAACCGCACGAACACCCTCGTGCGTCTGAAGGTCTCGTACGGCGCCCTGTCCGTCACCCAGGAAGCCGTCCTCACCAGCACCGACCTCCAGATCCCCACCGCTGTCATCCGCTCCGGTGGGCACCTGCTGGTCGCCCGCTCCCAGTACGACAAGGGTGGCCCGTTCGGCGCGGGCACCCCCGTCCCCTTCACGGTCGCCGAGGTCGACGGCTTCTGATCCGCCCCACCGGCACACACCTGGCGGACGGGCCCGACCGGCTCGTCCGTCAGGGCGCGGCGAGCAGCGAGCACCGTCCTTAGCCCGGGCCGGAACACCTCACCGTCTTTCCGTCGGCGCCCACACGCGCCCCAGGAGCCGTACCGTGGCTCCCATGTGCTGGAGTGCCACAGCCGACCTCGTCGCGGGTACGGGCATCGCGGCCGTCGGCGTCGTCTCGGTGACCCTCGCCGCCCGGCGCCCCCGTGACGTACCCCTGGCCGCGCTGCCGCTTCTTCTGGGGAGCCACCAGATCGTCGAAGCCGCGGTCTGGCACAACGACGGCGGCACCGGGGCCGCCACGGTGGCCTGGGCCGTCATAGCGCTGCCCCTGCTGGCACTGTGGGTACCGGCGGCCGTGCTCTGCGCCGCGCCGCCGAGCGCCCGCCGCCGTCTGCTCATCCCCTTGGCGGCAGGGCTCGCGACGGCAGCGGCGCTCGCCCACGCGCTGGCGACGCGCACCGTGACGGCCGACATCCGCGGGCACACCGTCGGGTACGCCCTCGGTCTGCCGCAGCCGGAACTGGTCGTGGGCGGTTACCTTCTCGCCACGATCGGCTCCCTGCTCCTGTCCGGCGACCGCGGCCTGGTCCTGCTCGGTGTCCTGGTCGCCGTGGGAGCCGCGGTGTCCGTCGCGCTGTGGCGGCAGGAGTACATCTCGACGTGGTGCGCGGCCGCGGCGGTGTGCTCGGTGGTCCTGGTCCTCTGGGCACAAAGGCGTCGTCCACCGGACGCGGGGCTGCCGGGCCGGGGCATGCGCGGAGCGTGACGAGGCCCGGTGCGGGTGAACCCGTCGGACGTCGGCCGACCGCCGCCGGACAGCGAAGGGGCGCGGCGGTGGGACGCGGGAGCCGACCGGCCCACGCCTGTTTCCCCCAGACCGCGCCCGTCCTCAGCGCGAGGAGCTCTATTCCGGCGAGCCCTGCCGACGAGCCCTACCGCTTGGGGCGCTTGACCCAGCCCTTGATCACCAGCTGGTCGCAGTGCCACTTGGCGTAACTCCGGCTCTCGCCCTTGTTCCGGGCGGCCTTGAGGCAGTCCGCGTACGGCCACGGCGGGCCGCTGTCGGCCTGCGGGGCAGAGGCGGGAGCGGCCGTGGGGAGGCCGTGGGCGTGGGCCGGGCCTGCCAGTCCCAGAGCGGACAGGGTCAAGACCGTGGCAGCGATGATCTTTTTCATGAACTGTCAACGATCACCGCGCGTGATGGACACGCCCCGGTGCCGGAGCGACCGTCGTCCCGCCAGGACCGTCACCCGAACGGCCGCACCCGGCCCTCGCCCGGAGCGCGAGCCCGCGTACGGCACCGGCGGCCGGTCGATCCCCACCCGGACCAGGGGGCCGCGTCCGGCGCGCGGCCGGCGCGGACGGTTCGGGCCCCACTCCGGGCGCCCCCTCCCGGCGGCGCGCGAGGAGTGATCCGTCCGCTAGGGTGCCTGCGGCCCGAGGTGGCCGGGGCAAGGGTGCGGCTGGATTGGGGCGGGTATGGACACCATCGAGACGGTATTGCAGAAGGCACTGTCGATCGGCGGGGCCACCGGGGTGGCAGTGGTCGACTTCCGGCAGCGCCGGGTCCTGGGCTCCCTCGATCGCGGCAGTGGGCTGGACATGGACAAGGTCGCCTACGGGGACAGCGACGTGATGCGCGCCAAGCTCTACACCCTGGAGCTCCTCGGCTACGCCCCGGACAGTGTCGAGGACATCCTGATCACGCTCGGCACCGAGCTCCACATGATCCGCCCCGTGCTGCGGCTGCGGGAGGGCGGCCTCTTCATCTACCTCGTCCTGGACCGCGAAAGCGCACTGCCCCTGGACGAGGTCCGCGCGGCACTCCGTGCTCTGGAGCCCCTCCTGGAACTGTAGGCACCGCGGCCCCCGGGGGACATGGCGGCCGGGGCATCTTCCACGAGGACAGGGTGTGTGAGCACCCGTCGCGCGGGCATCCGAGCAGCGAACGACTTCGAGGAAGGGACGGCATGGAGATCTCCGGCATCATCACCGCCATCATCATCGGCGCAGTCATCGGCGTTCTGGGCCGCCTCGCCCTGCCTGGCCGCCAGCACACCGGCATCCTGTGGACCATCGCCGTCGGTATCATCGCCGCTCTGATCGGTACCGCCATCGCCGCCGCCCTGGACGTGGCGGACACCAAGGGCATCGACTGGATCGAACTCGCCATCCAGATCGCGCTCGCCGCGGTCGGCGTCGCTGCGGTGGAACGGCTGAAGGGCCGCCGCTGACCGGCAGGCCGGTCTCCCACGTCGGGGGGGCCGGGGGGGGGGCGCCCCCGGGCCCCCCCGGGGGGGGGGGGCCCCCCCCCCCCGCCGGCCGCCCCCCCCCCCCCCCCCCCCCCCCCCCGCCCCCCCCCCCCCCCCCCCCCCCCCCC